>CAVJZJ010000006.1:0-92470 GCA_963653995.1 Flexilinea sp.
AATCTGCTCGGCTAAAATTCAAAAATCCATCAAAGGTAATTTATAGAACCCGCCTTTATGGAATCTACCTTCAGTCAAACATCACTCGTGGGTTCATCACATGAGGCGAGTGCCACTCTATGCCGTACATTTCGAGCACCTGTCTTTTGTGGTACCACATAGCGTGACAGAAGCCCATGCCCCGGGGGTGAGCGTACAGTATGAGGTCAAGTTCGCGTTCCACATCATCAATGACCGACTCATATTCACGGGTCCACTCCACAGGGTCGCTTTTGAGGTGTCCTTCCTCACGAATGTTGTCCAATTCTCCTTTGTCGGCGTAATCGATGTTGCGTCGGTACAGGTGTATCTGGTTTGTCACATCTTCTGTCACCGACAGGTCATGGTCGGCCAGTATCTCTAAGCGATGAAGAATATTCAGCCGCAATTCGAGCAATTGTAGTTTTAGCCGGGGGTGGTCAAACGTGCAGTCTACCATACGTCTTGTAGCCTCGCCTATGAAGTCGAGCATGTGGTCGAACTGCTCCAGCCATGTGCCATAATGCAATAGTGTGTGGGCCAGTTGGCTGTTCTCCCAATAGCGGCGTTGCTTTCTGAGATTGTCTTCTACGATGAGGGTGCAGCCAGCGCAGACATCTTTATAGGTGTTGAGGTCGTCGGCACCTGAACGGAGAGGTGATGACTCTGCCTTTTTCAGCGCCTTCATGTATTCTGAACGGATTTCTTCTATTGTTGTTTCCATAAATCTTGTTTTAGGAGGGTTCTATTTTGGGCGGTTTCCAGACGTGTGTACTTTACACACGTCGGTAGAGATTTCCATATTTGTCTCTGTAGAGAGTATCTCCACGTCCGCCGCCAAGCAGGAGGCCGCCAATGACGGCGAGACCGAACAGTCCGCACAACAGGGGGATGAGTACCTGGAGTATGGCGACAATGAGTCCGCCAACGGCGACCATGCAACCAATGATATACACCAGTACGAAAATCGTGATGAGGGTGCCGCGCCATGCGCCAGTCTCTTGGATATTTCTCACGAGGGTAGTGATGACACCCGTCAGGATAATGGCGAGGAATATGACCACGGCTGTCCAATCGGCACTCTTCCCTCTCCATCCGAACCCCATCTGCGCCACCAACAGGAAGATGATGAGTGTTGGTATGCTCACGAGGAAACCGATGACGGCGTGCTTCATGTGTATCTTCTTGCTTTCGTTTTCCTTGCCGGCGAAGAGTACGCCTTCATACCACCAGATGCTCATGATCTGGGCCACGACAACGAGCAGGAATGGAATGATGCGGAGCGCAGAGCCAAGGTAGCCGTAGCGATCTTTGTCGCACCACCAGAAGGCCTTTCCACCGAAGATCTGATAGTCGGCGATTTCTATCGCTGCCACGGCCATCAGACACAACGGCATGACGACCACCATCGCCTTCAGGACGGCAACGAGAAATCCGCGCATAGACGCAATGCGTGACAGTAGCAGCGGCAGAATGATGGTGAGCAGAAACGGCAAGCCGATGAGACCGACAACCAGCCAGCATGGCCAAAGGGTCGTGAAGAATATCCCGATGTCGCTGTGTCGCTGCTCTGTATCAGCGTATAGAGGGTTGTGCTGACTGTCGGGATTGGTCTTGCTCCATTTCAAGTTTGACAGGCTGACTTGATAATGTTTTCCGCCGTTTATGAATATGACGTTGCGCTCTGCCGACCGTGGCAGTCCGCAAGAGTCGATGATCATACCGCGGGGAAACACCTTCGTTTTGGAATAATCATTCACCACCCATGCCGTATCTTTGAACACGACACGGTAACAGGTCACGCTGTCTGTATGCAGCGGATAGAGGATATACTGCGGTGCTCCGGCGGTAGCAAGTTGCGACATTGTTCCCTTGCCACCGTTGTTGAGATTGACGGTTTGTGTCTTCTCGCCAGATGCACTGATGATGTTGCCACTCAGTGAGCAGCCGTCACGAGCGACAAAAAGCCGGTAGGTCTCAGTCAGACTGTCGCTTGCCACCGCCTTCGACAAATTGATGTAGCAGCCCTCCCGCTGTATGTCGCACTTGCCAATGAGACTGTCTTTCGCCAGTACGTTTTTCTTCTTGACGTAGAGCACTGCTTGCAAGGCAATGTCGCTCTCCTCACCGTTTGTCGGTGAAGTGGGGGAGAGTATTAGCGTTGCTGGCAGTCCGGCAGCCTCGCCGTTCCACGTACCCTTCAGCAATGTGGCGTAGTCGTACGGAGGTGTTGCCGTTGCTTTTGTCCATGCGGTGTATACGCCAAGAACGATAATCGCAAGCAACACTGCGGTGGTGGTAAGCGTAGGCCATGCCTCAGTCAGACGATGAACGAATGGCCGCAGTGCGCTTTGCTGTCGCGGTGGCTGCGGCTGCCGTTGCTGACGGATGGACGATGTCCTGACGGTAGAGGAACGTACTGTCGCAGGCTTGTTTGTCGCGTCGGACCTGTTGGCCGGAGCAGGTCTGCTGGCTGGAGTGTTTCTGTTGGTTGAGACGTATCTGTTGGGCGGCGTAGTCGTGGCGGCGTTGCGTCTGGCTTGCTGTTGCGCGCTCAAGCGCGGACCGCCGACGGCTTTCTGCATCGCGTCGGCAAACTGGTGGAAGGTTTCCGCATCGGTGGTGTACATCTCGCGGGCCACACCACGAAAATCCTTGCTCGCCTGCACAATGTCGCGGTTGTTGCCGTGGAGTTTGTCGCTGTCGCTGAGCAGTTTCACCATACGTTCTACACGGCGTGTGGTGGCTGGCGAGAACTGCGCACTACGCCACAGGTTCTTCAGGGTGCTGACGGCATCCTGCTCGGCGGACGCGAGGCTGTCGGCATTGGCTTCAAGCGTATGGACAGCCTCAGTCCACTTCTTCAGTCGAAGATTGAAAATCGCCTCTTGCATTTATTCTACGATGGTTTTGCTTATAGACGCTATCGACTTGCTGAGTTCTTCGCCCGATTTCACACCTTGTATCTTAAGTGTGAAGTCGAGTTGCTCGCTGCCCACCTCCGCATGCACATGGAGGATACCCTCTTGGTCGACATCGAAGATGACCTGTACGTCGGTGCCTTTCGGCCAGTTTTGGTGTATCTCGAGTCTACGGTCTTCGAGCATGGTACAGAAACGCTCCTCGACGACAGCGTCGGTATTGGGACTGGTGAAGTCGCTCTCCATGACCTTGATGGGCACATAACTTTGGTTGTCGCTCATCGTGCGGAAGGTCTCGGTCATCTTCATCGGTAGCGATGTGTTGGCGAAAATCATGTTGCGCACCATAGCGCGACCGCTCTCATCGGTGAAGTCGGTGCCGTAGGTCTTGCTCGTCACGTTGACCACACGTGTTCTCGGACCGTGCATTTTCACGGGCGGGACGTCTCGGTCGCCATCCTCGTATTCTTTTATAGCCTGTGAGTAGGCCTCGTTCATGGCATAGATGGCTGCACCCTTTGCTACGCACTGGTCGGGGTCGTTGAGTTTGGCGTCGCAACCGAACTCGCTGTCGAGTCGTGCCTTTACTTGCGGCATACGGCTTGACCCTCCGACAAGGAGAAACTCAAGTTGGTCTTTGTAGCCTTTTTCGCGGGCAATGTCCATGACCTTACGCGTAGCGTCGATGGTCTCGTCGAGGTGGGCTTTTGTGAGTTCGTCGAAGAGTTGGCGCGAAATCTCGAAACGTGCAGACTGACCGTCGTACTGCACGTTGCACTTCACGACTTCTTTTGCCGACAGTTGTTTCTTCTTTGTCTCCGCTTCGAGAAGAAGGGTGTATTTCAGTTCCTCGTCGTCCATGGTGTAGTTGCTGCCCGTCTGCGTGTTGAACTGGTCGAGCATGTATGCCGCCAACTCTGTGTCCCAGTCTACACCGCCGAGATGGTGGTCGCCGCCGGTGGCTATGACCTTTATTGCTCCGCCGTTGACATTGATGATGGTCACATCGAAGGTGCCGCCGCCGAGGTCGTAGACGAGGACCGTCTTGCGCTCGGTGGACTTCATACCGTAGGCTATTGCTGCGGCGGTGGGCTCGTTGATGATGGCGAGAACGTTGAGACCGGCAATCTCACCCGCCTGCTTGGTCTGCATACGCTCCTTTGTACCGAAATATGCGGGGCAGGTGATGACCACGTCTTTCACCGGTTCGGGGTTGTCGCCGAGATCGTTGGCATCCTGTACGAGTTTCTTCAGTATGAGTGCAGAGATTTCCGATGGGTCGAGATGATAGGGATACTTGTTGGTGGCTTTGTCGAAGTCCTCATCTATTCCCATGGAGCGTTTGACGAAACTTACGCAGTTTTGCGGTTCGGTGGCGAGCATGCCCTTCGCCTCCTGGCCAACGATGATTTTGTCCTCACTCTCGAAGTAGACAACCGACGGCGTGGTGAGGTTGCCGTCGAAATTGGTGAGTACGATGGCCTGGTCGAATTTGTCAACTTGTGCTATGCAACTATATGTTGTGCCGAGGTCGATGCCGTAGACGGCACGGGTGGAATCTTTCATAATGTTTAATTATTTTTGGTGAGTGAACTTTTTAGTTTGTAGACGGTGACGCGGGCTTGTCTTATGGTACGTCCGGAGGTCATGTCGCGGAATCCGGCGGAGTGGCATTGAGCCACAGTGTTTGGCTCCGCTTGATTGTCAGTGTCAATGGTGCGTATGGCTTTCTGCTCTTTGGGCTTATAGTCTGAACCAGGTTGGGGCTCAAACTTGTCAATAGAATATTCGTCCTCCAAGAGGTCGGTGATGTAGAGAATGTTGTTCTCAAGCAGGTGTTTGATGCTTGTCGCATCGAATGTGTCAGACGACGGGTCGAAATGAGCGTTGGTGTCGCAGATGCGTTCATAGATGTTGACGATGTCCATGGCATAACTGCGGCTGATACTCTCTAAAAGTCCTTTTTTCAGTTGCTGAAGTTCATGGTGCAGGTCGCGGATGATACCCTCCTGATAGACTGCCGTGTCAATTTTCTCTGCAAGTTTCCGTATCTCCTCTGCAAGTTGGCCGTCTTTCGCATGTGAGGTTTCTGTCGGTGGCGGTGTGGTGACAGGTTCTTCCGTTTGTGGTGGTGCTGTTGCTGCTTCTGCAATATGCGGCTCTTGGGGAGGCTCTTCCTTCGGCTCCCTTGCAGCGAGCAACCCCTCCATCTGCTTTTTCAGTGTGCTGACATCATTGCGGATACTGGCCAGCTCCTCGTTGTAATTGAATATTCCCATAGTTTTAGGTTTTGCTGCAAAAGTAGATGGCAAGAGGCAAAACCACAATGACAAAGCGTCAATTGTACAGATTGACAACGACTTTTTTACCCGCTGATTGAAAATTTACCGATTGGAACGGCTTGGGTACCGATTATTTTGTGTTCCTTTGCCAAATGAATAAAGGCGGGTTCTATAAACTACCTTAACACCTCAGCAATCACCTTAAACCCTCGCATGATAAACGAACTGGCAAAATCAGTCAATGACTTCTCTTTCGGCATGTTGTTCATGTCGCAAGTATTGTATACGGTAATAATGTACCAAAAGGGATGTAAGCATCGTTTGCAGAGAATGATGTTCTTCTTCATGGCATATCTCTTGTGTATTACCACGTTTGAGGTGATTCTCTTTTATTTCACACCATTTGAGAGAGTGCCGTTGTCGTCCCACATTACCGATATTGTTGAAATGACGGTGGTGCCGTGGGCGCTACTGATCATTATACGGCTTACGCATCCTCAAAAGAAATTGAAGACGTTGGTTGGGATAAACGGGTGTCTGTATGGAGCGGTTCTTACAGCGTTTACCGTTTCAGGGAATGAACGCATTTATAGGTCAATACTGCTATTTACACAACTCTATTCACTTTTTATCATCATTTATGGCTTCATAGCGGTCAGACAATACAACAAGGTTCTCGTAGACAATTTTTCAGACGACAACTTGTCTCTCAGTTGGCTGAAGTATATCGTCTATTTATATATAGGTATAATAGGAGTGTGGTCTTTTGCCACGATTATGGCCGATGACTATTCGGTGGCTCTTTATAACGTGTCAGTGATATTTGCTTTTGGTATGTTCTGCTACTTTGTCTACAAACAGGAGGATATGCTGGAGGCTTTGGAGAAAAACAAAGTGGTGGAAGAACTTCAACCTACTAAAGGACTGGCTGAGGAAAAACTGCAGGGCTATCATTTTGTTGAACATTTTGAGGAAGTGTTCCGTGACAAGAAGATATATTTGAACCCTACGCTGAATATCAACGACCTTGCGCAGGAACTTGGTACCAACCGTACCTATATCTCAAATTACCTAAATCAGCAATTGCAAACCACTTTCTATGAGTACGTCAACCGGTGGCGTATTGGACAGACCATGGAACTGCTGAAGACAACCAATCTCTCTTTGGACGATATTGCCCAAAAGTCTGGTTTCAACTCGCAGAGCAGTTTCCGTCGCTATTTCATCGCCCATGTCGGCATGACGCCAGCGGCTTACAGAAAAAGCCCCAAATAGGGGAAACTTATTTTTATATCGTACTAATAAGGCGTTGGAATTTTTTAAATCTCCCCGTATTATACGAAAAAAAAGCAGTCACGAATTTCGTGACTGCTTCAATGCTTGTGGGCCATCTAGGGCTTGAACCTAGGACCTCCAGATTATGAGTCTGTTGCTCTAACCAACTGAGCTAAAAGCCCAACTTATGTATGCGCATAAGTTTTGTGGGTGCAAAGGTAAGTCCTTTTGACCAATTCTCCAAATTTTTTATCAAAAAAGTGTTTTCGTACGATCGGTTAAGGCGGTTAAGGCGGACAATGAGAAAAAAAAGTAGCCGTTATTTGTTGACCTTTCGTATATTTGTGCGTCACTATAGTAGAAGCGCCCCGAAACGTAGCAAGCAATCACCGATGGATAAAGCACATTTCGAACAGTTGGCCACACGCCTACGGCCTAAGATTATCGCCCTTGCCGAGCGGTTCTTTGCCGCCGTAGATCGGGCAGAGCAGGCCGATGATGTGGCGCAGGAGACCCTCCTGAGGCTGTGGCGCATGGACGACAAAACCGATGGTTACCGCGATGTGGAAGCCTTGACCGTTGCTATCGCCAAGAATGTTTGCGTAGACCTCTACCGTCGGGGAGTACCATTGGCGGCACCGCTCGACAAGGTGCGTATTGCCGTTCCGGCGGCAGCCGAAACACGGCAAACCGATGAGGCCCTTCACTATGCCCTCGAAAAGGGCCTCGCCCGACTGCCGTCCACCCAACGCCGTATGTTACTGATGCGCAGCGAGGGTATGGCCCTCGAAGATATTGCCGCCGTGTGTGGCACCACCAAGGCCAGTGCAAAAACGCTGATTTCAGCCGCACGCAAGTCGCTGATAAAAAGTATGAAAGGGAAGGAACGATGAAAAAGACAAGTACGATGACACATGACATGACCGACAAACCGACGCGCATCCTTCTTCTGTGCCGCTATCTTGAAGGTGATACCACCATCGAGGAGGAACAGTCGCTGACAGTCTATTACCGCACCGTCTCCTTGGTAGATGCCGATGAACGTGAGGCCGCCGCCCTGCTCTTGGGCTTGGATGAACGGGTGTCGTCCTCGATAGATGAACCGTCGGAGACGGCCGTCATTGAGTTCGATCGCCTGTTGTCCCATCGCGCTCAACCTGCTCGTCGTCCTGCTTCTCAATGGCGTATCCGCTTGTTGGCCGGTTGTTCCGCTGCTGCCGTTGCCGTGTTGGGCTATTTTGTCGTGAGACCATCGGATGCTCCCGATACCGTTGCCCCTCAGTCTTCGTCCGTTGCCATTTCTCCATCTTCATCCTCTCAGACAGTCCCAAGTACAATCTCCGCTTTGGCATCTACGACGGCCCAAAGTGCCAATCCTGCTCCATCGCATCCGCAGACGGAGAACAGACGTCGCCGCAAGACGGCTCCCGTCAACTCCACTGCGGCATCTGAAAACCGTATGGACCTCGCCAGCGTGCTGAAGGTTGCCTCTTCCTCGTGTGTCAATGTCGGCATCGAGCGCAAGGGCAATGCCTTTCTTGTCTCCTCCACTGCGGCCGACGGTATGGTCAAAACGTATATTGTCGATGTCTCCGATGCTTCTGAAATGGCCGTCTATGCCCTTTGCGATACCGACCATCCCACCGCGGAGTATAGCAGTGGCGGAGAGGTAGACGTGCATGGACCGAACTTGTAGCGTGGTTTGAAAGAATATCAGAAAAAAGTTGAATAAAAAAGATACAACGATGAAAAAAACAATCTTCACTTTCCTCCTGCTTCTTGCAGGCATTGCAAAGGGCATGGCGTCTGCCCCCGTAGACACCATTCGTGTGTACACCGTCGACGGTGAAATCAGCAAGAATTTCACCGGTCAGGAACTGGTCGGCAAGACCATTGTCGCTTACGATATCAAGTACACCCCCTTCACTGAGGCTGCCAATGGTAAGACGCACATGGTAGAGTCGCATGAAATCAAGACAGAAACAATAAAGACAGAGACCAAGGTGGTGAAACTTGGCAAGCCGCTCATCATCGTCGACGGTGAGGAGAAGAATGTCAAGATCTCCGACATCTCCCCTGATGATATCCGCTCGATAGATGTCTTCAAGGATCCCAAGGTCTGCGCCGCCTATGGTGAGAAGGCTTCTGGTGGTGTCATCCGTATAGTGACCAAAGCCTGTCAGAACGACCCGATGGTCTATCTTGTCGATGGCAAGGTGATGTCCTCGGCACAGATGAAGTCGATACCTTCTGCGCAAATCAAGGAAGTGAATATCTACAAGGCAGGGTCGGCCGAAGCCAAGAAGTATACCAAGGATGGTGCGCTGATGGTGGTCTCGCTGAAATAATGCGATGAAATGGCGTCACAATCCCAGCCGAGGGAGAGGACGCCATTTCAGGGCTAATTTTTCCGGATGCCAATATGTTACTTCAAAAAAACGCCGATTTCATCGGTCGTTTTGGCGATAAGTATGCGGTCGTGCCACTGTCCGCGTATCATGCCGCGTGCTTGCATATCGTCGAGTAGGGCGATGGTGGTGTCCCAAAAGTGGTCGATGTTGTAGAGAATGACCGGTTTGTTGTGGTAACCGATAGTTCCAGATGCAGCCACGGTAAAAATCTCGTCGAGCGTGCCGATACCACCCGGAAGGGCGATGAAAGCGTCGCTTTTTTCTATCATCAGTTGCTTGCGGTCGTTGAGATTGTCGCAGAGTACCTTCACATCGACGTAGTCGGACACCCGTCCGCCCCGCTCTATGATGCCGGGCACGATGCCCACGGTCATTGCTCCAGCCTCGTGTGCCGACTGCGCGATACACTCCATCAGACCCATGTTGCATCCGCCGAAGACCAGCGTGTGGCCTTGTTCGGCCATCCACTGGCCGAGTTGTCGGGTACGATTGAAATATTCGGGTGCGATGTTGGCGTTGGCCGAACAGAAAACGCAGATGTTCATGCTTCTTCCTCCTTTGTTTTGTAGGCGAGGGCGTACATACGTATCTGCTTGACCATGGCCAGCAGACCGTTGGAACGGGTGGGGGAGAGGTGGTCTTTCAGTCCGATATCACCGATGAAATGGAGGTCGGCTGAGAGTATCTCCTGTGGCGTGTGTCCGCTGAGCACCTCAATGAGCAGGGCGATGATACCCTTGACGATGAGCGCGTCGCTGTCGGCGGTGAAGGTGATGCGTCCGTCGGCGTAGTCGGCTTGCAGCCACACACGGCTTTGGCAACCGTCGATAAGGTTCTGCTCGGTCTTGTATCGCTCGTCGAGCGGTTCAAGATCATTGCCCAAGTCGATGAGCATCTGGTACTTGTCCATCCAGTCTGTAAACTCGGAAAACTCCTCGATGACCTCTTCCTGGGCTTCGTTGATGGTCTTCATATATTGTGTCTGTTGTTGATATTGATGTTTTCTTGTGCCGGGGTGTAGTTCCCCTGATTTTGTTGCAAACATACACATTTTTTTTGAGACTGCCCAACGTTCTGACACTTTGCACGCTACTTAATCTTTTTTAATATAAAAACATCCCTTTGATGCGGCGTTTGCAGGATATAAATTGCTATATTTGCAGACGATTAGAAACCGCTTTATGAGACCAAACCTTATTGTTCGTACCTTGGTCGCGATCGCAGTCTTTGTGGTCGCGTGTCCCTTTGTGTCTGCCCGCCAAAAGGAATTGGTCTCGTATGTCGATCCCTATATCGGTACCGGCGGGCACGGTCATGTGTTCCTTGGAGCCAATGTGCCGTTTGGCTTGGTGCAACTCGGTCCGGTGCAGCCCGTAGAGGGATGGGACTGGTGCTCGGGCTACAACTATGCTGGCACACAGTTGACCGGTTTCTCACATACCCGCCTGAGCGGTACAGGGGTGGGCGACCTTGGCGACCTGTTGGTCATGCCCGTTGCCCATCCCGACCAGCGCACCGCCGCTTTCAGTCATGCCGACGAACAGGTACGGCCGGGATATTATAGTGTGCGTCTTCATCGTCCCGCCGTGCAGGTAGAACTCACCGCCACGCAGCGAGTAGGTTTCCACCGCTACACCTACGACACACCGCCTGACACCCTTTTGCTCACGCTCGACCTCCGGCAAGGTGTCAACGAGGGTATCGATGATGCCCGCATGACCGACTGTCTCCTCACCGCAGAGTCGCCCACGCGCCTCACCGGACTGCGCCGCACGAGCGGATGGGCCAAAGACCGTCGCGTGTATTTCGATATGGAGTTCTCCCGGCCGGTCACCGTATTGCACCGCGACAGTTTTGCGCGGGCCGTGCTGGCCGTTGTCGGCGACGGTAGACCGCTGATGGTCAAGGTGGCCCTTTCTGCCGTCGATATCGACCATGCCAAGCAAAATATGCAGGCCGAACTGCCCGGTTGGGATTTCGATGCCGCCGTCAGCCGCGCCTCAGATGCTTGGGAACGTCAACTCTCACGTATTGCCGTCAGCGGTGCCGATGACCGTACGCACCGCATTTTTTATACCTCGCTTTTCCACACGATGACCGCCCCCTCGGTCTTCTCCGATGTCGATGGTTGCTACCGCGGTGCCGATGGCGAGGTGCGCCGTGCCGACCATACCGTATACACCACCTTTAGTCTTTGGGACACCTACCGCGCCGCCCATCCGCTCCTGACCCTCATCCAACCCGAGATGCAGGGTGACTTTGCGCGTACCTTTATGGATATCTACCGCGAGCAAGGCAAACTGCCCGTCTGGCACCTTTGGGGCAACGAGACCGACTGTATGGTGGGCTCGCCCTGCGTACCCGTGCTGGGTGACCTTGTACTCAAAGGTTTTTGTCAGGGACAGGAAGATGAAGCCTATGCCGCCATGCGCGCGTCGATGATGCGCTCCGACCGCTCTCTCGACCTGCTCCGCACCTACGGATACATCCCCTTCGACCGTGATACCACCGGTTGCACGGTGTCGAAAGCCCTCGAGTACTGTCTTGCCGACGATGCCGTCGCCCGTGTGGCTACTCTGTTGGGCAAGACCGATGATGCCGACTATTTCCACGTCCGTAGCCAGTCATACCGCAAATATTTTGATCCGGCTACCCGATTTATGCGGGCCGTGTCGACAGACGGTGAACTCCGCCGCCCGTTCAATCCTTTCTATGCCGGCTACGACGACAACGACTACACCGAAGGCAATGCCTGGCAATATACCTTCCTCGTGCCCCACGACGTACACGGACTGATTTCCCTTTTTGGCGGTGAGCGGCCCTTTGTGGCCAAACTCGATTCCCTCTTCATCACCGACACGCCCGAGGATACCGAGGTGGCACCCGATGTGACCGGTTTTGTGGGTCAGTACGCCCAAGGCAACGAACCGAGCCACCACGCCATCTACCTCTACCACTACGCCGGACAGCCGGCCAAAGCCTTCCCCCGTCTACGACAGATGATGCAGGAGCAGTACCTTGACCTGCCCGACGGACTCAGCGGCAACGAGGATGTGGGACAGATGTCGGCCTGGTATGTACTCTCCTCTGTCGGACTCTATCAGGTACACCCGAGCACGGGTCGCTACCTCATCGGTAGTCCGCTCTTCGCCAAGGCTACGCTCCGTGTCGGTCAGGGCCGCACCTTCACAGTGAAAACTATCGGCGCAGACGCTGACCATATCTATATACAAAAGGCCACGCTCAACGGCCGTCCTTACACCCGGTCGTATATCGACTATGCCGATATTGCCCGCGGTGGCGAACTGGTGCTCACTATGGGTGCCCGGCCTTCGCGTTGGGGTACGGCCAAGAAAGATAGGCCATGACGGTGCTGCCTCTGTCTGTCAGAGGTCGGTGCTCAGCCACAGACAAACCTACGAACAAAATAAACATATACAAAAACCTATAAAACATTACAATTATGAAAATGAATCTTAGTTCACAGATCGTGCTCAACAAGATTCCCGAGCAGTACTACCGCCCCCGCACTGCAGTAGAGCGCTCCGAGATCACGCGTTGTGAGAAAATCAACACCGAGATCTATCCCAAGGTAGAAGAAGGCGTACAGGACATCGCCAATACCATAGAGGAAGCCATCCGCAGCAAGAACAACGACGGACGCACCTGTGTGCTCGGTCTGGGTACAGGCCAGTCGCTCACACCCGTCTATACCGAACTCATACGCCGTCACAAGGAGAACGGACTGAGTTTCTCCAATGTAGTCGTGTTCAACGCCTACGAATACTTCCCCCTCCGTGCCGACAGCGAGCACAGCAGCATCCACCAGTTGCATGAGCGTCTGCTCGACCACGTCGACGTGAAGCCCGAAAACGTCTTCACACCCGACGGCACCATCGCCCAGGAAGATGTCTTGGAACACTGCCGTCAGTATGAGGAGCAGATACAGCAGCACGGCGGTATAGACATCATGTTGCTCGGTATCGGCCGTATCGGCAATATCGCCACCAACGAGCCGGGTAGCGGTCTGACCACCACATCGCGCATCATCCTCATCGACTCCACCTCGCGTGAGGAGATGACCAACAGTTTCTCTTCGCAGGAGCCCGTACCTCCCTGTTCCATCACGATGGGTATCCACACCATCCTCTCCGCACGCAAGGTGTTTCTTACCGCGTGGGGTGACGAGAAGGCCGACATCATCGAGAAGACCGTAGAAGGTCCTATCACCGATGCCATCCCCGCCTCCTTCCTGCAGACCCACAACGACGCCCATGTCGTTGTCGACCTCGCTGCCGCCGGCAAACTCACCCGTATCATCCACCCCTGGTTGGTGACCACCTGCGAGTGGAACGACAAGACCATCCGCGCCGCTGTCGTTTGGCTCTGCCAAGTCACAGATAAACCCATCCTCAAACTCACCAACAAGGACTACAACGAGAACGGACTGAGCGACCTGCTCGCCCGCTTCGGTTCGGCCTACAACTGCAATATCAAGATCTTCAACGACCTGCAGCACACCATCACCGGATGGCCCGGCGGCAAGCCCAATGCCGACGATACCTACCGTCCTGAGCGTGCAGAGCCCGCCTGCAAGCGCGTCATCGTGTTCTCTCCCCATCCCGACGACGATGTAATCTCCATGGGCGGCACCATCCGCCGACTGGTACAACAGGGACACGACGTACACGTGGCCTACGAGACCTCCGGCAATATCGCTGTGGGCGACGAGGAAGTGACACGCTTCATGCACTTCATCAACGGTTTCAACCAACTCTTCATCGGCAACGGTGACGAGGTCATCAAGAACAAGTACAAGGAGATTAAGGAATTCCTTGCCAAGAAGACCGCCTCTGACTTTGATACCCGCGATATCCTCACCATCAAGGGACTGATTCGTCGCGGTGAGGCCCGCACCGCCTGCACCTACAACGGTATACCGCTCGATCATGTACACTTCCTCGACCTGCCTTTCTACGAGTCGGGAAAGATAGAGAAACTCCCCATGTCGGCCAAGGACGTAGAGATTGTCCGCGCCCTGCTTCAGAAGATACAGCCTCACCAGATTTATGTGGCTGGCGACCTCGCTGACCCCCACGGCACACACCGCAAGTGTACCGATGCCGTGCTCGCTGCTATCGACCTCGAGAAGGAGGCAGGCGCTGCTTGGCTCGACGACTGCCGCATCTGGATGTACCGCGGTGCATGGGCAGAGTGGGAAATCGAGAATATTGAGATGTGCGTGCCGATGAGCCCCGAAGAACTCCGCGGCAAGCGCAATAGTATCCTCAAGCACTCCTCACAGATGGAGAGCGCACCCTTCCTCGGCAACGACGAGCGCCTGTTCTGGCAGCGTTCGGAAGACCGCAACCACGGTACCGCCGAACTCTACCACAAACTCGGTCTCGCCTGCTACGAGGCAATGGAGGCTTTCGTGAGATACAATCCGTAATGTTTTTTCGGCGGGGCTCTAAAGCCCCTCCTCAAAGTAATGGATACTACCCCGGTTGCCCGTGCAACCGGGGTTTTTGTATATTTTAATGCAAGGGCAGATGTGTATATGAATGAAAAACCGTATTTTTGCAGTTTAAAGGCGGATTCCACTTTCGGAATACACCATATGATGCGTACCCGGAAGAAATCGGATAACCACGCACCACATCATTCCAACCACAAGACACCATGGTAAAAATCAAGATTGTCAACACCGGCCGCCAACAACTGCCGGCATACGCCACCCCACAGAGCGCGGGCATGGATCTCCGTGCCAATATCGAAGAGAACATCACGCTTCACCCCATGGAGCGCCGCATCATACCTACCGGACTGCGCATCGCCCTGCCCGAGGGCTACGAGGCACAGGTACGCCCCCGTAGCGGACTTGCCCTCAAGCACGGCATCACCGTGCTCAACAGTCCCGGCACTATCGATGCCGACTATCGCGGTGAACTGGGTGTGCTGCTCGTCAACCTCAGCACCGAGGATTTTGTCATCGCCCCGGGCGAGCGTGTGGCACAGATGGTGATTGCCAAGCATGAACAGGCCGTGTTTGAATTGGTTGATGCGCTCGACGAGACCGAGCGCGGTGAAGGTGGCTACGGCCACACTGGCGTAAAGTAATTCTCATGACACATTTCTCCATCCGTCCGCTATTTTCCACAGCCCTTGCCGCCCTTCTCTTGCTTGCCGCCCTTCCCATCACGGTGGCCCAAGCATCGCGGGCGAAAAAGAACGCCGTCAAGACCGAGGTGCGTCGCACCGATACGTTGCCACGCAACGACCGCCGCCGCTACGACTACTTCTACCTTGAGGCCGTGCGCCAACAGGAAGCCGGACACTACGACGCTGCTTTCGAACTCTTCAACCATTGTCTCTCTATCGACCCTTCGGCCGCAGAGACCTACTATGCCCTTGCGGCCTACTACTCTGAGATGAACCGCGACTCCACGGCTCTTCTCGCCCTCGAACGCGCCGCCTCGCTCTCGCCCGGCAATGACACCTATCAGGAGCGTGTGGCCCAATACTATATCGGGACAAAGAACTACGACAAGGCCATCGATGCCTACGAAAATCTCTACACCCATCACCGCGACCGCAGCGACGTGCTCAGCATACTCTGCCAACTCTATCGTGCCAAGAAGGACTATACCAAGTGGCTCTCCACCCTCGACCGCATGGAACAGGTAGATGGTGCCAATGACGAACTGGCTATCACGCGCATGAGCGTCTATGAGTCGATGGGTGAGAAGGAGAAGGCTTGCGAGGCACTCCGCCGACTCGTTGATATCCATCCCAACGAACCGGCTTACAAGGTGATGCTCGGCAACTGGCTCGTGCAGCACGAGCGTGGCAGTGAGGCTTATCCCTACTTCGCTGATGCCCTCGCCGATGATCCCAACAACGAGTTTGCCCAAAACTCCCTCTACGACTATTACCGCTCCACAGGACAGGACTCCGCCGCCATCGCCCTGCGCGACCGCATCCTCTTCAGTCCCAAGGCCGAAGCCAAAACCAAACTTTCGCTCCTGCAACAGATCATTCAGGAAAACGAGAAGGCCGGAGGCGACAGTACCCAGATGCTTGCCCTCTTCGACAGTCTGATGGTTTCGCCTGTACGCTCGTCGGAGGTGGCCATCCTGCGTGCCGCCTACATGCAACTCAAGAAGATGCCCGACGCTGCCGTCAAGCAAGCCTTCTACGATGTGCTCGACATCAGTCCCGACAATGCTGAGGCCCGTATCGAACTCATCATGCTACTCTGGGATGAGCACGCTTGGGATGAGATTATCTCCATCTGCTCCTCGGCTGTGCAGTATACCCCCGATGATATGCGCTTCTACTACTTCCTCGGACTGTCCTACTACAACAAGGACGACAACGACCGGGCCCTCGATGCCCTGCAACGTGGGGTGGGGGAGATCAATGCGTCGAGCAATCCCGATATCGTGTCCGACTTCTATGCCATCATGGGCGACATACTCTACCGCAAGGGGCAGACCGACGCTTCCTTTGAAGCCTACGACAACTGTCTGAAGTGGAAGGAGAACAATGTGATGTGTCTCAACAACTACGCCTACTTCCTCAGCGAGAAGCGCCGCAACCTCGACAAGGCCGAGCAGATGAGCCAGCAGGCAGTCAAGGCCGAACCGGGCAACGCTACCTACCTCGACACCTACGCCTGGATACTCTTCCTCCGCGGCAACAACGCCTACGCCCTCAAATATATCGACCAGGCCATCGAAGCCGACACCGACAGTGTGCCGAGTGCCGTGATACTTGAGCATGGCGGCGATATCCACGCCGTGTGCGGCGATACCGACCAGGCTGTCGAGTTGTGGCAACGCGCCCTTGATGCCGGTGGCGACAAGGCCATGCTCAACAAGAAAATACGTCAACGCAAATACATTGAAAACAAGAAATAACCTATGAGACTCCTCCGTATACTCCCCATCATCGCTTTGGTCTTCCTCGCCTCGTGCGCCAGCAAGAAGGCAGTCGTCACCGATGGCACCACCTCGGCCACCGCATCGTCCTCCGCATCGCACAAGTCGTATGCCGCCTCGTCGCTCGCCTTTGTGCAGAAGGTCAGCGACGGTCGCGTCTATACCAAGAATATTGTCAGCGGTATGTCGTTCCGTCTGCAGACATCCGGCAAGAAGATTGAGGTGTCGGGCAAACTCTCCATGCGCCGCGACCAAGTGATACGCCTGCAACTCTTCCTCCCCATCATCGGTACAGAGGTGGGTCGCTTGGAGTTCACACCCGATCATGTGTTGCTCGTCGACCGTCTGCACAAGGAGTATGTTGAGGCTGGGTACGACAAGGTATCGTTCCTCAGCGAGAACGGCATCACCTTCTACAGTCTGCAGGCCCTCTTCTGGAATCAACTCTTCCTCCCCGGCAAGCAGGATCTCTCGGAGGCTGACCTCAAGACCTTCACCGCCGATCTTTCCGGCACCGATCAGACCGTGCCCATCGCTTACTCGGCCGGCAATATGGCCTACTCGTGGACAGCCGACCGCACCGCCGCCCGTCTGCTCTCGGCCATCGTCTCCTACCAGAGTGCCTCGCATGGCAAGTCGTCCCTCTCGTGGCAATACGACGACTTCCGCAGTGTCGGCTCGAAGCAGTTTCCGGCCCGGCAGACCTTTACCTTCACCACCACCGCAACCTCCTCGCTGCAGACGGCCACGGTGACCGTCGCTATGGACAATATCAAGACCGACGACTCCTGGGAGGCTACCACCACCGTCTCATCGAAGTACAAGCGCGTCGAGGCCGACGACCTGTTGCGGAAACTCACCAATTTCTAACGATGGGTAATCTATTTTCCATCTATAATGGTTGACCCAAACTGATTTTGCTACATGAGAAGACTCCTCATCGCCCTTATGATTCTCTTGCTGGCCGCCCCAGTCTGTGATGCGCAGAAAAAGCGTACCACTACCAATACGTCTACTGCGACCTCTGCTTCAAAGAAGAAAAAACCGGCTGCATCGGGCAAGACAACTACCGCCAAGAAGAAAACTACCACTGCCAAGAAGAAAACGACCAAGAAGAAACCGGCTGCGCCTACCTATACCAACGAGTCGATACGCGGACTGCAAAACCAACGCACTAAGTTGCAAAAACAAATCCGTCAGCAGGAACAGGCGCTCAAGGCCAACCGGGCGGCCGTGGCTGAGCGACTCAAAAATCTCATGACCATCAACAGTGAAATCGATCGCCATCAAAAGAATATCGATGGCATAGAGAACGATATCACGCATATCGAGAACAACCTCGACCTGCTCAATGCCCAACTCCGCACTCTTGAGGAGCAACTCGCTGAGCGCAAGGCCAAGTATGTCAAGTCTATGCGTTATCTCACGCGTCAGCACACCTTCCAAGATAGACTGATGTTCATCCTCTCGGCCAAGAACTTTGCGCAGATGTTCCGTCGTCTGCGGTTTGTGCGCGAGTATGCCGCCTTCCAGCGGGCGCAGGGCGATGCAGTAAGGGCTAAGCAAGACCAAGTCAACGACAAGCACCGCCAGTTGCAGACCGTCAAGGGACAGAAGAACGTGCTGCTCTCCCGTGGACAACGTGAGCGTGATGCCCTCCAAGGACAACAAGACGAACAGAAGAAGGTGGTGGCTACCCTACAAAACCAGCAGCGCACCATACAGCAGGTCATCGATCAGCGCCGACGCGAAAGTGCCGCGCTCAATGCGCAGATAGACAAACTCATCGCAGAGGAGGCCGCCCGCGTGCGTGCCCGTGCCGAGGCCGAAGCCCGTCGCAAGGCCGAGGCCGAGCGCAAGGCAGCCGAGCGGCGTGCTGCCGAACTGGCTCGCAAACAGGCCGCTGCAGAGGCTGCCGCCCGCGAAAACGAGCGTCGTGTCGCAGAGGCTCGCCGCAAGGAGGAACAGATGCGTGCCGAGGCCCGTGCCGCTGAGGCTCGTGCCGATGCCGCTGCGAAAGCCCGCGCCGATCAGGCTGCCCGCGAAGCCGAGGCCGAGCGTGCCGCCGCCGAGCGCAAGGCCCGTGCTGATGAGGCCCGCAACAAGAAAGAGATAGCCGAGGCCAAACGTGATGTGGAGACGGCCAACTCCGTCAGCAGTGTCGACCGTATGATGAGCAGCGGGTTTGAGGCCAACCGTGGCCGTCTGCCGATGCCTATCACCGGGTCGTACCGCATCGTCAGCCATTTCGGACAAAACAGTGTGGAAGGTTTGCGTGGCGTCACCATCGACAACAAGGGCATCAATATCCTTGGTTCGGCCGGTTGTCAGGCCCGTAGCATCTATGATGGTGAGGTGAGTGCCGTCTTCGGTTTTGGCGGTACGATGGTTGTCATGGTACGCCACGGCGTATACATCTCCGTGTACTGCAACCTCAGTAGCGTCTCCGTACACCGCGGACAGAAAGTGTCCACCCGTCAAACCCTCGGCACCGTCGGCCCTGACCATATCCTCCAGTTCCAACTCCGGCGCATACAAGACAAACTCAATCCCGAGGCTTGGTTGGGACGCTGAGAAAAGGTAGACCCGGAACAAAGCAGATGTTGTCTCGGTAGGATATCGCAAAAGGCGAGTCCCGTAGGGACGGCAGATTACAGGATAGGGCGTAAGCCCTATCTCAATCGGTTGCAACAAAACATTGCCCCTATAAGGGGCGCATATTTCAGCCATTACGAAAATATTGAATTATGCGCCCCTTATAGGGGCAACGTTTGCGCACCAAATGAATACGTAGGGCTTTCGCCCTACGCTATACTCTGTCGTCCCTACGGGACTTTCCGTTTGCGTTTATATTGCGTTTATATTGTATACCAATATTTTTTCACCGTCACTTATCTCTCCCCGACAATATCGAGTACCTCTTCCTCTGTACGGTCGAATGGTCCGTTGTGTTCGAGTTTGAGCGTACACATGGCGGCGGCGAATCGGCCAGCCTCGTCGTAACCTGCTCCCTGCGCTCTGCACCACAGGTATCCGGCAGAGTAGGTGTCGCCGCAACCGGTGGCATCGACTATCTCGTGGGGAGGATAGGCGGGTATCTCGTGAAACTGCCCTTCGGCGTAGATGAGCGATCCGTAACTGCCCAGCGTCACGAGCGACTCCTTCACGCCCCAGGCGGCCAACTGTCGGGCGGCGGCGCGCGGGTCTTTCTCGCCCGTGATGACCTCCATCTCCTTCTCGTTGACCTTGATGATGTCGGTGGCGGCAAGTATCTCGCGCTTGCCGGCCCAGTCTATGGGATGCACATCCTCACCGCACACCTCGCGCAGATAGCCCTGGGCGTCGATGGAGATGAGACCTTTGGTGGAGAGGTACTTCACTACCTCAGGCGAAAAGTCGTCGCTCAGCAGCGATCCGAGGTGGAACACGCGGGCCTCTACGTCACGCAGTTCGTCGACAACAAACGGGTCGGCCTTGGCCAGCACACGTTGCGTGCGGTCGTTCTGGTCTTCTCCGTACTTGTTTTCGAAAAAGACGCTGTTGTGGCTCGGATAGGTGGTCACGTCAATGCCCGCCGTGCGCATATCGTCGACGACCTTCATGTCGTCGGCACCGAGTTTGGTGATCAGTTCAAACGGTACGCGGTGGGGTAGGCTATTGATAGCATAGGCGAAATAAAATGACGTGCCGCCTGCCATATAAGTGGTTTTGCGTGGGGTCACAATCTTGTCTTTGGTGATGTGACCGATGCAACAAATATCTTTCATCAAATGCGAATTAGTGCGCAAAGATACGCATAATTTCCGAAATCTCTTTTTTCTTGTTCCGCTTTTTCGCATCGCAGGGTAGGTCGTACATTGTGTGGTGTGTAACAAATCAAAAAATCTGCAAAAAAATGGAAAATGCATACTATATAATAATGTATAAAAAAAGAAATGCTTACTTTTGCGCCGCGAAAAGAGGGGGTAGAGTCTGTGTAGTGCAACGGTATACGTCGCCTGCAGACGGCTACGTTTTCCCTCCATAGATGAAACCAGACAGACCAAGTATAGTATACAGACAAGGCATGCAAGATAATTTAGTCATCGTCGAGAGCCCTTCGAAGGGCAAGACCATAGAGAAATTTTTAGGATCCGACTACAAGGTGATGTCGTCCTACGGGCATATACGCGACTTGAAGAAGAAGGAGTTGAGCCTCGATGAAAAGACGCTCCAACCCGACTACGTCATTCCCAAGGACAAGGCCGACATCGTGAAGAAACTCCGCGAGTGCGCGAAGGCCACCAAGAAGGTATGGCTCGCTTCCGATGAAGACCGCGAGGGAGAGGCTATCTCATGGCACCTATGCGAGGTGCTCGGTCTCGACGCGGCATCTACCAATCGTATCGTATTCCACGAGATCACCAAACCCGCCATACTTGAGGCCATTGCGCATCCCCGTCATATCGACATGAACCGTGTCAATGCCCAGCAGGCACGTCGTGTGCTCGACCGTCTTGTCGGTTTCAAGGTGTCACCCATACTTTGGCGCAAGGTGAAGCCCGGACTCTCCGCCGGACGTGTGCAGAGCGTGGCCGTGCGGCTCATCGTGGAGCGCGAGCGTGAGATACAGCAGTTCAATAGCGAACCCTACTACCGCGTATCGGCCATCTTTGGTGTCACCAATGCCGATGGTTCTGCCTCGGAGGTGAAGGCCGACCTCGACCACCGCTTTTCTACTCACGATGAGGCGGTTGCCTTCTTGGAGAGTTGCATTGACGCGACATTCAGTGTAGGCAGTGTCACGAAAAGCCCCACCAAGCGGTCGCCCGCCGCTCCGTTTACCACCTCCACCCTTCTGCAAGAGGCCGCCCGCAAACTTGGATTTACGGTTTCGCAGACCATGATGGTTGCCCAGCGGCTCTACGAAAACGGATTGATCACCTACATGCGTACCGACAGTGTCAACCTGTCGAAACTCTGTATCGGTGCCGCCAAGGAGGAGATCTCCCGACTCTATGGCGAGGAATACAGTTGTCCCCGCACCTATCATACCAGTGCCAAGGGTGCTCAGGAAGCCCATGAGGCCATCCGTCCTACCTATATGAGCAATGCCACTATCGAGGGTACAAGCCAGGAGCGCCGTCTCTACGACCTGATTTGGAAGCGTACCATCGCCTGTCAGATGTCAGACGCACAGATAGAGAAGACCACTGCTGTCATCGACATACAGAACAATAACAGTGTTGCGCCGTCCAGCGACGAGAAATTCGTTGCTCAGGGCGAGGTGATCAAGTTCGACGGATTCTTGAAGGTCTACTATGAGTCGGCCGACGATGATGACGACAATGCCTCACCCTTCTCCCACCGTCTGCCCGCCATGAATGAGGGCGATGTGCTGCAGCGCCGCGAGATCAGTGCTACCGAGCGTTACTCGCATGGTCCGGCACGCTATACCGAGCGCAGTCTTATCCACAAACTGGAGGAACTGGGTATCGGTCGTCCGTCTACCTATGCGCCCACCATCAGTACCATACAGCAGCGCGAGTATGTGCAGAAGGGGGACAAGAGTGGCGTGGAACGTCCCTATACCGTCGATGTGCTTCGCGGCAAACAGATCTCTACCGTGCGCAAGACCGAGACTACGGGCAGTGAAAAGGGAAAACTTCTGCCTACTGATATCGGAATGGTGGTCAATGACTTCCTCATCGAGAACTTCCCCGAGATCATGGACTACAACTTCACGGCCACCGTCGAGCAGCAGTTCGACCGCATCTCGGAAGGCAAGGAGCAGTGGACCGACATGATGCAACACTTCGATGCCGCCTTCGAACCGAATGTCGAGAAGGTGATGAATGCCCGTTCGGAACATAAGGCGGGTGAGCGTCAACTTGGTGTCGACCCCGCAAGCGGCCAGCCCGTGTTTGTCAAGATTGGCCGTTACGGTCCTGTCGTGCAGATCGGCGAGGCCGGTGGTGAGGAGCGTCCGCGCTTCGCCCATATCCCTGCCGACAAGAGCATGGAGACCATCACGCTTGACGAGGCTCTTGAGATGTTCCGTCTGCCCCGTACCGTAGGTGAGTTTGAAGGTTCGCCGGTGGTCATCGGCGCTGGACGCTTCGGCCCTTATGTGCAGCACGACAAGAAATACGTGTCGCTCGCCAAGGACGACGACCCCATGACCGTCACCCTCGACCACGCCATACAACTCATCCTGCAAAAACGTCAGCAGGAAGCCCAGCGCCACATCAAGTCGTTCCCCGAGGATGCCAAACTCGAGGTGCTCAACGGACGCTACGGCCCCTATATTGCCTACGACGGCAAGAACTACCGTCTGCCCAAGGAACTGCACGACACGGCTGCCGACCTCACCTACGAGAAGTGCATGGAGATCGTCAACACCGCTCCCGCACCCAAGAAGACGCGCTCGCCGCGCCGCAAGTCATAGTCTGTCATGCGCCGCATCATCATCATCGGCTATATGGGTGCCGGCAAGACCACAGTGGGCCGTGCACTAGCCCGCGACCTCGGTCTTGACTTCTACGATCTTGACAGTTACATCGAAAACCGCATGCACTGCACCATCAAGGATCTCTTCGACCGTCGTGGCGAGGAGGGCTTCCGGCTCATTGAGCGGGCCATGCTCCACGAGGTGGCCGAGTTTGAGGATGTGGTCATCAGCAGCGGAGGCGGCACGCCTTGCTTCTTCGACAATATGGACTATATGTGCCGTCAGGCCGACACGGTCTACCTCCGGGCCACGCCCGAGGTCTTGCTCGTCCATCTGAAAATGGGCCACACCGTGCGCCCCTTGCTCCTCGGCAAGAGCGACGACGAGGTGCAGACCTTTGTTGCCGACCATCTGCGCCAACGCGAACCTGTCTATCTGCGCGCCCGCTGCACAACCGATGTCTGTGTGCTCGACACCCGCGAAAAGATTAGCGACACCATCACCCGCATTGAGACGATGCTTGGGGTGGGGCAGACCCCGAATCCAGTGGAAGGGTGAACCACGAATCTGACGAATCCGACGAATGGGCGTGCAACCCTTATTCGTGCGATTCGTAAAATTCGTGGTTCTGTATCCCCCAATAGCCCTGAAAGGGCGTTACGATCGTAGCCCAGGGTAAGTCTGGAGCGTAGCGACAGACGCCACCCTGGGTCTAAAGAATATCCAAGCAACGCTGGCCTGTAAGGTCAGCACCGCAACAGAATGATTGTGTCGACCTCTGCCCTGTAAGGGGCGCATAATTGAAAAAAAACATCGATGAAATGGGCAAAAACGCCCTTTACCACAAACCCGAACAACCATAACACACTACACAAGAAGATTACGAAATGAAGAAATGGACCATTGAGGACGCCAAGGAACTCTACAACATCACCGGTTGGGGTACTTCCTACTTCGGAGTCAACGACAAGGGCGACATGTATGTCTCCCCATGCAAGGACAACACCCAGGTCGACCTGCGCGACATCATGGACGAACTCGCCCTGCGCGATGTCTCCTCCCCGGTGCTCCTCCGCTTCCCCGACATTCTCGACAACCGTATCGAGAAGACGGCCAGTTGTTTCCGCAAGGCATCCGAAGAGTACGGCTACAAGGCCGACAACTTCATCGTCTACCCCATCAAGGTCAACCAGATGCAGCCGGTGGTCGAGGAGATGATCTCCCACGGACGCAAGTTCAACCTCGGACTCGAAGCCGGATCGAAACCCGAACTGCACGCCGTCATCGCCGTGCAGTGCCAAAGCGACTCCATCATCATCTGCAACGGATACAAGGATCAGAGTTACATCGAACTGGCGCTCTTGGCGCAGAAGATGGGCAAGCGTATCTTCATTGTCATCGAGAAACTCAACGAACTGGATCTCATCGCCCGCATCGCCCGCAAACTCGGGGTCAAACCCAACCTCGGCATCCGCATCAAACTGGCCTCCTCCGGTAGCGGAAAGTGGCAGGAGAGCGGTGGTGATGCCTCTAAGTTTGGTCTGACCAGCGGCGAACTGCTCGATGCGCTCGCCCTGCTCGAGAAGTATGAGATGCGTGACTGCCTGCGACTCATCCACTTCCATATCGGTAGTCAGGTCACCAAGATACGCCGTATACAGACGGCCTTGCGCGAAGCCTCCCAGTTTTATATCCAACTCCACCGCATGGGCTACAATATCGACTTTGTGGACTGTGGTGGCGGACTGGGTGTAGACTACGATGGCACACGCTCGTCGAGTTCCGAAAGTTCGGTGAACTACTCCATACAGGAGTACGTCAACGACTGTATCTACACCTTTGTCGACGCTTCCGACAAGAACAACCTCCCTCACCCCAATATCATCACCGAGAGCGGACGGTCGCTGGCCGCTCACCACTCTGTGCTCGTCATCGATGTGCTCGAGACGGCCTCGCTGCCCGAGATGCCCGAGGAGTACGAGCCTGATGAGAATAGCCACCAACTCGTCAAGGATCTCTATGAGATCTGGGACAACCTCAACTCCCGCACCATGCTCGAAGACTGGCACGACGCGGTGCAGATACGCGAGGAGGCCCTCGAACTGTTTGCCCACGGCATACTCGATCTCAAAAACCGCGCCGAGATCGAAAAGATGTACTGGAGTGTCTGCCGCGAGATACACATGCTCTCGCGCCACCTCAAGCACACGCCCGAGGAACTGCTCAACCTTGACAAACTCCTGGCCGACAAGTATTTCTGCAATTTCTCGCTCTTCCAGTCGCTGCCCGACTCCTGGGCCATCGACCAACTCTTCCCCATCGTGCCGCTGCAGCGGCTCGACGAGCGTCCTACGCGCAGCGCTACCCTGCAGGATATCACCTGCGACTCCGACGGCAAGGTAGCCAACTTTGTCACGAGCAACGCCAACTCCCACATCCTCCCCGTGCACGCCCTGCGCAAGAACGAGCCTTACTATCTCGGCGTGTTCCTCGTCGGTGCCTACCAGGAGATTCTCGGCGATATGCACAATCTCTTCGGCGACACCAACGCCGTGCATATCAGCGTGCGCGACGGTGAGTACCATATCGATCAGGTGTTCGACGGCGAGACCGTCGCCGAGGTGCTCGACTATGTGCAGTACAACCCCAAGAAACTCGTGCGCCAACTCGAGATATGGGTGACCAAGAGCGTCAAGGAAGGCCGCATCACCCTCGAAGAAGGCAAGGAGTTCCTCGCCAACTACCGCTCGGGACTCTACGGATATACGTACCTCGAGTAAGCGGAAAATATAGGTGCCAGTATTTTAGAAGTAAAAAAATATTGGTGTCTGGGAATAAAATTTCACCGGACACCAATAATTCTTATTATGACACTAATCGGGTAGGGCCTTGATAACATCATCTGGGAGAAGTACGTGACATTCTGCGGTTGACAACGGTTGTTCTCTGAGAAATAATACATATATCACATGCTTGTCCTTAGCAAACGGGGCTTTTCTTGTCTTGGTTTTCAATTTCTCCAAAAGACGATCGGCGTAGTCGGCCGCAGTCCACTTGCACTCACCGACAAGTATCGTATCTTTATCATAGTAGTCTTGTGCGATTACGTCGAATTCCAAATCCTCAAATCCTATAGGTGTTTTCTTTCCTTCCTCGAAAACAGGTACTTTTCCCCACCATCTGCTTGCCATCTTCCAAGTATGGCCGAGTATTTCATTGTCAGAGACTGCTATCTGGCAGAGTCTTTCCCAGATACCTCCGACGTGGGTGTTAAAGGTTTTGTCAATAATTTTCTCAATAATTTCTCCACGACCCATTGCGATAGTCGATTTGTTGGGCTCTATGTATTTATAGTAGAAATCCAAAAATGGGTCGTCTATTTGGTAAAGCGTCTTCTTCGATTTTTTCTCGTCTTCGCCAAACGGCACCTCTCTTCTGAGGTACGCCATTTCGATAAGATTCTTGATTGGCTTTGACAGTTCAGAATTTTTCTTTCCCATAGCAGAAGCAATGTCAGAATATTTGCGCCTCCCTTCTCCTATGGCTGTCATGATAGAAGAGTACGGTGCTACGTCTGACGTATCGTCCATGAAAAGTTTTCCTGGCTCTTCATATAGATTCCCAGTTTCCGTAAGCAATAAGTTTCTGATTGCCTCCTTGAGACTTTTGTTTTTCTCGCGATAATTCCAATATTGTGGTACCCCTCCCCATACGCTATATTCCTCGATGGTGACCTTTGCGCTGAGTTTTATCTCCCTATGCCAGTGGGGAATTCTTATGGGGCGCAAGCAAAACTCCTCATCGGCGCGGCCATATAGTGGCTCTGATCCTTTCATCAATTTTTGCATCATACGTTGTGACGATCCACAGATGATGATATTGCAACGTAATCCCTCGCCGCCGATAATGCGACGGTCAAGTATTCGTTGTAGCGTCGATGGAAGCGATGCATCTTTATAGACCAAAAAAGGAAACTCATCAAGAATAAGCGTCGCATTATCCTCACACTGACTATCGAAGGCGAGAATGATATCCTCCCAGTCAGAATATATGGGTTTGTCGAAACGCGCTATCTTTGTCGCGATGGTCCGTGCTAACAGGTTGATTTGTGTAGTCTTTTCTGCAAGGCTGGCTTCAAAATAAACATCATGCTCATCCTGTATCTTCCTGATAAGTGTAGACTTTCCCAACCGTCGACGACCATACAAAACAATAAATTCCGCATGTTTTGAACGTAATGCTGTCGTCATCTTTTGCTGTTCTTTTATTCGGTCTATGAATTTCATGTTCTTTTTTGTTTAGTATTTTCAGAATAACTTTTTGCAAAAATACTAATTTCAAAAACATTGTCCAAATGCTTGTTCTCTTTTTTACCGATATCCATGATTCCGTGTAATATTACCGCTACCAACAATTCGTCTGATTCGTAAAATTCGTGGTTATACAACCCAATACTTCGTTGGTAAGATGAACCACGAATCTTACGAATCCAACGAATTTCTCCCTCTCGGACTATTCTCTTCTGTCTGTCTCCTTTTCCCCGATGAAATCGCCCATTTTTGCGTCGTTGTAACATTTTTCGGCCTTTTTTCATTGTGTTGTACCCCGAAATGCGACAACAATGCGACAATAAGGGTAAAAAATACTGCAAATTTACCCGTGATTTCTCCACAAATTTATCTACCTTTGCGTTCGATAAACTACGGCATGGCGTTGCCGTATTAGGACAATGGTAAAAAGTCAAGAATAAACATACACACAAAATAAACGTAACAATTCAATCTGTATTTATGAGAAGATTTACTCTCAAAACCGTAGCCCTGGCTCTTCTGGGGCTGTTCGGGGCACATAGCGTATGTGTCAAAGCACAAACATGGACTGGCTCATCACCATCCGAAGCCAATAACAAAACCGTCTACCTCTACAACGTAGGCGCAAAGAAATTCCTCGGAAAAGGCGGACGATGGGGTACAGAGGCTAACCTCAACTATGAGGGCGTGCCTTTCAAACTCACTTGTTCATCATCGAAATCGACATTCACCTTACAGTCGCTCGTGAAAGCGCAAGGTAGCACTTCCACTAACGGCTACCTGACCATTTGCGACGGCGTGAACTCCGAGCACGATACTGGCAACTTCTTCGTTGACCGCAATGACAATGCGAACAATGTGTTCACCGCAACCGCTGTCACAACGGGTAAGTATACGCTGAAGATAAAGCCTACCTACTCGTCAAGTTCGAGTATTTATAATACAACGTTCTATATGGCGGGCTTACCAGACAATACCATCTGTAGTCAAGAAGTAATAGATAGTACATACCTTGCATACAGCCAGTGGATGATTGTCACCGAAGAAGAGCGTCTCAAAGCATTCCAAAAAGCCGATGCTGGTCACGCACAGCCCGTGAACGCTACGTTCCTCATGTACGACTTCGACTTTGCTCGCAACGATAACTCCATCTCTTATTGGAAGACGACTGACGGCACTTCACTTTCATACTATAGTTCTTCTCTCCGCCTTCCGTCATACGCTCAGGGCGGAACGGTGTATACTTACACCCACACCTACACCTCTAAGCACGCTGCTACGTATACAAGCAAAAACGGCTCGACATTATCTTCTGAAACAGAGCATGAAGTATCGTTCACAGTCACCTCGCTCATGCCCGCTGACAAGATGCCGCAGACCGTCACCGCTTCTTGCGGAGGCGCATCAAAAACGTCATCCTATGTTACCTATACCCACTCTGCCGAGGAAGTGACCTACACCCTCACCTCTACCTCCTATACCAGTACCACCGCATCCAGTTACACCTACTACGTGGGCAACGGATACATAGATGGTGACGGCAATACCAGCGTCACCACCAACTATTGGTGCGACGCCATAACAGGTCAGGAAGTGGATCAGGAATCTGAAAAGAACCGCCAAGCCGCCTACGGTGGCAACTGGACGGCCAACATCCACGGCGGAAACGGTGCTGTGACGCAACAGTTGACTACTGATAACATGGTGCGCAAGGGTTACTACCGCGTATCTTGCAAGGCGTTCACAACGGCAACCGATGGTATCGTCGTCCTTTATGCAGGCGATGATGTCATGGCAACATCAGAAGATAGCGGCAGCAGCGAGACCTACGGTCAGACGAACATTGCACGTATCACAGAGGCCCCCGCGACCTACGTGGCTGCATCACAACTGCTGCAGAGCGAGGGTACAACCTACGACGCTTCTGTCACAGTATATGCTGATACCGAAAATCCTCTCAAGTTCGGTGTCTCCGTAAGTGGTGCTAGCGATGACGCATGGACCTGCTTCGACGACTTCGCCATCGAGTACCTCGGCGACCCGCAGTCCGTTCTCGTCCTCGATGAGAATCAGACTGGCGGCGAGTATATCAAGAATCAGGCCACAAAAGATGGTGACGAACTGAAGACCGTGAAACTCTACCTCCTCCGCACGATGAACGTGGGCAAGTGGAACTCCCTCGTTCTGCCCGTCAGCCTCACCGTAGGACAGGTGAAGTCGGCCTTCGGCGACGATTTGCGCATCTCCGAGTTCAAGGGTGCAACCGACCAAGACCGTCCCGAAACCATCATCTTCTCCAAGATTTCAGCCAACCGCGACAACAGCAACGATACTGCCATCGTGGCCGGACGACTCTACCTCGTGAAGCCGACAGCGGCAATGCCTATCAACCAGCCTGAAGTGAAATTTGCAGTGCCAGGTCAAACCGATAGCGTTTCCATCACCTCTTACTATACCATCGTGGGTGTGACCTACGCACACGCCGCCGATGTGAAAGACATAGATTATAGCGCAAAGGTGTACGGCGAAAAGGGTAAGGAGACTTACGACGGTGCAGAAGACGCCATCCAGTTCGTCGGAACCTACGTCAAACTTGGCGACAACAACAAGATTCCCCAAAACTCCTACGTCCTCAACGGCAACAACCAAGGCGGCACCGCCGGTGTATGGTACTACCGCACCAAGGAGACTGCTTCCAAGGGCTTCCGCGGATGGTTGCAGCCTGTCAATGGTACGGCCACCAAGAGTCTTACCTATGAGATCGACGGTATAGCCGAGACGGTAGACGGCAACACCACCGGTATCGGTGAGATCATCAGCAATCCCAATGCCATCAACGGTAATATCTACAACCTCAACGGACAACTCGTGCGCCGCAACGCCACCTCACTCGAAGGCCTCGCCTCCGGCATCTATGTGTCAGGCGGCAAGAAGTACGTCGTAAAATAAACATTCACAACCACTAAACAACAAGACAAAATGAAAAAGACATATATCCAACCCAACGTGGTTATCGTACGCCCCGTCATGGAGCACATCATGATCGCCGGAAGCATACAGAACATTGAAGACGACACCCAGCACGGCATCGACAAAAACGACAAAGACGATTTCGAAGCCGGATCCAAAGGCAATACCTACGGATGGGAAGACGATAGTGAGTGGTAAGGTTGCCCCGTGGGGACGCGGAATACCAAACCGTCGGGGCGCAGGTTATAGAATGCCCCGTCGGGACGCATAATGCAATGCCCCCCGTAGGGGGCGCATATTATAGGATAGGGGCTTGCCCCTATCTCCATCGCCTACCTCAAACGTTGCCCCTGTAGGGCGCGCATAATTCATTGATTGAAATTGAAATATGCGCCCCTTATAGGGGTTATTTGTTGATATCCATGTATAAATTCGCAATCATTTGACTCTCAGAAGGAATTTTGTGGTAAAGCCCTGGAAGTTAGGGAGTTTAAAGCCGATTAAAAAATGTGCGGAATTTTGTGGGTGCATACCAAACCCCACAAAATTCCGCACCTTTTTTAATCCGATTTTGAACTCACTACCCGACGGGACTCGCCGCTTGTCATATTTTTTACCGGACATCGATGTTCCCAATTATATATTAAAATGTGTTCCCCTCACTCCTCCAACCCCGCTATTCCCTATATATATAATGTATAATTGTCATTTCTCCCTACGTTCTACCCCTTCTGTTACGCAATTGTGCTTTCGTTCTGTCAATTTGTGATGATTTTTCATTGTTCGCTACCGCTTTCTTTTGTCGAAAACGCATAAAACGTGCATTTTCATATAAAGAGTGGCGGATAGACGGTGCTTTTTGTTAATTTACGTTTAATTTTGTACTCAATTGCAACCGATATTTGGCGATAACGTGGAATTGCGCTAATTTTGCAAACTGATTTTAATAAGTGTGAAAGAAATGACTGCAAATCGTAATGTTTCGCAGCAACTTATCGACTTATTTAATAGTGTGGACGCACACAACATTTGTCAATGAATATTCAATAGATAGGTATTGTACGAAAAGGATACAAATTTATCATTATTATAATTTTAACAAGAGAGAGATTTTATGAAAAAAAGACTGACAATGATTCTTGCCTGCCTTTTCCTTGCTGTGGGAATGGTATTGGCACAGACGCGTGTCACGGGCCGTGTGACGTCCGCTGAGGACGGCGAGCCTGTAATCGGCGCATCGGTCAAGGTCCTCGGTACCGGTACAGGTACGATCACCAATGCCGACGGCGAGTTCGTCCTCAATGTAAAGCCGGGTACTCAGATTGAAGTGACCTACCTCGGCATGCTCCCCAAGAAAATGAAGGCTTCGGGCAAGATGAACATCGTGCTCGAGTCAGATAGCCACACGCTCGGCGACGTAGTCGTTACCGGTTACGGTTCTGCCCGTAAACTCGGTACCATCGCCGGTTCTGTAGAGACCGTATCGGGCAAGACCCTCGAAAACCGTCCTGTTGCCAATATCGGTGACGCTATGCAGGGACAGGTAGCCGGTCTGCAGGTGTTCACCTCTTCTGGTGAGCCTTCTGCTACCGTTTCGATGAACATCCGCGGTATCACCTCTATCAACGCCTCTACCACTCCGTTGTTCATCCTCGACGGTTCTGAGATTTCTTCCAACACCTTCCTTTCGCTCAACCCTAACGACATCGAGTCGATGACCGTCCTCAAGGATGCCTCCGCTACCGCCATCTACGGTTCGCGTGCAGCCAACGGCGTTGTCGTGCTCACCTCCAAGAAGGGTAAATTTGGCGAGGCTCCCACCATCACCGTCAGCGCACAGTATGGTATCTCCAAGATGACCGGCGACCGCACCGAACTGATGAACTCTGAGCAGTGGCTTAACTTCCAGGAAATGGTCAGCCCCTCTTTGGCCAACAACGCCAACTTCCAGGCTGAGAAGGCATACTACAAGAAGTATGGCATCAGCACCGACTGGACCAAGGAGTTCTTCAGCGGTTCTGCTCCTACCGCTCAGATAGACGCCAGCGTACGCGGCGGTTCGCAGAACATGAGTTACCTCCTCTCTTTCCAGCACTACACTGCAGACGGTATCCTCGACGACTCCAGCATGCGTCGTGAGAACTTCCGTGCCAACATTGAAGCCAAGATCACTCCTTGGATGAAGATAGGTTCTAACACCAACCTCTCGTTCACCAAGATTTCTACCACTGCTTTCGGTACTACCAGCAACTCTGTTTACAACAAGTCTTACGCTGCCCATATCTATTCTCCTATCGAAACCCGCTACGAGATCAAGGGTCTTGACAGAAGCGACTACGCCAACAGTACTTTCGATGGCTACGGCGACGAGAAGATCTATCTTGACGTGATGGGTTACTACAACCCCTACTGGCTCTCCAAAGTACAGCCTACCAGCAACGGCCGTATCCGTATCAATGAGAATGCTTACATCAACCTCAACCCCGTCAAGGGCTTGAACCTCCGTTCTGCTCTCGGTCTTGATGCCAACGACTTGATGACCAAGTACACTTGCTACAACACACTCGACTCTGATCCTGAAGTGTTCCCCACAGGTGCAGCACGTCGTACCTCTTCACGCAACTCTCGCTGGACAGTGACCAATACTATCGAGTACAAGTTTGATGTCGCCAAGGATCATCAGTTCACCGCTCTTGTAGGTCAGGAGTCTATGGTGACCAAGACCGATGCTTTCGGCATCTACGCCAAGGGTCTCACCGACAACCGTCTGACCCTCGTATCCGCCGGTACAACGTGGTCTTCCTCTTCAGTAGGTATCTCTGAGGAAGTGCGCAACTCTTGGTTCGGTATGCTCAACTACGCTTACGCCGACAAGTACTATGTAGACCTCTCTATCCGTCGCGACGGTTCTTCACTCTTCGGTGCCAACAACCGTTGGGCTACCTTCGGTGCAGCAGCCTTTATGTGGAATGTCACCGGTGAGAAGTTCATGGAAGGCACTCGCTCATGGCTCAACGATCTGCAGGCAAAGGTAAGTTACGGTTCTACCGGTAACTCTGGTATCGATCCCTATATGGCCCTCGGTCTTGTAGGACAGGGTGGCAACTACAACAAGAACACCTCTACTGTCATCTCCAATCCCTCCAACCCCGATTTGACTTGGGAGACCGTGAAGACCTTCAACGTCGCTTTGAGCGGTAAGGTATTCAACCGTGTCACCTTCGACTTCGAATACTACGACAAGCGCACCTCCAACATGTTGATGTCCATCCCCTATTCCTACACCACTGGTTTCTCCTCTGGTTGGGGTAACATCTCTGAGATGACCAACAAAGGTTTCGACTTCACTGTTGGTGTAGACGTCATCAAGAACAAGGACTGGTTCTGGAATGTGAAGGTCAACGGCAACTACAACCACAACGAGATCACCAAACTCTACGAGGGTTGCGACTACTACACCATCTCTGGTACAGGTCTCCGTCTTGAGGTAGGTCATCCCTATGGTGAGTTCTACTATGTACGTTGGAGCCACGTCGATCCCCGTGACGGTCAGAACGTATGGCTCGACAAGAACGGCAACGAGACCAAGGTATACTCTGAAGACGATGCCGTATTCCTCGGCAAGTCTTACATCACTCCGTGGTCAGGCGGTTTCTCTACCACCGTATCTTGGAAGGGTCTGCAACTCGATATGCAGTTCACCGGTATGTTCGACCGTTACATCATGAACAACGAGCGCTACTTCACCGAGAACCCCTCTTTCGCTTCTTCTTTGAACCAGACCACCAAGATGTTCCGTATGTGGCAGAAACCCGGTGATATCACCGACGTTGCCGCTGCCAACAGTAGCCGTCAGTTCGACTCCAGCCTCATCGAGAACGCCTCGTTCGTACGTCTGAAGTTCGTGCAACTCTCCTACACTCTGCCGAAGTCACTGCTCGACGCTACCCACTTCATCAAGGGTGCCCGCGTGTTCGTCGTAGGCCGCAACCTGCTGACCTTCACCAAGTACTCCGGCTTCGATCCTGAGGTCAACGCCAACCTCACGCTCGGTAACTATCCTAACACCCGTCAGTTCTCAGTTGGTGCAGAGTTGACATTCTAACATCCATTTACAATAGAGAATACAAATATGAAAAAAAGAAATATTCTGATATTGCTCGCTGCCGTAGCCGGACTTGCTTCCTGCGATATGGACAAGATGCCTTACGACTCTATCCCCGATACGGAAGCGCTCAACACACCCACCGACTTCAGCAATATGCGTGAAGGTCTCTACACGGGTCTCCGCTCTTTGGTAGGCGGTGACTACAGTGTGCAGACCATCCAGTGCGACGAGTTCAATGCAGTCAACGGTTTCTCCAACTCGCTGGGCGATGCCTACCGTTGGGATTTCACCAACTCTTTCGGTTCTGCCCAAAGCATCTACGCCAGTTACCAGGCGATGATCAACCGTGCCAACTTCATTCTCCAGGGCTACGACAAGTGCGACATGAGCAACAAGGTGCTCTTCACCGACGCTGCCAAGGCGACCATCAAGGTCATCAAGGGTGAGGCTTTTTACACCCGCGCTTACTCCCTCTACTACTTGGCCCAGTACTTCTGCGCCGACTATGAGGCAAGCACTGCCGATGCCGCCAACTCAGGTGTTTCCTATCGTCTCGACTACAACCCCTCGTCAGACAAGTCTACCTATCCTGGCCGCAACACGCTCAACGAGACCGTAAAGCAGATCAAGACCGACCTCGACAGCGCCGCTGTCTACCTCACCACAGAGGGTAGCGCCGGATCTCCCCGTCTCACTGTAGATGCCATCACTGCTCTGCGTGCCCGTCTTGCCCTCTGGCAGGATGACTACGCCGCTGCCGCCCAGTATGCCAGCCAACTGATTGAGGGTGGCACCTACTCGCTCTGCGAGGTCGATGCCGACATCGAGGATATGTGGCAGCAGGACGGTGCCCTGGAAAGCATCGTACAGTTTGCAGTAGCCACCAACGAGAGCGCTTCGCAGTTGGGTGTCCGCTACTTGCCGTACTCCACCAACTCCGTACCCGACTTCATCCCGACCCAGAGCACCATCGATCTCTTCTCTGACGACGACTACCGCAAGACCGTCTACTTCTCAAAGACCACCCTCACCACCGCTGCCGGTGCTACTGGTCAGGTGTACCTCTTCAACAAGTACATCGACCACACCCGTATCTGGTCTGAGATTGGTTCACAGAGCGAAAGTTACCGTTTCATGATTGAGCCTAAGATGTTCCGCATCGCTGAGATGTACCTCATCGCTGCCGAGGCTTACGCACAGGCTGGTGATCTGACCAATGCCAACAAGTACCTCAAGACACTCGAGGAGAACCGCATCATGGATATCGACTACCAGAACTATACCTCTACCAACACCTTCATGGCCGAACTCCGCAAGGAGCGCGAGCGTGAGATGCTCGGTGAGGGTACCCGTCTGTTCGACCTCAAGCGTTGGCACATGGGTGTGAAGCGTGGCAAGCCGCAGCAGGATGACCTCTGCAACCTGCCCGGAAGCACCACTACCACCGCTCTCGACAAGGCTTACGGCGATACACGTATGACATGGCCTATCCCCAAGTCCGAGACCGATGCCAACCCCAACGTGCAGCAGAACCCCGGCTACTAAATCGTTCGCATTTCGTAACAACAAAACAAGATCAGTCACATGAAATATATAAAACTGTTCATGCTCGTCCTCGCAGGCGCTCTCTTCACCGCCTGCTCCGATGACGAAACGACCAACACCAACTCCGGAGTGACCGTGGAGTTCGAAAGTTCTGCCATGTCCATCCGTGAGAACGCAGGCTACATCAACGTGCCTGTCAAAGTAACGGGTGCCCGCAACGGCAACGTACACTTCACCGTTACTACCGCTGAGGTGGGTAGCAACCCCGCCAAGGAGGATGTTCACTACCTGGTGACTTCCAAGAATATCAACCTCAACGTAGATACGCTGAAGTCAAATACCGTCAACGTACAGGTGAAGATTGTCAACGACTCTGAGGAGAACGATCCCCGTCAGTTCTCACTGACCATCGCTTCTGCCGATGGTGCTACTATCGGCAGCACCGCCACCGAGACCATCACCATCCGCGACGACGACAGTTCGCTCTACGGCAAGTTCTCCGGCACATGGGTAATGAGCGGTAAAGTAGATTCTGGTAGTGATGACGGTGCTCAAGCCTTCGAAAGTGAAGTTACCATCAGCACAGCCACTTCGGATGCAGAGTACGAGAAGTACCTCTACATCTCTGCTCCTGGTCTCATCAACATCGGTGCTGCTCTTGATCTGACCTTCAAACTGCAGTACGCTTACAATGAGGATACCAACGAGGGTTCGTTCGGTATTGTCTGCGCTGAGACTTGTGCAACTTACGGCGATTCTTACACATGGATGTTCAAGACCGGTTCTTACCGCAATCCTACCAACAACCCGTTGGTGGCCGACTGGGAACTGGAAGACGGCAAGATACCTTCGGAGATCACCTTCGAATCTACCGACTTGCTCCTCTATGGTGGTAGCACCACTTCCTATGGTACTTGGGCCATCATCACCGACCTGAAGTTGACCAAGAAGTAAAATGCTGATATTGTGAACCCCTCACGATACGTCTAATCTCAAGCAGGTAGACAAGACATCGGTTTGCGATGCCCTGTCTCCCTGCTTTTGTTTTTACAGAAATCCTCTAACTGTTTTATATACAAGATATATATACGAAAATGAAGAAGAAATCACTGCTTACCTCTATGTTTTTGGTCGCCGCCTTCATGACGGTTTCGGCCAAACCGCGTACCACCGCACAAATGCTCGGCGCTGCCCAGCAGGTGCTCTCGGGTACCAGCCTTACCAAGTCGCTCTCCGCACAAGATCTGAAGGTGCTCCAGACCGAATCGCAACTCACCGTCATTGGCTATGACAATGGTGCCTGTGCCATCATTGCCAATGATGATCAGTTTGATGCCGTGCTCGGCTACACCGACAAGCCCCTCACGGGCGATCCCGCTCCGGGCTTCCTTTGGTGGCTCGAGACCATGAACGCCTCCCTCGAACAGCAGATGTCTGAGGGCGTGACCGTCAAGGCTTCCGAGGCTACCCACAAGTACACCAAGGTAGACCCGCTCCTCACCACCACATGGAACCAGGGTACACCCTACAACAATCTCTGCCCTGAATATACCTCCGGAAAAGTCACTGCGCGCTACGTCACCGGATGTGTGGCCACCGCGATGGCTCAGGTCATGGCCTACCACAAGTGGCCTGTGACGGGCAACAAGAGCATCTCGTACACCTACACCGACAATGTGACGGGCGAGATACGCCGTCTCACCGCCAACCCCGGCAAGACCACCTACGACTATGCCAACATGCTCGACGACTACGCTTCAAACAACTACAACGACGATCAGGCCACGGCCGTAGCCACGCTGATGTACCATTGCGGTCTCTCCGTCAAGATGGAGTACACCGTCGACGGTAGCGGATCGATGGTGTACGACGCTTGCCGTGCCGTGCGCCGCTACTTCCGCTATCAGGACTACACACCCTACTACTATCGTAGCGTGATGTCGACGACCGAGTGGATGAACCTCATCTATCGCGAACTCGATGACGCTTGCCCCGTGCTCTACGCCGGTGTCTCTTCCGGCGGCCACTGCTTTGTGTTCGACGGCTACAACGAGAAGGGCCAAGTACACGTCAACTGGGGATGGGGTGGTTCTGGCGACGGCTTCTTCACCGTCTCCTCGCTCAATGGCTACTCTTCACAGCAGCAGATGGTGCTCATGCGTACCACTGACGACACCCGCATCAAGTACGATTATCGTTCGCTCTTCGGTGCCATGTCTTCCATGACGATGGCCTACCGTAATGATCATGTCAATGCTACTGGTACTATATACAATATGGATCCTGATGCCTTCACGGGTGATCTCGGTCTGATGGCGTGCAATCTGTCGACAGGTGAGGTGACAGCGCTCGGTACCGAATCGCTCTCGTCTATCGTACTCTTCGACGGTCTCAACGCCGATATTGACGGTCCTACGGAAGGACTGGCCGACGGCGAATACCGTGTGTACTTTGCCACCAAGAGCAGCAAGGAGACCGACTGGCAGCCCGTCCGCACCTCCGACTCCTACCGCAACAGTTACCTCATGACCAAGAAGGGTGACGGTGTATCGCTCACCGCCGAGAAGAGCAATGCCGACTGGATGACCGGTATCGGCGACATCAAGGTCAACAAGTCTACCTCCGCCGCCACTACCGTGCGCGTATACGACACCACCGGCCGCGAAGTCTACTCCGCTCCCGCCTCCACCTTCTCCCTCAATGATGTACCCGCCACGGGTATGCTCATCATCAAGCAGGGCGCAGAAAGCAAGAAAGTGATCAAGTAAAAATATATAAATCCGACAGGGATTCCGCAAGCGTGAGTCCCAATACAGATTCCGCGATTGTGAGTCCAAAATACAGATTCCGTGATTATGAATCCAAAATACAGATTCCGCAAGCGTGAGTCCCAAATATTGGTTCCGCAAGCGTGAGACCCAAATATTGGTTCCGCAAGCGGGAGTCCCGTAGGGACGACAGATTATAGGATAGGGGTTTACCCCTATCTCAAGATTTTGCCTCAAACGTTGCCCCTGTAAGGGGCGCATATTTCAACCACAACAAATAATATTGAATTATGCGCCCCTTACAGGGGCAACTTGTTGGGCATAACGAAAAAACGTAGGGGTAAACCCCTACGCTATAATCTGTCGTCCCTACGGGACTCCCGCTTGCGAACTCCCTACGGGACTCCCGCTTGCGGAATTTTTTTTACCGTCCCTCAATATGGGGGCAACTTATTTCCTACACATATTCCTCGCCCTTCTTCATCTGCACCTCGTTGACAAATTTGCGAACGAGGGCCGAGGAGTCTTCCTTGCGGCAGATGAGTAGCACGTTGTCTTTCTCGGCGACGATATATCCGTTGAGTCCGTGAATGACGGCCAAACGGTCTTTGGGCAGTTTGACGATATTGCCGCGGGCGTTGTCGAACATCACGTCGGAGTCGATCACCACGTTGTCGCCCTCACCCTTGCTGCGGGCTTCGTAGAGGCTGTGCCAGGTGCCGAGGTCGGCCCAACCGAAGTCGCACTGCATGACGCAGGTATTGTCGGCGTGCTCGAGTACGCCGTAGTCGATAGAAAGGTTGGGGTAGGAGGGGAAGTTCTCGTGGATGTAGGCGTTCTCGGCCTCAATGCTATAGTCGGGATGCTGCTTGTCGAAATTGCGCAGCACCGAGGGCAGTATCTTCGAGAAGCAGGCGAAGCAGTGGCGGGCGTTGGCCAAGAAGAGACCTGTGTTCCAATAGAACTCGCCGCTCTCCATAAACATCTTGGCAAACTCGCGCTCCGGCTTTTCGGTGAACGACTGTACGGTGTACACCTCGCCTTCGGCCCGATCGCCCATCTGTATGTATCCGTATCCTGGCTCGGGTCGTGTAGGCTTGATGCCGAGGGCGAGCATACGGTCGTTCTTGCTGACGAATGCCAGTCCTTCGCGTATATTGTCGGCGAAGGCCTGCTCATTGTAGATGGCTTGGTCGGAGGGTGAGATGATGATGTTGGCCTCGGGGCAGAGATGCACCACGCGGTGGGCGGCCCATGCCGCAGCAGGAGCGGTGTTGCGGTGTATCGGCTCGACCATGATATTTTCCGATGGTAGTCCCGGCAGTTGTTCCCTTACAAGGTCTACGTAGGCAGCATTTGTGTTGACAAGTATGTTTCTCTCGGGAATGATCTTGGCGAAGCGGTCGTAGGTCTGTTGGAGTTGCGTGCGTCCGCTTCCGAAGAAGTCGATAAACTGTTTGGGGTGTTGCTCACGGCTACAGGGCCATAACCGGCGTCCCTTGCCGCCGGCCAGAATCACACAGTAGTTGTTGTTGGTTGTTCCCATAGTATAGTTACGTAGTTGATGTCTTTGGGCGTAGTTCCGACGGTTAAGCGTATTGCGCGGTTTCAGAACCCGCCTCTATCCTTACAACGACGAAAGTACGAACTTATTCCATGTCGGCCAAGATTTTTATATTTAATTTAAGAATTTATGGATTGTAAAGGAATTGCGGCTTGTCAGAATGATAAAAAACAACAAAAAAATCCCGACCGCTCGTCATAGAGCAGTCGGGGAAGACGGTGTGCGCCTGATAGGACTCGAACCTACACGTCCTAAAACACCAGATCCTAAGTCTGGCGCGTCTACCAATTCCGCCACAAGCGCATAAATGTTTTGGTTGTGCAAAGGTAATGCCTTTTTTGGAGATCACCAAATCTTTGACGCGGCATATGATAAAAAAACACCTGCGCTCCACGTTGGAGAAGCACAGGTGCGTTTGGTCTATTCCCTGTCACAGGGATGATGTGTCTAAACCTATTTTGACTGTTAACCAATGGCGCATTGCCCGTGCAAAGCCCTTTGTGTATGATGCACAACGGGTATGGGTGTGCAATGCGTTTTACAAAAGTACACAAAAATATTGGAATGTTCTACGCATTTAACACTATTTTGTGTCTTTGTCTTTTATTGACACGCCGCGATGTGGTGTGTCCTATTGTCTTCTTCGTCTCTTTACGCCTTTGAAAATCCCATGGCCAGCACGCTGATGCGCACGCCGCCCGCTTCGGTGATGGCCTTGCCGCAGGCGGTGACGGTGGCACCGGTGGTTACGATATCGTCGACGATGAGCACATGACGGCCAGCCACGGCCTTAGGCTTGACGAGCCGGAAGGCCGCCTCCATATTGTCGGCGCGCCCGGCGTGGTCGAGGGTGGTCTGACTGGCGGTGTCGCGTATGCGCAGCACTGCATCCTGTGCGATGGGCAGACCGGTGATGTCGGCCACGCCAAGAGCGATAAGTGCGCTTTGGTTGTAGCCGCGCTCACGCTCGCGGCGGCGGGCCAGCGGAAGGGGCAGGAGGAGGTCGATGCCGTCGAAGAAACCGTCGGCGGCCATCTCGCGGGCCGCCATGCGTCCCATCTGTCGTCCGGTGTCGGTCTGTCCGCGGTATTTCAGGTCGTAGATCATGCGTGCTGCGGGCGAGTGGGGATGGTAGTAGTAGAAGGCTACGGCTCGTTCTATGGGCAGACGTGCCCAAAAGAGACGTGCCATCTCGTTGTCGGTGGGTGAGGCCGAGAAGCCGGTGCGGGGCAGGTGAATGCTGCATCGGGTGCAAATTGTCTCCTCGCCGACGGACAGTCGGTGGCCGCAGGCGGCGCAGGAGCGCGGGGCGAACATATCAAGGAGTTGGTGGAGCACGCTACTCATCGTCTTCGGTCATATCGTATTCGTCGGTCCCGTCAAGGCACTGGCGTATCAGATCCATCGAAAAACCCCGACTGAGCGCGTAGCGTATGAGTTTGCCCGTCCGCTCGTAGTCGCTGCGGGCCTTGACGGTGCGTCGCTTGGCTTGGATGAGGGGACGCAACACTTCGAGGTAGCGGTCGTCGTCGATATCGTCGAGCACTCGGGCGACCGTGCTGCTGTCGATACCCTTGCGGCGAAGCGTCAAGGCTATCTTGGCGCGTCCCCAGTGGTCGAAGCGTATCTTGTCGTCGGCGAAGAGACGGGCGAAGCGTTCGTCATCGATATACTTGCCTTGGGTGAGCCGCTGCATGACACGGGCTTGGGTCTCATCGTCGACTCCCCAACGCCGCATCTTGTCGAGCATCTCGCCCGATGAGTGTTCGGCGCGGGCGCAGAGGGCGGAAAGTTTGGCGAAAGCCTCGTTGGCTGAGGGTATGGGGCGGTCTTTGGGTGGAGTGAAGGTCATGGTAGAGGAGAATGTGGAGGGAGAGAAAAGTGTCTGGTGTGTCACTTATGCGCGTCGGGCACAAGAAAAACGCGGTTTGCCGTAGATATCGTCTCGCACTTCGGTACCAATAAAACCCATGTTGCTGAGCATCCGGGCGGTGTCGGCGGCGTAGGCCGTGTTGCACTCGAAGAGGAGTGTGCCGCCCGGTCGCAGGGCTTTGGTGGCATAGTGGGCGATGGCGCGGTAGAAGAGCAGCGCGTCGTCGTCGGGTACAAAGAGCGCCGTGGAGGGTTCGTAGTCGGTGACGTTGCGGTGCATGTCGGCCTGTTCGCTATGGCAGATGTAGGGCGGATTGCTCACGATGAGATCCCAACGGTCGGCATCGTCGGGCGGACAGAGGGCGTCGCGGTGCTCGATGGTGACGGCGGCGTGCAATCGCCGTACATTGTCGCGTGCGATGGTGATGGCCTCGTCGGAGATGTCCCACGCCGTGACGTTGGCCTGTGGCCATCCGAGGGCGATGCTGGCGGCGATACATCCGCTGCCGGTGCCGATGTCGAGCACGTCGGCCGGGCGTGTATATTGTTTCAGGGCGTGAAGCGCCATTTCCACAAGTCCTTCCGTTTCGGGTCGGGGTATGAGCACGCCTGGGGCTACGCGGAACGTGTGTCCGCAAAACCGCTCCTCTCCGATGACGTACTGCAGCGGTTCGGCTTGGCAGAGCCGCTGCATCATCTGCGAGAGCCGTGCCTTGTCGCCGTCTGAGAGCCGTGCGGCCCCGTCGCAGTACAGGTCGGCCGTGGAGAGGGAGAAAGTCTCGGTGAGCAGTGTGCGGACGATGGCTTTGGCCTCTGCGTCGCTGTAGAGCGGAGTGAGCCGGTGCCATAGGGCGGCGTAGGAGTAAGAGGTGTCGGAAGCGGTGTCCGTAGGTGTTGGGGATATGGTATCGGTGTGCATCATGTGTGGTCGGTGGATGAGGTGTGGCCTTCGCTTCGGCTACGGTAAGCCAAGGGAGAGATGCCGGCCCGCTGCTTGAAGAAATTGGTCATGGCGCTTTGGTCGCTGAAGTTCAGCGCGTCGGAGATCTCGCCCATGGTCATGCTGGTCTGACTGAGCAGATTGCAGATCTCCTTGTAGACGAGCGACGAGACATGATCGTTGACCGTCGTGCCGCTGATCTCCTTGACCAGGCGTGAGAGGTAGGCCGTGGAGAGGTTCATCTTGTCGGCATAGAACCGTATCTGCCGCTTTTTCTTGAAATTCTGGTAGAGCAGGTGGAGGAAGATCTCGTATATCCGCTTCTTGTGAGCGAGGTCGCGTGTGACGCTGCACTCGTCGTAGGGCAGTTCCTCGCAGAAAAGGCGCAGTACGTGGAACATGCTCTGCATGATTTCCGTCTTGTTGATATGGCGGTGGGCCACGATATTCTGTACAAAGCGGAAGATGTCGTGTATCGTGGCGTATCGGTCGTCGGTGAGGGCGTAGTGCTTGCTGACGGCCACGAGATGATCGTCGACGAGAATCACCTCGGCCAGGAAGTCTGCCGAGGCCTTGCCGATGGTGGCCACGTCGCGTGCGGTGACCACCAGCATACTGCCCTTTTTCAGCGCTACCTCATTTTGTCCCAACTGCATAGTGGCGTGGCCGCCATCGACGAGCAGCAGTTTGGTGAAGAGCGTATGCTCGCCCACCATGTGTCGGAAATCCGCCATGTCGGTGCCGTTGACGGTGAAGTGGGCGGCGTAGGCACCAAACACGTCGGTGATGCGGTATTTGGCCGCAAATTCCTCCATATTGTATACTTTCTGAAGTCTCATTGGAGTAGCGCAGATTTTTTATTGGTGTGGTTCAAGTCTGTATTGCCGGCGGTGAGGATGCCTATAATGGCAGGTGATTGCGGGTCTTGTACGCATCGTTTCTCTTGGGGCGGTGAGATGTGGCAACCATGCAAAGGTACAAAACTTGCCGTGTACGACCAAATAAAAAGCCGTGCCGTGCGGCCCTTCTTATCCACCTTGGTCAGTCTTCGGGCCGAAATACTCGAGTATTCGGCCTTGCGTACTCGAGTATTCGGCCTCGTACACTCGAGTATTCGGGCCAAACGACAACAGTATTCGGGCTCAAACACAGGAGTATTCGGGCCGAAGACTACATAGGCCCTACCCTACGGGACTTGCCAATTGCGGTGTTTTTACCGGACACCAATATAAGTAAATAAAAAAAACGTAGGGGCAGTGCCCCTACGTTATCATTTGCGCCCCTATGTGGGCGGTGTTTTTGGGTTGTATCGTTTATCGCTGTACTTTGCGTACGCTGACGCTGCCGTCGGTGACGGTCTTGACGACGTAGATGCCGGCGGGCAGTGTGCTGATGGCCGTGGCGGGTGTGGTCTGCTCACTGTCGGCTACGGTGTGGCCGTTGAGGTCGTAGACGGTGACGTGTCCGGCGGTCTGCTCCAGTGCAGAGATGGAGGTAGGCACGGTGTTGTCAACGATGAGCATGACGTACTTGTCGGCGGCACCGCGCGAAGCCAGTTTGACGTACGCCTCGTACTGTCCTTGCTCTTCGGCGTTGAAGGTCACGGTGAACGTGCCGCCATCAGCCTCGAGTTGCGAGGTGGAGAGTTTGAACTTCGCCTTGTCTGTGCCGCCGAGCGTGAGGGTCACCGGTTGGGTGAGGTTCTCGGTAGTGACGGCAATCTCCGTCGAAGTGGCATCCTTGCCGGGTGTGGCGGCGAAGGCTACCTCCGACTGGTCGGGACGTACGACGGGAATGTCGGTACGGCCGTAGGTCACGTCGTCGATATAGTAGGTGGCGGAGTTGTTGCGTCCGCGGGCACTCTTGAAGCGGAAGCCCATGAAGAAGACATCGGCCAGGTTTTGTCCGTCGAGATCCATGTGGTACTCCATCCACTCTCCGCTCTCGTCCTTGGTGCAGGGCATGGTGAAGCCGCCGACGGGAGCGATGAAGGGTTCGCCGTCTTCAAGGTCGATGTAGCACAACTCGAGCGTGTCGGTCTGGTTGTCGGCCAAATAGTCGCCGCGTACACGGAAGGTGAACATCTTCGACTGGGCGTTCTTGAAGTCGAGTGCAGGTGTGACGAGCATCATGCTTGCAGGTGTCTCGGCCCCCTCCTCTACCATAGAGTCGTAGGCGGTCACCTTGGCTACCTTCTCGCCGACCGAGGTATCGGTGTCGGGGAAGGAGTAGCCCCACCATGCGCGAGTACCTTCAAGGGCGGCGTTGGTCCAGCCGTCGAGGTGGAAAGGCTTGTTGCGCTCGGTGACAGAGTCGAAGGTCTCATTGAGGAGAGTGAGCGGATGGGTAGCGTCAAGGGTGAACGCATCGCCTTCCTTCTCGGGATCAACAGAACTTTCGGTGGCTTCACCCTCGACGTGTATCTTCACGGTGTCTACACCGAGGGTGGTGATGATGATGTCGGTGGAGTAGGTGCCTGCGGCGGTCGGGGCGAAGGTCACGCGCAGAGCGTTTTCAGCGTTGCGCAGGAGCATCGAACTGCCAACGCGGAAGGCACCTACCTCTGCTACCTTGACATAGGCGTAGTCGGGCAGGCCGGAGGTGGTCACGGTGAGGGTCTGGTCTTGCTCCTCGCCCACCTTAGCGGTAAACTTGGCAGGAGTGGCGGGGCTGACCGTGACGGTCGGCGGGTTTTGTGCGTCGATGGCATAGGCATCGAGCATGATCATCTTCGATACGGCGGGCAGAGCATCGCAGTCTATCATGAGGTAAGCACGGTGCTTGCCGACAGCGGTCGGAGTGTAGGATACCACTACATCGGTCTCGCTGCTGCCTGCAGCAATCTCCGATGTGGAGAGTGAGAACTGTGCCTTGCCTGCGCCCGTGATTTCCAAACGGGTGACATCGGGCATGGCTGTGGCTGAGATGTGGAAGGTGGCCACCTCGGTGGTCTGTCCTATGGTGCCTGCCACGGTTTCGGTCTTGTCGGGCGTGATGACAAGAGACGGTTCTTGAGGCTCCTCTTCGGTCATAATATCATCGGCGCCGCGCGGGGCGATGATGCTCGATGTGCCGGAGGTAGAGAGGCCGGTGAGGGTGACGTTGCCCTCGGGTATGGCGGTGCCGATGAGGGTGGTCTTCTTGAAGATGCGCACGTTGGCCTCGTCGCTACCGTCGGTGACAACGGGTTGGGTCATGCCCTCGGCGAAGGTAGCGCCGGAGGTCACATCCTTGAAGTGAACGCCGCTGACGCGCACGAGTTGCGACACGTAGTCGGCGGGTGCGGCCTTGAGCGCGGCGAGGGTGATCTCAGCCGGTTCTACGGTGTTGCCCTGAGAGATGACCTTGCCGAGCGTGGTGTTGTAGGCCACGGCACTGAGTGTGCCAAACGTACTCTGCAGACCGAAGATGGTACCGGTGATCTTGTCGCCGACCTCATAGGTTTTGGAGAGAATGTCGTACTCATCGCTCACGGGAATGGCGGCGGTAGCGTCCTGCAGATAGTATACGGGGTGGTCGCCGCCCTTGTCGACAAAGGTGATGACGGCCTGTCCGGAGTAGCGGTAGGTAAGTCCGCCCTCGGAGTCCTCGCTATAGAGTGCCTTGATGGTGGCTATCTCGGGTACGGTGTAGCCCGTCCAGGTGACGTGCAGCACGACATCGGCTGCACCCTCGCTCTGCAGTGTGACAGTAGCATCCTGATCGCCCTCGGTGTAGGCCACGTGCAGGGTCAGTTTGGCACCGTCGCCGCTCATGGCCTCGTCGGCCGTGATGGTAGCGGGAGTGACAGTGACGGCCTCGGATGAAGAGGTGACGGTGATGTCGCCCGTGAGGTTGGTACCCGTGATGGTGATCTCCTCGTCATATTCATCGCCGACGTATACGCCGCCGAGCACAACAGACTTTTTGGAGGTCTTGACGGTCGGAGTCTTGTCTTCGCCTTGGTCGCCGAAGAGTGCGGTGTAGGAGTCGGCTATGCGCAGTGCGCCGACGTAGAGTTCGGGTGCAGTATTGGAGGCATTGGTAGCCTGACGCAGTTCGATACCCTGCAGACCATAGTTGCCCATACCGGAGCCGGTCTTGTTGGGTCCGTCGACGTAGGCGCTCGGTGTCTCCGGTTCGGTGGAGAAACTGGCGGGATTGATGTAGAGGTAGACGTTGTCGTATTTGGGGTTGGCGGCGTTGATCTCATAGCGCATCACGATGAGGTAGGTCTGTCCGATTTTCAGCGGTGTGTCGGAAAATTCCGGTTTTGCGCCACCGCGCTCGACACCGATTTTCACCTCGTCGTCGTTGTCACCTGTGCCGAGGTAGAGTCGGCCCAGTTCGGTGGCCGAAGTACCATCGGCTACGACTGAAGCCTTGGTGCGGGGTACGAGTCCTATGACATAGGAATTGCCGGTGGGTTGGCTCTCGACGCTGATGAGGGCCGAGAAGTAGATGTTGCCCGACTTGATGCCGTCATCGTTGTCGGTGAACCGGGTCTGGAGGTCTTCGCCCGACTTGGTGCTGCCGAGTTTGACACACTTGCCAGCGGTGCCGTCGGAGTAGCCCTCATAGGTGAGCGACTTGTCGACCACCTGTATGGGGTCGGCCGTGTTGTTGCCGTAGTGTACCCAGGCACCTTGTCCGAAGAGGTCGCCTACATTGTAGTCGAAGTCCTCACGGAAACTGACCGTAGACTGCGCCAATACCTGTGTGGGCAGGGCGCAGACGGCGAGGAGCAGTGTCAGCAGCCATGCCGACCATCTCCTTGTTGCGTTGGTTTGTTTCATGTAAGTTGAGTTTTTAGTGGATAATGACGGATGGAAAGGTCGCTTCGCTCCGCCTTTAAAAAAGAAACATTACGACGGCAAAGGTAAGCAAAATAATTGGGAAGCAGAGTATAGATATAAAGAATTGTCAGACCAAGACCAGTTTTCTATATCGGCAAGAAATAAAAAAATGAGTTTTTTTATCGGACACCAACAATATTTTTTCCAAAAAATTGGTATAGTCGCACCGCCCAACACAAAAAAAGTCTGCACGATGTGGCGTTCGGGTGAACGTCTGTCGTGCAGACCGAAAATTGGCATTTTTACGTTTGACGCGCGGGCCGTAGACGGGCTTGCGTTTTATTCCTTCGTAGGTGGGAATGTCTTATGATGGGATTTTCCTCCGCAAACCTTTATTTCAAGGTGAACTTGTGCGAGTGGAGCATCTCTTTGGGGTCGAGGGCCTTGTCGAGTTCCTCCTTGCTCATGAGGCCCTGCTCGATGACGATGTCGTATACCGAGCGTCCGGTCTCGTGGGCTTCCTTGGCCACCTTCGAACTCTTCTTGTAGCCGATGATGGGGTTGAGGGCGGTGACGATACCGATACTGTTCTTCACCATCTCGTAGCAGCGTTCCTTGTTGACGGTGATGCCGAGCACGCACTCCTCGGTGAGGGTCTCGATGGCGTTCTTCATCCATATCTGGCTTTCGAAGAGCGACTCGGTGATGACCGGTTCCATGACGTTGAGTTCAAGTTGTCCGGCTTCGGCGGCGAAGCAGATGGTAGTGTCGTTGCCGATGACCTTGAAGCAGACCTGATTGGTGACCTCGGGGATGACGGGGTTGACCTTGCCCGGCATGATGGATGATCCGGGAGCCTTCGGGGGCAGGTTGATCTCGTTGAGACCGCAGCGGGGACCGGAGGCCATAAGGCGGAGGTCGTTGCAGATCTTGGAGAGTTTCACGGCAAGGCGCTTCAGAGCGCCGGAGTAACTGACGTAGGCACCGGTGTCGGGTGTAGCCTCTACGAGGTCGGAAGCCGATGTGAAGTTCTCGCCCGTGAGTTTGCTCAGGTTGGCGGCGCAGAGTTTGGCGAAGCCCGGCACGGCGTTCAGTCCGGTACCGATGGCCGTACCACCCATATTGATTTCATGGAGCAGTTTGATGTTGCGCTCGAGGTTGAGGATTTCCTCCTCGAGGTTGTTGGCATAGGCGTTGAACTCCTGTCCGATGGTCATCGGGACGGCATCCTGCAACTGAGTACGACCCATCTTGATGGCGTCGGCATACTCGTCGCCTTTGTAGCGGAAGGCGCTGATCAGACCAGTGAGCGCACCTACAAGGTGAGCGTTCATACGGATGAGAGCCAGACGGATGGAGGTGGGGTATACGTCGTTGGTGCTTTGTCCGCAGTTGCAGTGGTCGTTGGGTGAGCAATACTGGTATTCGCCTTTCTCGTGTCCCATGATTTCGAGGGCGCGGTTGGCGATGACCTCGTTGGCGTTCATGTTGACCGATGTGCCGGCACCACCCTGCATCATGTCGATGGGGAAGTTCTCGTGCCATTGTCCGTCGATGAGTTCGCGGCAGGCCTGTGAGATAGCACCGGAAATCTCGTCGTTGATCACGCCGAGCGAGTGGTTGGTCTGTACGGCAGCCAGTTTCACATAGGCGATGGCGGCGATGAAGTCAGGATAGTCACGCATCTTCTTGCGCGAGATGTGGTAATTGTTGATGCCACGCTGGGTCTGCACACCATAGAGTGCTTCGACGGGTACTTTGAGTTCGCCCAGAAGGTCGGCCTCTACGCGGTATTGTTTTTCGTTTGCCATGATGGTATTCGTTTTTTTAGTTGTTTTTCATTTTGTTTCTACAGAAGGCTGCCTTGCGGTGAAGTGCGGCCTTCTGTGGGCAAAATTACGTTGTTTCGGCGGGTTGCCGTTTACAAAATGTGTATCTTTATTTGTAAAAAGCGGACTGCTTAGAGACTTTTTTAGTAGGCTTTGATGCGGTACATGAAGCCCAACTCGATGCGGTTGGTATTGTAGTCGGTCAGACCACACTTGTCGTTGTAGTTGTACTTACGTCCGACATAGGCAAGGAATACGCGGAAGTCCTGTTGCTTGACGGGGTAGTACTCTATGCTACCCATGTAGGCGAAACTCTTGCGGTAGTCTTTGAGTTCCTCAACCTTAGACATACTGGCGGTCTCGTACATGCCCTTGAGCATGAGGTTCCAGGAGGGAGCAAACTGCCAGTTGAGTTTGGTGATGAAACTGTTGTAGTGTATCTTACCCAAACGCACGTTGGCGAGGAACGAGTTGACCATATTGCCCAGTTCGGAGGTAGCGATGCCGAGGCGGTCTACATCGTCGAAGGCACCCATATAGTCGACGTACCACTGCACCTTCTTCAGGTTGAGTTGCTCGCCGAGGGTGATCATGCGGCTGTACTTGTTCTTGGCCTGAGTCTGCAGACCCCATGCCCAGCGCGTATTGAGTTTGCCGTCGAGGAAACTTCCGTTCCAGTTGACGATGTAGGTCAGCGGGTGGTTGGCCTTTTCGAGGGCCTCGATACCACCGTTGCCGGTGTGGGAGACAAGAACGGCCTTTTTGCCGAACTCATCCTCAAACTTGCCGTTGTTGGCATCGCTGATTTCCACGGCGATCTCCTGCGTAGGTACTGGCTTATAACTGAGGGTGACGCCGGCCATGAAGTTGTCCATATTGTCGACCATGTCGGAATATTGGTAGATGTACATCGGGTTCTCGTCGAACTCGAATCCGCCCCAGATCTGACACATCTTACCGGCTTGGATAGACCACTTGTCATTGAACTTATAGCCCACCATCATAATGTCGGTAGCCTTGGCGAAGTTGTCCTGGCTCTTGGCGTCGGTGGCCTTGTTGAGTCGGTGACGGAAGCGGTAGAACAAATGATCGGTGAGATTACCCTTGATCTCGATGCGGAGTTGCTTGTTGGCGAAGTGCGACGACCACTTCTTGTCGAGGCTGCTGCTCTCCATCTGATAAGAGGCTGCGTAGTTGAAGTAGACGTTGAACATATCGTTCTTTTTCTCTATCTTGGCGACGCGCTCGGCAAGCGATTGTATACCGTTGTCATTGCCGCCCATTCCGGTATTGCCGCCCTGTGCGAAGACGCACAATGAGAGTGTGGCTGCGGCGGCAGTCATCAAAAGTTTCTTCATAATAGATTGTAGGTGATTTGAAGTGGTTTAAGTTTGCGGTGGGGTGATTGGTAAGCCGAGACTACGTTTCCCCTTAACATAGAAAGCAGAGAGGAGCGTAGTCAGCGGCGTAAAAAGATGAGAATATTGCAATCAATACTTCTGGAAGTACTCCTGTATCTTCTGCCAGTCGTGGGTCTTGGTCAGAGCGAGCATGAGCAGTACGCGGGCCTTCTGAGGATTGAGCGTGAGCGAAGCGACAAACTGGTACTTGGTGTCGTCTACCTCACCGTTGAGGCAAGTAGGACCGGTGGGCACGCGGCTGGAGCGCACGATATTGATACCCTTCTGGCGGGCTTTGAGGGCTACGTCGAACACATCCTTGTAGAAGTTGCCGTCGCCTACGCCAGCGAGAACGATACCGTCAAACTTGGCGTCAACGAAAGCCTGCATGGGCAGAGGAGAGCAGTTGGAGTAGCCGTAGACGATGCCAACCTTGGGAAGAGAGGTCAGACCGGAAACATCAAACTCACTCTTGGTGGTGTGGAGATTCTCGGGGGTGCGGTTGTAGATGGCCTCGCCATTGTATACATAACCGATCTTGCCGTAGTTGCCGCCCTGGAAGGTAGCCACGTCTGTGGTATGTGTCTTGATGACATCCTTGGCATCGAGCAAGATGTTGTTCATGCAGCACATCACGCCGCGGCCCTTGGAGTTGGCACTGGCGGCTGCGGCCACAGCACCGTAGAGGTTGGCAGGACCGTCAGCACTGATACCAGTGCTCGGGCGCATACTGCCGACGAGGATGACAGGCTTGTCGCTGTGTACGGTGAGGTTGAGGAAGTAGGCGGTCTCCTCCATGGTGTCGGTTCCGTGAGTGACGACAACGCCGTCGTAGCCTTCTTTGTTGAGAAGTTGATTGATACGGTTGGCGAGTTTGAGCCATACCTCGTCGTTCATGTCCTGCGAACCGATATTGACGAGTTGCTCACCGCTCACGTCAGCGAGATCGAGCATTTGGGGCACGGCGTCAATGAGGGTCTGCACACCTACTTGTCCGGCGCTATAGGCAGAACCTGTGGCCGATGTACCGGCTCCAGCGATGGTACCGCCAGTGGCGATAATGCGAATCTTTGGTTTGGCGACTGCCACGATAGCGACCACTAACAAGAGGGTCAGCATGGAAAGAATTCTCTTTTTCATAATCTTTTGGTTTTAGGTCAGTATGTTTTTTTATCGGAAATCAATAGCACAGCGTGATGATGAGGTAGCCCACACCGATGGAAACAAAGGTGGTGATGAAGCCAGCAAGTTGGAAGGAGTGGTTGACGACGAACCGGCCGACGCGGGTCGATCCTGTGCGGTCGAAATTGATGGCGGCCACCTCTGTCGGGTAGTTGGGCAGGAAGAAATATCCGTTGACTGCCGGAAACATGGCTACCAGCGACAGCGGAGAAATGCCAAGGCCGATGGCCAGCGGGTAGAGCGTGCGTACCGTGGCGGCCTGCGAGAAGAGCATAATCGACATGATGAAGAGGGCCACAGCGAAGAGGAAGGGATACTGGGTGACGATATTGGAGATATGCTCCTTGAAGAACTCAATATTGCCGTTGAAGAAAGTGTCACCCATCCAGGCGATACCGAAGATGGACACCATGGCGTTCATGCCGGCGGCGAACACAGTACCCTTGGCAGCCTCGTGTACGTTGGCCTTGCCTACCCACAGAATAAGGGCGGAGACGGTCATCATGATGATTTCTATCGTCTCGGGCATGGTCACGCGATGCAGTTCGCCATCGACCATAAACGAGGGACGCAGTGAGGGCACACTACCAAAGAGAACAACGAGCACCACACCCAACAAGAAAGCGGCTACGGCGTACTTGGCACGCGGACTGGGGTTCTTGATCATCTCGTCGATGAGGCGACTGTCGCGTTCCGGGTCGATGAGTCCTTGACGTATGCGCTCGCGGTATACCTCGTCGTCTTCAAGGTTCTTGCCCACATGATTTTGCACAAAGGCCGCTACAAGTATAGCGATGAGTGATGCGGGGATACAGACGAGAAGAATATCTTTGAGCTCGATACCCTTTCCGCCCAGCAGATCGACACTGATGAGGGCGGCCGTAGCGGCCGATACCGGACTGCCCGTGATGCCGAGCGAGGCGGCGATGGTGGCCACGCTCAACGGACGCTCCGGACGTATCTTCGAGTTGGTGGCAATCTCAGAGATGATGGGTAGCAGGGAGTAACTCGTATGTGCCGTGCCCGCTACCAAACAAAAAAGCCATGTGGTAAGCGGTCCGTAGTAGGTGATCTTCTCCGGGTGACGGCGCAGAAACTTGGCGGCCAAACCCACGAGATAGTCGAGTCCGCCGGCGGCCTGAAGTGTGGCGGCGGCGGTGATGACCGACACGATGATGAGCATCACGTCGATGGGCAGGTTGCCCGGCTTCATGCCGAAAACGAAAACGAGGATGAATACGCCGACCATGCCGTAGATACCCATTCCGATGCCGCCCACGCGCGCACCTTTGAAGATAAGGTAGATGACAAGAGCCAGCTGCAACAAGATGATAAGAGTGGTCATAGTAGAAATGAACGATTTTCTGAGGGCAGAGTCCCTACGGGTAGGGTGTGCCTTGATGTTTGGGGTAGTAGTGGTTGTTTAAGATAGGAATACACACCTTTTCAGGTGATATGCAAAGGTATCGCTTTTCTGTATAGGTTGATTTAAGAATTGCCGATATTTTTTTGTAAAAAACGGACTATGTCATATAGTCATCATTTATGGTGAATTATGTGGAAAACCGCTGAAAATGAGTACCTACAAATAATTATTTAAGTGCAAAAGATTACAAAAAGCGCAATACCGACTTTGTCGTTCCGCCGAATTGGAGTATCTTTGCGTAGATGCGAAGATGGGCTATGCCCATCGGCAAAACGGCAACGAAAGAAGCCCAAAATACACTTTATATATACAACAATTAAATTATGAAGATCGAAAAAATTCATGCAAGAGAGATCCTCGACTCAAGAGGCAATCCTACCGTAGAGGTGGAAGTGACATTGGAGAATGGCGTAATGGGTCGCGCAAGCGTACCCTCCGGCGCATCTACCGGTGAGAACGAGGCTCTCGAACTCCGCGACGGCGACAAGCAGCGCTACGGTGGCAAGGGTACACTCAAGGCCGTGGAGAACGTGAACAACATCATCGCCCCCGCCCTCAAGGGTGACTGCGTGCTCAACCAGCGTGCCATCGACCGCAAGATGCTCGCCCTCGACGGCACACCCACCAAGAGCAAACTCGGTGCCAACGCCATCCTCGGCGTATCGCTGGCCGTAGCCCACACCGCTGCCCAGGCACTGAACATCCCCTTGTACCGCTACATCGGCGGTAGCAACACCTACACTCTGCCCGTACCAATGATGAACATCATCAACGGTGGTGCCCACTCTGACGCTCCTATCGCCTTCCAGGAGTTCATGATCCGTCCGGTAGGCGCTCCCACCGAGCGTGAGGCTATCCGCATGGGTGCTGAGGTGTTCCACGCACTGGCCAAACTGCTCAAGAAGCGCGGCCTCTCTACTGCCGTAGGCGACGAGGGTGGCTTCGCTCCCGCACTCGACGGTATCGAGGATGCACTCGAAAGTATCTGCCAGGCCATCAAGGACGCTGGCTACGAGCCGGGCAAGGACGTGAAGATCGCCATGGACTGCGCCGCCTCCGAATTTGCCACCTGCGAGAACGGCGAGTGGTACTATGACTACCGTCAACTCAAGAGCGGTATGCCGAAGGATCCCAATGGCAAGAAACTCACCGCCGAGGAGCAGATCAAGTATCTCGAGGAACTCATCACCAAGTATCCTATCGACTCTATCGAGGACGGTCTCGACGAGAACGACTGGGACAACTGGGTGAAACTGACCGCTACTATCGGCGACCGTTGCCAGTTGGTAGGCGACGACTTGTTCGTGACCAACGTGAAGTTCCTGGAGAAGGGTATCAAGATGGGTGCCGCCAACTCTATCCTCATCAAGGTCAACCAGATTGGTTCGCTCACCGAGACCCTCGACGCTATCGAGATGGCTCACCGTCACGGTTACACCACCGTCACCTCTCACCGCTCTGGCGAGACTGAGGACACAACGATCGCCGACATCGCTGTGGCTACCAACTCAGGACAGATCAAGACCGGTTCGCTCAGCCGCACCGACCGTATGGCCAAGTACAACCAACTCATCCGCATCGAGGAAGAACTGGGTGACAACGCCAAGTACGGTTATACCAAACTGAAGTAATCTGCAAGATTACATAATTATACGGGTGATTCCTACGCGGGAGTCACCCGTTTTGTTTTGTGTGCGAAAACATATCAGACGTATTTTCGCCTATTTTTCTTTTTGTAAGTCGATTTTGCAAGAAAAACGTATGCTTATGTTTTTGTTTGCATAAAAAGTGTATCATCCTATCACTTTTTAATATTTATACAAAAATGTTTGCTTATTTTGCGGATTATTGCATATATTTGCAGTCGAATTTAGAATAGGTAAACATAATTTGTAAATTTTAAGAGGTTGTAAAAGATGAAACAAAGGGTAACCATGTTATTTGCCTCGCTGTCTCTGGCAGTCGGAACAGCCTTGGCACAGTCTCACGTCACAGGAAAGGTGGTGTCGCAGGAAGACGGCGAACCCGTCATCGGCGCCTCCGTGAAAGTAGCCGGATCGAATGTCGGCACAGTCACTGACGTCAACGGAAATTTCACCCTTTCCGTTCCCGCGGGTGAAAAGACCATCAAAGTATCGTACATCGGCATGGACGAACAGACCGTGCAGGTGAAGGGAACGAATATCACCGTCACGCTCATTCCCTCGGCTCATAGTCTCGACGAGGTAGTGGTCACTGGTTACGGTGTGACCCGCAAGGCCGCCTTTACCGGTGCCGCCACCACCGTGGGCAAGACGACGATAGACACGCGCAACGACGCCAACCCCATCAAGTCGCTCGAAGGCAATGTGCCCGGTCTGCAACTCAGCACCACATCGGGTCAGCCCGGTGCGCCGCAGACCATCTTTATCCGTGGTAGAAACTCCATTAACTCGGGTACACAACCCCTCTACGTCATCGACGGTATCCCCTTCAACGCCGATCCCGTGGGCGCACGTATGGACGAGGGCATCACACTGAGCCCCTTGGCCAACCTCAACGCCAACGACATCGAGTCGATCACCGTACTCAAGGACGCCACCGCTACCTCTATCTACGGTTCGCGTGCCGCCAACGGTGTCATCGTCATCACCACCAAGCATGGCGGACAAGGCAAGACAAAAGTCAACTTCACAGCCAAGGTGGGTTGGGAGTCGCTGCCCAGTTATACCGACAACTACAAACTGTGCAACGCTGACCAAAACCTCGAACTGGCTACAGAAGCCCTGCTCAATGCTTACAACTACTATGGTGAGAACTCGACGATGGGCTACTACAACACCACCGAGGGACTTGGCCTGACCTACGACAAAGCCGGTGCCGAATCGTTCATCGACTGGTATGTAGGAAGCAACTGGGTGGAGAACTACCGCAAGACCGGTCAGTCTACCGACTGGATCAAGGAGATCACCCGCAAGGGTCTTGTGCAGGAGTACGGTATCGACATCAACAGCGGTGCAAAGGACAAGTCGGCCCCGGTGTTCTATCTCTCATACAACTACCTGAGCAACCAAAGTTACATGATCGGCAAGGATCTCAAGCGTCACACCTTGCGTTTCAACCTCGACCAGCAACCGGCAAAGTGGGTGAAGTACGGACTGAACACCAACTTCAACTACTCCATCACCAACAACGGTACATCGGGCGGCTACTTCTCCGATCCGCTCACCCAGGTCTACATGCAAAGTCCGCTCACACCCGTCTATGATGAGAACGGCAACTGGAACATGGACAACGCCACCAGCGGATACAACCCAGTAGCCCTCCGTAGCGAGAATGGTGACAAGAACACCGCCAAGCAGTATCAGGCTACCGTATCGCCCTATGTGCAGTTCAATATCCTTCCCGAACTGACGTGGATGACCAAGGGCGGACTCGACCTGTACTATGTAGACGAGTATTCCTTCATGTCGTTCCTCGATCCCGAGGGAGCAAGTTCCAGTGGCTATGGTGCCAACTACCACAATATGCGTACGCTGCTCACCATCACCAATACGCTCAACTACATGAAGACTTTCGGCGGCATGCACCATCTCAATGCCCTCGTAGGACAGGAAGGACAGAAGACAACCATCAGCCGCGCCGACCTTGAAAACAGCAATTTCCCCTCCGAAGTGCTCGGCGAACTGGGCTTGGCCTCCATCCCCGCCACGGCCTCCACATATAAGTACAAGTTGCTCTTGGCCTCGTTCTTCTCCAATGTGCAGTACGACTACGACAACAAGTACTACCTCTCAGCATCGTACCGTACCGACGGTTCTTCACGTTTCGGTAAGGACAACCGCTGGGCCTCGTTCTGGTCAGTGGGTGCCAAGTACCGTCTGACGGCTGAGAAATTCATGGAGCCCACCAGCAAGTGGCTCACCGACCTGACCCTCCGTGCAAGTTACGGTACTACCGGCAATCAGGATGTGGGCGACCACACCGATGCCGACTATCTCTCTTGGATTGTCGCCCGCGACGTGTTCGGCTACGGCTACAACTACAACGGCAAACCCGGATCGGCCCATCAGCAGTTTGGTAACTCCGATCTGAAGTGGGAGAAGACCGGCAAGTTCAATGTCGGCATCGATGCCACCCTCTTCGGTCGCGTGTTCCTCACGGTAGACTACTACAGCCACAAGACCACCGACATGGTGTTCGCCGTGCCTGTATCCTACCTCACCGGTCTGTCTGAGTACTACAAGAATATCGGTTCGCTCTCGAACAAAGGTATCGAACTCTCCTTGGGTGTGAACATCCTGCAGAACAAGGACTGGTACTGGAATGTCACCTTCACCGGATCACACAACAAGAACAAGGTCATCGCCCTCTCTACCGACGATCCTATCGAGTCGTCTGTAAGCATCACCGAAGCCGGTCGCCCGCTCTACCAGTGGAAGATGCGTGAGTACGCTGGCGTCGACCCGCAGACGGGTGTGGCTCTGTGGTACAAGAACGAGACTGGCGACGAGACCACGACCAGTTACAATGAGGCTGCCAAGCGCTATCTCGGCGATGCCAACCCCTCCTTCTTCGGTAGCCTGCAGAGCACCCTCAAGTGGAAAGGTTTCGACTTCTCCTTCCAGATCAACTACTCGCTCGGCGGCAAGATCTACGGAAACAATCTCCGCTACGACGAGCAGACCGGTGACTCCTTCTACCAGAACTACACGCTCTACGTCTACAACAACCGTTGGCAGAAGCCCGGCGACGTGACCGACGTGCCGCGTATGGACTCCGACGACAGTTATTCCCGTAGCGCATCATCACGCTACCTGATGGATAGAAGTTATCTCAAACTGCGCTCCGTCTCGCTCGGCTACACCCTGCCGAAAGCATGGTTGAAGGGCAAGTTTATCGACAACGCCCGCGTGTTTGTCAATGCTGAGAATCTCCACACTTGGACGGCCAAGAACTACCGTGGCTTCGATCCCTCAGGCGTAGGTGCCAATGGTGTGCAGTGGTGGAACTATCCGCTGGCCAGTTCGGTAGTGTTCGGCTTGACCCTCGGCTTCTGATGCAGGATGCCGCATATAAGAGAAATGTATACGTACAAATCAAGTAAAAGGAAAAGACAATGAAGACATTACATAAGTTATCCCTCATACTTCCCTTGGCCATGGCATTCGCCTCGTGCGACTTTGACACAGAACTGTCGCAGAATACCGACACCTCATCGGCCTACGCTTCGGTGCGCGACGTGGACAACGGTACCATCGGTGCCTATCAGGCCCTGGCCTACTATCCCTTCCTGGGCAACTACGCCATCGCGATGGCTGACTTTGCCGGCGGTCTGTCCGACGGCAATTCCAGCACGGGACACTTCTACACCGTCAGCAACTGGACGGTGACCGAAGATGATGCCGAGACCGAAGGCATCTGGCAGTACGGATTTATCGTCACCGACCGTTGCGTGCGCACCATCAACGGTGCCGACGAGGTGATCGCCAGCAACAAGTCGCTCTCCGAGAGCGATCTTGCCTCCTTGTACTACGACAAGTCGCAGTGCTTCGCCATGCGTGCGCTGGCCTACTTCACGATGAGCCAGTACTTCTGCTATCCCTACAACCAAGGCACAGAGAACAAGGGTCTGCCTATCGTCAAGGACAAGCCCGTCGACGCATTCGAGACATTGACCCGCGCCACGGTGGGAGAAACCTACAAGTTTATCTGCGCCGACATCGACAGCGCACTCTACTACAACGAACTCGCCGACCCAAGCATCCAGTACTTCTACATGAACGTTGCAGCCATCTATGCGCTGAAGGCCCGCGTCAATATGCACATGGGCAACTATGATGTAGCAGAGGAAGCAGCCAAACTGGCCATCCAACTGAAGGGTAAGGGCAATGCCGTCAGCACCGACCTCGACCCGACCGACGAGACCTATCTCAACATGTGGGCTTCGGTGAACATCACCGATGAGGATATCTTCACCCTCTCCAAGACCGCATCAGACAATCTCTCGGCCAACTCGCTCAACACGCTCTACGGATCATACTGCGGCAAGGTGTCTGCCTACTGCAAGACTTTCTTCAGCGACACCGACACCCGTGCTGAACTGATCGGCGAGGTCGACGGCAATGGCGGTTCGTGCATGAAATGGCAAGGTCTCGAAGGTTCTCAGTCTGCCAGCAACATCCCCATCTTCCGCAAGTCGGAGATGGCACTGATTATCGCAGAGTGCGAAGCCCGAAAAGGCAATATTGACGAGGCCAAGAAGTATCTCGGCTATACCGCCAAGCGCGACACAAAGTACGCTGCCGAGGATGGTACCTGTGACCTCAGTCTGTTGCCCTCCGACAAGGACGGTCTGCTCGACTTCATCTGGAAAGAGAACGTGCGTGAGTTCTTCGGTGAAGGTCACTTCCTCTTCGAGGCCCGCCGTTTGGACAAGACCATCACTGTGATGGGTAGCAAGTGCACCACGTTCAAGCCCGCCAAGTTCGTCTTCCCGATACCGTCGTCAGAAATCAATGCCGGATTTATGAAGGAACAGAACGAAAACTGGGCCGCAGCATTGCCCGTACGCGACAAGAGCGGCAATTAAGGTCGAATAAGTTCCGAAAGGACGATATGTGTTTGAACCAAGAAGAAAACGCAAACGACAAGTCCCGTAGGGACGACATAATGGAGGGTAGGGCGTGAGTCCTACCCTTTTGTTGTATCCCAACAAATTGCCCCTGTAATGGGCGCATATTTCAATCTCTTACAATGAATTATGCGCCCCTTACAGAGGCTTCGTTTGTGATAATGCGCAAAAACATAGGGGCATGGCCCCTACGTTATAATCTGTAGTCCCTACGGGACTCGTCAATATTTTGACTGGTATCAATACACCTCTACGACAGGGCCTTGATTGTTGGGGTTGGGGCCGTACTTGTTGTCGGGTTCGCTTCCGAGGAGCATGAAGATGAAGAGAACGATGCCTCCAAGATACGGAATGAGGACGAGCAGGTAGAGCCAGCCTGACTTGCCGCTGTCGTGCAGACGGCGTACGGAGACTGCGATGCCGGGGATGATGACGGCCAGCGAGTAGATGCCGACAAGGATGTAGCCTACGATCAATGCAGCCAACAGACCGCTTTTGTTACCACCGATGAGCGCTCCGATGATGGCTCCGACGATAAAGAGCGGAATGGTGATGATGAGGTTGAACAATACAAAATACCAATACTCGGAGCGGGATGCCCGTCCGGAAAACGTGGCGTATTTCGAGAATACGCTCTTCACTGATTCACTGAATCCCATAGTGATTGTTGTTAAAAGGGTTAATATTTAGGTGATAATAGGGTGTCGCAATACTATGATTGTTGCAATACGATGGTGTGATCTAAGACTTGGATGACGGGAAATATTCTCTTAGGAATGTTATTCCTCGCCGACAAGATGCAGTCCGTCGTCGCCGATGGTGATGAGGCGTTGACGGTAGAGATCGCCGACGGCCCGTTTGAACACTTTCTTGCTCACCTCGAAGCGTGCCTTGATGTCTTCGGCGTCGCTCTTGTCGCCCAGGTCGCAGTAGCCGTCGTGCTGTTGGAGATAGTCGAGCAGGGTGGCGGCGAAATCAAGGGTGTGGCGGCGGCCAGTAGGTTGAAGCGTGACATCTATCTTGCCGTCAGGCCGCACGGCGGCGATATATCCGGGCAGACGGTCGCCGGCGTGGATGTCTTTGAATACCTGGTCGTCGTAGACGAGCGCAGGGTATTCGTTGTCGATGATGACCTTGAAGCCGAGGTCTGTCTTCTGCCACACCAGCACGTCGACCTTGTCGCCGTGTTGGTAGGGACGGGGCGAAGGGGCGAAGAAATGTTCCACCTTGGCGGAGGCCACGATGCGGTAACTCTCCTCGTCGACGTGCACATGTACGATGTATGAGTGGCCTTGCTGCATGTGCATTTTCTGTTCGCGGAAGGGGCAAAAGAGGTCTTTCAGCGGTCCCCATTTGAGGAAGGCACCGTACTTGTTGACCCATGCCACTTCGAGAAAGGCGAAGTCGCCGACCGTGGCCAGCGGACGCTCGGTAGTGGCCACGGGGCGCTCGTCGCCGTCGAGGTAGATGAACACTTCGAGTCGGTCGCCTATTTTAGTGCCGCGCGGTACGTACTTCTTGGGCAGAAGGATTTCTCCCTCGTCGCCGCCATCGAGGTACAGTCCGAAGTCTACTTGCTTGACGACTTCGAGGGTATTGTATTTTCCGAGTTGTATGCCGTTCATATCGTTTCGTTTTCTTGTGTGTCCGTAGACTTAATGGTGTCGGGGTCGGTTACGGCCGGTCGTGTGGCTGTCGTCGTGTCGACAATCATGCCGTCGCGCAGATGGATGGTGCGGTCGGTGATGGCAGCCAGTTGATCATCGTGGGTGACGATGACAAAGGTCTGTCCGAACTTATCGCGTAGGCGGAAGAAGAGATTGTGCAGTTCGGTCTTGTTGTGGGTGTCGAGACTACCGCTCGGTTCGTCGGCGAGGATGACCGCGGGGCGGTTGATGAGTGCGCGGGCCACGGCCACACGCTGTTTCTCGCCGCCCGACAGTTCGGCCGGTTTGTGGTCGGCACGGTCGGTGAGACCCATGAAGTCGAGCAGTTCGCGGGCTTCTTTCTTGGCTACAGACTTGCTCTTGCCGGCGATGAAAGCCGGAATCATGATGTTCTCGATGGCTGTGAACTCAGGCAGGAGTTGGTGAAACTGAAACACAAATCCCAAGTGGCGGTTGCGGAAGTCGCTCACCTGTCGGCCGTTGAGGCTTCTTACATCGATACCGTCGATGGTGATGCTGCCGCTGTCGGGACGGTCGAGCGTGCCGATGATTTGCAGGAGAGTGGTCTTGCCGGCGCCGCTGGGCCCGACGATGCTCACCACTTCGCCCTTGTCGATGTGCAGGTCGATACCTTTGAGTACCTGCAACGGACCGAAACTCTTGGTGATGCCTTTGATGTCTATCATAGTGTCTTTTTTCTTTCTTTTTTCTTTGACTTCGGTTTTGGCGGAGGAGCCGGGTCAGCCTTGCCGTCCCAGTCGTGTCTTCACCCACTTGCCGATGGCCTCGTAAGCGCTGCTGTCCTCGGTGTGTTGCGGTTGGGCGAAGGTCATCTCGTCCATGGCGTCGCCGTGCTGGTCGGGGAAGACGATGATGATGTTCTTGCCCGAGAAGTGTTCGGTGATTTCTTCGGGTAGCCGGTCGAGGGCTGTCTTGTAGGATACGGTGCCCTTGCGGGCCACGACGACAACAAACAGATGGTCTTCGGCTACCGACTCGGCGAGTGTGGGCAATTCGTTCCAATGCTCCATCGGGGTATATTCGCTACGTACTTCGGGGTGGCGGCGTGATATGTAGTCGCGGATGAGCGCGAGGGTATCTTGTCGGGCATGGAACTCGGTGCGGCACTCCAAGTTGTCGGCCAAGCGCGAGATGCGTTCCAACCAACGGTAGAAGCCCGGTTCGAACTGCGCCCGTGAGGGTACGGCCACGCGTATGCGGCGGATGGTGGAGAGCGGTTGTCGAAGCCTTGCCATGATGATCTGGGCGTTGAGACCATTGAAGAGACTCTGATGAAAAGCCCCCCAAAACTTCTGCGACACCTCCTTGTGCATGTGCATGCCGATGAGTATCTCTGAGGCATGAAACTCCTTGAAGGCGTGCTTGATGCCGTTGGCGATATTGGCGGCCACACGCACTTGGGTGGTCATGCGCACATCGGCGGCTGCAGCGTATTTGGCCACTTGGTCGAGCAGACGCTCGCCGCGTTCCTGATTGGCGCGCATGTCGGCATCATCGTACACGACGTTGAGGCCCACCAGTTCGCGTCCCTGCTTCGGATCGCGCATGAGTATGGCCAGGTTGGCCAGCCGTATGGCGTATTCGGGGTAGCGTATGGGCAGGAGTATGCGTTCCTCCTCGTGCGGTGTATCTTCGGGCATGTCCTTGTCGCGGAGGATAATCTGCTGGGCAGAGGCCTCGGTCACCATCGACGAGATGATGCAGGTGAGGAGAATCATGATCACCACCCCGTTGAGCATATCATCGGTGACGAGGTATTGTCCCGGTGCCACTTCCATCTTCATGCCCACCATCACCATGGCGATGGCACCGGCGGCATGGGCGGAGGTGAGTCCGAACATCATGTTGCCCGATGATTTGGGCAAGCGGAACAGACGGGCCGAGACGTAGGCCGCTATGGCCTTTCCCAATGTACCGCACAAGGTGATGGCCACTACCACCCAGACGACGGCTCCTCCGGCGAAGAGCAAGCGTACATTGATGAGCATGCCGACACCGATGAGAAAGTAGGGAATGAAGAGCGCGTTGCCCGTGAACTCGATGCGGTTCATCAGCGGTGATACGTGTGGTATGTACCGGTTCATAATCAGTCCGGCCATGAAGGCACCGAAGATACCTTCCAGGCCGATGGCCTCGCTCAGCGCGGCACAGAGAAAGAGAATGGAGAGAACAAAGATAAACTGCATGACGGCATCGCTGTAACGGCGCAGAAACCATCGCGCCAGTCTCGGAACGGCCAAGGTGACAGCAATGCAGTAGACTGCAAACTTGACGGCGAACAATAGCCAGAATGTGACTCCGCCTCCGCCGTTGTGCAAGGCGACAAGGGCGGCGAGTGCGACAAGGGCCATAAGCAGCGAGAGCATGGACGATCCTACGCTCAGAGCGACACTCGGTTTGCGTTGCAGACCGTAGCGGCTGACGATGGGGTAGGCCACCAATGTGTTGGAGGCCATAATACAACCCAGCAATATCGAAGCCTGATGGCTGTAGCCCAGACCGAACAGGCTGACGGTGTAGGTGAGGATGAAAGGAGCAATGAAGGTGGCCAGTCCGAAAAATACAAACCGGCGGCTTTTCTTGCGTATGCCCTCGATATCCATTTCGAGCGACGCGAGGAACATGATATAGTATAGACCTACCTTGCCGAAAAGTTCGAAGGAGTTGTCGCGTACCAAAATGTTGAACCCGTAGCGGCCAACAAGTACACCTGCCAATACCATGCCGATAATGTGCGGAATACGCAGTTTTCCCATGATGATAGGCGCCGACAGGATGATGACGAGCACCACCAAAAAGATGAGGGTCGGGTCGGTGATGGGAAAGTATGATGTAAGGTTGGGCATAGTCATGGCGTTACTCTATGCAAACTTACGCATTTTCTTTCGATTCCGTGTCTTTGGCGACGAAAAAGTTTCCTTTTGTGCAGTAAATATGGGCCATTACCACCGCGGTTTCATATAGAAGGTCATCTCTTTGCCGCTGGCGGGGTGGATGAACGTGATGCGGCCGGCGTGCAACATGAGCCGACGGCCGGCGTGACCGTAGAGCGTGTCGCCCACGATAGGACAACCGAGTCCGTTGGCATGGGCGCAGTGTACGCGCAACTGGTGGGTACGGCCTGTCACGGGACGGAGAAGTATGCGTGTGGAATGCCCGTCGGTGCCGAGCATCTCATATTCGGTGACGGAGGGTTTGCCGTTGATGGGGTCGACCACCTGGCGCGGACGGTCTGTCAGGTCGGGGCGTAGCGGAAGACAGATCTGCCCTTTCGGTGCGGCGTGCGGTGTGCCGTCGAGCACGGCCTCATATTCTTTGCGTATGCCGTGGTGCAGAAACTGGTCTTGCAGGTGGTGGTAGATATCGAGCGACTTGGCGATGAGCATCAGTCCGCTGGTGGCCATGTCGAGTCGGTGTACCACGAGCGGGCCGTCGGCTTCCGGCCAACGCCGATGGGCGAGGCTATATACTGACGTTCTGTCGGTGGTGCCGGGTACGCTGAGCAGGTCATCGGGTTTGAAGACCACGGCCAGTGCGTCGTCCTCGTAGACTACCTCTATGGATTTGCCGTTGTCTGTGGCCAGCGGATTGGGTTCTACATCAAGTCCGCGCAGCATGTGGGTCAGTATGGGCAGACACTTGCTGCGGCAGGCTGGATAGTACTGTCCGTCGTGTCGAATCTCGCCTTGTGGGGATGGGCCTACCCAAAATTCGGCCATACAGAGCGGGCGAAGGTCGTGCAGATAGGCGTACTGCAATAGTTTGGGCGCACAGCAGTCGCCTGCTCCTGATGGGGGTGTGTGCTGGGGCGTGTCGGCGAAGATGTCGGTCAGACGGTGTTGTTGACCATTGGCATCGAGCAGATGGTACTGGTCGAAAAGCCAAGACTGCAACTGCTCGCTGGCCGTCCGCCGCTCTTGTCGGAGCATATCGGTCTCGGTGTCGTACTCCCTCAGCCTTTCCTCTGCGACTTCGATGAGTGCAGCGTGGGTCAGTCGCAACCGACGCAGTTCGGCTTTCATGTGCTGACTTTCGCGGATGAGCGCCGCCTGTTCTTCCGCTCCTATCGGTGGATCGGAATTTCGCAGAAGGTCGCGACGCGCTTTGGCTTCCGCCATCTTTGTTTTATAGGCGGCGATGGCTTGGTCGCGCGTGGCGATGGCTTGGTTGCGGTCGTGTACCATCTCTTGCCGAAAGGGTGATTGCTCCCTTTGTCGGATACGGATGTTGATGTCAGAGATACGACGTTCCTCTGTCTTGAAGTATCCATCGGGAGATTGCGCATCGTATATCGACGGCACAAACCACGGCCAGTCGCCTCGCCCGGCAAGCAGTCCGGAGTAGGCGGCCAGGAATCCGATGGAGGAGGAAGGGTCTTTGTCTGTTGCGCTTCGCTTCGTATCACTGGTCACGACCAGCACACCGAACATTTTTCCGCCCGCCTCGCCTTCCATCATGTGGCGCTCGTCGATGTGTTGGCGTACAATGTCGGCCGCCATCCGGCAGAGCGGATGAGGCTCATAACAAAAGGGGTAGGTGAACTGCCGGGGTGGCAGCGTGTCGGTATGGAGTGGATGGAAGTGTGTTGTCACCAATGACCAATTATTGTTGAGGTGCGGCGTGTTTGCCGCTATATTTCCTTTATTGTTTAAAAACAAAAAATATACGATTCTGTTTTATTTGTGTCTATCTCAGAATTCTGTTGCCATCCATGTAGAGAAGAAATAGTCGTAAATGCGATAGGTGTCGCCTTCCTGTGTGAGAATGTCAGTTTTGAGCAGTCCCTTTATGGCTGCCTGTACTGAACTGGCGGATGGAAGGTTGTGTCTTTTTATGAAAGCCGATGATGTGACATTGTTGGCTATGCCTTCACGGGCTATGGCTTGTAGCATAAGTTTCTGCTTGGGTGGGAAACGGGATATGATGTCTTTGTAAGTGTCTTCCTGAGCAAGGATGACGTTGCGTTTGGCCTCTGCAATCATGTCTGTGTCGCAGAGGCCTCCTGTTGGTGTAAGGGCGAATAGTTCGTTCATTATCATCTGCATGAACCAGGTGCAACCGTTAAAGTCGCGGTAGACCTGTTCCACTACCTGCTGGTTTACGCTTTTCTTGTATAAGGCAAAGAGATGCTCTGCGAAAGACACATATGCGTCTGTGGAAATAGGGTTGAGACCTATGCTGATAGCACTTTGGTAGAAAGGTTTTGATGCAGAGTTGAACATGTTGTTCATTATGTATCGCTTGCTTCCTGAAAAGATGAACAATGTTTGGCGGCATTGTTGTATTTTTGTGCGCAGCAAGGCTTCCATGTTGTGTTCGGCATATTCTGCTATCTGTTGGAATTCGTCGATGGCAACAACGCAGGGACGGTCTGATGTTTCGAGATAGCGGAATATCTCCTCCAGTGTGGTCTCTGGAGTCTGTATGTCGCCTAACCCGATATCAAAAGTCGGTTCTCCAGTCATGGCATCCCATTTGAATCCCATTCGCAGTGATGTAATCACTTGAAAAAAACGTTCGGCCCACACCCGTCCTTTTGGTTTGAGTTTCTCGAAGATTGCCTTTCCCATAGTGTAGACAAATTCGGCCAAGGATGTTGTGGCATAGATGTCTATGAAGATGCAGTGGTAGTGGTCTGTAAGTGACGATTGGGTGAAGAGGTGGTGTATAAGTCCCGTTTTTCCCATGCGTCTGGGAGATATGAGGGCTATGTTGCGCCCGTTTTGAATCTGTTTTATCAAGAATGCGGTTTCTGTTTTGCGGTCGCAGAAATACTCTGGTGAGATGTATCTTCCCACCACAAAAGGGTTAATGGGTGCTGATGCTGGCATGCTTGTTCTGTTTTCGCACAAAATTACAACAATTATTATGATTATAATAATTATCTTTATAATAATTGATGTGTAGGGATAAAGTCGTGCCAGGTGGGTTCTATAGTTTTTGTAACGCAATGTGTTTGCCGTTTCAGAAATAATGCTTACTTTTGCCTTGTGCTACATACATTTGTTTGTCGCCTGCCTGTCTGTTGTCTGTGTGACAAACGAATCTATTATTTCATCTTGAAGATGACAAAACGCAAGGGCTTGACACCTCTCACTGGCTTTACCCTCTACAATTTGTGGTATGGCGAGCCGTGTACGGAATTCCGTATGCGGGTTTTGTCATGTCTGTTGTTTGTTCTTGCTCTACTTCCCCAAAGCGTTGCGGCGCAGTATATGTGGCAGGAATTGGAGCGTACATCTTCGAAACCAGCGCTAACAAGTGATATGGAGTATCATGTGGAAACGCAAGTGTCGCTCTCCAAAGGTAAGACTCCGCTCTGGCTCAATGCCAACAAGTACGGTCTGAGTTCGCTTAGTGCTGCCAATGGATATGTGCGCGCTTCTGTGTTGCGTCCTCTTTCGGCCGACTCTGCCCGCAGGTGGGGTATCGGTTACGGCTTGGACGTGGCTGTGCCGTTGCACTATACCAGTGAGGTAGTGGTGCAACAAGCCTTTGCCGAAGTGCGATGGTTGCACGGTGTATTGAGTGTCGGGGCTATGCAACGGCCGATGGAGATGAAAAACCAGACACTCAGTAGCGGTTCGCAGACGCTCGGTATCAATGCGCGTCCTGTGCCGCAGGTGCGTTTGGCTTTGCCAGAATACTGGACCGTGCCGCTGACCCGCGGGTGGCTTCACTTCAAAGGGCACCTTGCCTACGGACGTATGACTGATGACAATTGGCAACACGATTTTACCGCTCGTAGCACAAAATATGCCGACCATGTACTCTATCACAGCAAGGCCGGTTATCTGCGCATAGGACGTGATTACCGTCCGCTCAGCCTGGAGATGGGTTTGGAGATGGTGTCTTTCTTTGGTGGTGATCCTTGGACGCTCAGAAGTGACGGGACGATGGAACGTGTGCCTACCAAGAAGGGACTGAAAAGTTACTGGTATGCTTTCCTTCCCGGCGGATCAGACGCTACCGACGGATCCTACCGCAACAGCGAGGGCGACCTTGTGGGCAGTTGGTTGCTGCGTCTGTCGTACGATGCCGACCTGTGGCGGTTCTCGCTCTATGGTGACCATTTCTTCGAAGACCATTCGCAGATGTTCTTTCTCGACTACAACGGATACGGTAGCGGCGAGGAGTGGCAGCAGCGCAAGCACAACCGCTACTATGTGTACGCGCTCAAGGACATGATGCTCGGAGCAGAACTCAATCTGAAGTACGGCACGTGGCTTCGCAATGTGGTCTTCGAATACATCTTTACCAAGTACCAAAGTGGTCCGTACAACCATGACCATACGAAAAACCTGCCCGACCACATGGCTGGTATGGATGATTACTACAACCATAGCGTGTACACAGGTTTCCAGCATTGGGGACAGGTCATCGGCAATCCGCTCTATCGGTCGCCGCTCTACAATACCGATGCCAACGTCCGGGTGCGCGACAATCGCTTTGTCGCTTTTCATCTCGGTGTCGACGGACGGCCTACCGACCGACTCAGTTACCGCCTTCTCGGTACCTGGCAGAAAGGGTGGGGAACGTATGACTTGCCTTTCAACAAGGCCCATCACAATATCAGTTTTCTTGCAGAGGCTACCTACGTTCTTCCGAAACGGTGGACTGTGAAGGCGGCCTACGCCATGGACTTCGGTAGTAGTGAGATGCTCGGCCACAATGCCGGTATGCAACTGACGGTCGGAAAGACGTTTATGGGAAAGAAGGCGAAAAGATAATCGTTCCAAAATGACAATAATGACAATGAAGAAATCATCTCTATCCATCGCCGTCTGCCTTCTGTGTATCTTGTCTGTCCTTTCTGCTTGCAGTGTCGACTTCGAGACGAGTGGAAATGGTGCGCTTGACGGTTTTTGGCATTTGGAACGGGTCGACACGTTGGCAACTGGCGGCAGTGCCGACTTGTCGTCGCGCCGTCTTTTTTGGGGCGTACAAGCAAAACTTGTCAGTGTACGCGATTTCGACGAACACAACAACGGGTGCTACCTGCGTTTTGTGCAGACCTCGGATAGTCTGACTCTCAGTTCACCCTATATCAACAACTGGCACGAAAATGAGCAGAACACGGGTGGCGATGTACCGGTGACCGACAAATCTGTCCTTGCACCCTATGGTATCAGTGATCTTACGGAGGGTTTTTGCAAGGAAACCCTAAAAGGCGGAACGATGGTACTGCGATCAAAAGTGCTCCGCCTACATTTCAAGAAGTTTTGATTGTTTTGGGGATGCCTGTCCTCAGTTGCTCATTGCCTCGGTTTGTTTTTCCCGTTTACCGATGAGGTGGGTGAGCAATAGGTGTAGGGCCGTGTATGCTATAATATCGGTGACGACAATGGCCGTCAGCGATATGTGGGTGTGAAGCAAGGTGTTCAATACCGAAAAACCTATCTGCAACGACACTATGAAGACCAGTGCCTGATGTTGGGTCATACCGCAGCGCAACAACTTGTGGTGGATGTGGCACTTGTCGGCCTTGAACAATGGACGGTGTTGGCGTAGGCGTGTGATGATGACGCGGATGACATCGAAACAAGGCACTATGAGCAGTGTGTAGGCGATGAGCAGACTGTCGCTGCGGTAGGGCATGATGGTGGTGTCGTTCTTGGTGAACTTGATGACAAGAAATCCGAGGATGAAGCCCAACGACAGACTGCCTGAGTCACCCATGAAAATCTTATTGTTGTTTTCGGCTTTTCCGAAGATGTTGAAATAGAGAAAAGCCACCAATACGCCGATAAACCCGGCTATCATTGCACTGTATGCAAAGATATTCTCGCGCATGAAGCAATAGAGGAATCCCAATAGGGCTATTACACCGATACTACCGGCCAGACCATCGATGCCGTCGATGAGGTTGAGGGCGTTGTCGATGAATACGATGACCAGTACCGTGAGTGGGGCTCCAATATAGAAAGGTATCTGGTGTATGCCTCCAAAACCGTAGAGATCGTTGATGTACAGTCCAGCGGTGGGCAATAGACTTGCTGCTGCGATTTGTGCAAGAAACTTGGTTCTCGGCTTCACGCCCACGATGTCATCGATGAGTCCCACGGTGTAGATGAGGATGAGGCTCACGACAAACATACACGACCAAAGACTGATTTCTACGCGCTGTCCGTTGGATGCCCGGTAGATGATGATGGAGACAGCGGCGGCAATCAGTGTGCTGGGTATAAAACATGTACCGCCGAGCCGCGGTATGGAACTCTTGTGTACCTTGCGGGCGTTGGGCAGGTCGTAGAGATTGTTCTTGATGCAGAATTTCTGTATTCCCGGTATGAGCATAAGGCCGCATACAAGGCTTACAATAAAGGAAATGATAGTATATATTACGTACTGCGCTGTCATCTGCTTTCTTTTTCGTCGTTGGCGGATATGGTAAACCATTTGTTTCGATGGTGTCGGTTTAGATGCCGCCTATATATGATAACGCATTCCTCGGTGTAATATTGTAGCGTTTTTTAAGATTTGCAGAAAACGAGTCTTCACATGATTGCTCAAATGTCGGCTCAGAAGCGCAGTTCGAATATCTTGTAGAGGTATTTTGCGGAGATAAACAGGTGGTTGCTGTACAGACCGTTTTGTCGGCATGCCTTGACATCCTCGTGGGTGATGAGCATACGGTTGTGTACGTTCTTGGTGCTGACTCCACCCATACGCATGGTCACGAAATCCTTGTGTAGGTATCGGGCACGCAACTTGTATTTGTGGAACAGGCGTACCATCATCTCGTAGTCGGCGGCAATCTTGTAGTCGAGCGAGTAGCCGCCGTGCTTCTCGTAGATTGAGCGGCGCACGTAGAACGAGGGATGGGCGGGCATAAATCCGAATCGGAGCCACATCGGGCGGAAGAGGGCCGATGAGTAGTATCTCGTGATTTTTTCTGGCTGGTCGTCGCGAATGAAGTGGATGTCACCGTACACGGCATCGATGTCTGCCGTGAAATGGTCGGCGATGTGTTGCAACACGTCATCGGATGTGAAGTAGTCATCGGAGTTGAGTGTGCCGACGATGTCGCCCGTGCAGTGGGCGATGCCTTTGTTCATGGCGTCGTAGATGCCGCGGTCGGGCTCGGATATCCAGTGCAGGCGTCCGTCGAACTTCTCCTCGTATGCTTTGATGATGTCGAGTGTGCCGTCGGTAGACTGTCCGTCAATCACCCAGTATTCGATGTCACGGTAGGTCTGTCGTAATACAGAATCAAAGGTGGAGGCCAATGTCTTGGCGCTGTTGTAGGTCACTGTGATGACTGATATTTTCATTGCGGATGGTTTTGTCGCTTTTTTATGTTCGATTGTTGGGGTGTTTTTATTTTCCGAGTATCTCTTGGTAGAGATGGTAGTATTCCTCATAACGCTGGTGACGGTCGAAAGCATCGACGGCTCTTTTCCGGCATACGTTGGTGTAAGCCTCTTTTCCCTTGTCGATGATGGTACCGATATGCCGTACGGCTGCTTGCAGGTCACCCTGTGCGATGACGTATCCCGTGCCGGGAACGATGATTTCTCCAGCGCCACCAGTGTCGTAGGTGATGACGGGGGTGCCGCAAGCCAATGCCTCGATGTTGGTTGTGGGCAGGTTGTCCTCCCATGTGGGGTTGAAGTAGATGTCGGCTGCGCTGTAGAGTCTTCTCAACTCGTCAACGTTCTGTGTGCGCGGTATGCCGACCATACCTTCGGTGGCGCAGATACGCTGCAAATCTTTTCTTCCTACACCGACAATGGCGATGAGGCAGTCGGTTGGAAGCATCTCTCGCAGGCGGAAAAAGTCGTCGAGACCCTTCCTGTACCAATTGGATGCCACTCCGAGTATCATGTGTCGGTATGCTCCCATGATGGAAGGCTTGTCCTCATGTGTCGGTACAGGCTGGAAGGTATGTAGATCGATGCCGTTGTAAATCTGTCTGATGGGTATGTCTTTGAAAAACGACTCATGCAGGTCGCCTTCAAGCCATCGGCTGACGGGAACGAGGGTCAGCTGGGGGACGGAGCGGAAGTATTGACGCTTGAGCGCATAGTTGCGTTCAGACCGGTCGAGCCATAGGCTTGCGGGATAGGTTTCCTTCTGTGGGCAGTCGTGGCAACGGGTCTTCCAGCGGTCGCACCCTGCATACATATAGTGGGCGCAGTGTCCCGTGTATGTCCAGCAGTCATGCAGCGTCCATACGACCGGTATGCCCGAGTGGGCGAGGTAGTCGAAGAGCAGGGGGTAGTTGAGGTAGTACCCGTGTATATTGTGCAGATGTATGATGTCGGGCTGCAGGGCCTTGGCATATTCCACCAGACGGCGGGTGGCGCGGGCAGAGTGCAGGCCGTGGTCGTCGAAGAGGCGTGAACAGATGCCATGCAGACGCTCATCGCCCATGCTCCCGATATGGTACAGATGGGAGTGACTGGGATTGCACCACCGTCCGTAGGCGATGTGGCTTTCCCATCCGTGGTGGAGTACGCTGTCGCCGATACCCTCAGCGATTTTTCCATGCGACCCCCAGTTGGCGGTGATATTGATCTGCAGCAGTTTCTTGGTCATCAGTAGGTCTTCTTACAACTCAGAAAGTATTTGACATGTGCGACAGGCCAGAATGGTTCGAAGTGTCGGCGGTTGATCACTTTTCCTCCGAAAGAGTAGTAGTGCTTGTAGTCGGATTGTGAGAACACGTGTGCGTAGGCCGATGCGGCGATGTCGATGGCCGTCTCGCTGGCTTGCGACAACTGTCCATAGGGAAAGGCGAAGTAGTCGCAGACGTTGCCGATATGCTCTTCGATGACACTACGGCAGTCTACGATCTGGTGGCGGAGTGTCTCGCGGTCGTCGGTGACAATCATATAGTGGTCCATGGTGTGGGCTCCGATGATATGTCCTCTGGCGGCAAGATGTTTGAGTGTATCCCATCGCATGGGGCGCTTGCCGGCTGTCTGTACGATGTCGTGGTTGAAGTGACGGATGTATGCGTCATCGCCCTCAACATAGTTGGGATTGACAAAGAAGATGGCGTTGACTCCATATTCTTCAAGTATGGGGGCAAAGATGTCGGCACACTCCGAGAAACCGTCATCGAAGGTGAAGGCGACGCAAGGCTGGTCGGGTTGCTCGTGCCGTTCGATCATGGCAACGGCATCTTCGGCGCGTACCAGTGTCACCTGTTTGGCGAGACGGTCGAGCAGACGGCGAAAGGTACGAGGCTCAGCCTCTTTGCAGATGCGGTGGCCGTTGAGTATATGTATGCCCGGTGCGGGACGGGCGTTGATGCTCAGCAGATTGAGCACCTGTGCGCGTACGGCGGTGCGTACTTTCATATAGAGTGAGTCATCCCTCATGTGTGGCTTGTTTGAGTATTTCCAATTGGTAGTGTATGTTCCACTTGCTGTCTATCTCGGCGTAGGCAGCGGTTCGTGTTCTTTCCCGGTCGGCGGCAGCGGCGGAAATCCATCTTTGAGTCTTTTCTGCCAAGTCGGTGGCATCGCCCTGCCGGAAGAAATCGCCCGTCACGCCGGGGCGTATGGCTTCAAACTCGGGTGCTTGGTGGGTGAAATCGTCGTGTGTGATGACCGGACATCCGAACGAGAGGGCGTGTATGGCGGTCAGTCCTACGTGTCCGGGTGAGACGCATACGGCGGCGTTGTAGAACAGTTCGGCCAGTTGCTCATCGTCGTAGCATGGTCCGTACATCCAGATACAGTCAGATAGTCCACGCTCGGCGGCGTAGCGGTCTATGTTTACGCCGTCGACATCTTTCCCGACGAATACGATGTTGACGTGTATGTCTTTCTCCTTCAGTATCTTTACACTGTCTATGAGCAGGTCAAGGCGCTTGATGGCCTGTATGCGTCCGCAGTAGATGATGACAGGGTTGTCGTTGCCGAAATGTTCCTTGTATATCGTGGTGGGGTGGAGGCGTGAGCGGATGGCCTTTTCGCGGTCGGTGTTCATGGAGTTGGCGATGCAGAGCATCTTTTCTTTGGCGATACCTTCTTTCTCCATCAGATGGATGGCGTAGTCGCTGTAGACCAGCAGCCGGGAGTGAAGGGCAAAGAATGCTTTCTTGACGATGCGCTTGACGAGACTCTCGCGCCCATACCATCCGTGTGTCCATGCGATGACGCGCTTGCCCGTCAGCCTTGCCAACAAGAGCAGTGCCCATGAGGACAGACAGTACGGTTCGCCGTCGGTGATGTAGTACTGATAATGGCGCATTATCAGTCTGACCGATCCGCGTTGCCAGTAGAACGGACCGATGTACGCATTGTGCAGTGTACCCCGGTAACCTTTCAGACTGTGATAGTCGAACGTCTTGAGTGGGGTGTTCACCTTGTCGCCGAGGTAGAAGTCCACACCGAGCCTGTCGCCCATCATGCTGAATATCGGCAGACGGTAGTGCGGCCCAATGTTGGTGATCATGCAGATATCGTGTCTTTCCATGTGTGTCGGTCAATATACACCGCGGGCCTTGGTGATGGCGCAGTAGAGTTTGGGAAAATAAAGACGCAGTTTGCGCAGTGTCCAACTGAAGATGTATTTCCTTCGGTTGTTGCGCCATACATAGAGCAGATAGTCGCTGTCGGAGTGGAGCGGATGATGTACCCATGCCCTCCGCTCGGCCATTGTCATAGTCGACAAACGGCTACTTAGATCGGCTTCCGGGACATGGTCGTCGGCACATTGTCCGCAGACATGGGCCGTGACGAGGGCCGGGATGCCGTGCCGACGTACCAGCATGCAGTAGTCATGATCGGCGCAACCGTGGCGGAAACCGTCGGCAAAGATGCCCACTTCGCTGACCACGCTTTGCGGCACGAGCAGTATGTTGGCGTTGGTGATATCTACGGGTTGCGGTGTTCCGGTGGGCGATACGCGATGGCTCTTGCCGTGCATGTTGCCTTCAAACACGTCTCCCCCGTAGGTGATGACCTTCGGGTCGGTTGGGTCGCAGGTGATGCCGGAGCAGATGCCTGTGCGTCCGTAGGTTGTGCGGGCGTGTTCTTCTGCGGTGAGCAGTTCGGTGTACAGATTGTCACATACCGTCGTATCGTCGTTGACGAGCAGATAGTATTGCCAACGCAGGCCCTCCTTCATTGCTTCGCGCCATGCTGCCCGCATGCCGCCTGCCCAAAAGAGCGAACCGTCGCCTTCCACGATGTGTAGTTCGATGTCTTTGCACTCGGTGCGTACGGCTTCGGCGGTGCCGTCACTGCATCCGTCGTCGGTGAGATAGACAGCGATGGCGACCGGCGTATGCGAATCGTCTGCATTGTAGTGCCGGGTCACTTCTGCCAAGTGGCGGAGGCAGGCGAGGGTGTATGCCTTGCGGTCGTGACAGGTGAGGAGCACGGCGATGGTGATGGGTTGTGTATTCATGTATTCTGCTTAGTGGCGGATTTTTTTTAGAACCTGCCTTATTCTAAAACGTAGCAGCCTCCTTCTTTATTGTGTGTCCCTATGGTTCTCGATTGAAAATATATACACAGACAAGGCACATCTGCCGCTTTTTTCTTATTTTTGTAGTCGATATGGAAAAAATCGCAATCATAGCCATTGCCTACAATCGGGTACGCTCGTTGGATCGGTTGCTTGTATCGTTGTCGGCTGCATATTACGGTGACGAGCAAGTGCCGCTCATCATCAGTATCGACAAGAGCGACACCGATGAGGTGGAACGATATGCCGACAATTATGCGTGGTCGGCAGGGCCGAAGAAGGTTGTTCGCCATGAACGCAATCTTGGTCTGAAAGCCCATATACTCAGTCAGGGACGTTGGCTTGACGAGTACGACGCAGTCGTCATACTTGAAGACGATGTGGTCGTGGCACGCGATTTTTGGAACTATGTACGGCAGACCGTCACCCGATATGGTGACAACGACGAGGTGGCGGGCATCAGCCTGTACAGTTTTGCGGTGAACTATCATGTGCGTCGTCCGTTTACCCCCTTGCGCACTTCTGACGATGTCTACTTTATGAATTGCGCCTCGTCGTGGGGACAGGTATGGATGCGTCGTCAGTGGCGATGCTTTGAGGCATGGCTGAAATCGCATGCTGATTTTACCTACTCTCCGGCACTTCCGCTCAGCATCCTTTCGTGGAAGGCGCAGTCGTGGCTGAAGTACCATACACGTTATTGTATTGAGGAAAACAAGTATTTTGTGTTCCCCTATATCTCCCGTTCTACCAATTTTTCTGATTTGGGCATGCATGTCGATGTGCGCAACTCCCTCTACCAAGTGCCGCTAATGCAAGGTCGGAGCGGAGTGCTGCGGTTGCCTGAAAAGGTGTCTGATGGGGTGGCGTACGACGGATTTTTTGAAAACAAAGCCTTGTACGGCGTTCTCGGTATAGACGAGACGGAGTGTTGTCTCGACCTAAACAGTTGCAATGGCAACCGTGTCGGCAAGCGGTATTGGTTGACCACGGGGCGTCATCCCTATGCCGTGAAGCGCAGTTATGCGTTGATGCGCCGTCCGGTGGAGAGCAATGTGCTGGAAAACTGCGAGGGTAGCGGCATCTATCTCTATGACACGCACGTGCCTGCGGTATCACCGCGCGGACGGAGAAATGCGGCCGTACCCTATGCCTTCAACGTTGTCAACATGTTTCTTTTGGTGCGCGAGTACGGGTTCGCCAATATCATGCGCGATTTTTGGGGAGTATTCTGCGAAAAAGTAGCGCAGATGATAAAAAAATTATTGATGTCCGGTAAAAGCCGCAAGTAACAGATCGTCGAAGACGGCCAATGTGCATAACCGCTGGTGAAGCGAGCATAGCGAGCGGAACCTGCGGATACACGTCCATAGACAAATGCCGTCCTCGAAGAGGGCGAACAACCGCAAAATAAATGCCTTATGAGAATGTTCGCCCTCTTCGAGGACATCCATTCCGCTATCAGAGAGTCCGCAGGTTCCCTTCGGTCACCAGCGGTTATGCACATTGGCCCTCTTCGAGGACCGTCCGATTTGCAACAGTAAGCCCCATATACAAAAAAACATTGCAACAGCATAAAACCCAGTACTTTACTCGATTTTGCAAAAAGTTTACCGGACACCAATATAAAAAATGAAATGTATTATTGTCACTTACTCCGGTGGAAGATTTTATATCAGCCTTTGACTTTTAGCCAAAGGCTTTTTGTTTTTTCGGACAAGAATACGCGCTCATTGCTTCCCAGCCCAAGAAACCAGACCAGTGCGAGATAGTATACGTATGCGACGGCCAGAAAACACCAAGCCCCTATCCATGCCTCTGCCTGTGCCTTGACCAGGAATACGGGTAGGAACAGCAGTGTGACTCCGAAAACGGGGATGTACGACCGCACGACGAGCAGGCGTATGTCGAACTTCACGACCCGTGTGAGCAGCAGCGGACGTATGAAGAATATGACCAGTGAGAAAAATATATATACGTAGAAGAGGTACTCGGGGGCGTATCCGGCCTTCAATATTGCATATCCGGTAATGACGGAGAGCACGAGAAATCCGTTGACGATAATCTGGTAAAGTTTGATGCGGCCCGAGGCAAAGATAAAGTCGTTGATGCCCGCATTGACAGAGAGTATGAGCAGGTCGACGATGAACAGGCGTATGAAGGTGATGGCGTACGGAGGTGTCTCGGCAAGCCATATGTCCAGTATCTTTTCGGGCACGAGCAGGAAGGGTACGGCTACGGTGAACATCGAAAGGTAGGTCACGCGCGAGGCCAGGCAGACCAGGATGGTAGACCGCTCGATGTCGCCCTTGGCGTAGTTCTTGACAATCTGCGGCGAGATAGATTTCTGCGCGTTGTTGGCAAACGTCAAGAGTATATTGCACACGCTGTTGGCAATGGCAAGGCCAGCGTTCATGGCAGCGCTGAAGAATGCGTTGACAATCAGTGCGCCGCCCTGACTCTTGACAATCGATGCAAGGGCTCCGATGGCGATGCCTACCGAGAAACCGAGTACTTCGCGGTATCTTTTCCATCCGCGGACAAACTTGGGACGTGTAATCTCCGGGAACTTCCGGTGGCAGTAGTAGATGTAGACGAATGTCGGAAATCCCGTCATGAAGGCAGTGACCAGGACGTAGATGAGTAGTTTGTGGGTGAAATGGTCGATGAGAAGGTAGGTGACGATCAACTTGACCACGCTCGACAGCACGTCGGTGGAGCAGAATACGAGGAAGCGCTCGCGGGCCAGGAGCAGACCATTGTAGGGTACGCCGACAAACGACAGTATCCATCCGGCCATCGATACGTCGTACACCATGCGCACATCAGCCAGATTGCCGTCATAGTTGACGTAGCGGTCGATGTACCAGTGTCCTACGGGCAGAGCTATGACTGCGGTGCCCACAGCGATGAGTACGTGGATGAGCAGGTTGACATTGAACTGCCGGTTGGTCTCCGCCTCGTCGCCCCGCCCGATGGCGGTGGCGATAAACCGGTTTGAGGTGGACACCATTACGGTGTTGATCACGGTGGCAAACGTGATGATGCAGGCCACGACCGAGAACATACCATAGTCGGTCACACCGAGCGCTTGAAGACCAAAACGGGTGTAGGCCAGTCCGCACACCGACACGATGGCGAGACGGATATAGAGTATGGTGGTATTGAGGGCTATTGCTCCGTTGGTGTTCTCTTTCATTCCTCTTGTGGGTTTGACGGTTTCTGAAAGTCTACTTAGCGACGGTGAAAAAACAATGTTTTCAAATCGCGTACCAAGTTATTTTTTTTATCGTCACTTAGCCAACTTGCTTCTTTTCTTCCGATGACGGATGTACGGATATATAGTCTCCGTAATAGAACATGAACATCAGCGGAAGCATCATGAGTAGTAATGGGTACATCTCCATAAGCGACATAAACCATAGGGTGACGGTGCCGAACATCACAATCTGCGCGTTGTAGGTCTTGCGGTACGCGTGCATGGGTTTGTAGGAGGCTCTGCAAATGACAATGTAGAGCGCCAACAGGAGCATACCTCCGTTGATGAGTATGGAGAGAATGAAGTTGTGCGGGCCGTAGGCAAACGAGGACATATGCGACATATACCATTTCCGGTCGACAAGTCCCCATCCCCATATAGGACTTTCTCCAATGCTGCGCAGGGCACTGTCCCACATCATAGTACGGCCTGTGAAGGTGATGTCCTTGTGCAGCACGTCTTCGACGATGTAACGGGCCATATCGTTGTTCTCAAGTCCGTTGCCGTTGAACACGACGAATACTTGGAAGAAGACAAACAAAGCAAAAAGACCATACAGTCCGATGCTGCGCAGATGCGTAGACGGCACTATGCAATACAGTGCGTAGACGGTGATCATAGACAGAGAGGTCATCGATCCGACCATTGCCAGTGATGCGATGCTTGCAATGGCGAGCAACACATGATTGACGATCCACTGTCGTCCGTACTTCATGCATATCGAGTTGGCGATGAGCGCCACAATCAGTCGGCATCCCATCTGGTTGTAGTTGTTGCCCAACAAGTAGCCTGTGGCTTCTTTCTCGGCGGTGATCATCCATTTGTCGGGGTGGATGGCGATGTCGTATAGGTTGGCGTAGACGCAGAAGGAGAATACTAAGGTGCAAGCGTACATCACCATCTTTGGCCGCTTCTGAAAGTAGCGTAAGATGAGAAGGAAGAACCAGATGGAAAATGCCGTATACAAGGCATTCTTGAAGTCGGTATCCTGCACCAATGATATGACGACGATGAGGCACATGTACAGTACGTAGAGCATTCCGTATCGGGTCATGCTCTGCTGGCGCAGGGTGAGGAAGGCCATGACGAGAAAACTGAGGATGGTCAGTCCGAGAAACAGGTAGGACAGGTTGGGTAGCCCCGCCGATTCAAACGCTATGCAGTTGCTCGCTATGACCACGAATATCATGGCATACGGTATGAGCGTCATCTCCTTCGGGTCTATCCTGAAGGAGGGACGCTTGAAGTACAGGGGTATGCGTTTTAGATGTGGGAATGACGTCATGTGCGGTTGTCGGTTCTACTCTCCTTGACAGTCAATGTTGCGGCCTACTCCGCAGTACTGGTCTGCGGTTTGGCAAAAATCTCTTTTCTGACGAGCCATAGTGCAGCGATAAAGGTGGAGAAGATGAGCATACCGAGGACGAATATCATCCGTTTGGGACCTGCGGGCTTGACGGGTACCGATGCGCTCTGCAGTATGGTGAAGGCCGGGGTCTTCTCTTGGAGTTTGGCACGCATGGCTTCGAGTTGGGTTCGCATGGCACTGTAGGTATTGAACTTGAGTTGCATCTCGTTCTCCAGTTCATCTCGCTTGGAGATGAAGGATTGCAACATCACGTCCTGGTTGGTATCGCAGTACGAACTGTAGACGGCTACGCTACGGTCGTAGGCTTTCTTGGCTTCTACGGTGAGTTGCTCGTAGTGTTGCACGTCGACGCGAGCCTTGTTGGTGCGGTATAGCGTGATGTAGTCTTGCAGGTGCTGACGGGCGGAGTCGGCCATCGTGGCGGCGATGACGGGATCTTGGTCTTTTACCTGTATGGTGATGACATTGGTCTTCTTGTCGATGGAACAGGTGATCTTGTTTTTCAGACTCTGTATGAGGTTGTAGTCCTTCTCCGACATACGGAATGCGTTCATCCGTGTACCCTCGCTTTTGTTTTTTCCCGGATCTTTCTTCTTGGAGAAGAGTTTGCCGATGCTGCTCTTCAACTTCTTGAAGGGGGCGGTGACCTCATTCTTCTTCTGGTGTTTGGTCATGTAGGTGTAGTAGTCGCCGGAGTAGGTGTCGTCCTGCGTTTTGACCTGTATGCCAAGCAGGCTGATGATGAAGTCATTGGAACTCATCAAGTCGGGATACAACAGAGGATATATGGCATCGCTCGAACCGCCGCCTATGTTGACACCAAACTGCGAGGCGATGGACGAAAGGCCGCCGGCGGCGGCATTGTCGCTGGTCTCGGGTGCAAGCGATACATTGCTCGTATAGAAGCGCGGTTCCGGAAATATCCATACACAGGAGAGGATGAAGACGATGGGCCACATGATGAAGAATACTTTTTTGCGGCTCAGTAGGGTCTTGAATATGGCGCTGAGGTCGATGACCTCCTTGTTTTGCTCGTTCATGTAGTAGGTCTCCTTTCGTGTATTATTTCACAAGATTGGCTATGGTGGCAATCATGGCGGCGATGCTCGACATACTTGTACCGAGACTCATGGTCTCAGCGACGCTCATCTTGCGTTTCAGTTTGGCGGGGATGACAATCTCGCATCCCGGTTCTACCTTGGCTCCGTGGCTGAGTTTGGCCACCGTACCATTCATGTAGATGATATAGCCGCGGTTTTTCACAGCGTCAGAGTCGTAGCCGCCGGCCATCTCGATGTAGTAGGACGGACGCTTGCCACGCTCGTAGGCCACGGTATTGGCATACATCACAGCTCCGTTGACCTTCACCGTACCGTTGTATTGCGGTATGACGAGGCGGTCGCCTTCGCGCAGTACGATATCGGCGTCCGATCCGGGTTTCTTGAGGGCTTCCTCAAGATTGATGCCGACGGGGTATTCTGTAGGTACGGTGAACTTGGCGATATTGGCGTTTTTGGCTCCTTCGGCAGCCGAGGTGATGCCAGAGGAGTTGTTGCTGCTGGCGGCGAGTTGCAGCAGGTTCTTTTGCTGTTGCTCCTGCTGCATCTTGAGTACGGCGCGCATACGGTCGCGCTCTGTCTCAGTGGCCTGACGGATAATCTTTGCTCCCTTTGTGTAGGCAAGGGCGGTCACTCCGCCCGACATACGGTAGAGGTCGCTCAGTCGGGTGTTGGTGCGGGGTAGGCTGTATGTACCGGCGAACATCACTTCGCCCTCGACACTCACGTTCTGCTGCTCGGTGTAGCCGGGGCTCTTCATGATGTATACCTCGTCGAAGGGCATGAGCGTGAAGCCGGGATTGCTTTCCACGGCAAAGTCATCCTTGATGTCTACCGTATAGGTACGGGCGATGACACTATCGGGGCGCAGTGCCTTGGGGTTGCTCACGCGACGGCTCACGCTGGCGTTGACGAGCGATGCCTTGTCGGTCAGTCCGCCGGCCTGCAGTATGAGGTCTTCTACGGTCTCGTTGTCGGCATACTTGTAGACACCGGGGTACTGCACTTCGCCGCGTATGGTGAGTGTGCGCTCCGTGACACGGTCTTGTCGGGTCGGTATGAAGAGTACGTCGTTCTCCTTCAGCGGCACATCGGCTACCTTGCCGCTCATCACTCCGGCGATATCGACGCGCACAATCTCGAGTGTGCGGTCTTCCTTCATACGTTGTATGACGGCACGGTTGGTGAAGGCTTCTTCGGTGAGTCCTTCGGCATGCTCAATGAGCGTACGGACACTGTTGACCTGCTCGCCGATATTGTACATGCCGGGGCGGAATACCGCTCCTTTCACCTCGACGGTGTTTTCGTAGCGCGGCAGGATGGAGTCTACGCTGATGGAGTCGCCGTCGTCGATGCGGAAACTGGCAAAATCGAACTCCTCTACGTTGTAGGCGGCGTAGCCCTTGCCTGTCTTGCGATTGACACGTACCGACTTGCGGTAGGCGTCACCCGTGAATCCGCCAGTATACTTGAGCAGGGAAGCGATGCTCTCGCTCTTCTTCATCTCGTAGTACATGGGGCGTTTCACCTTACCTGTGATATTGACCAAACAATCGTATGGCCCGACCACGATGACGTCGTTGTCGGCCAAACGCACGTTGCCGGTGAGTTTGCCGTTGAGGATATAGTCGTAGATGTCGACCACGGTCACAAGGCGGTTGTCGCGGTATACCTTGATGTTGCGCAGTGTACCAAGGTCGTTGGTGCCGCCGGCCATATAGAGGGCGTGGAAGACCGATGCGAAGGCCGAGAGCGTATAGGTACCGGGATTTTCCACCTCACCCATGACATTGATGGTGATGGTGCGTGTCTGTCCGAGGGTGAGTTTCACCTGGCTGCTGCTATAGCGTGAACCGAGTTGCGAGCGTATGCGGGCGTTGGCCTGTGCGACGGTGAGTCCGCTCACCTGTATGGGCCCAAATCCCTCGATGGTGACTTCGCCATCGGGCGATACGGTCGAGGTGATGGTCTTCTGTGTAGCGCCGTACACGTCGATGATGACGGCATCGCCGGGGCCGAGACGGTAGTTCTGTGGGGTGGCGATGTTCATGTTCGGTTCGAAGGTGAGGAATTTATTGTTGAAGATGTCGCGTCCGAACACGCGGCGGCTCTTCTTCTCGCGCTCTTCGAGCAACTTCTTGACGAGTGCAGCGGTATCGGTGGGGAGAATGTTGCCCAGTTCGGCGTTGTAGATGAGAAAGTCATTGCTGTTCTCGTCGATCTCGTCGCGGGAGTTGTAGTTGCCCTGTATTCTTCCGTTGGTGTAGTTGCCCATGCTGGTCTCGTCAAGGGTAGTCGCATTGCCGTTGCCCTTGTCGGTAGTATTGTTCTTTCCGTTGGCGGTGCGCATACGGGTGCTTTCCCCGTTGGTGTCGGCATCGCTGATGCGTCCGTTGGCGTTGCCTGCGTTGTTCTCGTACATCTTGCGTACGCGGCGTATCTGCTGTATGTTGACACCGCGCTGCATGAGTTTGGTGACAATCTGCGATTGCGATGAACCGGCTTGATGCTCTTTCATGACAAACTGCAGCACTTGGTTGTCGGTCATGGTAGACTGTGCCTGGACGAAGATCGGGGTGAGGAGAAAAAGAAGAATGTAGAGGGCTTTCTTCATAGTAGTGGGGAATATGTCTTTTTCAGAATTTTTTTCCGGTGACGATGTTGAGAACGGTCTTGACGACGATGGTGAGGTCGAGCAGGAGCGAGCGACGCTCAAGATACGACAAGTCCATGTGCAGACGCCGTATCATCTTGTCCATCGTGTCGGTGTATCCGTTGTAGAGTGTGGCTTCTGACGTGAGCCCGGGCCGCATCTTGAAGATGTCGCGGTAGGAGGCGTCTACGGCCATGATTTTGTCGATGAAGTATTTGCGCTCGGGTCTCGGGCCTACAAACGACATGTCGCCGCGCAGCACGTTCCATAGTTGAGGCAGTTCGTCGAGATGGTGGCCACGCAGAAACTGTTCGAGCCGTGTGGAGTTGCTGTCATCGCAACGGGCTACAAGTTGTGGGCCGTTCTCTTCGATGACACTGCTCATCGTGCGAAACTTGTAGATCACAAACGGACGTGCCTTGTAGCCTATGCGTACCTGCTTGAAGAGTACCGGACCGTTGTGCTGCCGCCACATCAGCAGGGCGATGACAAGAAAGACGGGGGAGAGGACAATGAGTCCGAATGCCGAGAAAAGGATATCGAGTATCCTCTTGATGGCCAGTTGTGTTTTTCCCATTGTATTCTTTCGTGTCACTTTGTTGATAATATAGTGTGGAGTATGCTTTTTCTTGTATTATAACTCCATTTGTGCGCTTTTGTTGTGTACGGTGGTGCTTTTCTTCGTATTATTCGTGGTTGGCCTCTCCTTTTCGGGTGCTATGGCCCACGGCGCGAGTGTAGATGTCGTCCATGACAAGCCCTGCGAGGGTGAAGCCGAAAAGGGCGGTGATGTGGGCCATTGTACCATTGATTTGCGCCTTCGACGAACACCACTCGTGGTTGACGAGCGACGGGTCGCCCGGTCCTTGTTTGGCCTTGGGGCACATACAGGCGGCCGTTCCGCAGGTTTCGTTATGACCTAGGTTGTCGAGGAGTTCCTCGCTGTATACGCACTGGAATTTGCGGGACAACTTGATCTTCTGTTTGCGGAATTTCTTGCGCAGGGCCGATCCGAGGGGGCATCCGCGCACTTTCCAAAATTCGGCTACCTGTACCTTGAGCGGATCCATCTTCAGCGCGGCTCCCATGGAGGAGTAGAAGGCGGCGCGGCTGGCCGTGGCGCGGAGTATGAGCAGGGCCTTGTCCTTGAGGGAGTCAATGGCATCGATGATGTAGTCGTAACTGTCGAGATCGAAACTGTTGGCGGTCTCCTCATTGTATATCATTTGTAGGGCGGTAATCTCGGCGTGGGGATTGATTTCAAGCAGTCTGTCGCGCAGGGCTTCTACCTTGACGTGGCCCACGGTCTTGGTCGTGGCCATGAGTTGGCGGTTGATATTGGTGATGCAGACGCGGTCGGAGTCGACGATGGTCAGATGGCGTATGCCCGATCTGACGAGGCTCTCCGCGCACCAACTGCCTACACCGCCCACACCGAAGATGATGGCACGCTGGGCCGCAATGGTGTCCATGATGTTGCTGCCTACAAGAAGTTCGGTACGCTTGAATATTCCTTTCTCAATGCCCATTTATTCTGACAATATTTTTACAAGAATGCAAAGTTACGGCTTTTTGGCCACATAAGGACGGTTTTAGGCGAAAAAGCGACTTTACACTTGTTGGTCACGCTATAGTATTCGGCCTTGCGCACTCGAGTATTCGGGCCGAAGACTGGAGTATTTGAGCCCGAATACTGCTGTAGTTTGGGCCGAATACTCGAGTATTTCGGCCCGAAGACTACCACCAAGAGGCAAAGACGGATAGACAATGTCATAGACTTGACACAAGAAAAAAGCGCGGAAACTGCGCCGTTGTCTGAAAAATACGTATATTTGCGCACTTTTAGGGTGGATGCTGAAATCCGCCACAAACCAACAAAAAATGACAAAGCGACAACACCTCACCTTCTTGCCCGCACTGCTACTGCTCGTCTTGCAACAGATATGCATGGCCTGCAGCAGCGGTGACAGCAACAAAAATGTTGATAGCGGCCTTTCACTCGACTGGGCCGACAAGAGCCTGTGGTTTGAGGGCGATACACGGCTGGCTCATGCCGACACCTCATGGCCCGATGTGTTCTATCTTCTGCCCACCTGCGTGACGGCATGGACAGACAGTACGGGCGTCACCCGTTACAATGCCGACCCTGCCAGCACCGCCCACCGGGAGGCTTGGCAACTCTCGGCCGAACTGGCCGACACCATCTTTGCCACACACGCCAATCTCTACCTGCCCTACTACCGCCAAGCCGTGTTTGAGGGTTTGGAGGGTGAGCATGCAGAAGAGGCTTACGCTGTGGCTACACGCGATGCCTTGGATGCCTTCGACTACTACTTGAAGCATTTCAACCACGGCCGCCGCTTCATCCTCGCCGGATATAGTCAGGGGGGCAAGATGGTCACCGAGATACTCAAGCATATGGACGACGATACTTACCGCCGCCTCATTGCTGCCTATGTGGTGGGCTTCGGCATCACCGCCGCCGACACCATCACACAGACCGGACACCGCTCATCGCACATACGGTTGGCCACCGACTCTACGGCTACGGGCGTGACCGTCAACTTCAATAGTGTCACCACGACCGACGCTATCTGTCCGCTGCTCTGCCGCGACAATATCGGTTGCATCAATCCCGTATCGTGGACTACCGACAACACTCCGGCCATCCTCCTCGCCGCCGGAGAGAAGGGCAAGGCCGATGACGCCCGTTTCCCCTACGCCACGGCCGCCACACCTAGTCAGTCGGGCACGGCCGTCACGGTGACCGTCGACACGAACAATCATGTACTCATCGTCGGGGGCATCGATGCGCAACGCTACTTTCTCCCCGACCTACAACACTTCTTTCCCGTGGGCAACCTACACTTGCAGGAACTCTTCTTCTACGGCGACCTGCTCCGCCACAATGTGCTGCTGCGCAGCCGACAATAATCCGTCTAACGAGAATACTCCCACCGCACACCTATGAACGTTCTCCGTCACATCTCCCGTCTCTTCAGCAAGTACATGGCCTTCATCGTCATCGCCATGGCGCTGTTGGCCTTGTTTGCCCCTGAGACGGTCAGTTTTATCAAGACCAGTTATATCAATCCGCTACTGGGCATCGTCATGTTCGGTATGGGACTGACCCTCAAACCGCACGATTTCCGTATTGTATTCAGTCACCCCAAGGACGTGGTGATTGGCGCAGTGGCCCAGTTCACCATCATGCCCCTGCTGGCCTGGCTACTGGCCAAAGGTCTCGGATTGTCACCCGAACTCACGGTGGGTGTCATTCTTGTGGGTACTTGTCCTGGCGGCACATCTTCCAACGTGATGACCTATCTCTCGAAGGGCGATGTAGCCCTGTCGGTGGGCATGACGGCCGTATCGACCGTGCTGGCCCCGGTGATGACCCCACTGCTCACCTATGTCTACGCCGGACAGACGGTCGATGTGGATATGGCGGCGATGTTTCTCTCCATCATCCAAGTAGTGATACTGCCCATCGCCTTGGGATTTGTCATCAACCACTTCTTCGCACGCGCCGCCGAGCGGGTCGCCGACTTCCTGCCGCTGGTATCTACACTCGCCATCGTCGCCATCGTCGGGGCCGTAGTCGGTGTCAACGCCGAGAGACTTCTGCGTTGCGGCTTCTTGATACTGGGCATTGTCATCCTGCACAACTTGTTGGGCTACGCCCTCGGCTACGGCACCGCCAAACTGATGAAGATGGATACTACCAAGTGCCGGGCCGTGTCGATAGAGGTGGGCATGCAAAATTCGGGACTGGCCACCTCGCTGGCTACCGTACACTTCGCCCAATATCCGCTGGCCACCATACCGGGAGCCGTGTTCAGCGTATGGCACAACATCTCGGGGGCTATACTGGCCAACATTTTTCTCCGTCAGGAGGAAAATCGACACGGCAAGGGGGAAAAATAAGCAATATCACACATCAATCATACATTCACACATTATTATATATAATAAGAGATGAGCACCATGTACAAAACATTATCCGCCACCGTCGCACTGCTCTTGACCGCGTTTACGGCATCGGCACAGACAGGATGTTGCGGTAGCACGGCCTGTGGCAAACCCGCTGACAAGACCATCACCATCGGCGGCCATCGGTTTGTCGACCTGCAGTTGCCTAGCGGACTACTATGGGCCGAAACCAATGTAGGGGCAACCACCGCTACCGCCTACGGCGACCTCTTCGCTTGGGGCGAGATAGAACCCAAGAACGACTGTTCGCAGGAAACCTACCGCTATGGCACCGACTACGAAAAGATGGAAAAATACAACGCTGCCGACCACAAAACGCTGCTCGACGCCAACGACGATGCCGCCAGCACTGCATGGGGCGCACCCTGCCGTATGCCTACCGACAAAGAGTTTGAAGAACTCGTGGCCGAATGCACCTGGACATGGGTCAAGTTGCCCGTTGCCGATGCCGACTCCGTAGCCGGTTTTGAAGTAAAGAGCCCCCGCAACGGCAACGCCATCTTCCTGCCTGCCGCCGGCGCACGCAATGGCAAGGAGACCGTACTCCGCGGAGACAACGGTGCCTATTGGACTAAGTCGCTCACTCCCGACAACTGCAGCGAAGCCCTCACCTTCTGCTACTACTTCGCCAACTATCGTCTCTACTCCAATGCCCGCTACATCGGTAGTAGTATACGTCCCGTCGTCGCCAAAGACGATGCACCCACAACGGGCAAAGGATGTTGCGGTAGCAATTGAACGACGATAAGAATACAACCCTAAGTGACGACAAATGACATATTCAAGTTTCGGATTTAGGAAAAGACGGGCTGAAAGCCCGCCCTCGCCTAAATCTGAAACTTAAATGACTTATTTTTCACCGTCACTAAATACGAAAAAAAGACCCAACCACAATGAAAAAGATTCAGTTCACCCTTCTTGCCCTCGCGATGCTCTCGATGACCGCCACGGGTTGCAAGACTACCCCCAAGACCACTGACACAGACACCGTCAGCGCCGACACCACCGAAGTCGCCGCCGACACCGTGACGGTAGACAGTATCGTGTACAGCGCAGAGAAAGATTCTACCATCACCTGCTACATACGCGTAGAATATCCGCGGGGCGACGACAGCCTCGCCACCGGTATCAAGGAGTATATCGCGCAGCAGTTGGCCGACCTCTATATGCCTATCAACAATCTCGAAGAGGGACAGCACCACAAATACCCCTTGTACAAAGGCAATATACGTGACGGACAAAAAGTGGTAGACTACTACGGAAAAGGTACCATGAGATATTTCGCCACCGACCAAAAGCAGACCATGGAGGAGATGGGATGGGGAGCGGAAGATATCCCCCGCTACTCGGAAATAATGCGCATCAGCAAGAAATACGAGACGGCGAAGTACGTCACCTACAGTGCTACCGACGAGAGTTATCAAGGCGGTGCCCACGGCTCGTACATCTACTACTACACCAATATCAGCAAACTGACCCACAAGGTTGTCGACCAGACCATTGACACCACCCTCGCACGCAAACCCGCCCTGCAAGCCCTGCTCCGCAAGGGCATACTGCAATACATGAAAGACTGCGGCAGCGAGATGAAGGAGTCAGAACTCAAGGATGCCCTTATCCTGCCCGAAGACGGACACATCCCCCTGCCCGCCCACACACCGTGGCTCGAAAAGCGCGGCGTCTGCTTCACCTACCAACAGTACGAGATTGCCCCCTACGCCATGGGTGTCATCGACTTCATCATCCCCTACAAGACGATCAAGAAGTTCCTCTGCAAGGAGGCACAGGCACTCATAGAGTAAGGCAACAATCCTAATAATTTGCACGATGAAAACCCGCTTTTATGACATCAGTCTGCTCCGCGTGGTGGCCATGATACTGGTGGTCTACTACCACTGCATTTGTCCTTACTATATTTGGGGCAGCGGAGTAGACAATGCCGGAGTGTCCGTCCCTCTGTATATGAAACTCTCCTTAGAACTGAACATGATACACCTGCCGATATTCTTTCTTGTGGCGGGCTATCTATTTGGTTATAAACGAATTAGGGGGGGGTATGCCGACCAGCGGCAGTTTCTTGTCGGTAAGGCACAGCGCGTGCTGGTGCCGTACCTCACGGTGGGTTTGCTGTTGATTGCGCTGCACCAAGGTCGCCTGGGAGGATATATTGGTGGTAGTATCGGTCATCTGTGGTTTCTCATGGCCATCTTCGAGTGCTACGCTGTGGGCAAACTCATAGATTTCATGCTTTGGGAGAGATGGCGCATCAAGGCGACGGTGCTTTTGGCGGTCGGTATCGGTTGGGTATTGGGCTATTTTTGTTCGTCTGTGTTGGGAAGTCGGTTTCCCCACTACTTCTTCTTTTATCTTGGAGGTATGTTGCTGGCCTCGGTGGATATGGAGCGTCTGCGACGGTGGCGGCCACTCTTTGTCTTGGTGGGCGTGGCCTCGCTTGCGGTAATGGTGATGGAAGCCATACTCTGCAACTATCGTCTACTCGCATTTCCGTGTAGCGTGGCACTTGTGTTTTTTGCCTTCCTCGCTCTCCGTACGTCGCGCATCAGTGACGTACCCGGATGGGTGAAAAGTCTGGATGCGTGCAGCATGGGCATCTACATCGTACACCATATCGTCATACAGGCGGCGAACCGCACCGATCTTCTCCATCCGCTCCTGCAAAAGCACTATTATGTCTATCCGACGGTGCAGTTTGTTCTTGTCCTGCTCTTCAGTTGGGGCCTTGTTTGGGCGCTGCGGCGGTATCGCTTTACCCGGTATTTCGGGCTGTAGGCGTTTGCATATAGTTATACTGTTAAAAAAGTAAAAATTATACCATTTTCTTACTTGATGTATATCTGTATTGTGTATTTTTGCAGTCCAATTCTTCTCTTTCAGCCTTTTATGGTTGACGTAGAAGGATGGATTGCAGCCATCATCGCCGTAGTGCGGATGCAGTGACTCAAGAAAAGGGGGTTGACTGGATTTGACAGCGGGTCGAAATGGTATGTAAGCACGCGGAGCGTCGTCTGCCGGCTCCTAAATCTCAGCGGTCAAAAATTTAATTGGCGAAAACAACTACGCTCTCGCTGCCTAATCGAAGTATAGTAGATCGGCTTTATTCCGGCATTAGATGCCAGAACGAGACACCGCTCCAAGGATGTTGTTCCGAATCTGAGGACTAAGCGGTGCAGGTAAATCGGAAATAGTCTCGGGTGCGCCTCGTCGCCCAGATGAAATTTTAGAGGATAAGGTTGCAATTGGTGGTCCGGGTCTTGTTGCAGCACGAAAACCGAAGGCCGGAATAAGCGTGTAGAAAGCGTATGGTTTCCCTGTTTGGACGTGGGTTCGAATCCCACCAGCTCCACCTTGTAGAAATGGAAATTACTGTTTGACCGGTAATTTCCATTTCTTTTTTCGTTATTGTACTCTCTGCTATTCTTT
>CAVJZJ010000007.1:0-91044 GCA_963653995.1 Flexilinea sp.
AAAGGGGCTTCGGGCAGGATTTTTATGCCATTTTGAGTTTTAGCGGACAGCAATAAAAGGAATTGTAGATTATTCTATTCTGCTACACTATTGAAGTATCTGCCGTTCGGTACAAGAATTTGAAAAAGGCTGTGCATATATATGCACAGCCTTTAGAGTATAACTTCATTCTTTCAGAAATCACTAGGAGGAGTGAATGCTGAATGGAATGGTTTGCATACTAGATTTGCTCACTCCAATCTTCCTGGCTCTTGCGAACGTAAGTTTGGTAACGGAGTTTAGCCATCTTTTCAGCCTGTGAGAACAATTCGTCTGCCTCTTTCGGATATGCTTTTTGGACGGAGAGGTAGCGAACTTCACCGAGTAGGAAGTCACGGAAGTTTTCCCATTTCGGAGCCTTGCTGTCAAGTGTGAAGGGGTTTTTGCCCTGTTCTGCCAACTCGGGGTTGTAGCGCCAAAGGTGCCAGTAACCACACTCTACGGCCAACGCCTCCTCGTGCTGAGAACGTCCCATACCGCCTTTGCGCTTCAGACCATGGTTGATACACGGAGCGTAGGCAATGACAAGAGAAGGACCATGATAGGCTTCTGCTTCACGAATTGCTTTTAGAGTCTGTGCATTGTCTGCACCCATCGCAACTTGAGCTACATAGATGTAACCATAGGTGGTTTGCATCAAGCCAAGGTCTTTTTTGCGAATGCGCTTTCCTTGTGCGGCAAACTGGGCAATTGCTCCTAAAGGTGTTGACTTAGATGACTGACCGCCTGTGTTGGAGTAAACCTCTGTGTCAAGTACCAATATGTTTACATCTTCGCCAGAAGCAAGAACATGGTCAAGGCCGCCATAACCGATATCGTATGAAGCTCCATCTCCACCGATGATCCATTGGCTACGCTTTACAAGGTAGTGATCAAGCGTCTTCAACTCTTGGCAGATGGGACAACCTTTTTCTGCGCCTGCTGCGATGATGGGTCTCAATTCGGCTGCAGCCTCTTTTGATCCTTCAGAATCGTCTTTGTTGGCCATCCATTTGTCTGCTGCTGCAACAAACTCTGCAGGAATACCCTCTTGAGCCTTTCCTTCTTCAAGGAGATGGCAGATACGCTCTTTCATCTTCTTGTTACCCAATACCATACCGAGACCAAACTCGCAGAAGTCTTCAAACAAGGAGTTGTCGAAAGCCGGACCTTGTCCCTTAGCGTTCTTGGTATACGGAGTTGATGGAATGGATGCGGAATAGATAGAGGAGCAACCTGTGGCGTTGGCAATCATCTGACGGTCACCAAATAGTTGTGAAATCAACTTCACATACGGAGTCTCGCCGCAACCAGAACATGCACCGGAGAATTCAAACAATGGCTGTGCAAACTGCGAATTCTTCGGACTTTGCTTGATGTCAATCAAATCTTGCTTTGAGGTTACGTTGTGTACAAGGTATTCCCAATTCTGGGCTTCCTTGACCATATCTTCTGCATCAACATTGAAGGGAACCATCTTCAGCGCTTTCTCCAATTCGCCTGTTTCTTTGTTTTTCTTTCCAGGACAAACGTCGGCGCAGTTTCCGCAACCCAAGCAATCCAATACTGAAGTCTCTATACGGAAGTGCATGCCAACCATTGCTTTGGGCGCCTTTACATCTTGAGTCTCAAGACCTTCAACGCCGGCCAATTCCTCATCTGTGAGTACAAATGGACGGATTGCTGCGTGAGGGCATACAAAAGAGCATTTGTTGCACTGTATACAGTTTTCGACATTCCATACGGGAACGAAAGCCTCAACGCCACGTTTTTCAAATGCAGCGGTGCCGTTCTGCCAAGTTCCGTCTACTGTGTTGTGCTTGACAAAGTCGGATACCTTCAAAAGATCACCAGATTGACCATTGATGGGACGTACTAGTTCTTTGACGAATGCAGGAGCGTTGTCTTCCTTTGTGGCCTCATCTTCAAGATTTGCCCAGGCGGGATTAACGGTGAGTTCTTTGTACTCTCCACCGCGGTCAACAGCACCGAAGTTCTTGTCAACGACATCCTGTCCCTTCTTGGAATATGATTTCACGATAAAGGCCTTCATCTGCTCAACAGCAAGATCCAACGGTATCACTTCTGTGATGCGGAAGAATGCGGACTGAAGAATGGTATTGGTGCGGTTGCCCAATCCTATTTCTTGTGCAATCTTTGTAGCGTTGATGTAGTAAACCTTGATGTTGTTCTTTGCGAAACAACGCTTCACCTTGTTGGGGATGAAGTTTACAAGTTCCTCTCCATCAAAGATGGTGTTCAGAAGGAAAGTGCCGTTCTTGCGGAGACCGCGTGTCACATCGTACATGTGGAGATATGCCTGTACGTGGCAAGCGACAAAATTAGGTGTGTTGACCTGATATGCGCTATGAATGGGGTTGTCACCGAAACGCAGGTGTGAGCATGTGAAACCTCCGGATTTCTTTGAGTCGTATGAGAAATATGCTTGGCAATACTTGTTTGTATTGTTACCGATAATCTGAACGGAGTTCTTGTTGGCTCCTACAGTTCCATCGGCACCTAATCCATAGAATTTTGCCTCAAACAATCCTTCTCCACCCATGGGAATCTCTTCTTCTTCAGGAAGTGAGGTGAATGTGACATCATCTACAATACCAACGGTGAAATGGTTTTTAGGCTGAGGCAGCTCAAGATTCTTGAATACTGCGACAATCTTGGCAGGTGTCGTGTCTGATGAACCGAGACCGTAGCGGCCACCGACGATTAATGGTTTGCGCTCATCGTCATAAAGGGCGGATTTAACGTCAAGATATAAAGGCTCGCCTTCTGCTCCGGGCTCTTTTGTGCGGTCGAGAACAGCGATGCGCTTTACAGTAGCAGGAAGCGCTTTCTTCAAATAGTCAACAGCGAATGGGCGATAGAGGTGTACGGCTATCATACCAACCTTCTTTCCTTGCTTGTTGAGGTAGTCGATGGCTTCGCGTGCGGGTTCTGTCGCAGAACCCATAAGGATGATAACATTCTCGGCATCTTCTGCTCCGTAGTAGTTGAAGAGGTGGTATTCGCGACCTGTGATCTTTGTCATTTCGGCGCAATACTTCTCCACGACATCAGGAATCTTGTCGTAATACTCATTGCATGCCTCTCTGTGCGTGAAGAAAGTTTCGGGGTTCTCGGCTGTACCACGGGTAACAGGACGTTCCGGTGTTAATGCACGGTCACGGAAACGCTTAATGTATTCTGCATTGACCAATGGACGGATGTCTTCCATATCCATTTCTTCGATTTTGTGGTACTCATGAGAAGTACGGAAGCCATCAAAGAAATTGATGAAGGGAACCTCTGTTTCCAGTGTTGCCAAATGGGGTACAGCGGAAAGGTCCATCACTTCTTGTACTGAACCGGAACAGAACATAGCGAAGCCGGTCTGACGGCATGCCATAACGTCTTGGTGATCACCAAAGATACAAAGAGAGTGTGAAGCCAATGTACGGGCAGATACGTTGAATACACAAGGCAACAATTCACCTGCAATCTTGTACATATTGGGAATCATCAACAACAGACCTTGGGATGCAGTGTACGTTGACGTTAAAGCACCAGCCTGGAGAGATCCATGAACGGCACCGGCTGCGCCTCCTTCTGATTCCATTTCTTGAATGGAAACGCGTTGTCCGAAGAGGTTCTTTCGGCCTTTGGCAGCCCATTCATCTACATGCTCTGCCATCGGCGATGACGGAGTAATGGGGTAGATGGCAGCCACTTCTGTGAACATATAGCTCACGTGGGCGGCAGCAGTGTTACCATCACAAGTGATAAACTTTTTTTCTTTAGCCATTTTGTTTATAAATAAAATGTTAATGTATATATATTCATTAATATAAGAATCCTAGTAGCCATAAGGGTATCATACAATCTCTGCCCGTGTCTGTCGTGTAGGCAACATATCCTGTTTTCGGCTTTTCCGTGTTCGCCTTATGTCCTTTGTAACCTTGACATATCTTGAAGAGATGCTTGCCGTCTACAAGGTAACTACCGTCTTTCCCGCCTTGGTTGACCTTATGATCTTTCCATAAAGAATTGACGAAAAAAGTTTCCATACCGTCTTGTATGTCAAAAGTTAACGGGTAGATAGCATACATCAAGTTGGTGTTGTGTAGCATTACTTTGGATGGTTTTTTAGGGAATTCTTCGCCATAGGGATAGATGATGTTGATGAGCCGTGCGTCCGAAAGATATTTTATGTAATTCATTACGGTAGCGCGACTTGTCTCAATTTCTAATGCTAAATTGCTAATATTTGGACTTTTAGGGCCATCTACGGCAAGCAGATAAAACAATTTCTTTATCTTTGTGAGGTATTTTAGTTCTATCTGTTTTATCAAGAGGATGTCAACTTCTATCATCATGTTCATTGTTTTCAAGAGATTTTCAGCATAATTGCGGTTCTCCAAAAAGAATGGATAAAATCCATGATGTAAATAGTCTGAAAAGTAGTCTAATGGGTTGACATGTTTCAAAATTTCACGTTCAATCTCTTCGTGTCTACGTAGTATCTCATCTAGCGAAAATACTGGTAGATTGCAGTTTGCTTTTAAATCAAGAAACTCTCTATAGGAAAATCCTCTAAGATTGTAGCTTTTTGCAATGCCGTTGAGTTCTGGATTTTCCTCATTCAGACGCATGACGCTTGATCCTGTAAAGACAATTTTTAGTTCAGGATAGCAATCATAGCAATGGCGTAAGTCTTGGCTCCAATTGGGTTGCTTGAATACTTGGTCAATCAAAAGAACACGACCTCCTTGTTGGTAGAAATCTCCTGCGAAATCAGCTATTCCACGTCCTTGGAAATAAAAATTGTTCATATTGACATACAAACAACTCCTATCATGTGAACCAAAATTTTTTTTCGCATACTGAAGTAGAAATGTGGTTTTCCCGACTCCTCGTGTTCCCTTAATGCCAATAAGTCTACTGCTCCAGTCAATCTCGTTCATCAAAGTACGATTCACTGCGGCTATAGTATGGTCAACAAGATATGTATGTGTTTTATAGAAAGCTTCCATTCCAAGGCTGATTTAATGCGTGTTATTAGATTCGTTCCCAAGTGTAACTTCTGTTTCCAATTATTGATGGATAAGAAATCCTCTTACACGATACTATACACAAACCTTTTATCCTTGCAAAGATAGCATTTATTTCCCTATGTGCAAAGTACACATTACAATATATGTGTTTTTTTAGTTTTTTTGTATGTTCAACGCCTCAAATCGTAACGGGAGATGGATGACATATTTTGTAAGCCTATATGTTCAATGTTCTTGTTTTCTTATCTTTTCATATGTCGTCTATATTAACGAGGCCGTTCATCACGGCATATATAGTTAAGGACGACACACTTTTTGCACATAATTTGGTCATTAGGTTTTTGCGATGTGATACAACTGTAGGTAATGATATGCAGAGTTTGTCAGCAATTTCTTTGTTGATATATCCTTTGACTATAAGGGTGAGTACTTCAATCTCACGTGAGGATAACAATTCTTTTCTTTCCTTTGGGGAGGATGTAGGAAAATTTCTTCCGTGAGAATGGGCGCTTTGTTCCAGTTTAAGTAGTGACTTGAGTAATTGGTCTTCGGGTTGGAAAATGCAAATCGAGTGAAAATCTCCTAGATGTTTGCTTTCGTCTTTTGAGGAGACTAAAACAATGGTTTTATTTTTATGCTCAAGAAAAAATGGACGATGCGCAATTAGTACGGACAAGCTAACAAAATAGTGAAAGAAATGTTCTGGGTGATTGTCCTGTAAATCAGAAAAATCTCCGAATGTATTAACTGTGATTCTAGGTAGAACTTCTTCCAGTATTTGTTTCAGTCCTATAACTGCTAGTGTATTGGGGTCAATGATGGCTACTGAAGGGTTGTTTGTCATTATTATTTTTTATGGAAAGAATTTTTGTTCTCAATCAAAATAATGTAGGTATATCTCTTATTTTTTCCAAAAGTTGCTCGTTATGTCCTCAAAATTTCCATCTGAAGTTTTTTTGTATAGTCTCTGATTGGTTTGAGGTGACTTTAATGCACCAAGGTGTTCTATGTATGGTCCTACTTTAATATAGTCAAAAAAGTCTTTATTTATTTTTGATGAGATATTTACACGTCCGCTATACCAGCCAACCCGAATTTCTGGGTATTCCGTCTTGATGTGTTTTGCCAATTCGTTGACGTATGAAGCGTCTGCGTCACCGCCCATAAAGCAAACACAGGTGATGTCGTTCTTATAATCTTGTAAAAGACAATCAAGTGAATCAGGTGTCAGTGGTTCTCCAATATCTTTCCATAGATACTGACTGTGGCAACCTGAACAATGACAAGGGCAATTTGTAATATTGATGGCAAAGGTCACCTCGTCTGGTATTTCTTGAAAAACAACGCTTGAGTTTAAATATTTCAACATCGTCTCGTGCTTGTTTCTTGAGTGATATATCCTTGGTCTTGCGTAGAGAATAAAAAATGTGGGCAGAGGAAATAACTTTCCGTTCATTTCTGCCCACATTTGTTTTTAACTAATCCTCTACATATTTTGTTTTGCCGGCATAGTAGCGGCGAGAGGCCTCTTCTTGTCTGGCTTGGGAGAAATTGCTGACGCGTTTCAAGTAGCCGATAATACGGGTCATATAGTCGATGTTGTCGCTATGGCAGGCCGGACATTCCTTCAAGTAACGTTTGTCAATATGGCCACATTCGTTGCATATTGTATTTGGAATGTTGAATGTAAAGTAATTGCATCCTTCTTTTGCGGCAACTTTCAGTAAATGACGATATTGTGCTTTGGATAGGTGCTCTTCCAAGTTCATGTGAAGTGCAGAGCCACCGGTCAGATGCTCGATGTATGGGGCGCCATGCATTTTGAATTTGTCTACAATGTTCAAACTGTCATCTTCTACTACATAGAAGTAACTGTTATAACAATCGCGTGGAACGAAATAACCGTCTTCGCGATCCCATTTTGCATGCTTTACGCCAACATTTTCTGCAGGTATCATTTCGCAGTTGAAGAGTATCTCTTTGGTGCGGTATTGCTTGTTGTACTTTTCTACCAACCCCAATACGTCTTGTACAAAATGCAGGTATTCCGGATTGTCGTTGATTTTCAGTCCTATGAATTCCGCTGCCTCCACCAGTCCATTCACACCGATGGTGAGATACTGACGACCCATATTTATGTAACCGGCATCGAAAAGCGGTAGCATACCATGCTTTTGCAGATCCTTGAGGTTTTCGTTGTATGCCAGTTGTACCTTATGGCACAAGTCGATAATATCTTCAAGATAAGCTTTGTAGTCCATCTTGTTGTTGATGGCGTATTGCACACAACGGTTCACGTTTATTGTTAGCACGCTTTTCGATCCTGTTGAAACACCACCAGCACCCAATGTGTAGCTGAAGCCGTTGTCTTGTATCTCATTGCGTAGTCGGCAACATGAACTTAGAGAATCTGCATTGTCGCTCATATAGGTGAAGAACGAATGTCCTTCTGAGTACATTTCTGCGGTGAAATCTCCCCATTCCTTGTCGATTACGTCGCCGTCTTTTGTTAGTAACGCCATGGTTTCTACAGGGAAGGTTAATACGGTCTTCGTTCTCTCCTTGTTGAACCATTTCATAAATCGTTTCTGCAACCATGACAATCCGTTCCAGTCTGGCTGAGAACCATCTGGAAAATAGAAATTTCCGAATAGGCTTTCGAAATAGTATTTGTCGTAGTATGCTACATTCCAGAATACTGCTTGATAGTTGCGTGCACCTGTTGGCTGATTGATAGAATACACAATCTGCTCAAAACAATCTGTGATCACTTTGTCAATCGTGCGTTTCTTAATTGAAAGGTCTACTACCTTATCGGCCTCTTTCCAATACTCTTTTCCGTACTCCAAGCCGATGAAGTAGTTGAGGTACATTAAGAATTCGGGTGTTGCACATGCTCCGCTCAACATGCTTGACACCATGAATACCATGTTTACAAATCCTCCACAAAACGATTTTAGATTTGTCGGTGCTGTCGAATTGCCGCCAATGGATGATGTACCTCCAACGAGCCATGGGTACATTGTAATAGATGCGCAATAGTTGGCTAGTGATGTTTCATCATTTTTGTAGATGAAGTGATGGTTGAGCTTCTCTATATATTTGTCTGCCATTTCCTTGCCGTACATTTTCTTTATACGGTCGGTGAGTAGGCGACGATTAAGGCGGATAAAGCTGGATTTTGGCAATTCTCCTATCAGGGTGGCGATGTTCTTGTGCTCAACATTGGCGTTGGCATCGTATTTAGATCCGGTTGCGGCATTTGCTGCCTTGCAGTAATCGGTTAGGAATTTCAGTTTGTCGAGTGTCTCGCGGTCCTCCATGTGACGCTGACGGTAAAGCATAAATGACTTGGCTACCGTATAGTATCCCTCTTCCATCAGTGCGAGTTCGACTTGGTTCTGGATGTCCTCCACTTTGATGTCTTCGTGCATATCCAGATGACTGATGATTTTAGAGATTGAACACAAGTCTGTCTGCTCATCGACAGACTGGAAAGCCTTGATGATGGCGTTCATGATTTTGTCAAGAGAAAACTTGTCACGAGAACCGTCTCTTTTGATGATTGTAAAATCTTTCATTGTTCCTTAAATGTATTTCTTTTTAGAAAACTTTTCGTTTTGTGAAAACAAAAAAGTTTTCCACTTTGGAAAACTTTTTGGATTTTCGTCCTCGAAAAGTTTACGCTTTGTTCTTGATTTTTTCGTGTGCAAAGGTAATACAAAATTCCCCATTTTGTATATACACAAGCCTAAAAAAAACGCAAGCGTTTTACATTTAAGGTTACAACTTCACAGATGAAATATCGACAAGATTATTAACTATTGCATAAATGGTAAGCCCGGCTGGGCTGTGTATCTGTAACTTACGCGCAATGTTGCGACGATGTGTGATGACGGTGTTGATGCTGATACACAGATGGTCTGCAATCTCCTTGTTGGTCATTCCCTGTACAAGACTGACAATAACCTCCTTTTCTCTTTCTCCGAGTACTTCCGAGTTGTCTGGGTTTTTGTTGATCATGCTGGAAATCTTCGCTGTAACATTGTTTTGTTTGGATTTCTGTTCCAGAAATTTAATTGCTGGCATAAAAATCTGTTCTTCTACTTCTGCGTGCAGCGCAAGCCACTCTTCGTTGTTGTAGATATCGTATAGTGTAGCGGAAAGTTGGTTGTTGTGTAATCCGTCGCTTGGAAGATATTTGATGATAATACTTTTTAGTTCGCGTAGACGGTTGCTTTCTTGTCCGTGATGTTTAGAATATGTATCTATACTATATCCATCTGTAGGCTTGCCGTCCATGAGGGCTTCAACATACGGGAAAACGTTCTTTTCCTCGTAATTCATATGAGAAGTTATTGATCGTGAATACTCATCGTAAAGTTTCATAATCAGTCGGGCCAAATTGTTTTTTTCGTCCAAGGCATCTACTAGTTCCTTGCGGATAAAGGGTAACTGAAATTCCAAAAAATAGGCATGGCTGGCGCGTAGGTATTGCAGTAATGTAGGAACGGACAATTTACCAATGTCTTCAAAGTCGCGATAGCCGTTTATTGTGAAATTCACAATAGCAAGAAATGTGAATGTATCGACATTTTGCTCTGTGCACACCTGATCTACTGTCTTGTCACCAAAACCGAGGTTGATGCCAAAACTACCTAAACTCTGTAGTAGATTATAATTATCCCGAATGAGCGAAATCATTTTGTCGTCGGGCTCATACATCTTTTGATTTTTCATCGCCGATTACATTATATATATTATAAATGCAAAGTAACAAAAAATTATCAAGTTGAACAATCACAATATATAGGTATTTAGGAAAACATTTTTCCGAATTATTCATCTTTCGTTTTGTCGGTATTTTGAGATACCTTTATTTCTTGTTCGTTTATTGCTAAGGTTTACCTATTTTTAGGTATTGTCAACATTTTTAAATAACAATACCTTTGCACACGATAAAAATCAAATAAAAAAACAGATTAAGTAATGGACAAATCAACTATTGTTTCTATGGTGTGTGCCATGGTTGCGTTGGGCAATCCGATTGCAGGCAATGCACAAACTGTAGCGGCAGACAGTGTGATGCAACACGCCAAAGGCCACAGGCTCAGTGTCGGCGGATACGGAGAGGTAGCCTATAGTCGTAATTTCTACAGCGATGCGGGTAAGCGGTATTCCAATGCTTCCGCTTATAAAAATGCGCCTGATCATGGTCGTTTTGACATACCCCATGCCGTCATTTATTTAGGTTATGATTTCGGTAAAGGTTGGACTATGGGAACGGAAATCGAATTTGAACATGGCGGAACAGGTCAGTCAATCGAATACGAGGCAGAAGAAGCTATAGAATACGAACTTGAAACAGAAAAGGGTGGAGAGGTCGAATTGGAGCAATTTTGGCTTCAGAAGTCTTTTGGCCGGTTTGCCAATATTCGTGCCGGGCATATTGTTGTGCCTGTAGGTTTGACAAATGCCTATCACGAGCCTTTGAACTTCTTTACAGTGTATCGTCCAGAAGGAGAAAACACAATACTTCCTTGTACATGGCATCAGACCGGCCTTAGCTTTTGGGGACGTTCTGGCGATTTTCGCTATGAAGCTCAGTTCCTTGCAGGTCTCAATGCTTATCGGTTCAGTCGTAGTAATTGGATACAAGGAGGTGCCAAAAGCCCCTATGAATTCGAAGTGGCCAATAAGTATGCTGTTTCTGCCCGCGTTGACAACTATACTATTCCTGGACTCCGTATAGGACTGAGCGGATACTATGGAAAATCTATGGGTAATACAACACCCGAGGATACGCAACATAACGATGTCAAAGGTAATGTGTATGTTGGTGCCTTTGATTTTACTTATAATAATTACAACTGGAAAATCCGTGGAAATGCTGACTATGGATATGTCAGTGATACGCAGGCAATTACAAGTATTGTGTATCCAGGAACATCCAATGTCAAGCCGAATGAGTCGGGTAGTGGTAAGTATTTCGGAAGTCATGCCATAGCGTGTATGATAGAAGCTGGCTACGATATCTTTTCTCAGATAGGAAAATTGCGTTCGATGAATCAGAAATTGTATGTATTTGGACATTTCGAATACTATGATTCTTCTATTCATAGCACAACGGCTAGATGGACCAATCGCAAAATAATTGCTGGAGGTATCAATTATTTCCCACTTCCTCAAGTTTGCGTGAAGGCTGAGTACAACCAGCGTATATTCCATAGTTCATACAACAATGAGCCTTCTGTGAACATTGGAATTGCTTATCAAGGAACATTCCTTTGATATTGATTAAGAAAATCTCAAAAAACACACTCAATTTATAAATTACAACAAGTAAGATGAAAAAGACATTCAAAAAGGCCATCCTATTCATGACGGCAATAGCCCTTCCCTTGGGTTTTGCATCATGTAGTGATGACAACAATTCTAGTGACAACTCGACAATTGTCAGTGCGTCTGAGTTGTCAACCGTAACCACTAACTATGTGAACAATATCGTATATCCTACATACAAGGATTTGGCCGATAATTGCAAAACGCTGAATGAGGCTTGCGAGAATCTTTATGCAAAAGCAACGGCTGGTACCATGACGCAGACTGATATCGATGCTGCTTGCGAGGCATTCAAGAATGCTCGTCGGGAGTGGGAACGTAGTGAGGCATTCTTGTATGGAGCTGCTACAGACAATGAAATCGATCCTCATATCGATTCTTGGCCTCTTGATCATGATCAGATGGTAAAAGCCCTCAACAATAGTGATGTGATTGCAGGTATTCATGGCGCAGATGCCGCAAAGTACGTATATGACAACAATGGATCATTTGAGTCAGTCCTTGGTTTCCATGGACTCGAATTCGTTCTCTTCCGTAATGGTGAAAACCGCACTGCTGCTGCTCTTCAGGCCAACGAAACAGAGGAAGGTATGACTTCGGTGAAGGGTATCGACGAGCTCGCTTTTGTTGCGGCTGTATCTGGTGACCTTCGCAATATGACCTCTCTGCTTTATTATGGTTGGACTGCAGAAACTACACTTGGTACTTGGCTTTCAAGTAACTGCAAGTGGGTTCTTGACAATACCAAGTACGCAGGTCTCTGTTCAGAAAAAATCGGTTATGGTCAGTTCCTTCTGAATGCTACTGGTGAGAAGGCCTTCTTCCCAACATGGCAGGAAACAATCGAAAATATCCTTGTTGCAGGATGCTCCAATATTTGTCAGGAAGTATACACCCAAAAACTTGGACAGGCATACCGTGTGGCTACAGGCCATGGTGGTACAACAGATGAAGGTGAGAAGGAGTCCATCGACTATATTGAGTCTCCGAATAGTAAGCGTTCATTCATAGACTATCAAGACAACCTTTATTCTATCAAGAATACGCTTTACGGTACACGTGACATTTCTGCAACAACACCTACTTCTACCTCTTTGATGACAATCATGCAGAAGTACAACTATAGTGGATACAGTGCTCTCAATACTGCTCTCAATGAGGCTATCGCTGCCCTTGAAACTGCCAAGAATAGTGGTATAGCATTTGTTGACAATCCTGCTCATGAACAGGTGAGAAATGCTATTGAGAAAATCAATACACTTGATGACGAACTCAATAACGCTGGTAACTGGTTCCGCAAGTTGAAGACGACAAAGTAATATTCTGAATTTCAGAAAGAATCCGCAAACGTGGTTTTGCTTTCCGGTCAAGGAAAGCGAAACTGCGTGTGTTGGTATAAATAAGTATGTTTGAAAACTTAACTTATACATTATGAATGGAAAACTTAAGAATTATGCCTTCTTAACCTTGGCGATGGGCTTTGTCATGTCTGTGGCAAGTTGTTCGGATGATGACAAAATTGAAGTGCAGGAGACTGATGCAAATTATGTCGGCCAGACTGTTGGTAATTTCTCCGCTGACGAATGGTATCCAGGTGGTAAACTTGGTACGACGGAGAATACGGGGTCAAGTTGTTATTCCGATCAAGCTCCTGTTGTAGATGCTGATGCAAACTTGAAGAGTTTGTTTTTTAGAGGAGAACAGATGTTCGAACGTCAATATACGCTCAATACAGGTGCCTTCAGCGGACTTGGCCCCGCATATGTACGTTCCTCGTGCTTTGACTGCCATCCTGAGTATGGTCACGGCAAACGTATGGAACAATATGCTACCCGCTATGGCAATGGAAATGGATATCTTCTCGTAATTTATCATCCCGATGCTGAAGGTTCCAATGACGGTAGTTATATCAGTGAGGTTACTGGTATGCCACAAACACGTGCCAACTCGCCTTTCCTTCCTCCTATAGATGAGTCGCAAATCAACCTCAGTTGGAAGCATATCGCAAAGATGGAAACCGAGGATATTCCATCTATGAAATTCTCAGATGGTGAAACTTTTGATCTGATATATCCGGAAATAAGTATACCACAATCTGCATTTAATACACTTCCAAAACCTGAGAACTATGCGGTTCGTCTTGAGTCAACCATTGGAGTTATCGGTGTCGGCTTGATTGATGCTATTCCCAGTGATTCCATCGCAGCTCAATACGCAAAAGAAGCAACATATTTCAAGAATGCTGGTGTTGACGTAACTGAATATATCAATAAGTCATTCTTTGATGCGTCAACCATGCAGATGGCATCAGGTGCCTATTATACGACGTTTGGCCGAGACAGCAAAACTGTTACTGGTGGTACCTATGCGGATGGCGGAACGTTTGATGGTAAAGGACTTATCAAACGTTATACCTACGCTTTGACCCGTGGATCCTTGCAGGATGGCCCTGGAGCAAATGCTATGTGGAACATTACCAATGTTACTCGTAAAGATCGTCCTTATCTCTACACCACAAAGGCCTGGGCCGATTGTATGGCAGAGACACCTTCTGTAATAAAGGCCATCAAGGAAGATCCCAGTTCTCCTTATTATGCAGATGGTACCGATGCTGGTATCAAGAATGCAGTGGCCACTTTGCTCAATCCCTCAACCAATCAGTTCGACAATGGTTTCCAACCAGAACAAAGCATGGACGATTATTATGCTTTTATGGTATGGCATCGCGGCCTTGCTATTCCGCGCGCACGCAATCTGAACGACGCTGATGTGCAGCACGGAAAAGAACTTTTTATGAAGTGGGGATGCGCTAGTTGTCATCGTGCAAAATGGCAGACAACAGATGATAACTATATCACATCTTACCTCATTGGTGACAAACCTTTGCCGCGTTACAAGAACCAAACCATTTATCCCTATTCAGACTTCGTGCAACATAAACTTTACATGAAGAATGATATTCATGGTTCATGGTGTCGTACAACACCTCTTTGGGGTCGTGGTCTTTCGCTTGTTAATACTGGTGCGGAAGACCGTCTTCATGACTGCCGTGCCCGCAACGAGGTCGAGGCCATTATGTGGCATTGCTATAGCAAGAAGAGCCATGCGTATTCTTCTGCACTCAATTTCTACAAGGCTTCAAAAGCCGACCGTGATGCAGTGGTGAAGTTCTTGCGCTCTATCTAATTCGTTCAGATCAATATCAATAAAAGACATGGTGCCCTCTATTAGGGCATCATGCCTTTTCTTTCTTTAACAACCATAGGAAATCAATGAAAAAAAATAGAAGTTTAATTCTCTTGACAGGATGTCTTTTCGCCTTAACTGCTTGTCATGACGATGTCAGTGAACCTGAAATCCAAATTACTGATAATGATTATGTGGGCAAGAATGTCGGCAACTTCACGGCTGAGGAATGGTATCCGGGTGGTGTACTTGGAACTACGGAAAACACGACCGTTCATTGTTATGAGGATGAAACTCCAGCGGTCACACAGTTAGGTATGTCTGATGCCTTTACCAATGGTGAAACTGTGTTTGAGCATAAATACACTTTGAATACCAATCCCTATAAAGGACTAGGGCCGATTTTTTCTCGGCGCTCGTGTATTTATTGTCATCCGAATTATGGTCATGGCAAGCGCCAAACCAAATATGCGGCCGATCAAATGGGTAACGGATATCTCCTTGCACTCTTTTATTCTGCAGGAAGCACAGATGCAAATGGCAAATTTTATGAGAAGGATACTTACGTGAGTCAGATAACGGGAGTACCCCAAACGATGTCCGTGACACCTTTTCTTCCTGAAATCGACGAGGGTGGCATCAATATAGAGTGGAAACATGCTACAGATGAGCATGGAAACAAGTTCCCTGATGGTGAAACTTACGACCTTAGTTATCCTGAAGTGACTGTGGCGATGAGTGCCATTCACGCTAGTCCAATGCCGGCAGCAGGGTTTACCGTACGTTTGGAATCCACAATAGGTATCGGTGGTGCAGCTCTTCTTGATGCTATCCCCGAGGATTCTATCAAAAAACAATATCAGAGTGAGGCCGCTCATGCAGAACTCAATCCGATGATGTGGGATAAGGCCAACAATACATGGGCATCAACGGCGTATATGGAGTTGAGTCATGGTAAGAAGGGAATCAAGCGCTTCAATTATCAACTTACCCGTGCCTCCCTTCAACAAGATTATGCCATTTGGGAAGTTTGTAATGTGACACGCAAGGATCTCCACTATCTTTATTCAACCAAAGAGTGGGCCAAGGCCAATAGTGAAAATGAAAATGTCATCAAGTATATCATGGAGAATGGTAAGGACTCCCAGTCATTGCTGAATCCCTATTATGCAGATACACCAGAAGAAGTTGCGAAGAAAGTTGAGCATCTATTGGGATTGAATTCGGAGGCTGATGCACCTGAATATGAGGAAAACTTCATCAAGAAGTTTGGTGAAGAGATGTCCGACCAACAGTACTATGATTTTATGGTTTGGCAACGAGGACTTTCCGTACCGCGCGCTCGCAATCTTAACAGTACGACCGTGCAGCGTGGAAAAGAATTGTTCATGCAAATGGGGTGTGCTTCTTGTCACCGGCCTTCTTGGACGACGGGTGATGACAACTATTGGGCATCTGACTATGTGAACAGTTTGGGAAAACTCCCGACCTATCCCCATCAAAAGATTTATCCTTACACAGATTTGGTGCAGCATCGTCTTTACATGGAAAATGATATTATCTACGGATGGTGTCGGACCACGCCACTATGGGGACGTGGACTTTCAAAACGCAATACAGGTTCTGACGACCGTCTGCATGATTGCCGTGCGAAGACTGTAGTGGAAGCCATTATGTGGCATGGTTATAGTTCTAAGAGCGATGCCCATTGGTCAGTTCAGAATTTCTACAAACTGAGCAAATCTGATCGTGATGCGGTAGTCGCATTTATTGAGGCTATCTGATTCTATCGGGTTCGTTAGATTTTCTTGCATCGGTTTATTGCCGCTTGTTTTTTTGCACAAAAATGTGTGAGAGGCAAGCGGCATGATGTATGTATTGCCGATACATTTTGTTTTTTGTTGAGAAAAACGTACCTTTGCCTACAGAAAATGATTATATATGAAAATCAATATCGTCATTCCTTGTTATAATGAGCAGGAGGTGTTGTCGAAGACCATTGCAGTATTGGAAACTTTGGCAGAAAGAATAAAGCAGGAAACTGGAGTAGATACGCAACTTCTTCTTGTAGATGATGGAAGTTCTGATACAACATGGTCAATGATTAAGGAAGCGGCCCACAATTCGATTTTTGTTAGCGGGTTGAAACTATCCCACAATCGTGGGCATCAAAATGCGTTGTGGGCTGGTATGGAAGCTTCTGTTGATCATTGTGATGCCATGGTCAGTATAGATGCAGATTTGCAGGATGACGAGAATGTCATTGTAGATATGGTGCGTCAGTTGCAGTCCGGAAAGGATATAGTCTATGGTGTACGCAAGGAACGCAAGACCGATACCTTATTCAAAAGGTTTACGGCCCAAGCTTTCTACCGGATTATGCAAATGGCTGACAAGGATGTGATATACAATCATGCGGATTTTCGTTTGATGAGCAATCGAGCCTTGAAAGCCTTAATGCAATATTCAGAAAGAAATCTTTTCCTTCGTGCCATTGTTCGCGAACTGGGTTTCCAAGAAGGGTTTGTGTATTACGACCGCAAAGCGCGGGAAGCAGGTGAATCCAAATATCCATTGAAGAAAATGTTGGCCTTCAGTGTTGACGGCATTACTTCTTTCTCGGTTGCTCCTTTGAAGTTTATTACTTTTGTCGGTCTTGCTATGACGATTGTAGCAATTGCTATAATATTCTATGGATTGATAGAATATTCCAAGGGCGCTACCATACAAGGTTGGACTTCTATGCTCGTTTCGCTTTGGTTTATTGGTGGTATTGTCACAACGGGTGTAGGAATTACTGGACTCTATATAGGTAAAATCTATACAGAGGTAAAACGGAGACCGCGCTATTTTATTGAAGAGCGTGTGTAGAAGTCCTGTTTTTAGGTCTACGTTGTAGGTGTTGGCAATCTTGAAAATTCTGATTTCATCTTCAAACAAACTGGATAATTCGTTTTTTTTCTCTACTTTTGCATATAATAGGATAAATATGGAAACGAGAAAGGTGCAAATTACTGTACATGACAACATATTGGCTCAAGCAGCTGAGAATGGTATCGATGATTTCTTGAATACGGTCACGAATACCATAAAAGAAGCAATCGGTGGCGAATTGACGGCTGACAATATGGAGAGTCTGAATATTTCCCAAATTACGTTGTTGGCTTACGATATACTGCGTGAAGAGGTAATGGATGGCGGATTCGTTCAGCTAATCCATAATGGAAACGGTGGCTTCATTTTTCTCAATCCGTTGGCAAAAATGATGAAGTCATGGGGACTGTCTGACTTGTCAAAATTGTTGTATAGTGGACGAAAATTATATTTCGCTCACCATGAGTTGATTGAGAAAGAGTGCTCAGACGATGAATTTATGGCTTTGTTTGAACAATTTCCTGATTTTGATGAGTTAGATGATACTTTTGTGGAAAATGAGGAACATTGGTCAGAACGTATTGCCATGTATGTAGACGAACATTTGGATGACTTCGTGACAATTTTACCTTCCACTCCTACAGATAATTGATAGACAATGAACAAGGAAGAAGAGAAAATCAGGAAAAAGAGTCCTGTAAACATAAAGAACAAGAAAGCCTCATTTGAATATTTCTTTATCGAGACTTTTACAGCGGGTATCGTTTTGACTGGTACTGAGATCAAGTCTATACGACTTGGAAAAGCAAGTCTTGTCGATACATTCTGCTATATCACTAATGGTGAAATATGGGTGAAGGGTATGAACATTTCCCCCTATTTTTATGGCTCTTATAGTAATCATGAAAGCAAACGTGAGCGTAAACTGTTGTTGACCAAACGCGAAATTGCAAAATTGCAAAGTGCGACCCAGCAGACAGGTTATACGATTGTTCCATTGCTTGTGTTTATAGATGAACATGGGCGTGCGAAAATGGACATCGCTTTATGCAAGGGCAAAAAAGAATACGACAAGCGTCAGACGCTTAAGGAGAAAGAAGACCGTCGCGAAATGGATCGTGCAATGAAGCATTATTGATGATGGCAGTACTCGAGGATATTGTAAGAAAGGGAATACTCATTCTTGACGGTGCAATGGGGACGATGATACAGCAGTATGCTTTATCGGAAAGTGATTTCCGCGGTACCCGTTTTGAACAGGTAAAGGGAATGATGCTCGGTAATAATGATATGCTCAATATTACGCGGCCTGACGTTATCGCCGATATTCACCGTAAATACCTTGAGGCAGGTGCAGACATCATCTCAACCAATACATTCAGTAGCCAGCGTATATCTGAGGCTGATTATGGTCTTGAGGAGTATGCATGCGAGATGGCCTTTGAGGGAGCAAGACTTGCCCGTCGTGCAGCCGACACATATTCTACTCATGATAAACCTCGGTTTGTGGCTGGTTCGGTCGGTCCAACCAACAAGACTTGTTCGATGAGTCCAGATGTAAGCAATCCTGCCATACGGGATTTGGACTACGATACCCTCTTTGCTGCATATTGCGAACAAATTGATGCCTTGATTGAAGGTGGTATTGATATCATACTGATTGAAACGATTTTTGATACTCTCAATGCCAAGGTTGCAATAGATGCTGCTATCTATACTATGCAGGGTAGGGGGGTACGCCTCCCAATCATGTTGAGCGTCACGGTCAGTGATTTGGCTGGAAGAACGCTTAGTGGGCAGACGTTGGATGCTTTCCTTGCGAGTGTAAGTGCGTATCCCATCTTTTCTGTCGGATTGAATTGCTCATTTGGGGCGAAGCAGATGAAACCGTTTTTACAGGATTTGGCCCGCCGTTCACCATATTACGTCAGTGCTTATCCCAATGCCGGTCTCCCCAATAGTTTGGGACAGTACGACGAAACTCCAGAGTCGATGGCTCTACAAATCGGAGAACTGATTGATGAGCAATTGGTAAATATAGTCGGTGGGTGTTGCGGAACCACTGAAAAATTCATTGCGCAATATGTCCCACTCGTCAAGGACAGGAGTCCGCGTATTCCGTCTTCTCCTTCTTCCACGATGCTGCTTAGTGGTTTGGAATTGCTGAATGTGACTTCAGATATCCGTTTTGTAAATGTAGGAGAAAGATGCAATGTGGCGGGGTCTAGAAAATTTCTTCGGCTGATCAAAGAGAAAAAATACGAGGAGGCGTTGGCTATAGCCAGGAATCAGGTAGCTGCAGGGGCCCAAGTGATAGACATCAATATGGATGACGGTTTGCTTGATGCCCGTACAGAGATGGTCAACTTTCTCAATTCTATTGCTGCAGAACCTGATATAGCCCGTGTCCCAGTGATGATAGATTCGTCAAAGTGGGATGTTATTGTTGCCGGGTTGAAATGCGTACAAGGTAAGTGTATCGTAAATTCCATCTCACTCAAAGAAGGTGAGGAGACTTTTCTTAGTCATGCGCGCGACGTGAAAAGGTTTGGAGCGGCTGTCGTTGTCATGTGTTTTGATGAACAAGGCCAAGCTACCAGTTACGAACGTCGTATAGAAATTGCGTCAAGAGCATACCGACTCCTGACGGTGGAAGTGGGGATGAATCCTCTTGACATCATCTTCGATCCCAACGTGTTGGCCATTGCTACAGGTATGGAGGAACATGCCAACTATGCAGTGGATTTCATTCGTGCTACGGAATGGATACGTAAATACTTGCCCGGTGCTCATGTGAGTGGAGGTGTGAGCAATCTGTCTTTCTCATTCAGAGGAAATAATTATATTCGCGAGGCAATGCATGCGGTGTTCTTGTATCATGCCATACAGCATGGTATGGATTTCGGTATTGTGAATCCATCGACCAGAGTAACATATGATGATATTCCATCTGAACATTTGCGTATAATAGAGGACGTCGTTCTCAATCGGAATGCCAATGCAGCCGAGTCTCTGATAAAACTTGCAGACGAACTGAAGGCTGCTGCCGATACCGAAAAGAATCCTCGAGGTGGTAGCTCTACTGGTATGGTGGCAAAAGATGACTCTTTGATGTGGAGGCAAGATGTAGTCGAAAAACGTTTGAGTTATGCATTGGTCAAGGGCATTCCTGATTTTCTTGATGAGGATATTCATCAGGCCCTTGAAATATATCCGAAAGCAGTCAATATCATTGAAGGGCCATTGATGGATGGAATGAATACCGTAGGAGAACTCTTCGGTTGTGGAAAAATGTTCCTTCCCCAAGTTGTCAAAACTGCAAGAACGATGAAGAAGGCTGTTTCTATCCTTCAGCCGTTTATCGAATCGGAGCAATCTGATCGCTGTACATCTAATGGTCGTATACTATTGGCTACGGTGAAAGGAGATGTACACGACATCGGAAAAAACATTGTATCTGTGGTGTTGGCCTGCAATAATTACGAGGTGATTGATTTAGGGGTGATGGTCCCAGCCGAGCAGATTGTTAGGAAAGCGATAGAACAAAGTGTAGACATTGTTTGTCTGAGTGGCTTGATTACACCGAGTTTGGATGAAATGGTACATGTGGCTACTGAAATGCGAAAGGCGGGACTGAAAATACCTATTATGATTGGTGGCGCAACAACGAGCGAATTGCATGTTGCCCTCAAGATCGCACCTGTCTATGATGGAATTGTGGCATGGATGAAAGACGCTTCGCAAAATCCATTGATGGCGGCTCGTCTTCTTGATAAGCGCGATAGGGATGTAGTTGAGGAGGAATTAAACGCTCGTTATAGTAAATTGCGTAGGGAATATTCGGAATCCCAAAGAAATCTTTCTTCCATTGAGGAAGCAAGGAACAACAAAATGAATTTGTTCGGTTCATAATATAGTGAGGCAACAATAAATAGAAACAAGAATAGGAGAAATACACAATGGTATTTAAGAAGAAAAAGGTATGGCATTGTCTGCCGGGGCAACCAGTGACCGAACTTGATAAACAAGTGATGTATTGGGAGAACAAAGGTAAAGAAGTCCCTTCGCGTAGTCTTGTCAAAACCCCAGAACAGATAGAGGGAATTCGTAAAAGCGGTATTGTCAACACAGGTGTTCTTGACGAGGTCGCCAAACAAATACATGCAGGTATGAGTACTCTCGAAATAGACAAAATCTGTTACGACTATTGCGTGGCACATGGTGCTACACCTGCATGTCTCGGATATGAAGGATATCCCAAGAGTGTATGTACCAGCATCAATGAAGTGGTTTGCCATGGTATACCCAAAGAGGAGGATGTATTACAAGATGGTGATATCGTAAATGTTGATTTCACTACTATTCTCGATGGTTATTATGCAGATGCTTCGCGTATGTTTATCATTGGAAAGACAACTCCTGAGAAAGAACAGTTGGTTCAAGTCGCAAAAGAATGTCTTGAGATTGGTGCGGAAGCCGCCAAACCTTATTGCTTTGTTGGAGATATAGGTCATGCTATCCAGAAGCATGCAGAGAAATACCATTATGGCGTTGTACGCGACCTCTGTGGACATGGAGTAGGACTTGAGTTCCATGAAAAGCCAGATGTGATGCATGTCGGTCACAAAGGACAAGGTATGCTGATTGTTCCTGGTATGGTGTTCACCATCGAGCCGATGATAAATATGGGTACGTGGAAGGTATTTATTGATGCTGATGATGAGTACGGATGGGAAGTTATTACAGGAGATGAGAAACCGAGTGCGCAGTGGGAACACACTTTTGTGATGACAGAGCACGGTGTGGAAATCCTCACCCACTGATGGAGTCTCCATAACAATTATATTGTCAATAATGGAAAAGGATATATACATATTAGGAATAGAAAGCAGTTGTGACGATACTTCAGCTGCAGTCCTTCATGGAAACGTTCTGCTGAGCAATGTTACCGCTTCCCAGGATGTCCATCGGGCATATGGAGGAGTCGTTCCGGAATTGGCCTCACGTGCTCACCAACAGAATATAGTACCAGTAGTAAGTGAGGCAATCAAACGTGCGGGTATAACAAAAGAGCAAATTTCTGCAATCGCATTTACCCGCGGTCCCGGACTTATGGGTTCTCTGCTTGTTGGTGTCAGTTTCACCAAAGGTTTGGCGCTGAGTTTGGGGGTTCCTCTCATAGATGTCAATCACCTTCAAGGTCATATTATGGCTCATTTCATCAATGATGCATCCGATGATCACGTATCACCGCCATTTCCTTTCATTTGCTTGTTGGTGAGTGGTGGAAACTCGCAGATTGTGAAGGTCAATGCGTACAACGATATGGAAGTGTTGGGGCAAACTATTGACGATGCTGCAGGAGAGGCCATAGACAAATGTTCCAAAGTGATGGGACTTGGGTATCCGGGCGGACCTATAATAGACAAACTGGCACGTCAGGGCAATCCGAAGGCTTATAAATTTGCCGAACCGCACATTGCGGGAATGGATTATAGTTTCAGTGGTCTGAAGACGTCTTTTCTTTATAGTTTACGCAAATGGGTGGCAGATGACCCTGATTTTGTGGAACACCACAAAAATGATTTGGCAGCAAGTCTTGAATACACGATTGTGGATATCTTGATGCGGAAATTAAGGCTAGCCGTCAAAACTACCGGAATTAAGTATGTAGCAGTCGCAGGAGGCGTATCTGCCAACAATGGATTGCGTGCTGCATTCCACGACCATGCGCGTCGGTACGGATGGACAGTCTATATACCCAAATTCAGTTATACTACGGACAATGCTGCAATGATAGGTGTAACAGGCTATTACAAGTATTTGGACCATGATTTTTGTCAAATTGATGCACCCGCATTCAGCAAGGTTACATTCAAATAAGGAAAACAATCGATATATAATATACAAAAGATGGAATTCGAAAAGAAAATATTAAGTCGTGAAATACAGCAGTACCTTTATGAGTCCGGACTTACTGTAGGTACTGCAGAAAGTTGTACCGGAGGTCGTATAGCCGAGTCTATCATTGCCGTTCCTGGAGCATCTACATATTTCAAAGGTGGTATCATATCGTATACAAACGAGGTAAAAGAAAATCTTCTTGGTGTGGATGCCCAAGTTCTAGCGGATAAAACTGCTGTTTGTGAGGATGTTGCAAAGGCAATGGTGCAAGGGGCTCTGAATACTCTTCATGTAGATTTTGCCATTGCTTCTACAGGTGTTGCAGGACCCGGTGGGGGAACTGCTGACATTCCCGTAGGCACGATTTGGTTGGCGTGTGGGAATGCACATGAAATAGTAACTCAAAAGTTGAGTGAAGACTTTGGTCGTGATATCAATCTTGCCATTGCTACGAGCAAAGCCTTGCAGTTGTTTTTGAACTATTTGCGTGAAAAAATGCCAAAAGAAAAATCGGCAGAGTGAGCGAATGTTCATAATGATGCGCAAATAGAAGTATAAAGATTATTCTACAACACCCTCGCCGATTTGGAAATCAATAGGTGAGGGTTGTTTGTATATTGGAGAATTAGTATGTTGTAGAAAGAATTTGTGTCGGCAAAACTTTATGTTAGTCAGTATTCGGTAGTAAATACTGCAGTATTTGGTCCGAATACCGCAGTATTTGAGTCCGAATACTGCGGTTGTTCAGCCTGAATACTACAATTGTTCAGCCTGAATACTACAATTGTTCAGCCTGAATACTGTAGTCTTTCAGCCCGAATACTTGGACTCTTCATTGCCTATATCTGCTATTGCTTGGACAAAGAATAGACCGTGTTGTTATTTATTTCGTTTCTTTTCCGATGCGCTTGATTAGGCTATAGGCATCATACAGACCGAGTTCACCAGCCTTGCTAAGGTCTGATATACCCGCAGACTTGTCTTGGATATTCATATAGGCAAGACCGCGGTTGTAATAGGCTTCAGCCAAATTGGGGTCAAGGGAAATTGCCATGGTGTAGTCTGCGATGGCTTGCTTATAATTGCCATCGCAGGCGTAAACATTGGCTCGGTCATAGTATAGGTATTGATTGGACGTGTCCAGATTGATGGCTGTGGTCAAGTCATCAATGATGCTTGCATTTTTCAGTTTCGTGTCCACACCCTGTGATGTGTTGAATTCGTTGATGCGCCATTGACAGATGGCCCGTTGCCAAAAGGAAAGTGAACTTGTACTATCTGATGTCAAGAATATTGTGATATCGGTTTGAGCAGACTCGTAGTCCTGTACAGTCGCATAAGAAATGGAGCGGTTTAGCAAGTCGTTACTCATACCTTTGCTCGAGGTGTTTGTTTCTATGGCTGTAGTCAGTGTGTCGATGTATGCAAGATAATTTTGAGATTGTTGTTCATTCAATTGCAGGTTATAGCAATTTATGTATATAGTATGTCGTGATTTCTGTGCGTGGTTGAATTGTTCTACATTTTGCGAGTAGGGTTGGTATTGGCTGATATCGCTATTGTATGGCGAAAGAGACAGTACGTACATCGGCAAGAATTGCATTTCTATGTTACGGTTCTGTATTTTGCCTCGATATTCGCTCTTGTATTCATGTTCCACACTCGTATTGTCATCAACGACCATCTGGTTGTACTTTTCAGGATCAGTTTCGCTGCGGCGTCGCATTTTCTTTCGCGTAGCGTTGCTCCATCTCGGTTGTACACCTAGATGTTTGTTCATTTGCGCTTTTAGAATACGAAATTCGTCCAATTCAGCCTTCCCTGTCATGCCTAGTCGGCGGTAGCAGTTCGCACGTCTGGAAAGACCGGTCCAGAAATTGGGAAATTGACTGATGACCTTGCTGTAGTCCCGAATTGCTGCATGAAGATTCCCTGTTTTGTCAAGAAGTATGGCACGGTTGAATATTGCCATAACATTTTCTGGTTCCATCTTGATGACGTAGTTGAAATCGGTTATGGCGCGATTGTCATCCCCAAGTTGCATACGGAGTAGTCCGCGGTTGTAATGTGCTAGAAAATTATTAGGATCAATGTCGAGGGCTGTGTCGTAATCGGACATCGTTCCTCTGAGATTGTTGAGATTGTAACGTGCCAAGGCTCGATTAATATAACTATTGACGTCCTTTGGCTTTAGATGTATTGCCTTGCCGAGGTAAGTGTCTGCATTCTTCCACTCGTTTTTTGATAAGGCAATCATGGCTCTTGCTTGCCATGCATTGGCATTGTATGGGTCGATGGTGAGACTTTTGTCTAGCCATTTGTCTGCGGATATGGTGTCTTTCTGTAGCAGATATACCTCAGCTCTTACGGAGTAAGCTTCAGAGAATTTGTCCCACTTGGAGATAATGGTGTCAAGATCTTTTTGCGCTGTTTCGTAATCCTTTTTCTCTATACGACATAACGCGCGGTTGTACCATGCACTTTGGTTAAATGGTTCTATTGACAAGGATTTTGTATAGTCTGAAATGGCTTCATCGAAATTTTTTTGATGAATGCGGCAAAGGCCGCGCAATTCATACATATTGTATATGTAGGGATTGAGCTCGATGGCTTTTGTCACATCTTTTTCGGCTCCAACGAAATCGTCAAGATAGAATTTTGCAACACCGCGAAAGTACCAAGGCTCATACAAATAAGGTTTGGCATTGAGTACTTGATTGAAATATTGTATGGAAAGAACATAGTCCTCATAGTACAATGCGCTACGCCCTGTAATCATTAGGCGATCAGTATTGTACTGCGCATAGGCCTGTTGTATGGACAACAATGATAACAAGAGGACTATGTATTTTTTCATTTCTTTGCTGTCTTTGTCCGGTATGAACAACGGAAACGTCCCAATAATAGTGATTTCAGTTTGCTGCGTATCATCTGTTTGCGCATGGGAGAAATGCGGTCTATAAACATTTTTCCGTCAAGATGGTCGAATTCGTGCTGCATAACGCGAGCCAGGTAGCCGTCTACCCATTCGTCATGCTCTTGAAAGTCTTTGTCCATATATTTTACGTGGATACGTGTCGGGCGGTTTACACTTTCGTGTATTCCTGGGAGGGAGAGACAGCCTTCTTCCATGGATTTTTTGGGGGATTCTTCATCATAGTCAAGAATATAGGGGTTGATGAAGGCTTTGCGGAATCCTTTGTATTCAGAAAAATCATCGCTGAGTACGTCAAGGTCTATGACAACAAGTCTTATATCTTTTCCTATTTGTGGGGCAGCAAGTCCGATGCCGTCGCTTTCGGTCAGTGTTTCATACATATTGTCTATAAGTGTAGACAAATCAGGATAGTCAGGGGTGATGTCTTTTGCGACAGCCCGTAATACAGGGTTGCCATAAATATAGATTGGTAATATCATTTTGAAAATTTTATACAGTAAAAGCGCTTCTCTATAGATATGTTGCGTTGTTTCGTCCATGGGGTGCCAATGATACTTTTTCGTATTTATCCATGGACATTTTTTCTATGCTGCAGATAGTCCTGTAGTATGATGGTCGCACTAATTTCATCGACCAGTGCCTTGTCCCGTCGTGCCTTTTTCCCAATACCACTATCTATCATGGCTTGATGGGCTAACACGGATGTAAATCTTTCATCGAAATATTCGATGGGGATGGTTGAGCACTTTTTCCATTTTGCTACAAATTGTTTGACCCGTGCAAGATTTTCACTGGGAGTTCCGTCCATCTTTTTGGGTTCTCCGATGACAATCCTCTCTACTTGTTCCTTTGACGTATAGTCTTGCAAGTATGTCATAAGGCTACACGTTGGAACAGTCGCCAATCCGTTAGCAATGATTTGTAACGGATCGGTGACTGCTATACCCGTGCGCTTCTTTCCATAATCTATCGAAAGTATTCGGGTCACAATGCTATCGTTTGCTTTGGTGTATTGTTGCAGAATGGGTGTTTGTTGGGCTTATTTTTTATAGAGAAGCCATGCTCCGTTATAAGTGTTGCGGAATTGGTCACGAGAGCGTACTGCGTCATTTTTGGTGTCAAATGTTGACGAGATGACACGGTATGTTCCTTTCTCTGAATTGTAGACAATTTGGGCATCGTATCCAGCGTTCTTCAATTTTTGCTGAAGTCCATCTGCGTTGGCACGTACGGAGAAGGAACCTACAACCACGCTGAAATTTTTCAGACCGGAGCCACTGATAAGTGTAACGTTCTCGGACCGTACAGCAACATTGTCACCGTTGTCAATGGTTGTAGTTTCAGTAGCGGGCTTCTCGACAATAGGAGCCACCACGGGTGTCTCTGTGACAGCAGGTTCTGTGATTTGACTTTCTTGTCGAGCCTGGGCTTTGTCGTACATTTTCTTGTAGGCACTCTCTTTCGATTTGCAACTGCTAAATGCCAGTGCGATGCACAATCCTGCACAAAGAACGATGTTTTTTTTCATATTCGGAATCTTTTAATTCGTGGTTATTCGTTATGTAATAGTATGTAAGTATTGCGAAATTACAAAATATCCTATACATATCGGCCGTTTTGTCCGCATAAAGTATGTTAATTCGCTTTTTACCTTATTTTTTAACAAAAAATCGCAGGGTAAAGTATTTGCATTCGCTATTCTTTTGCTACATTTGCCGTTGAGCAGATGCTCACAAAATAATGTTCCACTTTTAATGATATAAGAATATGAAAGCATTAGGTTACATTGGCGCTTTCTTCGGAGGTGCTATCGCTGGCGCAGCACTTGGTTTATTGATGGCCCCAGAGAAGGGGAGCGAGACACGTACAAAAATCGGTGATGCTGTGGACGATTTTTGCAAGAAACACAATATCAAGTTGAGCCGTAAGGAAGTCGACGATTTGGTTGACGACATCAAAGAGGCACAAAGTGTAGAATAAGGAAGTTTCTTATGTTCTCAACGGATAGAAACATAGAGACATTAGGGCAACTTGTAGAAGTTTTGAAACATTACATCGGGCTTCAGACAAAATATGTGAAGCTCGATGTAATTGATAAGGTTGTGCGGTTGCTTACAGCCGTTGTTATGGTTGTGATATTGTCTCTGCTATTGTTGCTGATGCTCATTTACTTGTCATTTGCTGCTGCTTATGGGCTGAAACAATATATGGGCGAGGGTAGTGCTTTTTGTGTAATTGCAGGCGTTTATGCACTTGTTTTTGTGTTGTGTATACTGTTCAGAAAACGGTTGCTTGAACGTCCTTTGGTAAAGTTGCTTGTCAGCATATTAATGCAGTAAAGAAATGACGAATAAGCCTAATAATATCGTTTGTCATGAGGTGAAAACGTTGTCGGATATCGCTAGTATGAAAGATGTTATCCGTCGTGAAATGCAAGATGATGAGGAAAGAATTTCATCTTTATGGGATAATATGGTTCACGGCGACAATGTCAACTCGCAGTCACCTACTCAACGCATCTTTAATATGATGAATGTTGGAACAGGTTTGGTTGACGGATTGTTGTTGGGATGGAAACTCTATCGCAAATACCAAGGCGTGTCAGACTATTTTCCCTTGTTTAGAAAGAAACGGAAACATTGAATGTCATACCGTCATGGGCTAGTTCTACATTTTGGGGCAACTTCTTTCGTGAGTCCTTGTAAAGTCCGATTCCATGGCTACAATGTGTCAAATATGTTTGGCGGGCCCCGATTTTCTCTGCAAATGCAATCGCATCTTTAACTAAGAGATGTGAGTGGTGCTCTTTTTCAAATCTAAGGGCATTGACAACTAGAATGTCCAAATCTGACAAATATTCTAGTTCTTCATTGCTGATACTTTTCATATCTGTGATATAGGCAAATTTCCCAAATCTATAACCGAGGATGGGGAGTTTGTCATGCATGACCATAATTGGGAGAACAGGAATATCTCCAATTTTGAATTGTTCGTGTGCCTGTATATCATGCAATCTGATAAGAGGAACTCCTGGATAGAGGTCTTTCTCAAAGCAGTACGGCATGGTTTGGCGTAATGTGCTTGTCGTATGGTGGTCGGCAAAGACATTGATGTCGCCAAAGGTACAAAAAGGCCGAAGATCATCCAAACCGCCAACATGGTCGTAATGTACATGGGTCAAAAGTATGCCGTCGAGTCGGTGAAAAGGTAGTGGCATCATTTGTTGCCGTATGTCGGGACCACAATCTATTAGAATACGGGTGGTGTTTGTTTCAAGTAGGCAAACGCTCCGTAGTCTCTTGTCTTTGGAATCCTTGCTATCACATACAGGACAATGACATCCAAGAGATGGTACACCACCTGATGTTCCCGTTCCTAGTAATGTAACTTTGACTGACTTGTCTTGCATTCTTCTAGTGTTTTTATTTTACGTTGACCTCAGGATGTATTTCGATGCCGAATTTCTCTTTTACGTCTGTTATAACGGTCTTGTAGAGAGTTACGACTTCTTGGCCATTTGCGCCGCCCTTATTCACCAAAACTAGAGCCTGCTTGTCATGGACTCCTGCACGTCCCAAGGATTTTCCTTTCCATCCACATTGCTCAATTAGCCATCCAGCTGGGATTTTGATATGATGTTCATCGATTGTATAATGTGGTATTTGAGGATAGATGGCCAAGAGATTCTGAAAAATCTCTTTTTCAACTATAGGGTTCATGAAAAAACTTCCAGCGTTTCCTTCTATTGCGGGGTCTGGCAGTTTTTTTTGTCTGATATTGATAATCGTGTTGCGTAATTGGGTCGGTGTTGGCGTGCTAATTCCTTGTTCTGTAAGTGAGACCTTGATGTTGCCGTAACTCGTGTTTGGCGTGTAGATCTTTGAAAATCTATAGGTAACGTGAGTGATGAAATATTGGTCTTTCCACTCGTGTTTGAACCGACTATCGCGGTATCCGTAGTGACAATCGTTTTGCGAAAATGTAACGGGTTTTCCTGTCGCAATCTCAATGGCTTCCACTGTGGAAATAAAGTCTTTTATTTCTGCTCCATATGCGCCGATGTTTTGAACGGCACTCGCCCCTACGTCACCCGGTATCAGTGACAAGTTTTCAGGACCATGCCAGTCGTTCTCAATACAATAACTGATAATATCGTCCCATGTTTCACCAGATCCGCACCGGATATAGATGTCCGATGAAGAGTCGTTTTCAGCAATCACTTGTTTCCCTTTAATGGAAGAATGTAATACCCAACCTGAAAAATCTTTTGTGAGCAATAGATTACTGCCTTTGCCGATGATGAGAAGAGGGGTATTTCGGAAATTGTGTGTTTGAAAAAACGGACCGACTTCTTCTGCATTTTGAAAATCAACAAAGTGCTCGCATTTGACATCTATGCCAAATGTATTGTGGTTCAGCAAACTGAAATTTTGATATTCTTTCATTACATTATCAGTTTTGTAAGTTTCCACTGACCATTTTTCTTTCTGAATGTCAGTTCTGTTTCTAGTCCGTTGGCGATACCTCGAATAATGAATATCTTTTGTTGGCTTTTGCCGTATTTTTGTCCGTAAAGGATGTTGTATATTACATTCTGTGGTAATTCTGGCGCAAAAGACGGCCATTGTTCAGGAGCTAAAATGCCATTCATTGTGCCAAAATCATTGTCTGGGTCTGGACCGGAGAATTGCAATGGGTCATTGACACTATGTACTTGATAAGCGGAGTCGGCCACAAAATGACTGTAGAAGTTCAGAAAAGAGGCATTTTCGCTTTTTGACATATCATCATAGTTGATAGAAGTCATCTGCCATTGTCCGTTTTCTCTGTCAAAGATGTATTGCTTTATTGAATGTTTTTTTAAGTAGATCTTCTCAACAACCACATGGCAAACGGTTGTATCTTTGACAATTTTCATCTGACGTGGATTGTCGAAGATAAGCGTGTAGAAATCTTGTTTCATGAAAAAATGGTCAATTGCCCATTGATTTGCAGAAATGGTAGATATGCTATTTCTCCGTATGACTTTTAAAGGAAATTTAATTCTTTTTCGCTGCAGTTTCTTGTTCGCAGCGAAGTTGAAGAAGAAATCGTCAAACAACTCATCGGCAGCCTTTGGCATCGGTGTTTCAGAGATGATTTGTTCTAGAGTATCTGCAGCAACAATGTTTGAGGTGCTGTCTATGCTATCATTCTCATTGGCAACTGATTTTTTGTCGGTACAACCAAGTATGGATAATCCCATAAGGATGGTAGCGGCCAATGCTGACACAATAAAAAGAAAACCTTTTCTCATAAGACCATCTTTGAGACAGACTTGTTGTCTCTCAAATTTTCGGCAAATTTACGACTTTATTTCGATATGCTCCCGAATTTATCACAAAAAAACATTACCTTTGCAATGATTTACAGGATACACAGGCTATGCCTTGCTAGGTAACAGAAGTGTAGTCCGACAAATATCTTCGGATAAGAATGTAAGGTTGTATTTAATTCGCAATTATGATATTAGACAAAATTGAACAATTGCTTGAAGAGGTGAACAACTTGTCTGCTAAAAATGCTGACGAGATTGAAAATCTACGATTGAAGTATTTGAGTAAAAAAGGTGAAATCACTGCATTGATGGCGGATTTCCGCAATGTGGCTGCTGAACAGAAGAAAACTGTCGGTATGAAAATCAATGAGCTCAAGCAGCAGGCAATCCTAAAAATCGAAGAACTCAAAGAGCATGTGGCAGAACAAAATGACGAGTCTGAACAATTTGTTGACTTGACGCGTTCTGCGTATCCGATAAAATTGGGTACCCGTCATCCCCTTACAATCGTGCGTAATCAAATTATTGATATCTTTCAGAGGATGGGATTTACGTTGGCAGAAGGACCTGAGATAGATGACGACTTGCATGTTTTCACAAAACTGAACTTTGCTGCAGACCATCCGGCTAGAGATATGCAGGATACGTTCTTTGTGGAAACGCATCCTAATGACGTTACGAAGAATATCCTTTTGCGTTCACATACATCCAATGACCAAAGTCGCATAATGGAATGTCAGCGTCCACCAATACGTGTTATTTGTCCTGGTCGAGTATATCGCAATGAGGCGATATCTGCCCGTGCGCATTGTTTCTTTCATCAGATAGAGGGTCTATATGTAGACAAAAATGTTTCTTTTACTGATTTGAAACAAGTGTTGTTGACATTTGCACGTGAACTATTTGGTCCTGAAACAAAGATACGTTTGCGTCCTAGTTATTTCCCATTTACGGAGCCGAGCGCCGAAATGGATATATCATGCCATATCTGTGGCGGTACTGGTTGTGGATTTTGCAAACATACCGGATGGGTGGAAATCCTTGGTTGTGGTATGGTTGATCCTAATGTTCTTGAAGCATGTGGTATAGATAGTAATGTTTATACAGGGTACGCTTTCGGATTGGGTGTTGAGCGTATTACAAACTTGAAGTATCAAGTGGCCGACTTGAGAATGTTCTCGGAAAATGATGTACGTTTCTTGAACGAATTTGAATCTGCTAACTGATATTTCAGTGTAATATAATAATATAAAGAAAGCAAAACGGGAGGAACTTGTGTTTTCCTCCCGTTTTGCTTTTGAATATCGCGTCTTAATAAATGCGTGGACCGAATATGGATGTGCCGATACGTACCATAGTCGAATGGCATTTAACGGCTATTTCATAGTCATGGCTCATGCCCCAACTGCATTCGCGAAAGTTGTCGTTGTCATAAAAATACTTCATTTTTGCTTCTTTGAAGAACTCATAGGCAGTAGAGAATTCGGAATATATCTGCTGCTTGTCTTCTGTATTTGTGGCCATTGTCATCAATCCGCAAATCTCAACATGTTTCAGGCTTTTCCATTCTCCTTCATTCAACATGTTCCGGCATTCCTCAATGGAAAAGCCATATTTCGCTTCTTCTTGGGCAATGTGTAATTCCAACAAAACTTTTATCTTTCGGTTGTTGGCTCGTGCCTGTTTGTCGATTTCTTTTAGGAGTTTTAGCGAATCGACGCTTTCTATCATGTCTATATAAGGTGCTATGTATTTCACCTTGTTGGTTTGCAGGTGACCAATGAAATGCCACAAAATATCACATGGAAGTAATTTCGCTTTTTGTGCAAGTTCCTGTTCTCGGCTTTCCCCAAACACGCGTTGGCCACATTTGTAAGCCTCTTGTATGTAACTTGCTGGATGGAATTTGCTGATTGCCACAAGTCGTACACCAGAAGGAATGTTCTTCTGGATTGTTTTTAGATTTTGGGCAATGTCAATTTCCGTGTCCATTACTTGTTCTCCTCTTTTCCCTCTTCGGTTTCGTATTCAGGCTTGTCGTTGCGTTCTTCTTTTTTTATGGAGTTATGTCTATATACGTCCATAATCTTTGTTTCCGCAATGTTTGCAATGATATAGTCTTCCATTGAGGATGCCATTACTTTTTCGATGTGCTTGACTGCATTGTTGAGTGACGAGGCCTGTACAAGTTTGGTAGCACTAGTTCGTTTCTCCTTTGCCGTTTTCTCATCGATGGTGATGTAACTCAATTTGGTTTTGTACCATTTGTCATCATTTTCATTGTCGCTGAAAAAGATTTCTCCATAACTTGCTGGGGTAATGTTCTTTATGTTGAATTCACCACTGATGTATGGTTGCATCTCTTCAGCAATGGTCTCTTCAGCCTCTGCGAATGAGACGGCATCAACAACATATAGTTCGTTGACCATTTTCTGTCCGCCGTCACTACTATCCTGACGCTCATAGCGAACAGCCACTTCAAACCAATTTGATGTTACTAAACTCATTTTTTTATTTCTTTAATTTATATAAGACGTGTTTATCTATTCTGAATCAGTGTTATTTGCGTTTACGACTCACGATATTATCTCTGCCTATATGTCGTTTGTACTTGAGGTGAGGTCGTATTGGTGAACAAAGGTAAGGATAAAATCTGAGAAATACCGTTTTTTTTGATTGGCATTTCTTTGAATTATGCAATATAGGCGGTATTAATTCATACCGCTTTTTATTCTACACTATTAGGTGGTATACACCCCCTGCCATTGTTCTGACAATATTTTTCATCTCCAAGGTGAAGAGGCTGGACAATACCGTAGCAATGGGTAAGGATAATCTTGTGGCCAATACGTTGACCTGCATGTCGTTGCTTGTCTGTAAAAGTTGTACGATGCAACGTTCGGCATTGGTCAGATTTTTGTATGGGTCTTCGGCTTGGTGGGGTATTGACTTGTGTGAAATATTGTCAACCCATCCCATTGCATTTGCAAAATCGGCGGCATTTGTGATAAGTCCTGCTTTGTTGTCTCTTATCAAGTGATTGCAACCTTCGCTACTATATTGACCGACATTTCCCGGAAATGCAAATACATCGCGGTGGTATCCCGTGGCAATGCCTGCAGTGATAAGCCCTCCGCCTTTGGCTGCACTTTCTACAAGAATACAGGCATCTGCCAATCCAGCTACAATTCTGTTTCTTCTGACAAAATTCATTTTCTCAGCATTTGTATTGGTCAGAAATTCTGTAATCAGGCCACCCTGTGCAACCATCTGCTCAGCCGTTGTGCAATGTGCGCGCGGATAGAGGTAATCGATGCCATGTGCCAGTACTCCTACAGTCTCATATCCGTTGGCTAGAGATTCCCGGTGTGCTTGAATATCAATGCCATATGCCAAGCCACTGACAACAAGAACATGAGGACACAATTGTTTCAATTCTCGAATAAACCGGCTCGTGATGTCTAAACCATACGAGGTGCAATGGCGTGTTCCTACAATGCTGATAATATGCTTTTGGTTGAGGTTTGCATTGCCTCGGTAAAACAATACTATTGGGGCATCGTCGCATTCGCGGAGTCGTTTAGGGTAATGTGTGTCGTTGTAGGTCAGTGTTGTGATGCCGTGTTGCTGGTTGTATAGCAATTCTGCTTCAGCACGTCGGACAGCCTCTGGAAAACGGGACAAAGACTGAATCAAGCGCGGTGAAGCCTCGGGCAATACGCTGCAGATGTCATTTCTGTGTTCTGCAATGGCTGTTGCAGACCCCATTTGTCTGTACAAATAGAGTATGTCGACAAGACTACAATAGCACAGTCTTGTCAGTGCTATGCAATATATTGTTTCTTGTACATTATCCATTATTCCTTTCTTGTAAAATGGTGTGGCAAATCAGTCCTCTATGATTTTGTCTGTCGAGCATCAATTGAAGAAATTCCAACTAAGTCCGAACCTCAGGATGCGTTGGTTGATCGGGTAGTGGGGAGTAAGAAAGTATTCTTTGTTTCCACTATTGGCGTTGAAATGACTCATCATAACGAAAAATCTAGTGCGCTTGAGGTGGAAATTGGCATATACATTGATGATAGGGTAGTTTCCTACTTCTATGCGTTGTGTACCTTCCTGTACAGCATATTGTCCCAATGCGGCGGAATAGTCGTGGGCGTAATATTTTGTAAAGAACCTTGCATCTGCTCCAAAGTCACAATTTAGTACGTGAGCTATACGAAATTTGAAATAGAGGTTTGTGTAGATATTGAATTCCGGTATAGCCAGTATGTCTTGACTGGAAGATTTCTGATAGGTGAAGACATTTTCCCATCGTATTGGGCCAAGTTTGAAGTCCTGTGACAACGAAAGAGTAAGAAGACTGATATTATTACTTGCTTGTCGCACATACACGTTGTTGGAATTTCTTTTATAGTCATCGGCTATGTTGTAGCTCATTCCGAAATATGTATAGTTCGAGATATTGTCATATGCTATCCGCAGCGTTGTATTTGTTCTTCTGAAGGAAAACAATCCTTCTACTCTCGTTTGGATGATTTTGTTCAATGCATCGTCATCCCACCAAAAATGTCTAGAGTGGTAGTGGCGGAAATAGAAGGATGGATTCAGTCGATAAAAGTAGCCATTGGCTTTTAGGGTGACGGTATCTCCGAATAGTTTGAAATTCAGATCGGCCGTTGCGTCAACTTTCAATTGGCCGACATCTTTTCCAAGAAACCATGTTTCTGCGGTTACGCAATAGTGGAATGTGTTGCCTTGGAATTTGTAGAGTTGTCCTCCAAGACTTAGGTTGTGTTCATTGTATGAACTTGTTCCATAGGCAGAATCTGGCAATTCGAAATGCCGTAAGTCAGATGTGATAAAGGCCTTTATCCCTGATTTTGCCCATTTATTGAATCCTTCAAGTAGTGAGAGAGCAAATATGTTTTGGAGACGATAATGTCTTGTTTTGTCATATATAGAGTCTCCTGTGTATGGCCCTACATTATTGTATGTATGCGCATAGAAATTCTCTGGTGTCTCGTAAGCTTGGTATATGCGGTCGTACTTGTCGAAGTTGAGTGTATGGATAAAACTAGTTACAGGTACATAAACAGTCTTCATCCATGACGTATCTTTTGTTTCTTTTGATTGTTCGGCAAGTAGACTGTCTGCCATAGTTTGGCCAAAAACATGAATGCGATGGGCTGAGACATCTGTTGTGTCAGCAGGTATCTCTCCTTCGACAATACGAGCATTGCGGGGTCGTCCTTTGGCGTCGGGTACGGGACGCTTGTTTTGAGTGTTCCTATCCTGGCGTGATAGAATATCGTTCTCTTTTTCTTTTTGTGCCTCCAATGCAAATTTCCTTGCCCTAATCTCCTCGTCTGTCATTTTTATTTTCTTATGGAAGCCAAGACTGTATCGGTGAGTGAAGAATAGGTGTAAATTGTGGTTTCTATTCCAGTTGTGCTCCAAAACTGTCGGAATCTCACTTGTAGAATAGTTGTCGGTGACAGTTTCGGGATGGGTAATGTAATTGTCGTTTTCGATACCGCCATTTTCTGTCACTTTTTGGTGGTAGAGGGAAAACAACAGGTGAGCTTGGTATTGGTCGCCAAGGTATGAACCATACATAGAATAATTAAAGTGTGATGTACTTTGCGACATGTAGTAGCCACGCCCATAAAGATAGTCAAATTTAAAACCGACTCCAATGCGTTTTCCTGCATTGACACCGAACTTTGCTGTCAGATGATCTTCTCCATTTGTTCGGTCTCCAGCTGTGTTGTAGGTGAGATTGGTGAAGGGTGACAGGGTGTTTGTAAAATGAAAGGCTTCGACTGGTGTGATGACGAAATCATAGGGTTGTGTGAATATAAATTGATTTTCCGGTGTGCGATCAATGAATATTCTATTGATGCGGGGGGCACCTAAATTTCCCGTTGTATTATATTCACCTCGTATACCCGTTGTGAAAATGGAATTTTGGAACATGTGCATTGCAGTGTCAACAACAGCTGCACGACGGTCACCGAATTTGGAGTCTACAGTCCATACCTTTATACCCGTTGGTATGACTTTGTCGCTCCCTAACGAATCTTTCTTGTTGGTCTGTGTATGAGTGCGATCGTCGTATGTGGAACTATTCAAAGTTCCGTTAGTAGATTGTCCCCATGTTATCACGGTCACCATGCATAGAATGGTGACAATAGCAAAATGGCGTATGTTGTTCATTTCTTTATAAGTCGTAGGCTACATTCTATGATTTTCACGACAATCATTGTAAGCAATACACAAGTGCCTATGGTTTCGCTCCAAGCAAAGTAGAGGCAAATGCCAACAACCACTCCCAATATAAATATGATATTGAGTGTGTTGCGCAACTTAAACCATTTGTCTGTATCTGAGGTCTCTTCACCGCGTGGGTGGATGGGAATATTGGGTATATCGTTCATCTTGATGAATTTGTTTTAGAAAAGACTATCTTTTAAGGGCTTGTTCTAACTCTTCAAATATATACTGTACTCGGTCGATGGTCTTTCTTCTGAATTTTGCTGACACAGGGTACAATTTTGTCCTTTTTTTGTTAATTGCCACTTTGTCGGAAATCCACTCCTCGGCTGTTACATGGAGTGAATTGTTTTGCCCAGATTCGTAAGCGTACGATATCCTCTCAATGCTGATATGTAGTAGTTCGTCTGAGCATTTTGCTATAGTTGTGTACTTGAACTCAGAACGGTCTAAGGATAATGCGCTTGACATGAATATCAGCCATTCGGAAAATTTCGCAGCAATAATATGCTCTTTTTTGTTGAACAATACAATGCGACTTTCTATTTGATTGCTTGTTTGAGATATGCTATCAAGGTAGGCGTAGGTTCTTTCGTAGATTTCTTGCGAAGACATACCTTTTACTGATATATTTTTGGAAAAGATTACCTTGCCGTTTTCTTCGGGCACCGCATCTTCTGCCAAGTATTTCTCGTCTTTCGTAGGGAGTACATGGCTATTTTTGTCTGTTATTGTTTCGCTGGTAGTGCCATTTTTGTTTTTTTTCTTTTCTTTTTTGGCGATTTTCTCTGCTCGTTTGGCTGCTTGCAATGCCTTTTTTGCTGTTTCCTGATCTTTTTGGGCTTGCTCCAATCTTTCTTCTGCTGAAAGGGGACGTTCCCACTCACTTTGCGCAGCGGTGGTCAATGGAATAAGCAACATTGCGAAAATCAATAACCTTTTCATCTTTTATTCGTCTTTATATTGCAAATTTAGTAATTTTCTTTGAGGAAATACTCTTCTGAAGGAATTAAACGGGTCATTGAGGAATAAATGTATATTGTATGAGGGTTTAGTATTCTTGGAGAAAGGATGGTATGAAACGTGGAGCTTGACTTTCGCAGATATTTCAAATGTATGAAATTGTGAAGTGTTGTTCTTTTTGTCCTCACGTTAAGGAGTAGTGTAGATTATTTTTAGTAAGTTTGCATTGGTTTCTTGCGAATGATAAGGTTGAAGCCAGATCTTGAAGAAATAAAAAACATTTTTGAATTATAATTACTAAAAGAAATCTGTATGACAACTTTGACTATTTCCATTGTTGTTGTTTTTGTTCTTGGTTATGCTCTGATTGCTATGGAGAGTCTAACGAAGGTGAATAAAGCAGCAATAGCATTATTGATGTTGGTAGCGTGTTGGACGCTTTATATGTTTGACCCTTCATCGTATGTTGGTCTGATGCATCCCGAATACAATGGAGCAAATGTGGTAGAAAAGGTGACATCAATCATTCAGGAACATCTCGGTGATACGTCTACCACATTGTTCTTTTTGATGGGTGCCATGACAATTGTAGAAATTGTAGACCAAAATGGCGGCTTCAATTGGGTGAGAAAGGTGATGCTGACAAAGTCAAAACGTGCTTTGTTGTGGCGTATTGCGTTTATGACATTTTTTCTTTCTGCCATTCTCGATAACTTGACTACAAGTATTGTGATGATTATGATACTTCGTAAGTTGGTGAGCGACCACAAAGACAGATTAGTATATGCTTCATTGGTTATTATCGCAGCAAATTCAGGCGGTGCATTTTCGCCAATAGGTGATGTTACTACTATAATGTTGTGGAACAAGGGTCTAATAACAGCAGCGGGTGTTATTGCAGAGTTATTTATACCTTCTGTGTTGTCTATGGTGGTTCCTGCTTTTATTATGCAGTCAATGCTCAAGGGAGAATTGTCCGTCTCCGTTCCTAATTCAAATGAAGGACAGAATGTCTCGGTCAGCGATTTCACTGAGGGTCAAAGAAAGACGGTCTTTTGGTTGGGCGTAGGTGGATTGATATTTGTTCCGATTTTCAAAAGTATAACGCATCTTCCTCCGTTTGTTGGTATCTTGCTCGTATTGGGCGTGTTATGGACGGCTACGGAGATTTTTTACCGTGGCCTTCATCGTGGACACGACACGGAAGGTACTAAGAAACGGGTGGTCAATTTGCTTTCCCGCGTAGATATGAGTACTATACTTTTCTTCCTAGGTATATTGATGGCAGTTGCCTGTCTTGAGGAAATAGGTGTTTTGGTTTCCTTGGGTAAGGGACTGAATGTGGCATTCAGTGGAAATCATTATCTCGTAACTGGAGTTATCGGAGTTCTTTCAAGTATTGTAGATAATGTACCCTTGGTTGCTGGTTGTATGGGTATGTATCCATTGCAAGCCGCAGGTGACATGGCTGTTGATGGCGTATTTTGGCAACTGCTGGCTTATTGTGCTGGTGTAGGTGGCTCGATGTTGATTATCGGTAGTGCTGCCGGTGTTGTCGTGATGGGACTTGAAAAGATAACTTTCGGGTGGTATATGAAGCATATATCGTGGATTGCTTTTATCGGCTATATCGTCGGAATTGTAAGTTATTGGGCTATACGTACTTATCTGTACGCAGCATAATATAAGAAACAAATGGAGGGCGTTTCATAACCATTGTGGTTGTTGAAACGCCCTCCTTTTTATTGTATATCTGTCATTTACATTGCTCGTAGTAGTTTTTGAGTCGCACTCTGGCAATTCCCATACTGACAAGTTTGTCAAGGTCTTCTTTGGCCTTTTCCTTATGGCCTAATTTTAGTCTAGCCTCAATTCTGCATATTCTGTAATCAGGGTTTTGAGAGTCCAGTTCTATTGCCTTGCTATAATCGTAATCAGCCAGTTCGTATTGTTCCTTTTCGCTTTCTATGCCTCCACGTGCGGCATATGCGATAGCACTATCCGGATTTTGTGTCACAAGTCTATTGATTTGGTCGTATGCTTCTGTCAGATGATTGTCCTTTTGGTTGAGGAGGGCAAGTCCTAGTAATGCTTCAAAATGTCCTGGTACTTGAATGAGAACGTTTTCATAGTCTAGACGTGCAAAATTGTAGCGGTGTAGCATCTCATTTGTGTAGGCGCGGTAAAATAGGGCTGCAACATTCTGTGGATTCCGTTTCAGTATCTCATTGTATTCCTCCAATGCGTATTGCCATTGGTGCAGTTGTAGGTTCCATCCTGCTTTCTTTAGGCGTAAACTGACTGAAGAGGGGTTCGATGCTAGTTCTTTTGATGCCAAGCTCAGACTGTCTTTGGCATTTTCTGTTTCCTGTGCTGTAGTTCGTAGCGTGTAGGAAATCAGTGCCCCCATAATACATATACGAGGAAGGAAATAGTCTATTTTACGTATCATCATTTTTTAGGTGGGTTCTATACCCATTGTATTGTTATAACTTACGGTGGAAATTTATAGAACCCACCTTTTACATTGGCGACTTATGCTTTTTGTGTGTCCTTATTCTATCCTTGTATTTTCTTGTCCATATACAGAGCCGCTTTTCTGCCGTCCCCCATAGCCAAAATAACGGTGGCGCCACCTCTGACAATGTCGCCGCCTGCAAAAATGTTTGGTTTCGAACTTTGCATGTGTTCGTTGACTACAATAGTATTTTTCCGGCCCAATTCCAGCCCAGAAATGGATTGTGGAACCAAAGGATTTGGAGATACGCCAATTGCGACAATTACTTGGTCTACATCAAGAATTTTAATGGCACCAGGTATCGGTTCTGGACGTTGTCTTCCACTATCATCTGGTTCACCCAACTTCATTTCTTGTAGTACCGCTTGTTTTACAACACCGTTTTCGTCAGTTAGATATTCAATAGGGTTGTGCAGCGTGAGGAAATGTATGCCTTCCTCTTTGGCGTGTCTTATCTCTTCAGCTCTTGCTGGCATCTCTTTGTCAGATCGTCTATATACCAAAGTTACCTCTCCGCCCAATCTTCTTGCTGTGCGGCACGAGTCCATAGCAGTGTTGCCTCCACCTACAACGAGAACCTGGTGTCCTATGTTTATAGGGGTATCGGTATGCGGATTTGCTGCGTCCATAAGATTTATTCGCGTGAGGTATTCGTTTGAAGACATGATATTGATGGCGTTCTCTCCAGGAATATTCATGAATTTGGGAAGGCCTGCTCCAGATCCGACAAATACTCCAGCAAATTTTTTTTCTTCTAATTGTTCTATGGTTATTGTCTTTCCTATTATGCAATCCGTATGGAAGTGAACACCAATATTTTGAAGATTTTCTATTTCTTTGTCAACAATGTGATTGGGCAAGCGGAACTCAGGAATACCATATTTTAGTACTCCGCCTATTTCGTGCAATGCTTCAAATACGTGCACCTCGTATCCTTTTTTTGCCATGTCGCCGGCAAAACTTAATCCTGAAGGGCCAGACCCTACTACTGCCACTTTTATGCTATTGCATGTTGTGGTGACTGATTGTAGATTGTTGTTGTGCTCGGATTCGTAGTCGGCGGCAAAACGCTCCAAATATCCGATGGCAACTGCTGGCTCATTCATTTTCAAGTGGATACACTTACTTTCACACTGTCTTTCTTGAGGACATACACGACCGCAAACCGCAGGGAGGGCAGATGTGTTTTTTAGTACACGAGCCGCATCAAGAAAGTAACCTCTTTCTACATTCTTGATGAAGGATGGAATGTTGATACCAACAGGACAACCTTCTACGCATGTAGGTCTTGCACAATCAAGGCATCGTTTAGCCTCGGTAAGGGCCATCTCTTGTGTCAGACCTCTGTTTACTTCGAGCGTGCGTGATTTTATGCGGATTTCGGCGGGTTCCTCTGGCATTGCAACCCTTGGTATTGCTCTTCGTTCTTTGGGTTTAATCGAATCACGCAATTGTTTTCTCCACTCTGCGTCACGGCATGTCAGTTGTTCTATGCTTTCTAATTTGATGTTTTCTATATTTGTTACGCATGTATTGTCTCCATTATGTTCTTCTGCAGTTTTAGCGAAATGTTCCTCGTAATGTAGCATTTCTTCCTGTTCGGCATTTTTGAATGTTTTCATACGTTTGAGCATCTCGTCCCAATCCACTTGTTCTCCATCGAATTCGGGCCCGTCAATGCATACGAATCTCGTTTTCCCTCCGATGGTGAGTCTGCATGCACCGCACATGCCAGTGCCGTCTACCATGATGGTGTTCAGTGAAACTTCTGTCGGAATTGAGTATTTCTGAGTCAACAGACAACAGAATTTCATCATAATCGCAGGTCCAATGCAAAAAGCCTTGTTAATATGTTCTTCTTTTATCAGTTTCTCCATTCCGATGGTAATGACACCTTTCTCACCATAAGAGCCGTCGTCAGTCATGATGATGACATGGTCACTATATGACCGAATTTCGTCTTCAAGTATTACAAGATCTTTTGTGCGTCCACCTAAGACCGTGAAAACTTTGTTTCCTGCTGCTTTTAGTGATTTGACGATGGGAAGAAGTGGGGCAACTCCTACTCCTCCTCCAGCACACAGGACGGTGCCGAAATTTTCGATATGGGTTGCATTACCCAATGGCCCTACAACATCTGCAAGACAATCACCTTCTTGCATAGCACACAATTTTGTAGTCGAAAGTCCCACGCGTTGCACGACAAGTGTGATTGTGCCCCTTGAAATATCTGCATCAGCAATGGTCAAAGGAATGCGTTCTCCGTTCTTGTCGCATCTTATTATAACAAAATTTCCGGCCTTTCTACTTTTCGCAATTAGCGGTTCTTCGATTTCGAAGAGAAATACGTTCTCTGAGAATTGTTTTTTCTTGATGATCTTGTTCATAGATTAGTGTTATTGTATAATTTGACTTATATTTGCTTTTTTTGTCTAAGCATGTCTTATAAAAAATGAAATGGTGGATGCCATATTTAGCATCCACCATTTTTGTGATATGGCATGAATTTAGAAATTCTTGTCGTCAAGTATTTCAAATCCGCAATAGGGCACAAGAACTTTTGGTACCCGGATACCCTCTGGGGTTTGGTTATTTTCGATGATAGCAGCAACTATGCGCGGCAATGCCAGTGCAGATCCGTTTAGTGTATGGCAAAGTTCTATCTTCTTCGTTTCAGCGTTGCGGTATCTGCAATGTAGTCTGTTTGCTTGATAACTTTCGAAATTGGATACAGATGATACTTCAAGCCATCGTTTTTGCGCTGCACTCCAAACTTCGAAATCGTAGCATATGGCAGAAGTGAAACTCATATCACCACCGCATAATCTAAGGATATGATAGGGTAATTCCAATTTTTGGCATAGGCCTTCAACGTGAACTAGCATCTCCTCAAGAGATTTATAGGAATGCTCTGGGGTGTCGATGCGTACAATCTCAACTTTGTCGAATTGGTGCAAGCGATTGAGTCCGCGTACGTCTTTTCCGTATGAACCAGCCTCGCGACGGAAACAAGCTGAGTATGCACAACGCTTAATAGGCAAATCCTTTTCGTCCAAAATTTCATCGCGGAAAATATTGGTTACTGGAACCTCTGCAGTGGGAATGAGGTACAGATTGTCAAGTTGGCATTGATACATTTGTGCTTCTTTGTCTGGCAACTGTCCTGTACCATATCCAGAAGCTTCATTGACAACGTACGGAGGTTGTACTTCCAAGTAACCGCTTTTTCTAGCCTCTTCCAAAAAGAACGCCTCCAGTGCGCGTTGAAGTCGAGCCATTTTTCCGATGTAGAGAGGAAATCCTGCTCCTGTAATCTTTACGCCAAGGTCAAAATCTATAAGATTGTATTTCTTGCAAAGATCCCAGTGACATAAGGCGTCCTCGGGCAAGTCTGGTATAATGCCTCCCTCTTTAACGACAACATTGTCACTAGCATCCTTTCCCTCAGGAACGTCATCGTTAGGAATATTCGGTATAGAACAAAGCAATGTGTTGAGATCTTTCTCTGCTTTGGCCTTCTCATTTTCTAAACCTTTGTTGGTTTCTTTTAGTGTGGCTACACATTGCTTGATTTTTTCAGCTTCCTCTTTTTGGCCGTTTTTCATCAATGTGCCGATTTGTGCAGAAAGTTTCTTAACTTCAGCGAGATTGTTGTCAAGTTGTTGTTGGGTTTCTTTTCTGTGGGTGTTTATGGTGAGCACTTGATGTATGGCTTCCTCTGCATTTGCAAAGTGCTTTTTCTTCAAGCCTTTGATAACACGTTCTGTTTCCTCTGTTATGAGTTTAAGTGTAAGCATATTGCCAAAACTTTATATTAAATATATATGTATTCTATTCATTGCAAAAGTACGCATTTTTTTCTTCTTATCCATGCTTTTATATCATATTAACAAAACGTGATATGACATCGTTGATGATAATCCACGTTGACTTGCAATGAGTAGCAAGAAAACTTTTTCTCTTCGATACATTTAGGGGGTATGCAGTAGCACACCCCCATAAAGTAAGTTTTCTCTTGAAATTGTTCTGTTATTTGAGCAATAGTTTCTCTGCTGCCTTGTTTACTGCATCAGTTGCTTTTTTGTTTGCGTTTTCAACAGCCTGGTTGGCTTTGCTTTTTGCGTCTGTGACGGCTTTTGTTGCTTTCTCTTCAGCATTCTTTTTGGCATCAGTGACCGCTTGGTTGGCAGTACTTTTGACATCATCGACGGCTTTGTTTGCAACGGTTTTTGCTGTTGTGGAAGCGGCGTTTGCTACATTTGAGGGGATATTCTCAAGGTATTTCTTTGCTTCTTCGGTTGTGGTCTTTGCGTCTGTCGGTATGTTGTTGACATAGTTTACCAAGTCTACAATTGTTGAGTTCCCTGAGGCAATATTCTTTATCTCATCGGCGTGACTATTCAGGTAGGCTTTCATTTTTTCTGCATAGGCTTTCGCTTCCTCCAACTTTCCCTCCTTTACGAGTTGTGCATAGTGCTCTTCTATTGCTGCGATTGAGCTTTGTAGTCCTTTCGCATCTTTAGCGGCAATGAGGGCATCCAAATTGGTGGTGCCTTCAGCATCATTGGTTGTCTCTGATGTGGTTGAGTCTGTAAGTTCTATATTCGTAGAATCTGTTTCTGCGTTTGCACTAGGATTCTGCTTATTTCCGCAACTTGTCACAACAAGCATGGTTGCGATTGCTGTTGCCATCATAAATACTTTTCTCATAATTTTAATATTTTAGAAGACTTTTTATTAAAAATGATTACTCCCTAACTTTCGAATATTTGACGCTTCTCAATGTTTACCGATGTTTTTTGCGATTTCGGATTGGGGAATCTTGTATGCGGACAAAGTTAATCATAAATATGAAAACACGGTCCTATTGTCAGCAATAAAAATTAATCTGCTTATTATTTCCCCATATTGTAAAGTATAAAACTGATGATATCGGCTTTCTCTTCAAGATATTTTGACATAGGTTTTCCTCCTCCATGCCCTGCATTGCTATCAATTCTGATTAACACGGGGGATGTTCCTGCTTGGCATTCTTGGAGTCGTGCAGCGAATTTGAAGGAATGGGCGGGTACTACTCTGTCGTCATGGTCTGCTGTCGTCACAAGTGTTGCAGGATATGATGTTCCTGGCTTAATTGAGTGGAGTGGGGAATAGGCTTTTAGGTATCTGAACATTTCTTTGGATTCTTCTGACGTACCATAATCAGGTGCCCAATTCCAGCCAATGGTAAATTTGTGGTAGCGTAGCATATCCATCACGCCTACTTCTGGTATGCATACTTTGTATAAGTCTGGACGTTGGGTTTCGCAAGCGCCAACAAGTAAACCACCATTACTTCCTCCCATTATGGCAAGATAATCCTTGGATGTGTATTTGTGCTCGATGAGAAATTCTGCTGCCGCAATAAAGTCATCAAATACATTTTGCTTCTGCATCTTTGTTCCTGCGAGGTGCCATTCTTCGCCATATTCTCCGCCACCACGAAGAACAGCATGTACGTAGATACCGCCACGCTCCATAAATGGGATCATACTTGACAGGAATGTCGGATTGTACGAAACGTTGAATCCACCATATCCATAGAGAAGCAATGGATTCTTTCCGTTCAGTTTGGTATTCTTCTTATATGTGATGAATAATGGTGCTCTTGTTCCATCTTTACTTGTGTAGAATACCATTTCTGTTTTATAGTCTTTTGAAGCGAATTTTACGTTTGGTTTTGCCCAAATGCTACTATTTCCTGTGTCAAGGTTATAGTGGTATACGGTATTGGGAAATATATAGGATGTAAAGGAGTAGAATACTTCTTTTTGACCACGTTTTCCACTGACAGAAGTAGTGCCCCATGTGGGTAATGTAATTTCGTGGAGTTTTTGTCCGTCAATTGTATATGTATAAAGGTGATTGCAATTGTCTTTGGAATATTGCAGAAGCATGCGGTCACCGATAAAGGTGACATCTTCAAGAACACTTTCTTTCTCTCCGACTAGTTCTTCCCAATCGTTGTATCCTGGATGATCAAGGTCTGCAACCATAAGTCTATATTTCGGAGCATTTGCGTTGGTCAAAATATATATCTTACGGCCAATGGTTTGTACTACGGAATACATATATTGAGGTGCGGAGCACATTTGTATGAATTGTGAATTGGGCTTCCCTAAATCACGTACGAACAAGTTGTTTCCGTTATCCATTCCAGACTCGGTGAGAAACATGATGGTTTGCTCTTTGTCTGTCCCGACACTATAGAATCGTAGAGGTTGTGTGGGGTTCTGATAGAATAACTCGTCAGCGGATTGCGGTGTACCTATCTTATGGTAATATATTTTTTGGATTGAATTCATGGAAGATGTTTCTTTCCCTTTCTCGGGGGCATCGTATGCGCTATAGTAAAATCCGTCACCAAGCCATGTTGCACCAGTGAATTTTGCCCATATGATATGATCCGTCAAGTTGGTTCCTGTCAAGCAGTCTTTTACATATATCTCTTCCCAATCTGATCCGTTGCGGGATATGACATAAGCCATATACTTTCCATTATTCGAGAATGAGATGGATTTTAGAGCGACAGTTCCATCGTTGCTCAGTTTGTTGGGGTCAAGCCAAACGTGTTGCTCGCCATCGAGTTTGTCCATTTGGTATAGTACATACTGATTCTGAAGTCCGTCATTACGATAAACATACCATTTCCCATTCTTTTCAAAAGGTAGCCCGATCTTTTCGTAATTGGCAATCTCCTTAAGTCTTTTTAGAATGCTGTTGCGCATGGGTATTTTGTTAAGGTATTGCCGAGTGATATCGTTTTCCTCTTCTACCCATTTTGTCGTCTGGACACTTGTGTCGTTTTCTAGCCATCGATATGGGTCTGCAACCTCTTCGCCGAAATATGTATCTATGGTATCGTCTTTTGGTGTCTTTGGATATTGTATTTGTGAAAAGACCGGCATTGAAGCAAGTAGCGTTGCCATAAATGTGTATATTTTAGTTCTCTTCATGTTGTGCAGTTGTGATTGTTGTTGGTGAAAAACAAAAATGCAGTCACCAACTTGATGTTCAGATGTAGGCGACTGCATTTTGTTTCTATAGGTGCGAGGTATGGAGTGAATTACAAGTTGGCTAATTCTACAACCTTGTCAATGGCAGCAGACAATCCATCCGTGTTTTTGCCTCCGGCTGTAGCGTAGTGCGGTTGGCCACCGCCACCTCCTTGGATGAGTTTAGCGGCTTCTCTTACCATCTGTCCGGCATTGAGTTGATGCTCTTTTACAAGATCTTCACTCATCATCACGCTGAGCATAGGCTTCTCGTGACTTATGGTGCCGATGACGCAGAGACACTTTTCCGGTATTTCTTGGCGTATTTTGAATACTAGGTCTTTTGCTGCGTTGGCTTCGAGAGGAAGAATTGCGGAAATTACTTTTACTCCGTTTATCTCTCTGCTCTTCTCTATGAGACTGTCCTTGGTGCGTTCTACGGCCTGTGCTTGGAAACGTTCTATGTCCTTTTTCATGGTCTCGTGCTCCTCAATGTATTTTCCAATGACGCATTGAAGGTCTTTGGCGTTGTTGAAGAGAGAGCGGATGGCTTTCATTGCATCCTCGATGCTATACATCAATTCTTCACATTCGCTTCCGGTTTTTGCCTCTATTCGGCGAATACCTGCAGCAACGCTACTCTCGCTGATAATTTTGAACATACCGATATGTCCTGTTGACTGTGCGTGTATGCCACCGCAGAATTCGCAACTTGGTCCGAAGCGTACTACGCGTACCTTGTCTCCGTATTTCTCTCCGAAAAGGGCGATTGCACCTAGTTTCTTTGCCTCTTCAAACGGTGTGTCACGGTGCTCATCAAGAGGGAGGTTCTGACGTATCAATCCGTTTACGATGTGTTCAACTTTTCGCAAGTCCTCATCGCTGACTTTCTCGAAATGTGAGAAGTCAAAACGCAAGGTTGTCTGAGAAACAAACGATCCCTTTTGCTCTACATGGTCTCCGAGCACCTGCTTGAGGGCGTAGTCCAACAAGTGTGTGGCCGTATGGTTGGCTGCGCTACCAGCGCGTTTGTCAGTATCAACGCAAGCCATAAAATCTGCTTCTATGTCTTTAGGCAACTCTTTGACGATATGTACAGACTGACCATTTTCGCGTTTCGTATCAACAATGGTTATTGTTTCGTTTTCACTGACAAGAACACCCTGATCACCGACCTGTCCACCCATCTCTCCGTAGAATGGCGTAGTATCGAGAACAAGTTCGTAGAATGTATTCTTCTTTTGTGTCACTTTACGGTAACGGAGAATGTGACATTCATATTCTGTGTAGTCATATCCTACAAACTTTTGCTCACCTTCTTTCAGTATGACCCAATCGCTGTTTTCTACTGCGGCTGCATTACGTGCGCGCTCCTTTTGTTTTTTCATCTCTTCGTCGAATTGCTTTTCATCGACGGAGAACCCGTTTTCGCGGCAAATTAGTTCTGTGAGATCGAGAGGAAAGCCGTAAGTATCAAACAGGCGGAATGCCTGTACACCATCTATCTGTGTCTTTCCGCTCAGTTTTATTTCTTGCATGGCATCATTTAACATATTGATACCTTTTTCCAATGTTCGCAAGAATGAATCCTCTTCTTCTTTCATCACGCGGGTGATAAGTTCACGTTGGGCTGTCAACTCTGGATATGCTTCTCCCATTTCGTGTACAAGTACGGAAACGAGTTTGTATAGGAATGCCTCATGTTGTCCCAAGAATGTATAGGCGTAACGGACAGCACGGCGTAGAATTCTTCGGATGACATAGCCTGCTTTGGCATTGCTAGGCAATTGTCCGTCTGCTATGGAGAAGGCAACGGCGCGTAAATGGTCGGCGCAAACACGCATTGCAACATCGGTGTCTTCCTTTTCCCCGTATTTCAGTCCTGTAATATTTTCTTCCTCTTTTATTATAGGCTGGAATATGTCGGTGTCATAGTTGGAGTGTTTGTCCTGCAGGGCTCGTACAAGACGCTCAAATCCCATACCCGTATCAATGACATGCATAGGTAGTTGTTCCAGTGAACCGTCTGCTTTGCGATTGAACTGCATAAATACGATGTTCCAAATCTCTATGACCTGTGGATCATCTTTGTTTACAAGTTCGCGGCCCGGTACGGCTACCTTTTCTTCCGGTGTACGGGAGTCTAGGTGTATTTCTGAGCAGGGGCCACAAGGGCCTGTGTCACCCATTTCCCAAAAATTGTCGTGCTTGTTTCCGTTGATGATATGGTCTGCGGGAACGTGTTTGGCCCAATAGGAGGCAGCCTCATCGTCACGCGTAAGTCCTTCCTCTTTTGATCCCTCAAATACTGTGACATAGAGGTCCGCAGGGTTGAGGTGGAGAACATCGACAAGATATTCCCAAGCATAATCTATGGCACCTTCCTTGAAATAATCACCGAAGCTCCAGTTACCGAGCATTTCGAACATCGTATGGTGGTAGGTGTCGTGTCCGACTTCTTCAAGGTCATTGTGCTTACCGCTGACGCGCAGACATTTTTGCGAGTCGGTGCGGCGACGGGGTTCTGGATCACGAGTGCCCAAGATGATATCTTTCCATTGATTCATGCCTGCATTGGTAAACATCAATGTAGGGTCATCCTTGATAACCATCGGTGCAGAAGGAACGATGGTGTGTCCTTTCGACTCGAAGAATTTCTTGTAGGAGTCGCGGATTTCGTTTGCAGTCATCATATAATATCTTTGTTGTCCTATTTCTTTCTAAAAATCCTTGCAAAGGTACTTCGTTTTGCTTATTTTTGCAAATAAATTAATCATTGTTTAATAAAAAACGACGGATTATGACACTGAAAACGGGCAAGAACCTTAAATTATATTATTCCATAAAAGAGGTAGCCAAACAATTTGATATTCCTGAAAGTACATTACGTTTTTGGGAAACAGAATTCCCATATTTGAAACCCAAGACAGCAGGAGCAAATATAAGGCAATATACTGAAAAGGACATCGAACAAATCAGACTGATTTACAATCTTGTGAAGGTACGTGGATTTAAGATAGCTGCGGCACGTAAGATATTGAATCGCAATAGGACGGGTGCTGATAAAAATTCTGAGGTTCTGACAACCCTAATGTCAATACGCGATGAACTCAAAGATGTAAAGCGCCATTTGGATAGTTTAGTGTAAGGCATTATGTCAAGTGAGTTGTACATAAAAAATATGGTGTGTGAACGTTGTGTAAAATCGGTTGACACTATTTTGCGGTCTGAAAGTCTACATCCTGTATCTTTGGAATTAGGTCGTGCGGTATTGGAGGAAAGTCTTGATGTCAAGCAAATTCAGAAACTGCATTGCGCGCTCGTAACCGCAGGGTTTGAATTGTTACAAGATAAAAAGGAGCAATTGGTGGAGCGTATCAAAGTCGAGGTTTTGAATTATGTCAGAAGCGACCGAAAGTATTTGGAAAAGAAACTATCAGAGGTGCTGACATCCTGCTTGCATACCGACTATAGTTCTCTTAGTAAAACATTTTCATCGTTAGAGGGTGTGACGATAGAGCATTTTTATATTGCACAACGTGTGGAAAGAGCGAAAGAATTGCTTTCGTACGGAGAACTTACATTGAATGAAATAGCTTGGAAACTCGGATACTCAAGTGCAGCGTACCTAAGTTCTCAGTTTAAAAAAATCACTGGCGAGACCCCGTCCTCTTACAAAGATTCGGGTTGCATTAGGCATCCCCTTGACAAAATCTTATAATAGTTTTCCTTCAAATTGTAATATACTATACTTATAGCTTTACTACCTTTGCGCAATCAAAAGCAGTAAAGTACGTGTACTCTCATTGCTTCAACGCTTATCGGTGATTTATACAAGGCTATTGTACGATGATTACAAAGCCTTTGTACTGACACTACAATGCCTTTGTACGAGGACTACAAAGCCTTTGTACTGATGGTACAAGGCCTTTGTATAGTTGATGTATGAAAATAGTCAAGGGGTTGAGTCAAGAATATTGATTTTCGTTCTCCGTATTCATACGGAATGAGTAAAAAATAAAAAGTATAACGAAATATTGTAAGATTATGATAGACAAAAAAGTAATACCTGTCGTTGGTATGATGTGTGCCAGCTGTTCTGCACGTGTAGAGCGTAAATTGTCTTCCATATATGGTGTCCGTTCTGTTTCTGTATCTTTGCCGGGTAGGACAGCAATGGTAGAATATGACACATCGGTTGTTACATTGAATGAAATGAGAAAATCACTAATGGATGTGGGCTATGAATTGATTATAGATGACACGTCTCGAGTGGAAATGATAGAAAGAAGGGGATACTGTATGCTGGAGCGAAAGGCTATATTGTCATGGAGCATCGCTCTTGTAGTCATGGCTATTTCCATGCATTGGATAGATTTGGGTGGTGAACAGCTTGCCAATCAGTTTATGCTCATTTTGGTTTTAGTTAATTTTGCGTATTGTGGGCGCTCTTTTTACATTAATGCTATCCGGCAATTGTTGCACGGTTCTGCAAACATGGATACTTTGGTTGCGATGAGTACATTCGTATCTTTTGCATTTAGTGTGTTCAATACGTTTTGGGGGACAGAATATTGGCAGAGCCGGGGAATGGAATGTCATACCTACTATGATGCTTCGGTCATGATAGTTTCGTTTGTACTATTGGGCCGGTTACTTGAGGAAAAGGCGAAGAATGGTACATCGTCAGCTATTCGCTCGTTGGTCGGTATGGCTCCCAAAACTGCCCATCTATTGGAAAACGGGCAGGTGACGAACGTGCCGATAGAAACACTGACGAGAGGGGATGCTGTGGAGGTGCGTATGGGCGAGAAAATACCTGCGGACGGTATAGTGACAGATGGAACTGCCTATATAGATGAGGCAATGATGACGGGTGAAGCATCTGCGGCGGAGAAATCAAAAGGTGATGTTGTCTACGCGGGAACAATTTTAAGGCAGGGCTCGCTGAAATTCTCGGTTGGTCAGGTGGGGAGAGATACCGTTCTATCTGCAATGATACGAACTGTACAGGAAGCGCAGGCTTCGAAAGCGCCTGTTCAGCATGTCGTAGATAAGGTGGCATTGGTCTTTGTTCCTTGCGTGATAGGTGTATCTTTGGTGACATTTGTTGTGTGGCTTATCTGTGGTGGAATAGAAAATTTGTCGCAGGCCTGTCTTTCTGCCGTTTCTGTATTGGTGATCGCATGTCCTTGTGCCTTGGGGCTAGCGACCCCTACGGCATTAATGGTAGGTATAGGAAGTGCCGCCCATAAGGGTATTCTCATAAAAGACGCAACGGCTCTTGAAACTATGTGTCATATTGATGCGATGGTAATGGATAAAACGGGAACGATAACAATACCGCATACCGGTTTTTTTCAGTCCGCCTCCGTTACATCCCAACCAGAGGAGCGTGAAGAGATAAAACCATACGTCAAAGATGTTGTTGGTACACTGAAGCGTAAAGGCATTGAGGTCTACTTGATGAGTGGTGATAGTGAATGCTATGTGGCCTATTGGGCAGAGCGTGCGGATATAAAGCATTGGAAGAGTCAGGTGCTTCCCCAAGATAAAGAAAACTTGGTAAGAGCCTTAAAGAATGAAGGAAAACGAGTGGCTATGATTGGTGATGGTGTCAATGATAGTCAGGCACTTGCAGTCGCTGATGCAAGTATTGCTATGGGAAAATGTACGGATGTGGCGATGGATGTGGCGCAAGTTACATTGATGAGTGGCGATTTTCGTCACATCATTGAGGCTATCAATTTGTCACAAAAAACGATGCGGATGATACGGCAAAATCTGTGTTGGGCTTTTGTCTATAATGTGGTTTGTATACCATTGGCGGCAGGATTGCCTTTCGCTTTTGGATATTCATTCTCTATCTCTCCAATGTTGGCGAGTGGATTGATGGCTTTTTCAAGTTTAAGTGTGGTACTAAATAGTTTGCGGCTGAGAATAAAAGAAGTGTCATGAGTTGGGTCGCGAGTTGAAAATATGGTATTGGACATAGGGATTGTGATATTCTTTTGTTCTGTTGTTTGTCGGATACATCAAAATCTACTACTTTTGCATAGATTATGGAACTGACATCGAATTTTCTTGGTCATGATGGTTTACAAGATATACCTCTTGTAATCGCAGGACCTTGTTCCGCTGAAACAGAGGAGCAGGTATTGGAAACAGCACGACAATTATCTGCCATAGGTATCCATATCTTTCGGGCTGGCATTTGGAAACCGCGTACTAAGCCGGGCTGTTTTGAGGGAAAGGGTGAAGTCGCCTTGCCGTGGTTACAAAAAGTAAAAATGGAAACGGGTATGGCTGTGGCGACAGAGGTCGCTACGCCAGAACATGTGGAACAGGCTTTGAAATATGATGTTGATTATCTGTGGATTGGAGCTCGTACGACAACAAACCCTTTTGCAGTACAGGCAATTGCTGATTGTTTGCAAGGTGTGGACGTTCCCGTTATGGTGAAAAATCCTGTTAATCCGGATCTTGATTTATGGATAGGAGCCTTGGAACGGCTAAGTCGAGCTAGGGTAACTAGGCTCGCCGCGGTGCACCGTGGTTTTTCTTACTACGGTAAGAAGATGTACCGTAATGTTCCGACGTGGCAGATTCCTATAGAACTTCGCCGCCGTTTGCCGCAATTACCCGTTTTTTGTGATCCTAGCCATATTGGTGGGCGACGAGACTTTATAGAACCCTTATGTCAACAAGCCTTGGATTTGGGATTTGAGGGACTTATGATAGAAAGTCATGTCTCTCCTGATAGGGCATTGAGCGATGCACAGCAACAACTTACACCGATATCTCTAATGAAGATTTTGGAGCGACTGGTCATACGCAAAAATTTAAATGAATCTGCAGAAATTAATGAGATGCGTTTGCAGATAGATGATATAGACAACCAAATACTGGAATTGTTGTCTAAAAGATTGCATGTGTGTCGCGAAATTGGTGAATACAAGAAAAGAAATAATATGCCCGTTTTACAACCATCAAGGTATGATGAGGTGTTGAGCAAAAGAGGTCAAAACGCTAAACTTTGTGGCCTTGCGTCAGATTTTGTAAAGCGTATTTTTGAGGAGATACATGAGGAGTCGGTTAAGCAACAGATGGGAATAGTGGAAAAATCTTAATCAGTATAGGCGTATATGGTTGAATTCTGTGATTTATGAATATTTCGGTTGTCTGTTTTGAGATTTCTTCGTAATTTTGTAGTCGTATGAACGAATAGAGTGGGTGTTTCTTGCGTTTCACCTATCCCATGTCAATCATAGAATTTATACTAGGATGAGTGAACTTCGATATTTGCAACTTGCGGAACCGAATGAGGTTGTCTATCCTCATTGGTTTTGTAAGTTCTTTATGTTGGAATGGAGATAGTGTGAACCCTGTTCGTGGTACTGCTTTTCATGTTTTGTGTATGATGTGGTACGTTTTATCATTCTTACATTCATATCTTTATTATAATAGACAATAATTATAGCATACATTCAATAAAAATGAACGAATTTGAACTCATAGCCAAAACTTTTATGGGGTTGGAACCTATTTTGGCAAAAGAATTGACAGAACTAGGTGCGAATAATGTGCAAATAGGCCGGCGTATGGTGTCTTTCTCTGGAGATAAGGAATTGATGTACCGTGCCAATTTTCAATTGCATACTGCCATTCGAATACTCAAACCTATCAAGCATTTTAAGGCGGGGTCAGCAGAGGATGTGTACAATGCAGTAAAAAACTTACAGTGGGAGAAAATTATCGCTACAGGAAAGACTTTTTCCGTTGACTCTGTTGTGTATTCTGAAGAATTCCGGAATTCACGTTTCGTGACATACAAAGTGAAAGATGCTATAGTCGACTATTTCCGTGAAAAGACAGGTGATCGTCCAAATATATCTGTCAGCAATCCAGATATTCGGCTCAATATTCATATAGCAGAGGATCGGGCAACGTTGTCTCTTGATTCAAGTGGTGAATCCCTTCATCGTCGTGGATATCGTCAAGAGTCTGTAGAAGCACCGCTCAATGAGGTGCTCGCAGCAGGAATGATACTGATGACCGGTTGGCATGGAGAGACAGATTTTATCGACCCTATGTGCGGATCTGGTACATTGCCCATCGAGGCTGCCTTGATTGCCCATAATATGAGCCCTGGTATATTCCGCAAAGAATTTGCTTTTGAGAAATGGGAGGATTTCGATGCTGAATTGTTCGATAGTATTTACAATGACGATTCACGTGAAAAGGAATTTTCTCACCACATATATGGATACGACATAGACATGAAAGCAGTTAACACTGCTCGTCTTAATGTGCGTGCAGCAGGTTTGACAAAAGATATAACTATAGAAAATGCTGATTTTAAAGATTTCAAACAACCATCCGAGAAAAGTATCATTGTCACAAACCCGCCTTATGGAGAACGTATTTCTACTCCAAATCTTCTTGGTACTTACAAGATGATAGGTGAACGCCTAAAGCATGCATTTATAGGTAATGAAGCTTGGGTGCTGAGTTATCGTGAGGAATGTTTTGAGCAAATAGGTCTCAAGCCTTCTATCAAGATCCCCGTATTCAATGGGTCTTTGGAATGTGAATTCCGCAAATATTCCATTTTTGACGGCAAGATGAATACTTTCCGTTCTGAGGGTGGAATTGTAAAGTCTGAAGAGGAAAAACGTCAAATGGCAGAAAAACACCGTTTCAAGAAGAATCGTGAGTTCAAAAAACGAGTTTCTGAAGAAGCGGAAAATGAGGAAGCCGATATTCGTACGTTCAAGTTCCACTCAATGGAACGTCGGAGAGGGAACGTAGAGGAACGCAGTTTCGAGAAAGGACATTCTGCCCGGGAGTCGGTTCGTGGCGGTTATCGTCGAGATAAGAGTGGACGTTTTGCAGATAAAGGCAAAAATTTTGTAAAAAAAGGTGGACGACGCAATGAAAAGGATAAATATGAAGAAGATTAATCTTTTTGCGGGAATATCGTTATGCCTGTCATTTCTTTTCCCTACGCCCATGAATGCCCAGTTGAAGCAGTTTTCGCTTGAGGATTTGAACTTTGGCGGAAATAACTATTCCCAAATGAGACCTGCCAGCCGTTCAGCAGTGTGGTGGGGTAACCGACTCGTGCGTACAGAGGCAGATTGCTGTTCGGAGATTGATAAAACCTCGGGAACAGAAAAAGTGATTTTTACTAAAAATGATTTGGGGGATGCATATAAGGATTGTTCTTTGAAAAGGGCATATTTCCCTTATGCGTCTCTGTCACAGGTTGTTCTGGTTCATGGCGGTAAATTTTCAGTCGTGGATTGGAAAAAACACAAGGCCGTATTGGAGTATTCTGTAGAAGGGGTAGTGGCGCAGTCCTGGAGCAAGGAATCAAAAGCTTTAGCATATGTGAAAGACAATGATCTTTTTGTAGCTTCCTCTGATGGCAAGATTTCTCGTTTGACGGATGATGGTTCGCGCGAAATTGTATATGGGCAAGCAGTTCATCGTAATGAGTTTGGCATCAATGATGGTTTGTTTTGGAGTCCGGATGGCGCAAAGTTAGCATTCTACCGTATGGATCAGAGTATGGTGGCAGACTATCCTCAAGTCAACACCTTTACGCGGGAAGCAACGTATGAACCGGACAAATATCCTATGGCAGGACAGACCAGTCATATAGTGACAATAGGAGTATACGATGTGCAGAGCCAAAAAACAATATATCTGAAGTGTGGTGATCCAACTGGCCGCTATTTTACGAATATCTCATGGAGTCTAGACGGTAAGCGTATATACGTGTTTGAGCTCAATCGTGACCAAAATGACTGTCGATTGATAACTTATGATTCCATGAACGGTGAGAAGATAGCGGAGGTCTACAGGGAAACAGATGACAAGTATGTTGAGCCTTTACATACAATTACTTTCTTACCTTGGGATGACTCCAAGTTTCTTCTACAAAGCCAAAAGGATGGTTACAATCATCTCTATTTATTTGGTGTAGATGGAAAAGTAATCAAGCAATTGACACAGGGAGAATGGATCGTAAAGGATATTTTAGGATTTGATAGCAAGAGCAAAAGTGTCATTATCGTATCCAACGAAAGTTCTCCTCTTCAACAAAATGTCTATTCGGTAAATGTCGTTACAGGTAAACGCACTTTGGCAGATTCTAATGGAAAAGGTTGGCATTATGCTTCATTGAGTGAAGATGGACGATATCTTTGGGATACGTATCAAACACCGACAGTTCCTAGGTGTTGCTCTGTCGTAAATGTTGAAAAAGCAAAGTCTGTAAAATATTTTGAGGCTGAAGATCCATGGAAAGGTTATAAAGTACCGATATATGAATGTGGAACGATTAAGGCTGCAGATGAAACAACGGATTTGTATTATCGAATGGTAAAACCAGCCGATTTTGATCCCAGTAAGAGATATCCGACGGTAGTTTATGTCTATGGTGGTCCTCATGCTCATCTTGTTGAAAATAGTTGGCATTATGGAAGCAGAGGTTGGGAAACCTACATGGCGCAAAAAGGCTATATATTGTTCGTATTGGATAGTCGTGGAAGTGAAAATCGAGGAAAGAAGTTCGAGCAGGTCACCTTCAGACATCTTGGTGTCGAAGAGATGAAAGACCAAATGAGAGGCGTTGATTTTCTGAAATCGCTGCCTTATGTAGATGCTGACCGTTTGGGCGTTCATGGATGGAGCTTCGGTGGGTTTATGACCGCATCACTAATGACGACCTATCCTGATGTGTTCAAAGTCGGGGTCGCTGGCGGACCTGTTATTGACTGGAAATGGTATGAGGTGATGTACGGCGAGCGGTATATGGACACACCCCAATCCAATCCCGACGGTTATGCAGAAACAAGCCTTATTGGTAAGGCAAAGAATTTGAAGGGGAAACTTCAGATTATCATAGGTATGAATGATCCTACGGTAGTACCTCAACACGCATTACAGTTCTTGAATGCTTGTGAAGAGGCGGGTACGCAACCTGACTTTTTTGTGTACCCAGGACAAGGACATAATATGATGGGACATAAGAGCGTTCATCTTCATGAACGTATTACACAATATTTTGAGGACTATCTGAAATAACATAAAGTTTAGGCTATCGATTCTTAGATGATTCGATAGCCTAAATTTTTTGAAAACATCATTTGTTCGGTATTATTTCTTTGATAAGACCATGACGGTATGCGTATAGCAATTGTTGTAGGTCACCAATTTGTCGAGTAAGTTCACGGCCTATATCTGTATTGGCTACAAGCATACGGCGCGATGACATTTCTACTATTTGTGTGGTGCTTTTTATGTCGGTACATCTTTCGATAGCATCATTGGTGGATGTGAACGGTTCATGTTGTACGAGGACAAAACCGCGGCTGTGATAAACGAGTGTATAGCCAGCAATGCCAGTTTCTTTATGGTAGGCTTGTGAAAAACCTCCGTCAATGACCATAAGTTTTCCGTTCGCCTTTATTGGGTTTTCACCGCTTCTTACATGTACGGGAACGTGTCCGTTGATGATGTGTCGGTTGGACCCTGTGACTCCAAAAGCATCAAGTATATTGTCAACTATGTCTTCGTTGTCGCGCAATTTGAAATAATTTCCTTTTTCTTCTTGATGTGTACTTACGTCTTCTATAAAATACCTTTCAAACGTTGCCATCTTTGATTTATCGAACAATGGACTGTTCGGTCCACACCAAAGATAAAGAAAGTAGTCTATGGCGTAGTCGCGTTCCTCGTCGGTGGAGTCATTTTGAAATGCGGTACGAATACCCATTCCGATATTGTGTAGTAATTGTCTTCCGCTATATACTTGTCCCGGTGCAATTTCTACATCTTTCAGACTTCCGTCATCATTGAGAGGAATAGATGCGTGAAATAAGAGGTTGTCATTGAATATAGAGTACATACATCCATGTTGAAGCAGAAGACGTATATGAGTATGCAGTTTTTCGCTAACTTGAAATGAATGTTTAAGTTTGTCCATCAACATACATTCCTCGGCTGTAAGTCGGTTGGGTTGTTTTGGGTCGATGGTAGGGAAGTGATTGCTTTTTAAGGGGTATTGTTTGCCGTCAATGCAAATCATCCCCGTCTTGTAATCAATGGCCTTGAATAATTCTCTATTTTGCATACTCCATTGTGGGTGACGCTCGTATATGGCAGCTTCTTCCTTGAATTGAATGACGGTGATAGCCTTGTGCATGAGTGCGGTAAGGCGACGAGTCTTCTCGTCGAGTAGGGAATTTTCCTGACTTGTTTTGGGAATGAATTCATCGCATGGGTCATCCTTGTAGGTTTCCATTGCAAATGTAGCCAAGGGAACAAGATTGATGCCATATCCTTCTTCAAGTGTTGTCAAATTAGCATAACGTAGCGACAGACGGATAACATTTGCAATACATGCACGGTTTCCTGCAAATGCACCCATCCACAAAATGTCATGGTTTCCCCATTGTATATCCCAACTATGGTATGACGATAATGTGTCCATGATAATATGTGCTCCAGGTCCGCGGTCGTAGATATCACCAAGTATGTGAAGTTGGTCTATGGAGAGGCGTTGTATTACATTGGCGATGGCGATGATGAAGTCATCGGCGCATCCTGTCGAAATGATTGTATCAATGATGACATTGATATATGCTGTTTTATTGGCATCTTCTGCACGTTCGTGCAGTAATTCTTGAATGATGTAACTGAAATCTTTAGGTAGCGACTTTCGTACTTTTGATCGAGTGTATTTGCTTGAAACGAGTCTGCAAATCGCTACAAGTTGATGGATGGTGATGTGATACCAGTCGTCAAGGTTTTCTTCAGATGCCTTTATCAGTTCTAGTTTTTGTCCAGGATAGTAGATTAACGTGCAAAGTTCTCGTTTGTCTGCCTCCCGAAGTGTATTGCCAAACAATTCATTCACCTTTCGCTGAATGTTTCCAGATGCATTTTTCAGAATATGCTGAAAGGCCTCGTGCTCTCCGTGAATATCTGCAAGAAAATGTTCTGTACCTTTGGGCAGATTCAATATTGCTTGAAGATTTATGATTTCAGTGCTTGCTTCAGATATATTGGGAAAGGTCTGAGAAAGCAGTTGTAAGTATTTGAGGTCGCACAATCTTGGTTTCTTTTGCATATTCATAATGTTTTGTTGTGTTTATAACTTATTGTCTTGAGGTGCACTCATATCACTTAGAGCATCAATAATCTGTGAAGTCTTGTCGTCATCCAATGCAGGAACTGGCATAAATCCTTCGGTCAATGTGGCGTATTGTTGAGCAACGCTCATCATTCTTTGCGAAAAGCGATATATATCCAGCGCTTTGAGGTCTTTACAGACCTTGTCTTCATCGTAATGTTCGGTCATCAACGTTTGTACAAGTTCGTAAATTACTGGCTTTCTCAAGTCTTTCCTGTGAACTTGGTATTGTGCATAAAGGAGAGTACAGCAAATTTTGCTTATTGTGTCGTTTTTCTCCTTTAGCTTGTCCATTTGCTTCTGTATCCCTCTCCGTATATCTTTATCGAATTCCTCAATTTGTTTTTGGTATGTTTCGTATATCTTGTTTGCAAATTCTTTTTCTGTTATGGTGTCTGTTACTAGAGGGTTTGCAATAATCTGTATATTTGTTGCTCCAAATCGTGAGAGTAGGATGTTTTGTTCTTTTGGACCAGATACGCAGATAGATGTAGAGGCAGCTATTATTTTCTTGACTACACTTGTTTGTGAATGGATTAGAGATGACATACCATCTATTGATGTGAATATCACGGGTATTTTCAACTTCGTCCATTCTTTTATTTTCTGCTCACTTCTCAAACACCATTGCCCAAATATATGCACAATGTCAGGTGACGTATCTACAATTTCTATTTCTGTGTTTTTGCAGATGCCATCCTCTATTTGTGTCACCATTGCAATGTTGTGGCAATATGGAGTGGTGTTGTTTATGGTAATGAGCTTTACTCTCATAATTTATGACTTGTAAACCCACTTTTGTCTGTGAAGACGTATCTACACTTGTAAGACATAATTTGTAATACGAGTGCTATTTCATAAATGAAAGCCTTCCAAATTGATATTTTTTCTTGTTGTTGGCGGATTACTTTTTGAGCGAGCAGCATCCGTAGAGAGATGGTTGTCAAAAAAGCGGATATTGCGAATCCTAAAAGAATCCAATTGTGTGCGATTCCTGAAAATACACCAAGTGCTATGATTGCAGCATAATTGATGTACATGGCCCATAGGTCTATACTATACCTAATTTTATAAGATACATTGCGGTCTAATGCGCTGACGACATTCATTTGGCATAGATTGTCGTTAATCCATGATTTCTGTGTAGGATTATTCTGGCGTATGGTACCTTCCGATGACAAGACGATATCCGTATTTCCTTTTTGGGCGTACTTGTTGATGATGAAATCATATTCTCCATTTACATATTGTAGATTGCCACGATATCCGTCGTTCTCTATAAACATGCTTTTCCGAAAGGCAATATTTTTCCCTGCTGCGGAAAATGCAGTATGCCGTTGGGCTTGGCGTAGTGCGTATCCAGATTTTCGTAATCGGAGAAAACGATAATGCGCTTTTGCTTCCTGAGTGTAGTTGCTATATCCGATGATAATATCTATTCCGTTTTTTATATGTCGAGCCATTTCACTTATCCAAGTGTTTGTAGTTGGGGCGGAATCAGCGTCTATGAGAAGTATCCAATCGTAGTGGGCAGCTTTTACTCCAAGGGTTACAGCCAGCTTCTGTCGACTCATGAACAACGGATGAGAAGGTGTGAATGTAAAACGGAAATTGTTGTTGGAACTGAATTTCTTTAGTATATTTTCCGTTTGTAAGTCTCCTTGTTCGGCAACAACAACAATCTCGTACTTTCCCTCGTATTGTTGGGATAACAAGAGAGAAATGTTCTCCTCAAAATTCTCTGTCCCATCGTGTGCGATTACGACGACAGAGATATCAGATTTTTCATCGTTTTTTCGTTTATCATCTTTTTTTTCTTTTGGATACCAAAAAAAAGGATTGCTAAAGGATGATAGAATTGTGAGAACGATGATGGATATTCCACATATTAGGGTGACGGTGTCAACACTCATAGTTCTTCTGTTATAAGTCCCTTTGGAAGTGTTCTACAGTTATATTGACTTGCCATTACTTCTCCGTATGCTCCAGCGGAACGTATCGCCAAGATGTCACCTCGATGGCATTTATTCAGGTCGATAGCTTTAGCAAACACATCACTTGATTCGCATATCGGACCTACAACATCGTATGTTTCTTTGGGGGCATCACTTGTGATGTTCACAATCTTGTGTGAAGCTTGATATAATGCCGGACGTATGAGATCTGTCATTCCTGCATCAATGATGGCAAACTGCTTGTGTACTCCTTGCTTTACATATAGAACTCTTGAAATGAGATTTCCGCATTGTCCAACGATGGCGCGTCCAAGTTCGAAGTGAAGAGTTTGCCCGTCACGTAACTTGAGGTGTTTGGAATACGTGCGGAAATATTCCTCAAAATTGGGGATGGCTTCTCGTTCCGGGTGATCATAACTGATACCTAGTCCTCCTCCGACATTTATATTTTCTACTTGTATGTTATGCGTGTCTAGTTGGTCTTGAATGTCATTGATACGATTGCATAAGGCTTCAAAGTCTCCCATATCAAGTATTTGCGAACCGATATGGAAATGTAATCCGATAACCTGTATGTGCTCCATCTTGCCGGCTTTCTCGAATATGGCTTCCATTTCTCCCATCGCAATACCGAATTTGTTCTCTGCCAAACCTGTGGTGATGTTTGCATGTGTATGCGCGCCGACATTTGGGTTGATACGGAATGCGACCCGAGCTTTCTTATCTTTCTTTGCGGCCCACTCGTTGATGATTTCCAATTCTGCTTCGCTTTCAACGTTGAAGCAGAAAATATCCTTGTCTAGTCCCAAACATATTTCCCAATCACTTTTTCCGACTCCGGCGTATACAATTTTTGATGGTGGAAAACCAGCTTTGATGGCGGCTTCAATTTCACCGCCACTTACACAATCGGCTCCCATTCCAGCTTGACTGATGATGTTGAGAATTTTGGGATTGGCGTTGGCTTTGATGGCATAGTGTACATGGTAGTTGTCTCTTGTTCCTATGGCCGTCTTGAGTGCTTTAATAGTATCACGCAATAATTGCGTGTCGTAATAGTAAAAGGGGGTATTTGTTTCTTCAAACTTTTTTATAGGGAACATAATGAAGTATATTCGGTTGATGTATCTGTTTTGCCACATACCTACATGATGCAGATGGGGGCCTGGTGAAAACACAAGTTTTTACTAATTTCCTTTGTTGAATAATGTGTTGCTTAGGTTCTGCAATGCTTGCTTTTTATCCGATTCCTTGATTAGGAATGAAATGTTGTAATTTGAACCTCCATAGGAAATCATGCGTACTGGAATACTCTTCATTGCATCAAGTACTATTGTTTCAAATCCCAAATTGCTCCAGTCCAAATCTCCAACGACGCAAATGATGCACATGTCCGAATCAACAGTGACGGTACCATATTTTTTTAACTCATCAACAATGTCGTTTAGGTGTGTACAATTATCAATACTCATCGACACACCCACTTCGCTTGTTGTAATCATGTCAATCGGTGTTTGGTAACTTTCAAATATTTCGAAGATCTTGCGAAGGAAGCCTGTTGCAAAGAGCATTCTGCTAGACTTGATTTTGATAGCGGTGATATTGTCCTTTGCTGCGACCGCTTTGATTTTTCCGCGAATGAGGACGTTGTCGATAATGGTGCCTTCGGCTTCAGGGTCAAGCGTATTCTTTAGGCGAACGGGTATGCCAGCATACTTGGCGGGTTGTACGCAGGTGGGGTGAAGAATTTTTGCACCGAAGTATGCCAATTCGGCAGCTTCTTCAAAATTGAGTTGATGTATGGCTTCAGTCTTATCTACAATACGTGGGTCATTATTGTGCATACCATCAATGTCCGTCCAAATCTGTATTTCGTCTACTTGTAGGGCTGCTCCTATCAGAGAGGCTGTAAAGTCGCTTCCTCCACGCTTGAGATTGTCTACTTCCCCATATGCATTGCGACAAATGAACCCTTGAGTGATGTAGACTTGGTGTCCTTCGTTTTCTTGCATGATGGCATTGAGCTTGTTCTTGATATGAAGGGAGTCTGGTTCGCCATTTTTGTCGGTACGCATAAAGTCAAAGGCAGACAAGAGAATAACATCTACTCCTTTTTCGAGCAGATAGTTCGTAACCATATTGGTACTCATGATTTCGCCTTGAGCTACGATGTTTTTCTCTTCAAAACTTGTGAACAAGTCTTTCGTAAAGCTACGAAGGTAGTCGAACACGCCATGTAGAAATTCTCTTGTCTTTTTGCGGAACTCTTCTGTTTCATAGAGATCATCTACATGATTCATGTACTTGTTCTCTAGAGTGTTGATTACCTCATTAGCTCCATCTGGATTTTTCTTGTAGAGGTAATTTGATATTTCTATGAGTGAATTTGTGGTTCCTGACATTGCGGACAATACGACAAATACTTGTCCTTCCATATTGGTGGCCATCGAGGCAACGGACTTCATGCGTGATGGGGTTCCTACTGAGGTACCTCCGAATTTCATTACTTTCATGATGCTATCTTTTTCTGAATCGTATTTGTATGTGTATGATGAAAAAGTGATACAATAATAATAAATAATATCCGGCTTTTCTTATTTTATTTGCTATATTCGTCTGTGGCGTTTGTGAAATTCCCGTTTTCACACTTGTATACTATTCCATGGTATTTGTCTATCAAGGGAATGTTGTGTGTAGACATTATAACAGTAGTTTCACCATTGGCAGCTATATCATGCAATAAACCAACTATTTTGTCTGCAGTATCAGGATCAAGATTCCCAGTCGGTTCGTCTGCAATAATAATTTTCGGGTTGTTGAGTAACGCTCTTGCTATGGCTACACGTTGTTGCTCTCCTCCTGATAATTCATGGGGTAACTTGTTTGCTTTGTCGGTCATTCCTACCTCGTCAAGAACTTGCGTGATGCGTTCTGCAATATCTTTGGTCGATTTCCAACCAGTGGATCGTAAAACAAATTCAAGGTTCTTGCTTACTGTTCGGTCGTGTAGGAGCTGAAAATCTTGAAAGACGATGCCTATTTCGCGGCGTAAGGCTGGTATCTCGCGTCGTTTTATGGCTTGCAAGTTTCTTCCCAACACTTCAGCTTTCTCTGCATCATCTTTTTGTATGTCAAGTTCGCAATACAGGGTTTTCAGCAAAGAACTTTTTCCAGACCCAACCTTTCCTATTATATATATAAACTGTGATTCGCAGACTTGCAAATCTACATTGTTTAGAACAATGTCGCTACCTTGATATATATTTGTCTTTTGATAATCTATAACCATATTCTCAAGAATGTTTTTTCGATTCAAACGTGATGCGTCATCTGTAACTTTTTAGGGTAACGCAACAAAAGCGATTTCTGTAAATCTCTTGTTTGTTTCTGTAATATATGGGGTTATTTGCAAAGTTACACATTTCTTTCAAAAGAGACGGCGCTAATAGGCAATTTTGCTCATGTTAATACATGAAAAGTAGTAAAATGCTCGTTTGATTGCGAAAAACACTTTTATATTAAAAAAAATGCGGAATGTTTTTGTGACTTTTATTGTGGTATTACTATTATTTTATAACTTTGCAAGTGTTCACTTTGTAAATACGGTTATATGATTGTCAATGACCTTTTGAAAAAAGTATCCATGGAAAATAATAACGCTTATCGTATTGTCTTACTTTTCGTATTGATAATGTTGCATGGCATTGTTTCAGCCCAAACAATTATTTGGTCTGAGGATTGGGGTTCTGCAAAAGATGGTGATTATCCCGAAAATGTTGACAAAAGATATTATGCGGGTAAGTATACTTCCTGTGTGAAGGCTAAAGGTTCTACATATGCGGGCGCAAAACGACCAGAACTCATGCTTGTCAAAGATGATAAGTTCACCGTAACATTGACGGATTTGAAAGGTTGTTACGGAGATTTGGAATTGATTTACATGTCGAATAGAGATATCAAAGATTCTCCAAGAATGGAAGTAACTGCAAATGGTACCATTCTTGATATCGTTTCAGAAGGGAATAAGCGGAGTGGAGTTGTACATATTGAGGAAGGAACGGAAAAACTTGTCCTTGTATTCACTGCTTGTGGAAGTAATGCTAGAATTGATGATATGTCTCTTGTATACAACGGAATATCGAAACAAATCTCTACTTTGTCGTTTGGAGAAAAGATAGATAATCATACGTTTGTGGTTTATAAAGGACAAGAGGATAATTTTTCGTCTCTAAAGGCTACTTTATCAACTTCTGACATTGTTGGAACGATTAACTATCAGACAAGTGACGACAATGTAGTGGCGGTAAATGCACAGGGTGAAGTCTCTTTTGTCGGTTTAGGTGAAGCCGTGGTTACTGCTTTCTATCCAGGTACGGATGAGGTGACTGCTTCGCGTGCTTCATATACTATAAAATATATAGAACCACAAACACTTACGCCAATTGTCTTTTCTTCTTCTGCGAATTCGTTTGCAAATGCGCCAAACGAGAAAGACTCGAAGAAAACTAAAGCCGAATTTATTGGTGAGGATGGTAAATCCTATACGTTTGAGGTGAAGAGCGCAAAACGGTTAAAAGAAACAGGAACTGATAAATTTTTACTTTATTGTATTTCAAGAAATACAGGTGGATGGATTTCCTCACAGTTATTCGGGCTCCCAAATGGTTATGATGTAACGGTAATTTATGGACAGAGTACTCCAGCTACAACAGATTCGGATCATGTATTGAATCTTTATTCTAAAAGTGGAGGAACAGCAATTGGTGGCCCTTCCGGGAAAGGTGATGTAGACCATGGAACGGGTGCCTCTGCGACATTAAGTGTTCCTGTAGATGAATCATTTGAGATATTACCCGGTAATGCCGCAACCATCAGTAATATAACAATTACCCCACATGCTATTGGAAAAGTGGAAACGGTGTTGTCTTTCCCTAATGATGCATATAGTGTGACAGTTTCTAATATTAACACATTTGATGCGCCTCAAGCGAAACTTACTACAAAGGCTGGAGATGGTGTTGACACGGAAGAAGATATTGTTTATTCCATTGCTAAAAATAGTTTTGCTTCTATCGATTCAAGTACAGGAAAACTAACGTTCGAGGAGGATATTAAGGAAGGCGATGAGGTGAAAATATCTGCAAATTATCCAGGTGATGATGTGTATGAAGCAAGTTCTTCATCATATACGTTGAAGGTCGTATCTGATGATCAAATTTCAATAATGTTTGATGAAGTTACGGATATTTCTGATCAGATAGCGCAATATAGTGGGAAACAGGTTGATGTGGTGTTGAAACGTAGTATATCAAAGGATTATCTCAATACTATATGCCTGCCATTCGGTATGGATGAAGACCGTATCGCGGAGACCTTTGGAGATGGTAGTACCGTTTCTTGCTATGAGGGAATGAGTGATGGTAAACTCATATTTTATTCAACCAAGATGATGGAGGCGGGCGTTCCGTATATCGTGAAAGCAACGGAAACGAAAGAAGAAATGACGATAAAGAATGTAATGATAGAAACTGAAATACCTGTGGCTGTCAAAAAGACAAAAGGGGATAAGAGTTATTCATTCTGTGGTGCGTTCGACCCGTATACTTTTGCTGCTGATGATGGATCATTGTTGTTTTTGGCAACAGATGGTCAGCTGAAAATCCCTACACTAAATGGCCGGATGAAAGGAATGAGGGCTTATTTTGGTATTGACCAAACCGACGAGGTGACGCCCAATTCTGTCAATCTGTTGATAGATGGACAAACAACCGAAATAAATTCCTTGAGTGTAAGCGAAAATACATTGGGAACAAATGATATATATAATCTCAAGGGGGAACGTATGAAGGGCTACGAATATCGTAATCTTCCAAAAGGTATCTACATTCGAGGAAATAAAAAAGTTATCGTCAAATAAATCATACTGTATGAAGAAGTATACTTGTCCGCTGATTAGAGTTCTAGAGTTGTGCAATGACGTTGTGTTGGCAGGCTCAGTAGATGGGAATGAAATAAAAATTGATGTTGGTAATGTAGATGCAGATAAACATACAAATCCATGGAATAATGCGGCCTCAAAAGAACAAGGCTCGATATGGGATGGTGAATGGCTATAAGTCTGTGCCGAAATGCATAAAAACGATAGCAGAATAAGAAAATGTATAAAAAACATTTTGTCAATTATCTAAAAAAGAGTAACTTTGCACCCGCTTATCATAAAAGTTGAATGAAGAACGACAAAATGAAGAATCAGTACCGCGTGAATGAGCAAATTCGCGTTCGGGAAGTGCGTATTGCCAGCGAGGACGGGTCGTCCATAATGCCTACAAGACAAGCTTTGGAATTGGCCCGTACCAAAGGAGTGGATCTCGTTGAGATTTCTCCTAATGCGCAACCTCCAGTTTGTCGTCTTATTGACTATAGCAAGTTTCTTTATCAGCAGAAGAAGCATGCTAAGGAAATGAAGGCAAAGCAAGCCAAAGTCGAGGTGAAAGAAATTAGGTTCGGGCCGCAGACCGATGAGCATGATTATAATTTCAAGCTTAAACATGCTATGGAGTTTCTCAATGAAGGAAATAAGGTGCGAGCTTATGTTTTCTTCCGTGGTCGCTCAATACTTTTCAAGGAGCAAGGTGAAGTTCTGCTTCTGCGTTTTGCTAATGACCTGGAAGAGTATGCAAAGGTGGAACAACTTCCTAAACTTGATGGAAAGAAGATGTTTCTTTATCTTAGTCCCAAAAAGGCGGGAGTGGTAAAGAAGAGCCAGCAGAAAATGGATCGCGAGAAGAGAGAAGCCGAGGCTATCAATGCTAAAAAGGGCGTAGAGACCTCTGTGGGAGATGTTGAGTCCGAGACACCAGTTAATGGTGGCTTGTTGGCAAATGCAAAAATAAGCAAGGAGGCTTTGGAAAAGTTGAAGGGTAAAAACTCTTAAATGTGATAGAAATATAGTGCGTAACGCCTGGTATATGCGTTGCCACTCAAAATAACAACAAACTAAAAATAAAAAAAATGCCAAAAATGAAGACAAATTCCGGTGCAAAGAAGAGATTCCGTTTCACCGGTACTGGTAAGATTAAAAGACATCATGCTTACCACAGTCACATTCTGACTAAGAAAACCAAGAAGCAGAAGAGAAATCTGGTTCACCAGACTATCGTTGACTCAAGCAACCTGAAACAGGTACGCGATTTGCTCTGTCTCCGTTAATTTTATTAGTCAAACAATCAAAAGGAAAAAGAAACTATGCCAAGATCAGTAAATCACGTCGCTTCCAAAGCCAAGAGAACGCGTATTCTGAAACTTACCAAGGGTTACTATGGTGCAAGAAAGAATGTTTGGACTGTAGCCAAGAATACATGGGAGAAAGGTCTCACATACGCATATCGCGATCGTCGTAATAAGAAACGCAATTTCCGCTCATTGTGGATTCAGCGTATCAATGCAGCAGCTCGTCTTGAAAATATGAGTTACTCTACATTGATGGGTGCACTTCACAAGGCAGGTATTGAAATCAATCGTAAGGTTCTTGCAGACCTTGCTGTAAACAATCCTGAAGCATTCAAGGCTATTGTTGATAAAGTCAAGTAAGTAAAAAAACAATTCATAAAGAGAGGGTATGTCAGATATGGCGTACCCTCTCTTAGTTTTGATGCACACCAAAATCTTGTGCATATTTGTTTGGTTAGATGCAGTACTTAGGCATCGTACAGTGTTGTATCTTGAATCCCTGCATCAGCTAAGGCTTCCTTGCGCTCTACGCACGTTCCGCATTTTCCGCAATGATGTTCTTTGCCCTTGTAACAGCTCCAAGTCTCAGAATAGTCTATCCCAAGTTCTTTCCCAATCTTTGCAATCTCGCTTTTTGTAATATTAGTGTAGGGGGCGGAAACTTGTACGTGTATGTATGTTCCTGCGCAAGACGCCTTGTCTATGGCTTCGATGAATTCTGGACGGCAATCAGGGTATATAGTATGGTCACCACCGTGGTTGGCTATGAGGACTTTTTGTAGTCCGTTGCTTTCGGCTATTCCTATGGCGATAGACAACATGATTCCATTTCTGAATGGTACAACCGTGGATTGCATATTCTCGTCTGCATAGTGACCTTCGGGTATAGCCTCTGCACCTTCTAGTAGGCTGCTCTTGAAGTGTTTATGCATAAAATCAAGTGGAATTGTGATATGCTTGATTCCTAGGCGTTCGCAATGCATTTTTGCGAATGGTATTTCTCTCGCATTGTGGTTGCTTCCGTAGTCGAATGATATTCCGAGGGCAATTTCGTCTTTTTTGTTGTAGAGCAGGGTAATGCTATCCATTCCACCGCTTACAATAATTGCGGAATCTTTTTTCTTGTTGTTTTCCATAGAGAATCTATTTTCTTGTTTTTACCCGAAAAGTGTTCTTAGGGCTTCTTCTACTTTTCTTACAGGGTGGATTTCTATTTTATATCGTTTCCTGTCGAGCCCTTGAAGATTGTGCTTGGGTATAATTATGTGAGTAAAACCTAATTTTTCCGCTTCTGCAATCCTTTGTTCAATTCTGTGTACGGGGCGTACTTCACCGCTAAGGCCTACTTCTCCTGCCATACACCATCCGTTTTCTATAGCAGTATCAACGTTGCTTGAAAGTACCGCTGCAATGATGCTGAGATCCATTGCGAGATCTGTAACACGAATACCGCCAGCAATATTTATAAAGACATCTTTTTGCAGAATCTTGAATCCGACACGTTTTTCAAGAACAGCCAATAACATATTGAGCCGACGTTGATCAAAACCTGTTGCCGTACGTTGCGGAGTTCCATATGCGGCTGACGAAACCAGTGCCTGGGTCTCTACCAAAAAAGGACGGACACCTTCAATTGCTGAACTAATAGCGATACCAGACAATCCTTCATGCTCTTGGGTTAGAAGCAATTCTGATGGATTGCTGACTTGCCTGAGTCCAGTCTGCTGCATCTCATATATGCCTAATTCCGATGTGCTTCCAAAACGGTTTTTTATGGAGCGTAAAATTCTATACATATAGTGTTGGTCTCCTTCAAATTGTATAACCGTATCCACTATGTGCTCTAATATTTTTGGTCCAGCCAAAGTGCCTTCCTTATTGATGTGGCCTATCAAAATGACTGGGGTTCCAGTGGTTTTGGCAAATCTCAGCAACATTGCTGCACATTCTCTAACTTGAGTGATGCTTCCTGGACTACTTTCTATATCCTCGGATGAGATAGTTTGTATAGAGTCAATAATGACGATATCTGGTTGGATATTTTTAATATGGTCAAATATACAATTGAGTGAAGTTTCGCATAGGATGGTGACATTGTCCTCTTCCTGCAGTTTACGACCATCACACAATCTTTCGGCTCGCATCTTCAATTGGTGAGCGCTTTCCTCACCACTGACATACAGTATTTTGTGCGAAGGAATATTGAGCACAGTTTGAAGGGTTAGTGTACTTTTTCCAATACCGGGTTCTCCGCCTAGTAATACCAAACTTCCTGCTACGAGACCACCACCGAGAACTCTGTTCAGTTCCATGTCACCCATGTCTATTCGTGGGTCATCTTGTTTTGGAATGTCTTTCAGTTTGACAGGCTTATTCCGTTCTTCTAACATAGTAGGACGGCTATTGTGTGAGAAAGGTGTGTATGATGATGTGCTAGTCCCAATTCTTATTTCTTTGAATGTGTTCCACTGTCCACAATTAGGACATTTTCCTATCCATTTAGCAGACTCCTGTCCGCAATTGTTACAAACATACGCAGTTTTCTCTTTAGCCATCCTGATATAGAATTTTCTGTTAATCTATAAATATGCTCCATTTCGGACGCCCGTTGGTAGGCGTTGCCTATTCAAGCAATGTATTTGACCGAACACGAGACAACGTTTCTGGGGTCATTTGCAGATAGCTGGCAATATATACAAGTGGTGCTCTTAGTATGACTTGAGGCATAAGTTTGCACATACGCTTATATCTGTCTTGAGCGGTTTCAAAACGAACTAAATCAGCATGTACTTGGGAGAGAATAAGACTCTCTTCCAAGATTTTTCTGTAAAGCAACTGTATATTCACGTTGTGAAGTGCCACCCTTTCCAACTCAACTTTAGGCAATGAGTAGATGATGGTGGACTCTAGTGCTTCTACTTCGATATGGGTTGGCTCCTCTTTGAAAAGACTTTCTATGCACATAAATACAGTATGGTCTTCTCCAAGATGTTCTGTGACCTCTTTGCCATGTTTGTGGTAATACTGTCTGACAAGTCCACGGTCAATGTAGTTGATGTCACGACATATTTCGCCCTCTTTTAAGATAATCTCTCCTTTTGCGAATTTTCTTGGCACAAGAATACTTTCCAAGATGTCAAGTTCATCATGGGTCATTGTACTATATTGTCTTGCCAATTCTCTAGCAATGTCGCGTGTCGTATTGATATTATCTTTCATGGGGCTGAGAAATTTTTCTTTGGGTTAGTCTAATTTCAAGACAGCGAGGAATGCCTTTTGGGGGACTTCTACGTTGCCGATTTGTTTCATTCTCTTCTTTCCTTTCTTTTGTTTTTCCAGCAATTTTCTCTTTCTGCTGACATCGCCACCATAGCATTTTGCGGTTACGTCTTTCCTTACGCATTTTATGGTTTCGCGCGCTACTATTTTTGAACCGATGGCAGCTTGAATGGCAATGTCGAATTGTTGGCGTGGAATGAGGTCTTTCAATTTTTCGCACATTCTACGACCAAGAATAACGGCATTGTCTTGATGGGTTAAGGCAGATAATGCATCTACAGGCTCTCCGTTGAGTAGAATGTCCAATTTTGCAAGTTTGGAAGGACGGAATCCGTCAATGTGATAGTCAAAGGAAGCGTATCCTTTACTGATAGATTTCAATTTGTCATAGAAATCAATCACGATTTCTCCTAAGGGCAACATAAAATGCAGTTCGACTCTATTGCCACTGATGTATTCCTGGTTGATAAGTTCTCCGCGCTTATCAAGGCACAAAGTCATGATTGGACCTATGAAATTGGTTGTTGTTATGATGCTTGACCTTATATATGGTTCTTCTATATGGTCTATTAGGGTCAAGTCTGGCAATCCGGAAGGATTGTGTACTTCTGTGGCGTTGCCGTGTTTGTCATAGACCATATAGGATACGTTGGGGACTGTCGTTATGACATCCATATTGAATTCTCGGTCAAGTCGCTCTTGTACAATTTCCATGTGAAGAAGTCCCAAAAATCCGCAACGAAATCCAAAACCTAAAGCTACAGAAGATTCTGGCATAAATGTCAGTGAGGCATCATTGAGTTGTAGTTTTTCCAAAGAGGATCTAAGGTTCTCATAGTCACTGGGATCAATAGGGTAAACGCCAGCAAAGACCATAGGTTTGACTTCTTGAAATCCATCAATGGCCTTTTCGCATGGAGTGTTAATGTGGGTGATGGTATCACCTACTTTGACTTCCTTTGCATCCTTAATACCACTGATAATGTAACCTACTTCTCCGGTCTCTAACGAGTCGCGAGGAATCATATCCATTTTAAGGACACCGACCTCGTCGGCTACATATTCCATTCCTGTATTGAAGAATTTTACCTTATCGCCTTTCTTTATGATGCCGTTTTCTATTTTGAAGTAAGCAATAATACCTCTAAATGAATTGAATACTGAGTCGAAAATCAGAGCCTGAAGAGGTTTTTCTTTGTCTCCTGTAGGATGTGGAATGCGTGTTACTACTGCTTTTAGGATATCGTCAACGCCTTCACCTGTTTTTCCCGAAGCCCGTATGATGTCTGTGCGGTCACATCCGATAAGGTCGATGATTTCATCTTCTACCTCATCAGGCATTGCGCTTGGCATATCAATTTTGTTGATTACCGGTATTATCTCCAAATTATGGTCTATGGCCATATACAAATTGGAGATGGTTTGCGCTTGTACGCCTTGTGTGGCATCCACAATGAGTAAAGCGCCTTCGCAGGCAGCAATGCTTCTTGACACTTCATAGGAAAAATCGACGTGCCCAGGAGTGTCTATCAAGTTGAGAATGTACTTTACGCCTTCGTACACATATTCCATCTGTATGGCATGACTTTTTATCGTGATGCCGCGCTCACGTTCAAGATCCATATCGTCCAGCATTTGGCCTTCCGTTATTTTTATGGTCTTGGTGTGTTCCAGCAGACGGTCTGCCAATGTTGATTTTCCGTGGTCGATATGTGCGATGATGCAGAAATTTCTAATTCTTTCCATTCTTTCTCTACTGTCTGTTTGATTGTTTGGGTACAACTGTTGGCGAGAGTATAATTCTCGCTATGCTTGATGGCAGTCGTGGGAGTGTGGAAGATGCAATTGACGGTTGCAACTCCGTCTAAGTTATTGCAAAGATACTGCAAATTATCCGTATTTTCGAATAAATAAAAAAAAATAGTTGTATCTTCGCAGTGCAAATTCAATATTGTTCAGATGAAAGTATCCATCCTCGTTGCTGTCTACAATGCAGAAAAACTGTTGTCGCGTTGTCTTGATTCGTTGATGCGTCAGACCCATCAGGATATTGAGGTTTTGATGGTTGATGACGGGTCGATGGATAATAGTTTACATATAATGAACGATTATGCAACTCGTGATACGCGCTTTCATGCAATTTCCTATCCTAGAAATTTTGGCCCAGCTCATGCGCGTAATATTGCTTTAAGATATGTGACAGGCGAAATTGTCACATTTGTTGACAGTGACGATTGGATAGCCGACGATGCCGTGGCGTGTATAGTGGATGTGTTTGAACACAATCTGATGACGGATGTCGTCTTGTTTGATCTTTTATATAGTTGGCCTAATGGAACGCAAACTCCATATGATATGCCTGTGTTTTCAGTGATGAATGGTCAACAGGCCTTTGTAGAAAGTCTCTCATGGCATATTCATGGGATTTATGCGGTACGCGCAGACATACACAAGCGAATTCCCTATGATGATACCTGTCGTTGGTTCAGCGATGACAATACGACACGGCTCCATTATTTATCAGCTCGTGAGGTTAGACTGAGTAGGGCACGGTATTTTTATTGGCAGAGTGAACACTCCATCAGCCATGAGGTAAGTATTCACCGTATGGATTATTTACGGGCGAATGAGAGCATGAAACGGCAAATCATGCAACTCGAATTCGATTGGAAAGAGGGAGTTTTGGATGTTTATGAGAAGGTGCGGTGGATGGTGTTGGTAGATACGTATATGTTTTACTTCGTGAATCGAAAACATTTCTCGTCATCAGAAAGGACATATTGTCTGAAGGAGATGTATCGTGTATGGAAGAATATTGAAAAAAGAAGATTGCCCCTAAATCTGAAATGCAAGTTTGGATACATGCCTTTGTCTTCTTGGTGGCTGTTGTTCAAATGGCAAGAAGAGTTGTATTTTAGGATAAAACGATTGTTGGGTAGGTTGTAATTTCATTCTGTGGTTGAAATATGGCATAGTAATGTCATTTTTTGTATATTTGTGCGATGAACGCATAATCCCCTATTATTGGATGACAAAAATCAAGAAGATGAAGAAGACACTGCAAAGATTCTGCTATGTGAGTCGTAATTATTACAATATGACAAGTGCTGGCAATAAAGCGAAAATCGATTATGAAGAAATTCTTACTCGTCAAGGAGCCCGGAATGTAGGCTTGCCAAGAAGAGTATCTTCGAACAAAATCATGGCATTCTTCTATAATTTGGTCAGTGTTGTCATTTCTTGCTTTCGAATGAAGCGTGGTGACATAATGGTAATACAATATCCTCTGAAGAAATACTTTTCTTTTCTTTGCAAAATTACCCACATTAAGCGTGCGCATGTACTGGTCCTGATACATGATTTAGGGAGCTTTCGACGCAAAAAACTTACTATGGAACACGAAATTCGGCGATTGTCGCATGCCGACTATGTTATCGCAACGAATGAGGTGATGGCCGAGTGGTTGCGACAACATGGATTAGAGATACCTGTTGATAGTTTGGGATTACACGACTATCTTTCATTTTCATGTGCGAGACCTCATGATTCCGAATCACTAGGAGGAGAATGGAATCTTGTATATGCAGGATCGCTCAATGTGCGAAAGAATGCATTTATATATCAGTTGCCAGCCTTAGGACAACATGTTCACCTTCATTTGTATGGAAATGCTATAAATCTAGACTCTGTGCTACGTGATAATCACATAGAATGGCATGGTTATATGTCGTCAGATGATTTCATAGAAAGAGTAGAAGGTGACTTTGGCTTGGTGTGGGACGGTGATTCTTTGGAGTGTTGTGAGGGTGACTTTGGCTCATATCTCCGCTACAATACACCTCATAAAGCATCTTTTTATTTGAAGGCTGGACTTCCGCTTATTGTTTGGAGTCAATCGGCCATTGCACCGCTTGTCCGTAAATTGCAGATAGGTGTCGTGGTAGATTCTCTAAAGAATCTTGACACGTGTCTTTGTCAAATCACTCCGTGTGTATATGCGGCGATGCGGAAGAACGTAGACAACGTTTCTCGCAGAATAGGGGATGGGGAATTTCTGCAGAACGCTCTTCGGAGGGCATTGGATGTAATGGGGTGGGTCGATGTGTAAATCCCATGAGTCTCTCCTCAACAAGTGCGGGTAAGGGCGTACTTGATAGTGTTCCACATATGTTTGATTTTTAATTCAAATTTTCTTCCGAATTTCCGTTTCCTCCAACTGCCATAAATACGATGAATGCCAATGGTTTCTTTATCTATACAATAATGATTGTTAGGGGCAATATAGTGTGTGGGGTAGATAGTTATACCTTCAAGTGTTTGTAGGGTATCTTCCATTTTATAGCCGTATCTATTAGCAACACTCTGCATGATGTAGGGTGATATAGTTTCGTTCAGTGTCCCGTCTTTGTTTACGAAATGGTGACTTGCATAGTATTCGTAGACGTCGTGGCAAAATAAGTTTCCTGCCATACCTGCAAAGAAAGCGGCTTGAAGACCGAAGGTTGGCTTACCGTCATTCTCGTGGAAAGTAAAGAAGTCTGATTTACTCAACAAGTCGTCGAATCTGCGTTTTATGAGAATATCACTGTCCATATATATACCCCCTTCTTTGTAGATAGCGTAGAATCTCACGGCATCTGCAGCAAAAGCCCACTTCTTATTTTCTAGTGCCTCGTTTATAAAGTCACATCCTATGGCTAGCGCGTCCTCGTAACTCCACTTCTTGATAGAAAAGTCAGGAAGGATGCGTTTCCAACTATTGATACAAGCTTTTATTTCTACAGGGTAGGGGTCGTTACTGAACCAGCATAAGTGTATAGTCTTGGGTATCATAATGTGATTTTAGTAGGTTGTGAATACAAATTCCACTGTTTTTATGAGTTGTATCAAAAAAATGTAGATGATGACAAACGGGGCGGTTGCAGATATTCCTTTTGACAAGGAAGAAAATATCTCATGTATGGATTTGAGTGTGCCACTTGCCAATCCGTAAGTCGTAGATATAATGATGGAAATAAGTATAATGGTTGGAATCGCATTTGAGAGAAAACGGCTCGGATATATATGCCCCGTTACTCCTGACAATATGGCGTGTGAGGGAAGAGCAAGAAAGGACAATATGGCTATTATAATAACCACTTGGCCAAAGGCGATACCCAATGCGGTTCTACAACGGTAGTCTATTTTATGTGGATGTTGTATGGCTTGACTCAATCCGCTTGTATTGAATACACTCCATACCATACCCGACAATATAATCCATAGTAGGAAGGGTGTCTGGGTGTTCTCTGTGAAGGAACCGAACATCCAACGTATACCACTTGTACTCAGAAGAGAGTGAACGTTCCATTCCGGTTTTGCTGCACCCACAATCCAAGAACATAGGATGAGGACTATTTGGCATATGAGCAATAGAAAGGCAAGGAGAGATAACAATCTATTATTCTTCATCGGCAACAAGATTGTCTATGTCAAGTATCTGCAGTTCAATGGCTCTGACGACAAGGCGGGTCGCATTGATACCCACGTTCCCGTTTCCTTCAGGAAATAATTTATGTATTAATTCGTTCTGTCGTTTTTCCAAACTTTTCACGCCGAATGGCATAGAACGAAGCGCAGCAATCTGCTCTTTGGTGTATCCTAGGGCTAGATGGCGCAGAAAGCGTTCGTCATACTCGTCAATTTCGTATCTTACAAAAGACTCTTGTTTAGTAATTTGCTTCATGACGGATCTTCTGAATCTGTTGACAATACATTCAAGTATAGGTTGATTGAAGACCAAACGTTTACCTTGCATGACGTTGAGGACATCGTTGCGAGTAAGCATTTCTCCACTCTTGAGTATAATGCCGTCACAACCGGCATCAAGTGCATCAACCCATAATTTCTCATTGAGAATCTCTCCCGTGAAAATGAGGATTTTCACGGGAGGATATGTGTCCTTTACTTGGCGGCATATCTCTACACCTATTGTTGTTGAGCCGCTCAAACCAAGATCGAGTAATATTAGGTCTGGTTTTGTATCCTTCATCAGACGCCAAAATTGTATTTCGTCTTGCGCCGTTCCTATAATTTCCGCTTCTGGTATTTCGCTGCGTATGATACCTTCCGTCCCTTTCAGTTCGAGTGGAACATCCTCTACAATGATGACTTTAATTTGTTCCATATTGTTCGGCTTATAGTTATTATAACGATATTTTTTTCTACTTTATTGTATGTCGCCCTGATTCCGCAAGCGCGTGCACCTGTTTTCGCTCCGATATTGCGCATTATCTGTCTACAGATAAGAAAGCGGACATCTATTGTTTCTGGGGTAAACAGCGAAGATGTTTGTTGGGGTGACAACGAGAGTTTGGGCATCGGAATTTCTAGTTCTACATAATCATCCGTTGTGCTTCTTTCTATTATCTGGCTCTTATGGGCTCCTCCGGCATGAAATAGTATCTCGAAAAGATAACGAAATAAATCTTTGTCGAGTTTCCCATCTTGATCTATCTGTTTTGTTGCTTGTGTACACAATAGTACATAGAGTTCGTGGTAATAGTCCAAAAGTTCGTGTATAGGTTGTATATCATCGCTTCTTTTTTCGATTAGTTGCTTGATGCGGGACGGATAGTACATTGTCTCGTGTTTGATGGTGGAAAGACAATTGTCGAGAATGCTGTTGCTGATGTGAAATGTGTCATATTCCATCAGTGATTTTTCGTGGATGTCTTTGCCGTACTCTATATCGGCAGATATTTGTTCTATGCGTGTGATGTTGTTTGCAATGGTATGTTGTATTTGCATAACTACGTTATTGATTTCCTCAATGTTGTTGTTAGTGGATTTCAGATTTTCATACGTTTTCCATATATGCTTTATCCGTTGTAATTTTTCTTGGGGAGAGATATCGGCCGCAACGATATTATTGATAGACATAAAGTTGTCAATACATTGTCTATAGGCAATTCTATATCTGTAATAAAGGAAATAGTAGGCTGGGAAAATAGAAGCAAGCAAAATCGCAAGAATGACGATGGCTATATTCTTGTTGTTCTCGGAGCGTTGCATCACCTTGACATATTTTGACAGATTGTTGTCGGTACTGCATTCCTTGAATAGTTGAGTATATACCTTATTGTTGTAATTGTATAATGTCCATAGATGAAGTGCCAATGCTGCTACTGCCGTTTCGTTTCGAATATCTAGTATAATCGCATAATCCGTTTCTAGACTGTCCCGAAACCATTCTGTTTCTGCAGAAATGATTGATATGTTGCCTTCTCTTAGCAAAAATTGTTTTCCATTTGGGTGAAGTTGGGAGTAGTGTAGATTGAGATATCGCAAGCAACTGTCTGTATATGATATTGTTTGGGTGTAGGTGCCTGCTATATTACTATAGTAGGCGCTATCAGCGAATGTACTTGCTGTCTTCAGATAATGTATTGCGGAAGAATTAGGAATGGCAGAAACTGATATTGTTGCGGTGAATGTACTTAGAATGAGAACAATACCCCTTACAATACCTTTGGGCAGTCGAAACCAAAACCGACTTCCTTCCCCTAATGTGCTTTCGGCAGAGATGGTGCAGACATTGAATATAGAACTGATTTTTCTGTATTTTTCGATGATTCCCTTGCAGTTCACCAATCCAAATCCATGTTGTTGTGGTGTGGACTCTGTGTGTGTGTTTGTAACAGTATCTGTCTGTACATTGTGTTTGAAGAGAGTTTTTAGATCCGAAGCGGAAATTCCAATACCAGTATCTACTATTGAGATTTCGACATAAGTATTCTCTTCCTTTGCTTCAATAACAATTTTCCCGCCTTTCGGTGTGTATTTTCTCGCATTCTCAGCCATGGTGTTTATCATGAACAGAGTTAGCGTTTTGTCGGCCTTGACGGTAGTTCGCGTGGGTTTGATCTCAAAATGAATATTTCTAAGTGTATAATTGGACGTTCCTCTTTTGACCATATCGAAGACGTCTTGCAATCTGAAACTCTCAATATGTAGGCTTAGTATGCCAGGGTTCATTTGTATCCATTTGGTTAGGATACTATTGTATGTCTCTATTTTGTCTGATATTTCCGTGATATATTCATATCTCTCTCTTCTTGCATCCTTGTTTTCGGATCTTGTAAGTAGGATATAAATCTCGTGTCTCATTCTGTTAATGAGGGGGATAATATTGATAGCCAATGATACTTTGGCTTGTTGTTCAACATTTCTTTTCTTGGCAATTACGACTTTTTGCTGAACAATGGATACCTGTTCACGCATTTCCTTGTATTTGGCGAGATATTCATGCTCCTTTTGTAGACTGGAAATTTCCCATTGTTTCAATGGCGCCACCATAGTGCCGCTTGACAATTTATTGTTGCTTTTTCTTCTCTTTCGGTCGAATAGAACGAGTAGGGCAATGATGAGGATGATCATCGAAACGACAGAAAAGAGCATTAGGTTGAGCGTTTTTGAAGAAAGGTCTAGTTGCTCAGCTCTAGCTTCCAATTCTCTGTCTTGACGTGTTACCTCCTGGATGTCCAAATAAATATTTCTGTTGTAATCGCTATTTTGTTTGTCTCCAATGGCGGAGTACGTCAAAGACAATTGTTCTCTGATGGATGCAACAAGATCAGGTGCCCGCTCTACAATAGTATCCGAAGAAAGGGCATCATTTAAGCAAATGAGTGCTGAATTATAGTCGCCTATATTCCAATAGCATTCCGCCAATGTTCGATATGCACCGGCTGTCTGATATGTGTCTCCGTATTTGGAAAACAAGGTGAGGGCTCTTTGTGCTAAATTTCCGGCAAGAAGACTGTCGGGCATATGGTCGGCGTTCAGATATGTGAGCTCTTGCCAGTAATATTGCTGAAGAATGGCGCGGTTTTCTGCTTTTTGCAAATGTTCACTGATTGATTGCAGCGAATTAGCTTCCCAGTATGGGTACTTGTATTGTTTGGAGAGAAAATAACAATGTATAAGGTATTCGAATTCTTTGCAGAGAATGGTTGTCGCATTTTTGTCTTGTATAATGCCGCCTGAGCCGATATTGTAGTAATAGTTGAGCAATTGGGCGGTGTCTTTTCCGAGTTCCGCGTAGGGAGCAATCTCGTAAATCATTTTTCTAGAAAGCGAGTCAAGACCGATGTAGTAGAAGTAGGCTGATGCGACGATTCCGTATTCACTTTTGGCATATGAAAATCTTTTCTGCTGATGCGGATTCAGTTCAGAAATTTCATCATTGATAATATTAAGCCTGTTTGATGCTTTCTGTAGAAAAAAATAAAAATCTTTGTTTTGTGATTGCCGTTGGCAAATCCGCATATTCTGTATATCTGCAATTAGTAATTCTACTTGATTGTCAGTTTTATCGTATACTTTCTGAAGCAGTTGTTTTGCTTCGTTATATTGCATTCTGGCAATATCAACAAAGGCTAGGGTATTGAGGGCTTCTGCTTGGCCGTCGGGATATTGTGTTGAGATTTTGTACGTATATTGTGCCTTATGGTAAGTACTATCAAGATTTCTGTATCTCCATTGATAGACTTCCTCATTGCAGAGGTCTGCAACCTTGTGCTTTTGGCTAGGGACACAAGCCACGGCTACTATAAGAGTAGCCGTGAATGTGAGAATTGTCTTATGGAGTGTATGATTCATGAAAATTTGAATTAAGGTTATTCCATGCGGAACCAAATTCGTACAATCTTGCGGTTTATGATGGCAATGTTTAGTACTGAAACAAGCAAAAACAAAGTCACGCCAAGAATAATGGCGGGCAATAAACTGTTATTCTCCAGATCGGGTGACAAGATTTGCAGTTGCAGAATATAATAATGTCGTATGACGCTCAACAATCCGAGTGCACCTAGAAGAACTATCAGATTGAGTCCAATAGTAAGGCGAAGGTAGGGGGAACATACTTTTCGGATGCTATATCCAATGAGTAGGAGGTTTTCTAGCTTGGTAGAATTTTTTTGAACTAAAAGATATATGCTGAGTATCAGAATATAGAAACTAAGTGTGGAAATGATGATGCCTACAATTACAACAATACCAACAAGAATTCGCAGAAAAGAGCTGATTCGCTCGGCATTCATGTTGTTGTCAGAAATGTCATATCCATGATTGTCCATATATTGTGACACTGTCGTCTCTGTTGGATTTTTAACATCGACTATCAAGCGGTTGGGAAGATTGGAGGTCATTGATGAGGAGTACTTGGTGTTGCTCCATTCCATGAAGGATTGGGGAACAAGAATGCTGCTGAGTCTGTTGGAGAAACCGATGACCTTCCCCTCGTATTGGTCCTTGTGCCCATTTCCTTGTATGAAGATATGCAGATTGATCATACTGACTAGACCTTCACTGATTTTTGGCAAAGAATGACTTTGGGCAAAACCAAAATTATACATGGCAATGTATGATTTTGGTAGTATAATAGGGATGATATTGCTTCCTGGTACATATTCCCATTTGTTGAGTGGAATATCTATAAATTGGTCGGGAATGCTTTCAAAGAATATTTCGGAGTTGAGTATTGTTGTTCCTGCTATTCCCATAGAAGCTTCGACCCTATAGTCAGAGGATGTAAATTTCCCGACGGCTCTGACAAACGTTTGGTTCTCCAATTCTTCAATTTCGGATGCATCAAAGGTGTTGGCCGTGTTTGATATACTATTGGCCGTGCCGACCTTCTTGCTTACAATGATATTTTCTGATTTCATAAAACTATCATTGCCAGTAAAGACGGGTTTTACGTCATAGTAGAATTGTATACCAAAGAGGATAACGAGCATGCCGAATAGGTTGGCAAATGCAAATCCTACAAACTGAGGTATGCTGATATGTTGTTTTAGTAATTTCCAAACAAGATTCATAACTTATATGTAATGTCGAAATTCAAAGGTATGTGTTTGCCGATACTTGTCATAATCACCCCTGCTCCTTGACGTTGCGCTTCTTCAATGATAAGTTCGCCCATGATTTTTGCATTTTTGTCATCGATGTGGCTGATAGGTTCATCTAAAAGAATAAAGTCAAAGGGCTGTACCAGTGCACGAATGAGTGCAACTCGCTGTTGTTGTCCGAATGACATATGGGCAATTTTTGCATCCAGTTTGTCTGCAATCTGTAGCGTTTCAAACCAATTCTTGATTTCCTCGTCTGTTTTGTATGACGTGATGTCGTTTTTGATGGCTACATTCTCATACGCTGTCAGTTCGGGAAAAAGTCGCAGTTCTTGAAATAAGTGGCTGATATGACGTTGTCTTGTCTCAGTCCATTGTTTTGTATTGAAACGTTTGGTGTCTGTATCATCGAATCTTAACAAACCGCTATAGTCATTGCGGTATCCGACAATATAACTACAGAAAGTGCTTTTCCCTCTGCCACTTGCAGCCTCAATAAGATATAGTTTCTCTTTCTCAAATGAAATGGTCTGTTGCCATATTTCAGAATGTATGGTCTCTTGATGAGAAAATATTTCTGGTAGTACGGCATCTAATGTGATTTTTTCCATTTTACTCCATATTATAGACGACGGTCGTGATATCCCCAAGTATAGGGCGTATAAGGCTACTTGCTTTGGGGTTTGCCTTCGTGAGCGCTTCAATATTGAAAACGAGTACCATTTTCCCGTTTCTTATTATCTTTTGTACTTCTTGTGGAAGTATGCTTTCCTGTGTAGTTAAGCATTGTTCCGCAGCCTGTTCGGTCATTCCGCTATAAAACTGGTTGTCGGGAGAAACGCCGAAATAAAAAGTATCCTTCCCATTTGTATAGCAGTATGCATTTTTCTTCCAATCCAATATTTTGCTGCCTTGAGGACATGATTTCTTCCAATATGCAATGTCTGACAGCCAGTGTGGATTATGCAACTGTGCACATAGTGATATTTGGGGCATTTCAGTATCCCATCCGACAATATGGAGGGCCATATCGCCATCTATGCTTTTGATAATGTTGTCGAGATCAATGGCTGCGTTGATACCGGCTAACAATCCTTGTAGGGTAGGGTTGGATTGTAGAATGGGCAAAAATTCCTTTCCGTCAATATTTGTAAATATCCCAGCGATGGTGTTGTTTGAAAGTACGGGTATGTATTTCCCCTCTATTTTTCGATATGTTGCGGATGTTTCGCAAAGGGTTTTGTCTTGTTCCTTGTCAAAAGAGAATGTTTTGCCATTGATGACTAAAGTATTGTTGTTGACGATAATATTGGCTGCGATATAGATTTTTGAATAGTCATAAGCACCTGTCTTTTTGCAGAGTGTAAATGGAGCTACAATTTTGTCTGGAAGGGCTTTAGCTTTAGCAATTATGGAAATAGGATGTTGCATGGTATCTAGCCTTTCATACATCTTTGTCGATTTGATGCCATGCTCCTCGTCTTGCTGTAGTAATCTTGACATTTGTTGTTGCGTCTCATTTAGTGATGCGGGGGTAACAGGTCCCATGATAAGTGCGGCATCACTGGAGAATGCAATGGCCCAGTGCTCGTTGATGTCTGTTGTCATGCATCCTGCTTTTGACTTTATCGGACCACATTTATTTGTGCCATTCAGCGCATTTAGAAAATCAGAGAATTCGTTGCTGCTTTTCAAACTCAGACAGAGGCCTACGTTTCCGTCTATTGATTCAAAGGCATATATTTTGTTTCTTAAGTTGATGCCACATTTGCTTATGTCTTTGTTCCCGAACAAATATTGCATAATGGCATTGCTATGACTTTCATTGAGTGAAGTCGGATCCAAAGACAATAGGGCAACGCTGTTGGACGGGATTGCGTTCACATAGTCATCATTGGAGCATGATACCAGTGAACACATGAAAAATAGGGTCAATAGGGTAGAAAGAATAATCTTGTTCATGTCCCTTTTTATTTATTGGTTTGATACTTACTGATTGTAATGGCTTACTTGTGTTGGAATCTCATTATATTCGCTTAGAAAGTTGGGCCATCATCACTGCGCTTAGACCAGCTGTTTCTGTACGAAGACGGCTCTTTCCCAAAGAGATAGATTTGTATCCTGCTTCCATTGCCATCCTCACTTCGTCGATGGAGAAATCGCCCTCTGGACCTATTAGTATCGTAATATCCTCATTGGCGGGTATGTTTTGTAATGTGTCAAATAGATCTATTTTTTCTATTTCATTGTAGCAGTGTGCAATGAATTTTTGTCCAGTTCGATGCAAATCTATGAAGTCAGAAAAAGAGGTAAAGGGATTAATTTTTGGTAGCCATGCTTTATGGCTTTGTTTCATTGCTGCCAAGACAATCTTTTCGATACGATCTATGCGAATGTTGTGGCGTTCAGAAAATTTACAGTCCAAAAAGGTTATTTCGTCAAACCCTATTTCTGTGTTCTTTTCAGCCATCCATTCCATACGGTCTATCATTTTTGTTGGAGCTATAGCAAGATGGATGTTTCCTGACCATGTTTTTTCTATTGTTGTACTGTCGTTGATTTCGTATAGACAGTGTTTGTTGTTGGCCGTGGTGACGATAGCGTGGTGAAGTCCGCCCTTCCCATCTACAAGCCACATCTCGTCTCCGCATTTTAGGCGTAGAACACGTATGGCGTGCTGTGCCTCGCTTTCTGGCAATTCTGTCATGTGTTTTGCATCAGGAACAAAAAAATACCTGCTTTCCTTCATCTGTATTTGTTTTTAGGTGTGTTCTAAAATTATATTTGAGGATAAGGTAGATCCATTCCTTATTCTTTAGGAAATTGCTGTCGCATTTGGTCTTCTGTGTGTTTGTTTCTCCTTTTTATTTCATCGCGTAGCCGTGAGGCTAATTCGTAGTTCTCCTCGTCTACGGCTTTTGCCATTGCTGATTTTAGCATCTCGTCATTTATTGCGTTGATGGGGACAGAAAGCCCGCAAGAACCCATCTTAAAGGGTACACTTTGTGCAACCATCAAGTCCTCATCGATATATATAGGAAGATGAGCGATATAGGCAATAAGTATGGCATCACTGGCTCTTATCGGGATTTCTGTGAATGTCCTATTGTTGGTGATGACAGTGATGTATTGTCCGTGGACTATACCTGCTATGTATATTTCCATGCAGTTGACGGTTTCCACACCGATAATGCTCAAAAGGACTTCTAGACATAATCTTGATGCAATAGGAGCGTCGTTCATTCTCATGACAAATTGTGATTGGATATCCTTGTCACAGACGATAGATATCTGTCGCTGTTTCTCATCGTCCACAAGAATAATCAACCCCAATCTGTCTGATCCTACGATTTGGGTGATACTTTTGAAGTGTAACTGTATTTTGCTCATGTTATTTAGGTTCGCGCTTCGTTTTGAAAACAAATGCAAAAACCAAACCCACTACAAGTGCATATCCTGCAAATATAAACCAGCAAGTTTGCCAATCGCCCAAAAGATAGACATTTTCCCATGAGCAATAATGATTGATGATTTGTCCTGCCAATAATGTACCTATAGTGGCACCAAGTCCGTTTGTCATTAACATAAACAGACCCTGGGCTGATGCACGTACCTGGGGATCGCAGTTCTTGTCGATAAACAGACCACCTGATACATTGAAAAAATCGAAGGCTACACCATATACCATGCATGAGAGAACAAACAATAGAACGCCTGGCATTGCAGGATTACCGATGCCGAACAGGCCGAAACGCAATACCCATGCAAACATTGCTATGAGCATGACTATCTTTATTCCGTAACGACGAAGAAAAAACGGTATCATAAGAATACACAACGCCTCTGATACCTGAGAAATAGAGACAAGCAAGGTGGCATTGTTGGCAGCGAATGTATTTGCCAAAGCGGCATCACCCTTGAAACTTGTAATAAAGGGTGTAGCATAACCATTGGTCACCTGTAGCGACATTCCAAGAAGACCGGAAAAAATCAAGAATAGAGCCATCTCTTTTTTACGGAAAAGTCTGAATGCGTTTAGACCGAATGTTTCAGCCATTGATTGCTTTTCCTTCTTGACCAAAGGACACTGGGGCAAAGTGAAGCAATAGAGAAAAAGCATAATACCTAAGATTCCGGATACGAGAAACTGAAGATGAGTGTATTGGAATTTTCCGGTGTTTTCAGCAATGGAAAAACCTATCGTTTGTCCATCCCACGTGGTACAATTTACGAACCACATTGTCACGATAAATCCGACCGTACCAAATACTCTGATAGGTGGAAAATCCTTGACAGTGTCAAGTCCTTGCTGTTTCAAAATACTGAATGCTGTAGTATTTGATAATGCGAGGGTAGGCATATAAAATGCAACGCTTAAGGTATATAATGTCATGAAAATTCCTATATTCGGTGTTGCACTCGCCATACCCATATAGGTGAGACTGATCATAAAGATACCGGCGAGTAGATGACATATGCCAAGCAAACGTTGCGGTTGTATGTATTTGTCAGCGATGATGCCCATCAATGTCGGCATAAAGATAGACACTATTCCCTGTATGGCGTAGAAGAAGGAAATCTCTGCTCCCATTCCTGCCTTTCCAAGGTAATTGCTCATTGAGGTCAGGTAGGCTCCCCATACTGCGAACTCTAAAAAGTTCATGACTGATAAACGTGTTTTCAAACTCATACTTCGATGTTTTGGTTCTTTGTTGTTTATTTCGGCTGTAGTGTTGGTGGCCTTATATAGCAAACCCTATTTATTGGTACCGTTTGTGGTAAATAAAATAGGACTGGCCCAAGTAATGCCGCTAACAAAGGGGTGTATTTCATTGCAAAGATAGTGAAAAACTATAAGATTGTGTTGTCGTTCAATATTTTTATCATTTGGACGTAGGACATTTCCCTTTCTATCGTCTTACTGTTATATAGTTGTAGAATGCCTATAAATGGGATTGTTTGGACGAGCGCTTTTGTGTAACTTTGCAAATTGATAATATGTGGATGTTTTTGGGAAACTAAAAAAATAAAAATACTATGTGGCTTCTAATGGCTTTTTTCTCGGCTGCATTGCTGGGATTTTATGATGTATTCAAAAAAATGGCATTGAGGGGAAACGCTGTCCTTCCTGTGTTGTTTTTCAATACACTGGTATGCTCTCTGATTTTTGCACCGCTAATCGTTTTGTCCTCGATGACTCATTGCTTGGATGATAGCATATTTTATGTACCGTCATGTGGATGGGAAACACACAAATATATCATTGCAAAGAGTTTTATTGTCCTTACCTCATGGGGATTTGGCTATGCAGCGATGAAACATTTACCTATTACTATTGTTGGCCCTATCAATGCTACTCGCCCAGTTTTGGTATTGGTCGGTGCTGTGCTCGTGTTTGGTGAACGACTCAATCTATGGCAATGGGGTGGTGTGCTTTTGGCTATCATTTCCTTCTTTCTTCTGAGTAGGAGTGGACGCAAAGAAGGGCTTGATTTCCGACACAATCGATGGATAGTATTCCTCGTGTTGGCGGCCTTATTCGGAGCAATTAGTGGTCTATATGACAAATACTTGATGGCTAGCCCTTCTGAAGGTGGGGTAGGATTGGAACGAATGGCAGTACAGAGCTGGTACAATATATATCAATGTGTTGTTATGGGGAGTGTGCTATTATCCATATGGTGGCCAATGCGGCGTAATCAAAAGTTTCATTGGCGCTGGAGTATATTGTTGGTTAGTATTTTTCTTAGTGCTGCAGACTTTGCTTATTTTTATGCTCTCAGTCTTCCCGCTGCATTGATTTCTGTTGTGTCAATGGTGCGCAGAGGAAGTGTTGTTGTCAGTTTCTTCTTTGGCGCAATGGTCTTTGGCGAGAAAAATTTGAAAAGCAAAACTATAGATATGATCTTGGTGCTTTTGGGTATGCTGCTACTATATATAGGTAGTCGGTAGCTCGGTGCACAGAAGTAGTGCTTTTTCTGGGTCACCTGCAAAAGTGTGTGGATTAAGCAAAAATCCTTGTTAGTCTAAAGAGGAAAAATTTCTTGTCAATAATGCCTCGTA
>CAVJZJ010000008.1:0-86657 GCA_963653995.1 Flexilinea sp.
GAGGAATCCAGCCCTATCTTTTTCATGCTCAAAAAAGTTTTAGCGGACAGCAATAATCGGAAATACCGCTTTTGGAGCGTATGAACGGCAATTTCTCACTACCTCACTAATCATGGCTTACGCACACGGAACTCTTCGGACTATTGCTTGATGGCGCAGTATTCCGCCGCCCACAAAAGAAGAACTGCCGAGGCGAGAGAAATCCCGCTCCGGCAGCCCACGAAATGATGATAGAAAAGAAATCCGAATTTGTTTGCGGTGCGCCACCGCTTAGAAAGGCGCGTTGCTCTCGTCCGGCTCCGCCGTCCCGAGGTTGATGCCAAACTGCTCCGACAAGGAGAGATAATCAAAGCAAAATGCCCGTTGCGTCATCGTCTTCTTAGCAGGCGACACGTTGATACCCGGAACAGGCTCAAACTGCTGCATCCCTTTCTTATAGACATCAAAGCGCACCACCTTTTGCCAAGATAGGTAGGTGAGTTTTGCATAAGTGACGGTAAAAATCAATATTTCCTTACTGTCCGATACTCAATATTATAGATTTTGTCGAAAAGAGGAGTCCAGTCACTACCCTTTTCGCCAGCAGGCCTAATGCAGAGTCCGTAGAATCGTGTACCTGTCTTCCGGTAAAGTTGCATTTTGGTGATGTAGTCCTTCTTTGCCATGGGAATGAGAAAATCTGAAATCCACAACACATCGGCATTTACATAAGCATCACCTTCGTTATCGAGCATCGTGAATGTGGCATCCATCATGCCATGAGCATCGGTACCACCACCTATGAAAGGCACATGTCCCTTCTTGAATGTCATCTCTTCTTTTTTCAGGCCGATGCTCTCGTAGAAATTCTGTTTCATGCGGAGTTTCAAGTCAATAGCCTTCACACTCACGGAAAAATCTATAAGGTAGCAGTCCCGTCGTAACACTTCGGCTCTCTCTTCTAGCAAAGCCAACAACGACTGTATGATGCGTTGCGGCGGACCGAACATACTTGCCGAAGTATCCACACATACAATCATGGGCCCTGTCCTACGAGCATGGACGAAACTGAGTCGCCGCGAAGGTTTTGCCATTCGCGACTTGTAGTCAAATGTCTGCAGACGATGTTTGGTGTATCTGTAAAAGAAAAGGTCTTCCATTTCCTGGTCGGCATAGGTGGCAAGTTCGATAGGCAGCAGACTTCCCAAGTCAGCTCCAATAGTTATCCCAATAATGTCGCTACCCACAGAGTGGTTTATTTTCATACTCTGTCCGTCACTTATCGCCAACCTGTCTTTCCCGCCAGCATCGGCGATGCGCCCCATTTTCATCACCACATCCTTGACTTGTGGAAACCAGTCCTGTATACGTACATCGTTGAGACGCTTGATGAATTCCGTCTCAGTCCATTGACCATTGATCATCTTCCATGCCTGTACCGCCTGCTCGTCTGTCACACCCTCCCGCTTCATCGTCTTTTCTACTGTTTCTAGCATGCTATTGAGGTTCTTTTCCAAACTAGCCCCACGTTTCCCAATATGTTTCTGTTCCTCTTTCCTCAGATGCTCATTGATCGACTTACTCCAATCATCAATCATCTTTTCCTTCTTCATCTGCGAGACTCCTTGACCGAACATGTGTTTATGGAACTCACTATCGAAACCATCGTCGTCGCGCTTTTCACCTATCGATGCGATGAGTTTCTGCCAATGGCGTCGGTCACCTTCGCTCATGTCCTCCACCTCTTTCATGTTGCGCGCTTCCACCCGCAATCCCTGCGTGAGAAACGCCTGATGATGCATTACGTCTATTATAAATCTACTGATTGTGGAGAGAAATACTTTGGCGCACGTGCGGCTGGTTAATACCTTCACCTTTATCTCTGGGTCGCTCATCAGTTTTGCAAGGTACTGCATGAGAGGGTCGCGGTATTCAAGCCACGGTCTATCCTCAGGCCATGCTACTCCACGCCCAGCTATTTCGCCCGTTTCGCAGAATAGCTCAACCATATTGATAAATCTTGATACTTCCTCTTTACGTCCTCCGTAATCCTGGGTAAACGCTTCTAGGTATTTCTCACCCCTCCTGAAATCAGTAGTCTGTTCTGTCATCAGTCATAAAGTTTTTGAACATCCTGGCGCGCGAAGGCTACACTCCGGTACAGTTCGCGCATATTTTCCTCAAAGCACAATATGTCGTCGTGCGCAATGAAGATATTTTCCTTGATATTCTGTTGCAGAACTCTCAAGTCATCATCGAGCAAATCAAACTCAGTTTCATAATCACGACCGCTATCGCAGGTTTCCGCATTGAGGGGTAGCACAGAGGATGTTGCTTTCTTTATGGCATACTTGTCACCGAAGATATATACATGGTTGTCATCACGATTGAGCATAACAGGCGAAGAACCCATAGGCGCACCCATTGTAGCTTCGTAACTCCGTATAATCGATACGTTCTTGCGTTTTTTGTCTTTATATAGTATGCCTGGTACGTCTTCACAATCTTCTCCCGTATTGCCGTGCTGCGGTAGCGACTGGTAGTCGCGTGCAAAGATGTAACATTCACCGTCGTCATAGCCATCGAGCTTGTAGTAGAACTGGTCATACAGTTCCTTATCAGCATCGCGCTCCACCTTTCTACTTGATAATCGGTTGGCTGCTCTTGCTGCACGAGCGATTTTTATGTCTTCGGCTAATGTCCGCTTAAGATTCTCCAACCGGTCGGCATACGGCACGAAAAGGCTTCTTATGACCAACCGACGTATTTCGTCTCGCTCCTCTGGCTCCTGCCACAGACAATGATATACAGGGAGCAAGTCCTCCATACCGACAACCTCCCTATCTTGCAAGAAGGCCGAAGCGCGAAGTATTCGGATAATTTTCTTCCAACGGCGGTCGCTCACGTATACCTGACGACGTTCGCCGGTACCGTCGATAGCGATAGACTTGAGAGATTTACGTATTTGGTGAACGGCATTGAGAACCTCTTTCGCGATACTTATTCCGTCGATAGCCTTGCTCCATTTGCAGTGCTCATCATTACCGATTTGCAGTTTCTTGGGAACGCAGATTCTCTCTTCATTGTTGCCAAGAAGCATCCTGTCAAAATTATCCTCCTTCTTTATACTCTTGCTTTCCAGACGTATGATAAAACGATCCCATAGCGCCTCAAGTCCTTCTCCTTGTGAAGGCAGTTCATTGCTCGCCGCTATCAATAATTTTAACGGTATCTGCACAACCTTGTTACCGTTGCGAAACTGCTTCTCATTGATTACCGTCAACAATGTGTTTTGTATTGCAGGCCCAGCTTTCCATATCTCGTCGAGGAACACCACATCGGCAGTAGGCAGATAACCCTCTGTCACACGTTCATAGTCATCTGATGTTTTCAGTTTGCTGATACTTACTGGCCCGAAAATCTCGTCTGGGGTAGAGAATCTCGACATTAGGTATTCAAACGATCGTCCGTCTTTGAACGCCTCCTTCAGTCGTCTTGCCACCATGCTCTTCGCCACGCCCGGTGGACCTAGCAATATAATGCTCTCTCCTGCAATTGCGGCAAGCAACGACAATGCTATTTCGTTTTCCTTCTCATAAATAGCCTCATTCAAAATAGCTAGAAGTTTTTTTATCCTGTCTTTCATAGATCTCATTGTCTGCTAATTTATGTGACGATAAAAACATCTCAAAAATATAAGCCACAAATCATACCAACTTATTTTTCACCGTCACTATACCCTTTGGCATATTTTAAAAATGTGATTTTTTACCATCATGTAGTCGCCACAAACTCTAATATTGTGAAATATTATTCAGTTCTTTCATCGTGATTTCGCGAGGCTTCTCAGACAACGTCTTTCTCAAAGCCTCTACCGATATTTCATCGGTTGGATTAAAATCAGATGATTGCATATAGTTCAGAATGCTTTGATAGAAAGCTTGACCCTCTGGATAACTGGAAATTCCCTCCAAATCACTCATACAAAGGAGGAGTTTTCCGTTACCCACTTTCCATTCCATCACAAGTCCCAATTTATGGTTGCGCTCTATGTTGTCAATCACCTGTACAATTGGTTTGTACGATCTTGGGAAATTGTCGAGAATCAATGGGTGTGATGCTTTGATAACAGGAAACCATTGCCAGTTAGTATGCATCTCTGTAGGGAAATCACGAAAGATGGGATGGGATGGGGTGGTAAGAATACCTAATGTGCCTGGTGACACTTCTTTCTTGTTGTTCTCGCAAATAGTCTTAAACATACGATAGTTCCAATAGTCAGTTTGAAAGAGACCACCCACGGTATAAGTCAAACTATCAGGCATCCATAGAACGCTGGCTCCTTTCTCTAATTTATGGGCGATATCGTCTGTCAGGTTCTTGACGACAAGGACATTTTTTTTATTGATAGTCGTCTTTGGATAGACCCAAATCTCATATGTATTATGCGCATCTGTACCTTCTAAACCTAGGGTGACATTCATTTTTGTTGCTTTGTCCACATGGAGAATAGTATTGAGTTGACCGACATCTACCAATCCTTCATCATTCGTAAGGATGTTCATGATACCCTCATCTTCACCAATACGCCATCTCAGTCTTTTTCCGCCAAGCGCACTCCCACCATAATTGGCAATCTGCACGTTTGCCTTCAACGTATCACCATCTTCAAAACAAAATTTGTCCACCACCAGCAACGGCACAACAGACGAACACCATTGACGCCATTCCTCAGGGGTGGTAATACCTTTGCTCTCCATAAAGGCATCCAATATACCCACAAAAGCACTGCCTTGCCCAGGATAGTCCTGAATATCGAGAAGTTGGAAACCTGCCATATTTTTCGTTCTCAAATCCATCTCTATGTCTGCTTTGTAGAGTTTCACACTCCATAGCCCTGAAGCCTTATGAAAATCATCAGCCTGCGAAAGCATACCTGCAGCAGAAAGACGCTTACGGAATACATCAAAATTATACGGGGACAGAACACCTGTATACTTTTTCATCTCCTGAAAATTAGGATACATCTGAAACTGACCTGTCTCATGAGAAATAATCGGAATTCCCGCCTTTCCATCACTTTGCCACGATTGTGGCTTTTTCCAAGGATCGCAAGCCTCATCAAAATTCAATATAGAGTTGGGACGAAAATGATTGATAAATCCTCCATCATAAGCATCTGCAAAAGAGAAAGACCCACGAGTATGGGTATTGTATTTTCCCCATCCTTCACCACCGATACGACATGTGGTAAAATAGTCCATACCTTCCTTCACACCTTCGTAACCAAGATAGTAATTACTGCCGAAAGTATAGTATTTATCAGGAGCAATCCGACGGAAATCATCCACAAATTCTTTCATCTTATCAATGTCACCCCATAACTCGTTTCCTAACGCCATCATACGGAATGACGGATGATGGCCGTATTCCCGCAAAATGTTCACCCCCTCTTGGTGCAAAAAAGACATTAGCGTTGAGTCATTTTTATCAAAGGCCCCCCAAAACGGCAACTCAGGCTGGAGATAAATACCAATGGAATCGGCAGCTACGAATGCAGCCTCTGGTGGACACCAAGAATGGAATCGTACATGATTGATACCATACTCTTTACAAATACCAAAATACTTCATCCATCCTTCTACTGTCATATCTACATGTCCTGTCAAAGGCCATACGGCAGCATCGTGCTTACCACGCAAGAACACCTTATGACCATCGGCATAGAAATGAGCACCTTCGATATGGAAATCTTTGAAACAAGACAAAACTTTACTCACTCCCCCACTCTGCTCTTCGCTCTTCACCTCCAAACGTATATCACCGATGATACCATTCCAATTGGTCTGTGTATCTTCCGTATAAGCGTGACTGGAGGTATAAATCTGTTCGGGGACACCTTTTGAATTATCCACTACGATTTCAAGAAGATGGCGACCTGGTTTTATATGTTTTGGAAGAAGATATCTTTGCGGTGTAGATATAAAATTACAGGAATCTATAAGTTCTCCGTCAACATATACCCACGTCGGTTTTGTACGTTCTAAAAACAGTTCGACAGGTTTCTTTTTCCAACACTTCGGTATGTCTATGTAACGGGAATAACAAGCCGCACCCTTATATGCACTGATACGGGAGAGATGTGTTGTCTCCATTGTATCGGTCGGTGCAAGTCCCAAGTGGTTGGTATCTATCGTTCCTGGCAAAACAACACATTTCTCTTTTTCATCAGGAACATACCTTCCGGTGGAAAATGCAGTTTGGCTAACCCCCAATACTACATTCCAATTGCCGGCAAGCGAAATGCTTTGCGCCTGTACTCCAAGGACAATCAGTCCTATACATATTGTTAAGATAGTCTTTTTCATCATTTCTGTCATTAGGTAGGTCTAAAATTATCTATATTTCACTAAATCAAATCAAAGATACCACACGATGATTTTCGCGGAAGCACCTCCAATAAAAAATCCACATTGGGACGCAAGCCACCTTGCTGCAGAATACCAGCCACCGTTTCGTATGCACTCTTGGGGGTATTGTTCTCCTCGCTGAGATGACATAGCCATATATGTCGGATATGGTCAGTAAGATTGGTCGCTAATGCCTCCCCACAGAGTCTATTGTTGAGATGTCCGCTTCCATTAGCAATACGCACTTTAAGATACTGCGGATATGGCCCCGTACACAACATAGCCTCATCATGATTGGCTTCCATAACAAGATAATTAGCTTCGGCTATCATCCGCTCCATTTCAGACGTAACATGCCCCACATCTGTCAGCAGGCAGAACACTATACCATCATAGGCAATACGATATCCGACATTGTCCTTACTATCATGGGGTACATCAAACGGAGTAATTTCAAAACGTCCTATCGACAAGGTTGTATTCTTTTTCACTATCCTTCTATTATATACGGGTATTTTCCGTTTTGCACACTTGTTTTCAAGTATTCCTTCATGCACCTCTGCTGTAGAATACACAGGAATTCCAAATGTTTCACTCAGTACGCCTGCCGCCTTGATATGGTCAGCATGATCATGCGTAATAAATATGCCACTCACTTGCGTAAGTGACAACCCATAATCTCGGAAACCTTTCTTTATTTTCCGGATACCCATCCCGGCATCTATCATTAGGCCCTCGTTGTCGTCAAAAAGAAAATAGCAGTTACCACTGCTCCCACTACCGAAGGAAATAAATTTCAACATCACTTATCTCATCCTAAATTATTGTATCTGCAAATATACACAAAAACTGACGACCTACCAAAACAACAGTCAGGAAGATAAAAGTGAACCTTACTCAACCTTCTCCCATAACTTACTTTTTCTTTTCTGCACATCCTCCTACATATCTATAAATCAGTCTATTGAAAAAACGGATGTATTACTTTTCCTATTACCAGCCCTCTCACATTGTCACTATTCTGCCTAATTTTACCGCCGAAAAACGAAACCATCAAACGAAAGAAAATGAAAAAGAAAACCCCAATTATCACTATTGTTCTGACCGTTCTTTGTATAGGCGGAGCAGCCCAAACACCACATCTTGGGACAGACCCCATTGACAAGGTCATTGCAGCCATGACCCTAGATGAAAAACTTGACATTCTTATCGGTACCGGCGGCAATCAACAAACGACGGCCAAGGTCACTATCGGTAACTCTTCTGAACAAGTACCTGGTGCGGCAGGAGAATTGAATGCAATTCCACGACTCGGGATTCCATCAACCGTTCTTGCCGACGGACCAGCAGGACTGCGTATCAATCCGACCCGTGATGGTAGTGACAAGACCTATTATTGTACACATTTTCCCATCTCGACTGTAATGAGTGCAACTTGGAACACAGAACTTGTGACTGACGTTGGCAAAGCCATGGGCAACGAAGCAAAACATTACGGAGTAGACGTACTCTTGGCACCATCTACCAATATTCAGCGTAACCCGTTGAATGGCAGAAACTACGAATATTATTCAGAAGACCCATTATTGTCTGGTAAGATATGTGCAGCCATGATTCGCGGTGTGCAGAGCAATGGTGTAGGAACATCTCTGAAACATTTTGCCCTCAACAATCAAGAGACCAACCGTACAGACAATAATGTGATCGGAAGCCCGAGAACCTTCCGCGAAATCTACTTGAAACCATTTGAAATAGCCGTAAAAGAAGCTCACCCATGGACCGTAATGACCTCGTACAATGCCATCAACGGCACACCAGCAAGCGAGCGTTGCGATCTTATCACCGAAATACTGCGCCACGAATGGGGATTCAAGGGTATGGTCATGACCGACTGGCTAGGAGGAAAAGATGCTGCAGCATTGATGGAAGCTGGCAACGATCTACTCATGCCTGGCAAATTATCTCAACGAGAAGCCATCCGAAAGGCCGTTCTCAATGGAAATCTTTCTATGGAAATCATCGACAGAAATGTGAAACATATACTTGAATACATTATCAAAACTCCTAAGTATAACGGATACCATGCCGATGATATCCCCGACCTGAAAGCGCACGCTACGATTACCCGCAATGCCGCCACAGAAGGCATCGTACTGATAAAGAACACCAAGCAATCATTGCCTATTGGCAACAAAGTAAAGAAGATAGCCCTGTTTGGCCGTACCTCCTACGATTTCATTGCCGGCGGATCGGGGTCGGGAAATGTAAACCATGCCTACGTTGTCAATCTGACCGAAGGACTGACCAAGGCAGGTTTTTCGGTAGACGATAATGTGCGTGCCGCTTACGAGAAATATATTCCTGAACAGAAAAAACTATTGCCTGTACCTACAGGCCGACTCGCAGCCCTACTCCCAAAGCAACTCATACCTGAAATGCCCCTTGACGATGATATGCTTGCACAATCGGCCAAAAGCAATGACATAGCCATCATTACCCTCGGAAGAATATCAGGTGAATTTGCCGACAGAAAAATCGCCAATGACTTTTATCTGTCTGATACGGAGCAAAAGATGATTGAGAAAGTTTGCAACACCTTCCACCACGTTGGCAAAAAAGTGATTGTTATCCTCAATGTCTGCGGCGTCATTGAGACAAAAAGTTGGACAGACAAGACAGACGCAATCGTACTAGCCTGGCTACCCGGACAGGAAGGCGGCAATTCCATAACAGACATTCTGATTGGCAAAGAAACACCTTCAGCAAGAATGCCCATGACATGGCCATTATCCTACGACGATGTTCCATCAAAAGATTATTTTCCAAACACAGACAGCATCAGCAACGAACTGCTGACATCGAGTATGGATATGAAAACAGCAGAGAAAAACCGGACGCCACTCGAAAACTTCGACTCCACAAGATACGAGGAAGGTATCTATGTGGGGTATCGTCACTACACCACCAAGAAGGTACCTGTAGCCTACCCTTTCGGATATGGCTTGAGTTACACAACATTTAAATATGGAAATCCTAAAATCTCGACCGACGGGCAAGGTAACATTACTGTAACGGTAGACGTGAAAAATACTGGGCATTATGCTGGCAAGGAAGTCGTACAGGTGTACGTTTCTGCCCCTGGGTTGGATATGGACAAGCCCGAGCGTGAGTTGAAGGGGTTTTCAAAAACACGAAAACTACAACCAGGCGAGAATCAGACAATAGAAATCGAGATACCCTATAGCACATTATCCTCATTCAATGAGAGCGAAAACCAGTGGCAAGTCGAAAACGGTGAATACAAGGTGATGATAGCAAAAAATGCCGCCGATAGTCATCCTCTTACCTCAGTCATAAAGGAAAATGGGAGTGTAGTAGAGACAGTGCGCCCATGCCTACTGGAAGAACAAAAATAGCCATAAGAAAACTATATCTATGAACAAGACCATAACAACCATTTTGGTGGGTACCTTTCTTATGATGCCCGTCTGCGCAGGTGCGCAAGAGAGCACCAACGTTACCGATACTTTACCTGCAACCAAAGAAGTAAAAAACCGCAACGTGATGCTCAATGCTTCAAGCGACAACCAACCGCGACAAATCTCCATCGGACTACCAGAAAACAAGTCTGCAACAATCTACGAAGATGGTCTCCCCGTCTCCTATAGCATGTGGCCTTGCCTACCCTACCAATACTGGAAGGCTACCACACAGCACAGCAGCGTGGGGGTCATGTCACTTGGCGAAAGTGCTATCACTAATGGTGAAGTGAACTACGCCGTATTGTCGAAAACACGGGAAGGCAGCGAACATTTTGAAGGCCATGCCAACTATACTACAAACATCTTCAATCTGCAGCGCTTCGACCTTTCCATCGCCAGTCCCATAGCCAAAGGATGGTCATTCTCTGTCGGAGTATATGCGAACCTTGATCCTGGAAGCAACCGACTCGCCGATGTACAATATGCCAACGACATGAAAATCATCAAGGCTGCTATTACCAAACGATGGCATGAGGGCCGAGGTAAGTTCAACCTATTCTACCGATACTCCTATGCCAAAAGTCCAAGTGACACCTATGGCCCGTTCGTCTATGTGGGGGACGGTTCGGTAAAAGAATACAATGGCTTCAGTTTGGGACATGACGGTTTTCTTCCTGCCAACGGACAAATGCAGTATACCGATGTAATGACAGGTGCAAAAATAGACTTCCAACGAAAAGATGCGTCTCACTACTTGAACAATAGTGTCATTGCCAACTTTGACTACACGTTTCTCAATGGTACAAACCTCAATGTCACGTCCAAATACAGTTATGCCAATGCCCACCATATGATTCTATCGCTTGCCGGTACAGGGAAAGCCACTACAAACAATGGGTATACCTATGCCTACGACTACCACGAGCACAAGGCTGGAGAGACGTTCACCGGATACTACAACAGCCGATATATGCTACACGATGTAGGCTTTCAGCGTTCCTGGCTCACTACTGCCGAACTGAAAGGCAAAAGTCATAATCAAGAACATAACTGGCGAATAGGAGCCAATCTTTGGTGGGACCGCCAAGGTATCGAGGCTAGCACTGGAGTATATGCACACACCGTAGAGTCTGACCCAGTATGGCTTCTGCATAATGGGAGCCAAGAGTTTGATGCCAACACAGGGGGAGAATACTACAATACCCACGAGACAAAGTTTGCACTTTACCTTTCTGATGATTGGCAAGTAAACCGTAGGCTCTGGCTTTCGGCCGGCATCCGCGCAGAATACTACTCCATTGGAGGACAGAATGCATATGCTTTTGCTCATGCTGATGATCAGACTGCTACTTATACGGACAACCAACGCACAACCAACTGGTATGTTGCCCAAGGCACAAAAACCCGTTTCTCAAAACATTGGATAAATCCTTCTGCGACCATCAACGGACGATACACTATAGCAAAGGGATTCGGCATTTTGGCTGAATACGTCTACTCCATGCAACATCCCAAGTCAGAAGATTTCGCTGGAGCGTACATGCCGTTGCTCGATGCTGTTCAGGTCAACTTCGGACGGGCTGGTATATTTTGGAATACACCATGGATGCAGTTGGTATCTCAAGTATCTATCATCAAGCAGAGCAATTACAAAAGCCGTACTCAATTTACCAATCCCAACAACTCATCTGATGTAGCGACCGTACCCATAACCTATGATGTACAAACCATCGGATGGACTACCGACATAGTACTCACCCCCTTCAAAGGTTTCAGTTTTCACGGCTTGCTTACCTTACAGGATCCCAAATACAAAAGATTCGGCATGACCGCCAGTTTTGCAGACGGGACATCAAAATCATACGACTTCAGTGACAATACTACAACTGGTGTGAGCAAGATGCTTATTGAGTTGGATCCCAGTTACTCGTTCTCCAAGTTTCGCATATGGGCAAGTTTCCGTTACCAGAGCAAACAATATATCAACAAGACCAACTCGCTATACTTCAACGGACGCTGGGAAACTTTCGGTGGCGTAGACTACAACATGAACAAACACGTTGCATTCTCGGTCAACTTCGTCAATTTCTTCAATCAAAAAGGATGTTCGGGTAGTATCGGTGCTGCAGACCTGCTGGAAGACGTATCAGCCTACAAAAATTATGTGATGGCCGGAACCTACATCCGACCGTTCACAGTAGAGTTCACCACTCGCCTCTCACTCTGACCCGGAAACAGGAGTCACTATATCGTCATACAGGTGCGCCACTGCTTTTGCGAAATCCTTTTCGGGAATTCGCGAAGCACGGCGCACTTTCAGTCTATAATTGTACACCGTCTGTGTAGAGTAATGCAAAAACTTGGCTATACTCACACTATCGGCGATACCGAGACACACAAGAGCGTAGATACGCAATTCTGGACAAAGGGAATTTTCATCATCGGGGGAAAATCGGGCCTCATCACGTAACAATCCATTGAAACGTTTCACAAAATCGGGATGCGACAACAGAAAAGCCTTGTCGAAATGTGCAAAAAAATTCTTCAAATATTTGCCTGCCTGCATATTGGAATTCAGTTCACGCCTTGCCACATCAGCCTTGCCGGCCGTGATGAGATTATACATTTTCTTCTTGAACTCTTTCACATCTGCTATATACTCACTAATGAGTTGATATACATTGAAGAAATTTTCGTTTCGATAATCCAATTCTCTCTTCAGAAGGCCATTGACACGCACAAGTTCCGTCTTCGTAGCCTTCTCTTTACCAATAGATGACCGTAGGGATGAGTTGGCCTGCTTTATCTGCAGGAAAAGACTCTCCCTTTGCTTGCCACGTTTCCATACCTTACGGAGAAGAAGTGCGATACATGCCAGCGCCACCACCAACAAACCGATAATAATATACAGTCCATAGGTTTTGTAGTGCAATTCTTTCTGATACTGACGAATGATGGACGTCTGTGCTTTCGCCAGTTCGAGACTGCGGAGTTTGTCATTGAACGTCTTTGTATTGTCCGAACACAACATCACATACTGCAAGGCCCTTTCGGTATCGAGGTGGAGGTAGGGAGAATTGACAAGATAGAGCAAGGCGCCCGACTCTCTATTGGAGGTGCGAACATCATTGATGGCCGACATTATCATACAGTGCAGATGGTTGTCTATGTCTTTTCTGACCCAATACAACCTACCAAGTGCAGCGTAGAGCATCGCTGCCTTGACAGATGGTTGTGGCGTGACACGCAATTCGCATTCCAATTTCACAATATTGTTTCTATAGGTCGTTATCGACTCATAATACAATTTTTGCCAAGAGTTATCAGGAAGATATTGTCCGTAAGTGTTCCATGTCTGTCTGCGCCGTACATCTACTTGTGAGATAGCATCAACATAATGTGTTCTGTTGGCATGTTCTATCATCAATATCGCCATTTTTGGTCGGATAGATTCCGGCATATCAGCAATGGCACCCAAACTGCTAATACAACGGTCTGCCAAAGAATAATCACCGCCCAACACCTTGAGCATAGCTTCGTCTATCCGGAACTCAAGTTCTGCATCTTTCAGTCTATGATTTCTGGCCAAAATCAACCCCCGTTCAACATAATACTGGGCTGAGTCAGGACAGAACTTCTGATAGGCTAAATAAAGTTCTCTGCAACGGATGATTTTTTCCTGTATGCTTAATCCGGAATTTTGTTCTTTCTTCAATATGGAGATTTCCGCTTGTTTCTGTCGATAGGCATCTTGGCTTCTCGCAACGGCAGAATCAAGGACAAGCAAATCTTTTTCGATATTCACTTGACTGCATGCGCAATTATAGTGAAATAACGGTAAAATTGTCATACAGACAATGACAAGTCGCTTCATTGATAATGTTTATATGATGCAATCTAAAATTGCAAAAACCGTACCACAAAACATCAGTTCCATCATAAACAACCACCTTTATCACTCCGTATTCATTCCAATTACGCAAAAAAATGGATACGGTAGCAAGTGTCAGTTGCCTATCTCCTTACGGACACAACTTTGGTTACGCCGCTGACAATATCGTTCACACTGCATACAGATGTCGTAGCCAAGCATGGCCCCAAGAATAAAGTCTTCTTCAGGAGTAAGTTCATTGAGCGGCCGAGTAACAATGAGCCGGATAGCATCAAGACACTCCTTACGGCCAAAAAATAGATTGAGACGATCATTGCCTACAGGCTGTATGATATAACTAATGTTTTGATGCTGCAAACGTTGTATGGCAAATTGCTCGTATTTCTTGTTGAACGTAAAGAGTACCATACGACGGACTCCCTTCTGGTATTCGTATATATGGTTCATCAAAACTTTCATATCGATGGGGTTGAAATCTGCTTGCATCATGTCTGTTGGCGATTGTTGTTTGTCGTTGCAAATGTACGACAATCTACCCCACCATACAATACCTAAAAAATATGAATTGCGCTGCAAAGAGAAACTTACACTTCTTCTTACAGCGCAATTTTATCTTCCGTGCACCACTCCTCCCTTATCCAAAGGAGAACATACTTGCACAAAGTAAAAAATGATCAATATCCAAAAATCTCTTCTGTAGTCAAACGACGCACGGGACCGATTTTCTCCAACCCCTTGATATCGAGGTTCTCCTCGTCACCGAGAATCAAGTAGCGATATGGCTTCTTGGCCATTGTATCCTGCTCAAACTTGACTATGTCTTGCAGCGTAATGCCTGGAAGAGCATTGTACACCTTTTCATCCAAACTATAGTCTATCCCCAAACGCTTGGCAGACAGATACTCATTGATGATATCAAACTTGACCGTGCGGGCTGAAGCCAACCGCTTCGTCAGAGCCTGCTTAGCCAAATCAAACGCCTTTTCAGATTGAGGCATGGTATCAATTATCTCATTGAATGTATGGATGCAGTCCATCATTTTGTCATTCTGTGAGATGATGTATGTATTGGCAGTTTCCGGATCGGACAATCTCCAAGGAGTATTGTACCTGGCCGATGCACTATAAGCAAGACCACGGCTCTCGCGCAGTTCCTGGAACACAACCGTATTCATACCACCACCGTAATACTCGTTGAACATCGAGATGATGGGGGTATGTTCAGCAGTCCACTTACGGCCTTCGTTGTGAAATTGCAGCATATAGATATTCTTGGCCTTGTAGGGAGCGATATATACCTCATTAACCGGAGTTTGCTCATAGGTATAGGGGGTACCTTTAGGTACAGCCTGCAACTTCTTTGCGGTTTTGTGCGCCTTGTCCATCACAGCAGCAAAATCCTGCACACTCGAAGGACCATAATAGAGCAATGTATGCTCATAGCGAGAAAGTCCCTTGATGAGATCAACAAGTTGCTGCGGATTGCAACTGCGCAAATCAGCCACAGAGGGTACATTGAGAGCATCGTTATACTTTCCACACATACCATACATCATCAGACGGTTGAAATTGGCATTTTGATTATGCTTGTTGTCATTGCGATATTTCTCTATCTGATCGACATAACTTGCATAAGCAGCCTTGTCTACCTTAGCATTGGCCAAGAAGTTCTCCATAAGAGATACGGCCTCCTTCATGTTTTCGTTGAGACCACTGAGTTGTATTGTCGTAGTAGCAGAACCTACATTGATGTTCATTGAGCAAGCCAGTTTGTAGAATTGCTGCTTGAGCTGTACGGCACTCATCTTGTCTGTACCGAGGAAGTCGAAGTATTCCGCTGCAGGAGAAAGCCATTTGTCTGCCTCGCCACCGAACTCATAATTATACACTGCGGTGAAAAGACCATTGGTTGCATTCTTGACATACAACACGGGAAGACCCTTCTTTGTTGTATAATGGGTAAGGTCACGCTTGAAATCAACAAAACGTGGCTGAATGGGTTCTACCTTGGAATTGGCAATCTCTGTGACAAAATCACTCTGCTTGTCGCGGTTGGCAGGAATACCAGTAATCTGCGGTTTGTCAATCTTCTTCTGTGAGGGGTCTTCACCCTGACACTTGTACACAGCAACATAGTTGTCGCCGAAATGGCGCTTGACAAAGTCCACAATCTGCGCCTTGGTCATATGGGAGATGCGATCAAGACTTCCTACTGCGTCACTCCACTCCTGACCGTTGATAAAAGCATTGACAAAAGCATCGGCACGGTTGTGGTTCTCGTCCATCATCGTATAATACTGCAACTTGATATTGCTCACGACTGAAGACAGGAGATCATCAGAGAATTCACCTCGCTTGAGTTTTTCAATCTCAGCCAGCATAAGATTCTTCACCTCGTCAAGTGTCTGTCCCTCATTAGGGACACCGAAAAGAAGGAATGTGGTATACTCGCTCATGGCATCCATACCAGCACCGGCACTCATACACTTCATCGGCTGGTTAAGATTGATATCAAATAGTCCGGCAACACCATTGCTGAGCATATTGGAAATGACATTGAGCGTATCATTCTGCAACGATGCAGCACGACCAAACTTCCAACCCATCATGATATTTTCTGCTTCCAAACCGACAACTGTCGTGTCGACATGCGCAGTCAAGTCTTTCACTGGAGCATAAGATGGAATACTAAGATTGGGATTTTTCTTCCAACCGCCAAAATACTTGTCGATAATGGCGATTACCTGATCAGGATCGAAATCGCCAGCCATGCAGATGGCCACATTGTTGGGCACGTAATATTGGTTGAAATAATTCTTGATATTGACTATGGAAGGATTTTTCAAATGTTCCTGCGTACCAATAGTAGTCTGCGTACCATAAGGATGGGTGGGATAAAGTTTGGCATTGAGAGCAGCCCATTCCTTACGGTTGTCCTTGGCCAAACCTATATTGTACTCTTCGTATACGGCCTCCAGTTCGGTATGAAAACCTCTGATGACCATATCAAGGAAACGGTCAGACTGTATACGCGCCCAATTTTCCACCTCATTTGAAGGAATATCTTCTGTATAACAGGTTACATCGTTACTAGTATAGGCATTGGTACCAATAGCACCGATGCACGACATGAGTTTGTCGTACTCATTGGGGATATTGTACTTGGCGGCTAACTGTGAAATACTGTCTATCTCATGGTAGAAAGCCTTGCGCTTGGCAGGATCTGTGATGTGGCGATATTGTTCGAAACGATTCTGAATAGAGTCAAGCAATGGAGCCTCACGCACAGGGTCAGAAGTACCAAAACGATGTGTACCCTTGAACATCAAGTGTTCCAGATAGTGTGCCAAACCCGTTGTTTCGGCAGGATCGTTACGACTACCTGTACGCACAGCGATATAAGTCTGAATACGTGGAGTCTCCTTGTTGACGGAGAGGTACACCTTCAATCCATTGTCAAGCGTGTAGATGCGGGCATTGAGTATATCGCCTGGCACGCTTTGGTAGGTGTACGTCTTTGCCTGCGCCCCGCAGCCGATGGCTAACAGACAAGATGCAATAAAAAGCCTAATTTTCATATACTATATATAATGTAATGTTTTGTTTCTACAATATCACAATCCACGTGCCTTGTAGATCTTATCCTTGGCATCATTAATCTCCTGAAATTTCTTTTCAGCCGAGCGCCGCACATCCTCACCCAGCGTAGCCACACGGTCAGGATGGTGCTTTAGAGCCATTGCACGGTAAGCTGCTTTCACCTCATCATTGGTAGCCGAAGAAGGTATGCCCAAGATCTTATAGGCCGCCTCCAAACTGTCCGTACTATCACCCATCGAAAGCATACTGTCGAGATCAGCCTGAGAAAGTCCGAGTCCTAATGAGACAAAACGTAAGGCCTCCATTTCCTCCACAGGCACTTGTCCGTCGGCCTTGGCAATGACAACAAGATAGTTGAGCAACTGCAAACGTTGTTCGTAGGCAAGATGACGGGATATCTGCGCACAAGCCTCACTGATGGTCGCCTTGTAACGACTAGGCCCCATCATGTCTTGCTGCTGGAACAGACGACGCATGATTTGCTCCCCCTCCTGTACTGCCACCTCGCCAAAATTCTGACGCAGGAACGCACGCACCGTTTCCATCTCAGAGTGCATGACACGCCCATCGGCCTTGACAATGTATGAAGACAGAACAAGTAGAGAGAAAAGAAACGAATTGCGTTGTCCCTCATAGCGTTGTTGCTCATTGTCGGGAGCCCCCTCATACTCGCGGTTAACATACGCGCCCGCATCATCAGAACCACTCTTCAGAGCCTTGTCAAAAATCCATCCCAACGCAAATCCGGCCAAAGCGCCCAACGGTCCTCCATGACAAAAACCAAGAAATCCTGCTATCCATTTCATATCGTACGGTAGTTATTGTTAATTATAATTGTAATTGCACCAAATAGCGGTACACCAATATGATAAATAAGATATTATTATAAATAAGGTACAAAAGTAGCGCATTTTGTATAAGACGCCGTCACACACACTACTAAAAAAGCGTAAAACGCTACTAATACCACCTTATAGGTCTGCATACATCGGAATATCTCGCAGAAAAGAACACGACCCACCGATATAGTCTACCTTGCAACAATAGTGTTGCAGACCGTTACTGACCACAAGATAGTCTACATGCAAAAGCAGATTGTACGCCATCACTTGATCAAACACCTGCTGCGTGATAGCCACAGACGGAGCCTTGTACTCGACAATCATCCGTGGACGGAGACCACGGCTGTATAAGACGCTATCAGCCCTTAAAGGTTTGTTGCCGATCTTCAAAGCCACCTCGTTGGCCATCAGAGCCATCGGATATCCTTTATGCTCCATCAAGAAATGCACAAAATGTTGCCTCACCCACTCTTCCGGCGTCAACGACACATACTTCCGGCGCAACACATCGAACACCAACGGATGCTCCTTCGTACCCGACAATTTTATGGCGAAGGGGGGAAGATTTAATTGAATCATTTTATTAACTTTGCAAACTACACATCGGCACAGAAAATCTGACTGCTACCGAAAAATAAGGGATTGAAGATACAAAGTTATCTCATTTTGGTCAGAAGGCAAAACAACGAAACAACATTTTGTCCCATTATAGCACACGCCGACGTAAAAACAGACACACAATTTATGGCAGAAAAGAAAACTACCACTACGTATGACGCTATCATGCGCGACCTGAAAGCGGGGAAATACGCACCTGTATACATACTGATGGGTGACGAGTCTTTCTACATTGACAAAATCAGTGACTACATCGCCAACCACGTACTTGAGCCTGAAGATCGCGACTTCAACCAATCAATCATCTTCGGAGCCGATGTGACCGCTAGCCAAGTGGCCGACTCAGCCAGAGCCTACCCTGTAATGCCGGCACAACACCGTGTTGTCATCGTCAAGGAAGCACAAGGACTCCCATCTCTTGATGCCCTCGAAAAATACCTGGAACATCCTGTCGTCTCCACCATTCTTGTCATCTGTTACAAGAACGGCGCCATTGACCGAAGAAAAAAAATTATCGGCAAAGCAGACGCTGTCGGTATTGTCTTCGAAAGCAAAAAAAAGAAAGACTACGAACTACCTAACTTTATCACAAACTACCTCAAAACCCGAAAAGCAAACATCGACAACAAGTCAGCTGAAATGATTGCGCAATCAGTCGGAGCAGATTTGCACCGTCTCATATCAGAACTCGACAAACTCCTCATCGCCCTCCCACAAGAGGACAGAAGAGTGACACCCGAACTGGTAGAACAACAAATTGGCATCAGCAAAGAATTCAACGTATTCGAACTGCGCGATGCCATCATAGCAAAGGACGTTTTCAAAGCCAATCAAATAGTAAATTATTTTGACAAAAATCCAAAAGCCGGTTCCTTGTATTCATTTCTACCGATGCTCTTCAACTTCTTCCAAAACTTGATGGTAGCCCACTATGCACCCGACAAAAACAACGAACGTGCCCTCGCTGCCTATCTCGAACAAAAGAATTTATGGGGGGTAAGAAGTTATCTGACCGGTCTGAGAAACTACACAGCAAGAAAGACATTACAGATAATATCCAAACTACGAGAAACCGATGCCAAAAGCAAGGGTATAAACAACCCAAACACCTCCGCAGGTGATCTAATGAGGGAACTTATCTTCTACATTACACACTAATTTGTACCCTTTCCGCCCTCTCAAATCATCTAATTGACAACTTTTCCAAAAACAAAAAACAAGGCCTAAACCTCCGTCAAAAGAGTGATTTAGGCCTTTTTTATGTTCTCATAACTCGCGATTTCAGAACACACAAGGCCACTTTTCAGATTCAGTGTTTTTTGCCGATTTTTACAAAACCCGACTCTTGTCAATTTACACTTAACTTTTGTTAGCATTTTACATTCCAAAGATTTACCACTCAACAACAGTAGAACCATTGTTGATTTACATATTTATATTTGTTGATTTTATGTTTCACAAAACATACTTTATCTCTAAATCTATACATTTAAAATTCAAAAATCAGTGCTCAAAAAACTAAATGTATATACATTCAACACACCACAATATACAATAACCTATTTAGTATAAGTGTTTTATCTAAATATTCAGAACAAAACATTTTGCATTTATTCAATTTTAGCCATAGAGTAATCGGAAATACAGAAGATAAAATCATGGATATACGTACATAACAAATTATAGAATAGTCTTTTACGACATTTTCTAAAACCATTTCTTTTATGTATAAAGTATCACATACAAGTAGAATTATCAACAATTTACATTTTCAGAACCTTTACATCTATGACATTTACAAATACAAAAACACAAATCAAGAATATAAAAAGCAAAATCCTTTAGACTACGATATGGAATTCGAAAAAATATATTTAACTTTGTAAAGTCTACGAAAATCTTGTCGCACGATAGTTTTTTACCTCCGTGAAGACAATCATCAACAAAAATCAGACAACAATGAAAGACAGAATCAAGAAACTGATGGAGTCTCTCCACATGACACAACAGGTGTTCGCCGAACATATCAACATCTCACCTGCTTCCCTGAGCAGCATCTTCACCGGACGCACGCGCCCTACCCTCACCACTGTTGAGGCCATCAAGAGCAGCATACCCAAGATTTCTACCGACTGGCTGATGTTTGGCAATGGCCCGATGTACATAGGAGGAGATAATGATGACCAGAAAGAGACAGAAGTACATTCTGCCCAACAAGAGCAATACTCATCCATAGGACAGGGACTAGCCACACCACCCACAGAGAACACCCCCCACCTTACAACCATGTCCTTCCAAACACAGGAAAATACCACATCGAACGCATCCATTGAAAAAGTAAAATATATTGACAAACCACAACGCAAAATTACTGAAATAAGAATCTTCTACGATGATCAAACCTGGGAAACATTCGTACCGCAAAAATAACCAACAAATCCGCCCTTACAACAAATATCCCAATACCCCACCCCACATAGAAGACACGCCACTTTGATACGATGGTTACGTGAGAGTAGAAAACAAGTTGTTTTATACCGTCACTATATGAGGGAAAATCCGTAACTTTGCCATCTGATAAATACAAATCCCAACGAAATACACCTATATATAATATGAGCAAAGGAAAATTGGCTAAATTCGCCGATATGGAAAGATACGAGAACGTGTTCCAATACCCGTTCTCAGTCATCGAAAACGTACCGTTTGAAATGAAAGGCAAATGGCGCGAACAATATTTCGGCAACGATAACCCCATCGTATTAGAATTGGGATGTGGCCGCGGAGAATATACTGTAGGACTGGCAAAAATGTTTCCGAACATCAATTTCATCGGCGTAGATATCAAGGGTGCCCGTATGTGGACCGGAGCGACTGCTGCACTAAATGAGGGACTGAAAAACGTAGCCTTTCTCCGTACAAATATAGAGATTATCGACCGGTTCTTCTCCCAGGACGAGGTACAGGAAATATGGCTCACATTCAGCGATCCACAGATGAAGAACGTACACAAACGTTTGACCAGCACCTTCTTCATGGAGCGATACCGCCACTTTTTGGTAAACAACGGCATCATACATCTCAAAACAGACTCCAATTTTCTTTTCACCTATACTTCCTACATGGTCAAGAAGAACAATCTTCCCGTACTCTTCCGTACCGAAAATCTCTACCATACCGATGGCCTTGACGATGAGACACGCAGTATACTGGGTATACAGACCTACTACGAAAGCCAATGGATAGAACGCGGTCTCAACATCAAATATATGAAATTTCATTTGCCAACAGAAGGAATACTGAACGAGCCTGATATAGAAATACCCCTCGATGACTATCGCAGTTATAAGCGCCCGAAACGTAGTTCGCTGACGGTTAGCAAATAAAAAGACCAAGCCTAAAAAACGTACAATAACATACACATGACACTATATCCCAAACTGATTACCGATGCCCTGTCAACGGTCATTTACGCTGGCACCAAGAAGAACCTCGTAGAGAGCGGAATGGTAGCCGACAATCTCCATATTGACGGCATGAAGGTATCCTTCTCTCTCATTTTCCCGAGAGAAACCGATCCATTTCTGAAATCCACCGTCAAAGCAGCAGAAGCAGCCATACACTACCACATATCCGACGAAGTAGATGTGACCATCACCACAGAGTTCACGTCAAAACCCCGCCCGGAAGTAGAAAAACTACTTCCACAAGTGAAGAACATCATTGCCGTCAGTTCTGGAAAAGGCGGTGTCGGTAAGAGTACCGTCGCAGCCAACCTTGCCATTGCCTTGGCGCGACTCGGATACAAGGTAGGACTTCTTGATGCAGACATTTTCGGTCCCTCCGTACCCAAGATGTTCGATGTAGAAGACGGGCGGCCCTATGCCGTCAACAAGGACGGACGTGACCTCATAGAGCCGCTTGAGAAATACGGTGTAAAGATTCTAAGCATCGGTTTTTTTGTCAACCGCGATACGGCAACACTATGGCGCGGTGGAATGGCTTCAAATGCACTCAAACAACTTATCGCTGATGCAGATTGGGGCGAACTTGACTACTTCATCCTTGACACCCCTCCTGGTACCAGCGACATACATCTCACACTTCTTCAGACGCTCGCCATCACAGGAGCCGTCATTGTCAGCACACCACAGAGCGTGGCGCTTGCCGACGCGCGCAAAGGCATCGACATGTACCAAAACGACAAAGTGAATGTCCCCATACTCGGATTGGTAGAAAATATGGCATGGTTCACTCCCGCAGAACTTCCCGAAAACAAATACTACATTTTCGGAAAAGATGGATGCAAGAATCTTGCCCAAGAAATGAACGTACCCTTGCTTGCCCAAATTCCCATAGTACAAGGCATCTGCGAAAGTGGAGACAGCGGCAAACCGGCAGCTCTCAATAGCGAAACAACAACCGGACTGGCGTTCATCAATCTAGCACAAGCCGTAGTCACCGTCACAAACCGACGCAACAAGGAACAGTCTCCCACCAAGATTGTCAAGGTAAAACAATAATTCAAGGCGTTCATCCATAGAAAAATCCACACCATACTTGCATTCCGCAGACAAGCATAGTGTGGATTTTTCGTTATTCCGTGGTTCCGAAACCAACTACCAGTTCATCAGCCTCCGTAAGAACGGAAGCAGTTCGTCGGCCATGAATTGTTGCTGGGCTTTGCTCGGATGTCCGCTGGCCCCATAACCGAGACTTCCAGTCTGCGGAGTGAAGTCGAAACGGTAGATCTCTCGGTCTCCTTCTTTGTAGAAGTCTTTACGGATACGATTCAACGCGCCTTTTTCCAATTCATTTTCCGTCTGTCCCAACATTGGTCCAGAAAGCAATACAATTTTGGCTTTGGGATAATATGAGCGCACCGTCGAGAGAAACTTACGGTAGTTTTTCTCGTAAAGGCTAACATCATATCCTGGTGTCGAAAAATCATTGGTACCAAGATTGATACAGACTAGTTGCGGTTGATACTTTGAGAAATCCCATTTTTCATTATGTCTATTGAACAAGGTATAGCCGTATTGCCACGGCATACAGTCCACCGAACCTTTTCCCGGACCGTTATAGTTGCGGTATGCACCTATGCCACTACGCGAGATAGAAGTATGTTGGGCACCAAGACTATCACTTACGATATTGGCATACGTCAGAAAATGGTTCTCCGTGGCATCCTCATACGGATCAGCTCCATCCGTACTCTCCACACCATAACCACAGGTGATGGAATTTCCGATAAACTCTATCTTTCTTTCTGGTAATGCAGGAGATTCTACCAAACGACATCCTGTATCGAGAACAAATCCTCTGAACTCTGGTTCACGAAACAATCCTTCTATCACATACATCAGCCGCACCTGATGCACCCCTTTCTGCAAGGCGGTGGCAATACTGACCACAGAATCACAATCTGCATCAAATGCTACTTTGAAAGGAGTAGCACCATCGACCTGCACCATAAAAAAGCCCGTACGCGGACGGCACATCATACGCAACGAAGTCCCTTCAAAACGTGCCATAATGACTGTTCCTGGAAAATTGAATCTCGCCACGCCTTTTTTGGCAAAACTTACTCGTCCTACATATTGTATTGCTGGGTCAGAAGCAGAAACGACCGTACCTTCTACAGGAAATGTGTGCGATGCAAAAGACACCGCAACAAATGCTCCGAACAATATCGAAATTATACCTCTTTTTATCATATGATCAATCATTTGGTATTGATGAAAACTACTCTTCCGTTTCTTTCTTGACTATAGGAAGTCCTTGGTCCGTCCATGCGAGATACCCGCCTTCCATATCAACGACACGCACCCCCGCTACCACCATCTTTTTCGCAGCCTCATGACTTCGACGTCCACTCCGGCAATACACATAATAGGTTTTGGTCTTGTCAAGCCGCTCTATGCCCTGCGCAAAAGTCTCCGAATCAAGCCAGTCAAGCAACTGGGCTCCAGACAGATGTCCTTCGGCATATTCATCAGGACGACGTACATCGAGTACGACAGCAGAACTGTCATTCTGCACACTCTTTTGAAAATCTATCGGAGACAACACTTGTACCTGTTCACCAGCATCACACGACGAGACACAAAGTCCCATGGCAGCCATTGTTGCAATCATCTTGTGGTTCATTTTAATTTTTGCAGTACGAATTTTATAAACTTCCTTTTACGTAAATACAAAAGTACAGAAAAAGCGCGACACGCCCATTTCAATGGTTGTATATTTTTATCCATAGTCCCCCGCTTTCAACGAAATATCGTACCTTTGCACTCCACAAAAGTAACGAAACTTCATACAATGGCAAAAGTAAAAATCAGTACTGACAAGGGCGATATTATCGTCCGTCTCTACGACAAGACCCCCAAGCACCGCGACAACTTCATCAAACTTGCAAAAGAAGGTTATTTCGATGGCACACTCTTTCATCGTGTCATCAAAGATTTTATGATACAAGGCGGCGATCCCGACAGCAAAAATGCACTGGCAGGAAAAATGCTCGGAGCTGGCGGGCCGGGCTACACCATCGACGCTGAAATTCTCTCACCCGAACTTTTCCATAAGCGAGGAGCCTTGAGTGCTGCAAGACTAGGCGATGAGGTCAACCCGAAGAAGGAAAGTAGCGGAAGCCAATTCTATATCGTATGGGGAAAGACATACAAACCTGCAGAACTCAAGCAAATGGAACGGCAAATGGCCATGCAACAAGAGCAAGACATCTTCAACCAATTGGTCGGTGAACGCCGTTCGGAAATTATAGCCTTGCGCAAGAACCGAGACCGCGACGCATTGCAGACATTGCAAGACCAGTTGACAGAAGAAACAAAACGTCTCTGTCTAGAAGCAGGAAGGCCATCCTTCACTGCAGAACAGACCGAGGCCTATACCACCATCGGAGGCACACCTTTTCTTGACAACGCCTATACCGTATTTGGTGAAGTAGAAGAAGGCCTAGATATTGTAGAAGCCATACAAAACTGCGAAACCGCACGCGGAGACCGTCCCAAAGATGACATTACTATGCACGTCACCATTGTGGAAGAATAGACCTCACAAACATACACAGAAGCCACTTGCAAATATTCTCGCAAGTGACTTCGCTTATTGTTGTATAATCTCCTCTAGCGCACTACTCAACTGGTCTGGACAACTAGTATCCTTCATTCCGCAAAGCGTACCTTTCAGTCTTGTGATGACATCCTCGGCCCGCATGCCGACCACCAATTTTGACAATCCACTCAAGTTTCCGTTGCACCCTCCCGTGAAAGAGACACTCTGTATGACATTGTCATCATCGACCGTCAATTCAATCAGACGGCTACATGTCCCTTTTGTGTGATATTCCAAATGTTTCATATTGTTATTGCATTTTCGTCCAACAAAGTTACGACAAAAAAATAAGAGCGAATACATATTCCGTGACTTTTCCGTACCTTTGCATCCATATGCAGACAAAGGATACCCCACACGACATATCCGCAATGCCACCATTCACTCAAGCAATACTCTTTTGGTTTCAGGAAAACAAGCGTTCGCTACCTTGGCGTGAAACCAAAGACCCCTACGCCATATGGTTGAGTGAGATTATTCTTCAGCAGACACGAGTCCGTCAAGGTCAAACCTACTGGGAGCGGTTCATGCGTAAATATCCCAAGGTAGAAGACCTTGCCGCAGCCAGCGAAGACAATGTACTGCGGTTGTGGCAAGGCCTCGGATACTATAGCCGCGCCCGCAACTTGCTCACCGCCGCCCGACAGATTGTCAGCATGGGACAGTTTCCCAATACCTACGATGCCATACGCACGCTCAAGGGTGTCGGCGACTACACGGCAGCCGCCATTGCCTCCATCGCTTTCGATCTTCCCACTGCAGTAGTTGACGGCAACGTATATCGTGTACTTTCCCGTTATTTCGGCATTGATACACCCATCGATACCACAAAGGGGAAAAAGGAATTCACTTCTTTAGCCCAATCATTGCTACCGACAGACAACGCCTCTGCCTTCAATCAAGCCATGATGGACTTCGGGGCTACACAATGCACTCCCAAGTCACCCGACTGTACGATTTGTCCTCTGTCCGCAACATGTGAAGCGTGGCGCACCAAACGGATAGACGAACTACCCGCCAAACAAAAGACTCTCTCCGTCAAGACCCGTCACCTCACATACATCTACATCCGGTATGACGGCATGACGGCCATTCACCGTCGAGGGAATGGGGATATCTGGGCCGGACTATGGGAACCCTACAACGCATCTGTCCATGAAAGCACCTCTCCTGCATCACCCGAAGAGATAGCGCAAATCATCTCTAAGATTTCTCCCAACGGCCATACGGTTCCTCTTATCACAGGTCTCAAACATGTACTCACCCATCGCATACTGATAGCCGATTGTTATCTACTGCAGACAGATAGTCTTCCGTCACTTTCTTCCGACTATATATGGATTGAAGAAAACGACATCGACAAGTATGGTATTCCCCGTCTTTTCGAGATTTTTTTGGAAGAACTGGCCGACCGTACCTAAAAAGAGAATAAATGACGGTAAAAATGCGTACCTTTGCACGCCATTGTCATAAATGACAGATGCTTCATAAATAGTGCAGAAAAGGATAACTATGAAAAAATCAAGCAACGAGATAGACATGCTACATGGGCCACTACTCATGAAGATTCTCGTTTTTGCTCTGCCGTTGGCGGCAAGCAGCATACTGCAGCAATTGTTCAATTCTGTCGATGTCGCCGTTGTAGGGCGGTTTGCCAGTAGTCAAGCCCTGGCCGCCGTCGGAAGCAACGCTCCTGTCATCAGCTTGCTCATCAATCTGTTTACCGGTATCTCCATGGGGGCCAATGTCATTATCTCCAACCATATTGGACAAAGAGACGAGCGAAGCATTCGCCATGCCGTCAATACCGTGGGGATGGTGTCCATTGTATCTGGACTGCTGTTACTAGTGGTGGGCATCGCCATTTCGCGTCCCATCCTAACCATGATGGACACTCCACCCGATGTACTTGATATGGCCGTGACGTATCTTCGTATATTCTTTCTGGGCATACCGTTTTTCATGATTTTCGACTTCGGTTCCGCCATACTCCGTAGCCGAGGCGACACACGACGTCCCCTATACATCCTCGTCATTGCCGGTATTGTCAACACTGTGCTCAACCTTGTCTTCGTCATCTGCTTCCACATGGGAGTAGCGGGCGTAGCCATCGCCACCGACATTGCCAACGCCGTGAGCGCCCTTCTCATCATTCTTCTACTCATGCGCGAACCCGAACCTTATCGTTTGCACTTGAAGGATACGCGCATCAAATGGATCGAACTACGCCGCATGATGCAAATCGGCATTCCGGCAGGTCTGCAGGGCATGGTATTCTCCATTTCCAATGTTCTGTTGCAGTCTGCCATCAATGGCTACGGTTCATCGGCAGTGGCTGGTTCGGCCGCTGCGCTCAATTTCGAATACTATTGTTATTTTCTGATTTCTGCCTTCAATGGAGCAGCCATCAGTTTTATCGGACAAAATTATGGAGCTGGAAAGAACGATCGTGTACGGCGTATCTTTTGGATATGCATGGGCTTAGGCTTCATTTCTTGCGCTGGACTCAATACATTGTTTGTCCTCGGCGGTCACTTTTTCCTCAATCTATTCTCCACCAGTGAGAGCGTACACCACTACGGCATGATACGCATGAAGGTAGCATTGGCCACGCAGTCTATCGCCTGCAGTTACGAGATAGCCGGTTCGGCACTACGCGGCATGGGCAAGTCGATGACACCTACACTGCTCACCATCTTTGGTACCTGTTTCCTCCGTATCGGATGGGTATTTCTGCTTTGCCCACTTCATCCCGGGTTCACGTTCCTTCTGACCGTATACCCTGTATCGTGGATTGTCACAGGCATACTCGTAGGTACAGCCTACGCCTTGCATTGGCGCAAGGTACGCCACGCTGAACGCACCTGCACGGTATGCGCATGATACCCTACAGACGCGGACTCATCATACAAATAGGTCGCGGTGCGGCATCTTCGCCCCATACTTTTTCCTAAGTTTTTCAAACAAGGCCATAGTATCCTTTGAGAATCCGTGTCCTTTCCAGGTACTTGTGTTCGTCATCAGAATCCAGCATTGCCCGTCTGAGTAGCGCAGTACAATAGCACTTGTACCCGACAACGAACCTGTACGCACCCACGGCCCCTTGTTCGGAGTGAAATTCCACCCCAAAGAAAAACTACCATCAGCCATCGGTTGGATCATCAGCGTGATGCTGGCTTTGTCGAGAATGTCGGGCTTGCCAGGCAAGAAATCGATTGCGGCAATCAGTCGACTCAACTCCGCTGCCGATGCACACCATGCTCCCGCCCCTAAAAGACGGGGTATATCGTTCTCACCATAACATTTTTCCACCAGCCGCCCACTATTGTTGTATTCATAGACTGGCTCCGATCCTTTGTGCATATAGTATCTCACCTCATTCGGACGGCGATCTTTGTAGTAGTTGCCTGCTATATGGAAGTCGTAGCACCCGGCTGGATGCAATACCTTGTCTTGCATAAACTGTTCATAACTCATCCCCGACTTCTTCTCAATGATCATCGAGAGTAGCGTGTAACCCAAATTTGAGTAACAACTTGCAGTACCTGGCGTATACCCAAGATGTCGCCGCAACAAAATACGCAACAATGTTCTGTGGTCGGGAGGAGCCGCAAGATGATTCTGCATGATAATATAGCGTGTAGAGAACATCGGATCGCCCGCATAATTGGTGAAACCAGCCTTATGACGTAGCAACTGCTCGACAGTAATGTCGAAATAGCGTTTGTCCTTGATGACATTGGTGTATAGCGTGTCATTGAGTATGCCCTGCGGACCGAACACGCGATCAGTCAGTCGCACCTGCCCCATCTCACGCAGTTTCATGATACCTACTGCCGTCACCAGTTTCGAGACCGAGGCCATACGCATGATGTGCGACGGCTCCATGGCTATGCCCTGTTCCTTGTCGGCCCATCCGTATCCACGCGCATAGACAAGCGAGTCGCCACGCGATATGGCCAACTGCGCCCCATTAAGTTCCCACCGACGTAGATAACGTTCCATGATGGAGTCTACCTCACGAAATTCCGGACACGCAGTACGGGCATTCGTCAACGAGTCGTTGATATGCGCCTTTGGTAATGTAGAGACCACCGTCTCTTCGGTTTCTGTCGTACACCGCTTACACATTTTCACCGTGAGCGGAACACCTATAATCAATATCAGTATTGCGGAAAAGAGGCGCTTGTATTTCTTTTTCAGTCTTCGTCCCATTGTTCAATTCTAGATACCACAAAAAAAGATGTCACGGACGGCGTACCTTCCGTGACAGGTTTTGTCTTATGCCTGGATAGAAACAGAAGTACTTGCTCTATACAGAACCCACCCTTATCCTATCCGTATGACGTATTCGCTCAAGAACGATGCCCCTGGCTGCAAATGATTCATCAAGTACTTGTCCTTGAACTTGCCTTTATAGCCCACATGATCGTGTACACCATACCACGGTTCGATGCAAACAAAGGGGGCATGCTTTCCGTAAGGACTCCACAGACCCACACAGGGCGCCTTGAAGTCTACCGTGACAGCCGGTTTCCCTTCACCGTCAAGAAGGGCTACACTATGCAATTGACACTGGTCTACGATGACCGCATCGTCCTTGAAACTCTCTTCATCGTACGTCCACCGTCCGTCTTCTGTCGGCAGTTCGTAGCGGTCGGACACTATACATCCTTCCACATTGCCATAGATGCGGTCGATGTGTCCTTCGTTGTCAAACTTCATCACACCACACATCGGTTCGCCTTCTTTCAAACCGGGAACATAGAAGGCCGGATGTGCTCCAATCTGGAAATGTATCTCTTTATTATCCGTATTGTGTACATGCCAGATGACGTGTATCTCGTTGCCCGTCAGTTTGTAAGTGACGGAAAGTACAAACTTGTAGGGATAGTGCCGCAAGGTATCTTCTGTGTCCGACAATACATAGGTGACACGATTGTCATCGTGCCTGAGTATCTTGAACTCGCTGTCGCGGGCAAATCCGTGACGCCCCATCTCAAAGGTATCACCTTCCGTACGATACTGGCCTTTCCACAGTCCGCATACGATGGGGAACAGAATAGGCGAGCGGCGTCCCCAATATTTGTCATCGCCCTGCCAAAGATATTCGTGACCGGTATTGTCTTTGATGCTCTGGAGTTCTGCTCCAAGGGCAGAGACCTCTACCTGCAACACTTCGTTTTTCAGTTGTTCCATGTCTTTGTTCTTTTGTTTCGTGGCATACACCTTCAACGCCACAAACTACAACCTTGTAGCCAATTGCAAAATTAGCCAAAATATTCCGATTTCCGATGTGACCACGAGAAAATTCAAAGTGCTATTTCCACTACCTTGTCGATATCGTCTGGCACTTTGTCGAGCGTGATGACAACGCCTCCCTCACACTTGTTCATCTTGATGGGCTTGCGCGTAACATAGTCGATAGCCTTTCCAAGGCCCTTCACAGTCTTAGTAGGAAGAGGAAGGAACAATGAGCGGTCTTGCAGCCGAAGAATATGCACAAAGAGCCGACCGTCTTTCTGCGTCGTCACGCCCCAATCGTGTGGAGCAACAAGACCAGCGCGTGTGCCGTAGATAGTCTCTCCGTACACTTTCATCCATTCACCCATCTCACGCAAGCGGTCAAGAGCAGTGGCCGGCAGTTCACCATTGGGTTGCGGACCAATGTTCATCAGCAAATTGGCATCTTTGCCTGCGGCATTGACCAGATATTGTATGAGCGTACGTGTCGATTTGTAGTCTTGATCGGTAATTTTGTACCCCCACATACCATTCATTGTCTCGCAGGTCTCAAGAGGAAGGCGACTTATATCCTGTCCGGAAAGACCAGCCTTGTTCTCCCCAGGAAGGTCGCGCTCGAAGATTTGTATATCCTCACCCTCAAACGGAGTCTGATGGTGATTGTTGCCCACAAGACACCCTGGTTGCAGGCGGTGTATCATGGCATACTGTTCGGGCAATTGCCAGTCGAAATCGGGATTCTGGTCTTGATCCCACCATCCGTCAAACCAAATGGCACCTATCTTGCCATAGTTGGTCAGCAGTTCGGTAAGTTGATGGTTCATAAAGGCATAGTAACTTGTCCAGTCACCCTTGGGATTCGGACGACCGGTGCCACGCCCCGTACGCCCCCACGGAGCATCCTCACGATACCAGTCGATATGCGAATAGTAGAGATGAAGACGTATGCCCTGCTTGTGACACTCATCGGCAAGTTCCTTGAGGATGTCGCGTCCGAAGGGAGTAGCATCGACAACATTGTAGTCGGAGTATGCAGTCTTGAACATCGAGAACCCTTCGTGGTGTCGTGTGGTAAAACAAATGTATTTCGCACCTGCCGCCTTGATGGCAGAGACCCATTGGGCTGCATCGAATTTTGACGGACAGAAGCCACTGGCCAATTTAGCGTATTCCTTATAGTTGAGATCCTTGTTGGTCATCGTCCACTCGCCGGTGGCCAGCATACTATACAGTCCCCAATGAAGAAAGATGCCGAAACGGTCATCACGAAATTCTTTGCGAGAAGCCATATTTTCCTCCGTAGGCTGGTAGCGTGACGAAGACACTACTTGGGCTGAAACAGGAAACGACATGCCCATAGCAAGCATGAGGGTAATAATAGTTTTTTTCATCGTATTCGTATTGGTAGGTATAAAAACGTACTTCCACAAAGGTACGGATTGTTTTGCAGCATGCCAAACAAAACGCGAACAAAAAAACGCCCCACTCCACACGGCCTATCTATATCTCTATCCCGTCTCGGCTTGCACAAAGCACCGCCGACCTATACCTTTGCACGTGGTAAGACACCCAAATCACCCATTCCTTCTCCACCGCTCATTTCATCCGACAACAATAAACACAACATCAACACTAAAACATCAAAGCAATGAACAAATTTACAGACATCTATCCATTCTCCGACAGAGAAGTTCCTAAACAATGGCTTCACTGTTTCAACGCCCAGTGCTCACTCCACGACCGTTGCCTACGCTACATCACAGGACTTCGTCTCGACAACCGCACCACACAAGGTCTTGCCGTATACCCGACAGTCACCACACTCAACTCCTGTCCCCACTACAAGGAAGCCCGTATCATACGTGCCGCATGGGGATTCGACCGCCTCTTCACCGACGTAAAGGCACGCGACGGCAAGACAATACGCGACACACTGAAACGTATGCTCGGCGGACACGGTTCCTACTATGCCTATCATCATGGCGTGATGGTACTGACCCCAGAACTACAGGAAGCCATACTCCATCTCTTCCAGCGCTGGGGGTACACCGAAAACCTGACCTTCGATGGATACGACACTCGCGTAGACTTCTCTTGACCATTCCGAGACCTAACCTTTCTTATACCTACAAACAAAAAAGCCTTGCGAGATATACGCAAGGCTTTTTGTTTGTCTTTAGGCGTGTTCTATAAATTCCACGCGCTGTTGAATTTATATTTTAGGCAGGTTGCTCTTTGTGTCTTTTTGTTTTTATCCGACATCTTTCCTTTCCTCTTTATCATACGACATAATTCCATATTGTACAAAGGCTTTGTAGTCTTCGTACAAGGCCCTTGTAGCGATACTACAAAGCCTTTGTAGCGACCGTACAAGGCCTTTGTAGCAATGCTACAAGACCCATGTACAAATCCGCCTCAAAGCAATTCTGCCGGAACACATGCCGCCATCGCCTGGTATCCCTCTTCACTGGGATGCAGATGATCGCCCGAATCATAACCTGAAGCAAAGGAGACAGGACTGACAGCATCGCGCACGGCCTGGTCGAAATCGACACAGCCATCGAAAGCGACCGATGTACGCAACCATTCGTTGAATTGCCCACGCAACGCCTCACGTTCTTCAGTATAGGTACGCCACCCGCAGATGGGCAATAATGTGCCGCTCCATACAGACAATCCCAACTGGCGGGCATGCTCAACATATATCTGACTCACACCACGTTCCAACTCTTCGAGTGTGGGCATATCACTCCACGGACGGAATGGATTGACATCCGTACCTACAGGATGGATAATATCGTTGATACCATGTTGTATGATGACCGCCCGCGCACCGCTGACCCGCATTTCAACTGGAAAACGAACGGCACCACGAAGACCATAGGCCTGATAGGTGATACAGTCATACTGCCGCAAGATGCGTGTCCCGCAAACAGCCCTGCGTACCACAGCCACATTGCGGTGACCTTCTTTCCACGCACGAAGGGCAAGCCAGTCGGGCCAACTCTGCGCTGTGATAGAGTCGCCATAGCAGACAAGAGCATGATTGCATGGGGCGGTAAGCACATCTACCGTATTGAGAAAATAAAACCACTGCGTACGCCGGGTAAGGTCTATTGGCAATGCGGACTCCTCTGCATGATCACCATAACTATACTGTCCCTGTGAGAGAGGCCCCGTAACAAGCGTTCCTGCATTCATTTGGGTAAAATCCCTGAAATACATACTCACATCGATAGTTTCGTCTGCTACAACAGAAAACTTCACCTCGTCACTGTCGACTTCTTCTCCTGGCGGCAATGTGACTGTCGACTTTCCGCCAAATGTGACAGGAACAGGCGTATATCTGTCCTCCGTATGGTGTGCGACAAAGGCACGGGTGAGTACAACAGGTTCTGTTCCGGTAAGATTGGAAAAACGCAGACGCAAGGCACTTCCGTCAAAGGCCATACGTATAGGATAACGCAAGGTAAGATTCTTTGCATAGATTGCCTCGCGACGGTCGGTGATAGAGGTGGCATTGCCCCAACAGGTCACCCACTGGGTATGGAGGTTGCGACATGTCATATTTACGGTATTATTCACGGTATCGCTCATATATGTTTCGTTTTCGGACTTTGTAGTAAATAAGATATGCCTACAATATCTGCACTATATCTTCAAGTGCCTTTCGCTTCTTATCTGCATGAGGGCAATCCTCAGCCATGTGACCAACAGGAACGATGGCAACAGCCTCATACCCCTCTGCTGGGAAGAGTTCACGCAGAAGGGACGCATCGAAGTTGCACACCCAGCAAGACCCTAAACCACGGTCAGCAGCAGCCAGACAAAGATGCTCCGTAGCGATTGCTACATCAATATCACCATGGGGTTTTCCGTCACAAGGACGCACCCACGCTTCACTGTCGTTGCGCATACAGATGATATAAAGCGGAGCCGTGGCAAACCACGAGCGACCATAGCATCTGCACAAACGTGCCCGCGCCTCCTCGCTTCGTACAACAAGAAAACGCCACGGTTGCCGATTGACGGCCGACGGAGCCAGACGAACACACTCCAATATGTAGTTCAAATCCTCATCAGATACTTGTTCTGACGTATATTTGCGTGCGGAGAACCGCTTTTCTGACAATTCTTTCATCATATTTTGACTATTTTTTTGTTATTGATGACACCACATGGAAAATAATTTCACACACGCCCTGTCTACATCATACACTTGGAAGAAGGCATATCACGATTGTCCGCCCTCACCGATCCGGCATAGCGGCTACTGAACGCTGCATTGATTTCTGCCAATTCCTTTCTTCCGAAAATATAGTCATCATACATATCATCCATGTCAACTCCTTCGCACTCACCATCACCATAGGCAAGAGAAGCTTTCACTATCTCCATACGTTCGTCGACGGTAGTGTCTTTTATCAGTATACTCTTCATCATTGTTCGTTCTCTTTGAGTTTTCAGTTATGACGGGTTCTGAAAATATGCTCAACAATGCGTGATTTTTTTAGAACACGCCCTACAACCGCAAGGTTTCTAACCTGTCTATAAGCAGACAGTCCTGATTTTCGAATCGAAAACCAGGACTGCTGTGTTTGTTTGGAATAAGTGTTTGGTGATGTTTAGGCCTCGGCTTCGGGTATCACAGAGACAGTACTTCTGTCCTTGCGGCCTTTACGGAAGTTGACCACGCCGTCTACGAGAGCGTAGAGTGTGTCGTCCTTACCGATACCTACATTCAGACCGGGATTGTGCTTTGTACCGCGCTGGCGAACGATGATGTTGCCTGCGATCACTTTCTGACCACCCCAAATCTTGACGCCTAATCTTTGAGAAGCTGACTCGCGTCCGTTCTTCGAACTACCTACACCTTTTTTATGTGCCATTTCTTGTTCCTCCTAAAAATTTAAGCGATTACTTCTTTGATTGTTACCTCGGTGAACTGTGCGCGATGACCGTTCTTCTTGCGATAGTCCTTTCTGCGCTTCATCTTGAAGACAATGACCTTGTCGCCTTTTACGAGAGGATTGACAACCTCGCATACTACTTTGGCACCTTCTACGGCAGGTGCACCTACCTGTACTGTTCCTTCATTGTCGACAAGCAGTACCTTGTCGAACTCAACAGTCTGGCCTTCCTGAGCATCCTTGATGTGGTTGACGAACAATTTCTTGCCCTGCTCTGCCTTGAACTGCTGACCGTTAATCTCTACGATTGCGTACATTAAATTATTAAAATAAACGGGTTTTCTCTGCGAGGCGACCGGCCAAAAGCCAATGCTTCTTATTGCCCCAACAGAATAAATCGGCTGCAAAATTACAAATTATCCGCCCAACATCCATATCTCTATCCACCTTTTTAATACAGATTAACATGATTTCCACGGGCGACAACCATTTTTCCACACACTTCGAAAGATACAATATAAGAAAAGGCGTTTTTTCATCCCTTATTCGTACTTTTGCCTTTCCTACCGACAGAAGTGGATACCAATGACGATACAAGACCTCATACTACGGGCTGGCCATCTTCCGGCCGCGAACATTGCAGAAAAAGTAAACATGGCTATGCAGACTCACGCTGCGGTAGTCATCACCGCCCCACCGGGAGCTGGAAAATCGACCTTGCTACCACTGACCATTGCTGCAGGCAATACTACCGGCGGAAAAATACTTATGCTTGAACCGCGACGCCTTGCAGCCCGACAAATTGCCTTACGCATGGCCGACATCATCGGTGAGGACGTTGGCAAGACCGTGGGATATCGTATACGTTTCGAAAACAAGGTGAGCAAGAACACACGCATAGAGGTACTCACCGAAGGCATTCTCACCCGCATGCTCGTAGACGATGCCACACTCGACGGAGTAGACACTGTCATTTTCGATGAGTTTCATGAGCGTAGTCTCAATTCCGACTTGGCTCTCGCCTTGGTACGGCAGACCCAACAAATCATACGGCCTGATCTCAAGATAGTCATCATGTCTGCCACCATTGATACGACAGACCTCAGCCACGTACTCCATGCACCAGTCATAGAAAGCGAAGGTCGGATGTTCCCCATAACAACAAGGTTTGCCACAGAAGATACACCACCATACGAAATGGCCCGTGCCATAGCCCGTGCCATCATAGAGGTTCACCGCGAACAGAAGGGCAACATCCTCGCTTTCTTGCCAGGACAGGGCGACATAGAGACGTGCGCCGACCTCTTGGGAACCTGCTTGTCACCCACACATGTTTACCCTCTCTACGGACACTTATCACCCGAAGCCCAACAGGTAGCCATCGCCCCATCGCGCAAAGGTGAAAGAAAGGTTGTGCTGGCCACATCGATAGCAGAGACCTCACTGACCATAGAGGGCGTACGTACCGTCATTGATAGCGGACTATGCCGCCGCTCTGTATTCGACACGCGCACAGGACTGAGTCATCTCGAAACGGTCGCGGTAAGCCACGACATGGCTGAACAGCGCCGAGGACGTGCCGGACGCGTATCCGAAGGTGTATGCATACGACTATGGACGCTCGCCACCGACCACCATATGGCCGAACGACGCACGCCTGAAATCGCCGAAGCCGATCTTTCACCATTAGTACTCAGCGTTGCCGCCTTCGGCGAAAATGATATTACCACCCTTCCGTGGCTCACACCTCCTCCTGCTGATGCCACCCAAAAAGCGTATACTTTGTTGCAGACGCTCGGTGCTACCGACCCTGCGGGCAATATCACCCCTATGGGGAAACGGATGGCCGCCCTACCCTGCCATCCGCGCATTGCGAAAATGATACTCTGTGCTGACACAGCAGCCATGCAAGGATTGGCTTGCGACATCGCTGCCTTGATTGAAGAGAAAGATCCGACTGGGAACAACCCGACCGACACCGACATGACCAGTCGCATCAGCACGCTCCGACATCTCCGTCGAAAAAAACAGACCGGACGATGGAGCCGCATCGCCCAAATTGCCCAAGAATACCGACACATGGTACATATCGATGAGGACAATACAAACGCAGACCCATTCGATGCCGGCATGCTCATCGCCCACGCCTATCCTGAGCGCATCGCCATGACAACGGATGCCATTGGCGGATACCGTTTGGCAAGCGGCGGAAATGTACGTTTGGAACAGTCGGACCTGCTCACTGCCCACCCGTGGCTAGCCATTGCGTCTCTACACGCCACCGGACAAAGTGGTCGCGTTTTTCTCGCAGCCCCCGTTCGTCCTGATCAGCTTGACCTCGTGACCACATACGACAATATTTCATGGGACAACAAGCAAGGATGTGTCGTCATGCAGCGCGAACGGCGCATCGGCAGACTAGTTGTCGAAAGCAAACCTCTACACAATGCCGACCACCAAAAGATTGTCTCTATCGTATGTGAAGCCGTAAAGAAATACGGACAGAACCTACTCAACTGGGACGACGAGACACAACGGCTTCAGCGACGCACCGCTACAGTCAGCCATTGGCACACTGACCTCGACCTGCCCGACCTATCTACAGACCATCTGCTCGAAACCGCCAACGAGTGGCTACCTTTCTATATTGAAGAAAACGGACACGTCAAAACTACAGCGAGTGAGTTATCGAAGATTCCTCTTGCGCAAGTGTTATGGACTCTCATTCCCTATGAGCAACAACAAATCATAGATCGCCTTGCCCCCACACATATCACGGTACCGACAGGAAGCCGCATCCGCATAGACTACCGTCAAGGAACTGAAGCGCCTGTGCTCAGTGTCCGCCTGCAGGAATGTTTCGGAATGACATCCACACCTAGCATTGACGATGGCAAGCGACCCCTACTCATGGAACTGCTCTCACCGGGATACAAACCGGTACAACTCACCCAAGACCTCCCCAATTTCTGGAACTCCACCTACTTTGAGGTACGGAAGGAACTACGCCGCCGTTACCCGAAACACTACTGGCCAGAAAACCCTTTGGAGGCAGAAGCAGTGCGTGGCGTAAAACGAAAATCACCCATACGCCACCTATCCATCCTCCTTCTCGTTGCCCTATGCTGCCTCACCGCAGCAGCCAACATACCGCCATTGCTGCCCATGCCACAAAAGATAACGCTCGGCAAGGGAACCATTCGCGCTACCGCCCCCATAAACGAACACCTGGTCGACTCCATACCCGAAGCCCACTTTCAGGAAGAGGCATACCGACTGGTTATCAACAACAAGGGTATAGACATCACGGCCACCACGGAAACAGGACTTTTCAGAGCACGCCAAACCCTGCAACAACTGAAAACGAAAACACACGGACACACCAGCCTACCTCTATGTATCATTACCGACTGGCCCGCCTTCCGCATACGGGGATTCATGCACGACACAGGCAGGAGTTTCATACCCATGGAAGAACTCAAGAAGGAGGTCGATCTGCTGAGCCGATACAAAATCAATATATTTCACTGGCATCTCACCGAGAATCAGGCTTGGAGACTTGAGAGCCGACTTTACCCGCAACTCAACGCTCCTGAGAATATGGAGCGCGACAAAGGACTATACTACCTATTGCAAGAAGTGGCCGAGATGACGACATACTGCAAAGAACACCACATCACGCTGATACCAGAAATAGACATGCCTGGACACAGCGCAGCATTCGAGCGCACTTTCGGCTTCAGTATGCAGACCCCCCAAGGGAAGAAAATTCTCCGCGACATCATCGCCGAACTGTGCAGCGCCACCGACACGCCATACATACATATAGGTACTGACGAGACCGAATTCAGCGACTCCACATTCGTACCGGAGATGATTGCCTTCGTGCGCAGCATGGGACGCAAAGTAGTTTCATGGAATCCAGGATGGACCTACCAACCAGGAGAGATTGACATGACACAACTGTGGAGTTATCGAGGAAAAGCCCAACCCGGCATCCCCGCCATAGACTGCCGTTTCCACTACGCCAACCACTTCGATACCTATGCCGACCTCGTGGCTCTTTACAATAGCCGCATATACGACCAGGAGGAAGGATGTGACGACATAGCCGGTTGCGTACTTGCCTTTTGGAACGACAGATACATCGACAACACACGGCAAATGTTGGCCGAAAACGGCTTTTGGCCTTATATGCTCACTTTGGCCGAACGAAGTTGGCGGGGCGGAGGATACGGCTACTTCGACGGCAGCACCACATTATTGTACGACAACAAACCGGAACAAAAGGCTGCATTTGTCGAATTCGAAGACCGCCTGCTTTGGCACAAAGACCACACCCTACAAGGAGAACCTTTTGTCTATGTAAAACAGACAGATGCCAAATGGCGCATCACCGATGCCTTTCCCAACGGAGGGGAGCTCGACCGTATCTTTCCACCCGAACAGTCACTGCTACAAGCCACCACTCCCGAAGAAGAAGACACAACATATATATACAAAGGACAGACCTACTCTACACGCACCATCTGTGGCAACGGCATTTACCTGCGCCACGTATGGGGTACGCTCGTACCGGGTTTTTACCCTCATCCGCAGGAAAACAGTACGGCCTACGCCTCACGATGGGTTTACGCGCACCACGCCCAAAATGCGCAATTGCTCTTCGAGACACAGAACTATAGCCGATCTGAAAGCGATCTTCCACCACTGCAAGGCACCTGGGATTACCGTCATAGCCACATCTGGCTTAACGGTGAGGAGATTCCACCTCCCATATGGATTAACACCCATACGCACCGCGACAACGAAATACCGCTACGCAATGAAAATGCCGCATCACGGGCACCCGCCACGGTACGTCTCCGTAAAGGCTGGAATCACATTGTAGTAAAACTTCCCGTGGGACGCTTCACAACCAAAGAGACAAGACTCGTCAAGTGGATGTTCACTGCAGTCCTCACAACAGACTGAAAGCAGACTTCGATAAGTGACGATAAAAATATCTGCGCAATACGCTCCCCAAACAAACATCCTTACCAAAATCCAAGTCCAAACAAAAATAGCCCTACAAAACAGACGATAATCAGAAAAAAATGCGTAAGTTTGTCGTCAAAAAGAATTTCGACACGATACATGAGAAAAGCCCTGGTACACTTTCTATGGGGTGCTTTGTTCACCATATTTCTCCTCACAGCCGGCATATTCACCGCCATTTGGAATGGTTGGATAGGCTATATGCCCCCTATAGAAGACCTACAGAATCCCATCAACCGCTTTGCTACCCAGATTTACACCGCCGACGGTAAAGTGATTGGCACATGGAACTTCAACCGTGAAAACCGTATCTGTATACCCTACTCCAAGATTTCACCCCACCTCGTACAAGCCCTCGTTGCCACAGAAGACGAGCGTTTCTATGACCATTCGGGCATTGATTTCATCGCCCTTGGCCGAGCCGTCATCAAACGCGGCATCCTCGGACAGAAGAATGCAGGCGGCGGATCTACCATCACCCAACAATTGGCAAAACAACTCTATTCGGAAACGGCAGCAAGTACCACACAACGTTTGTTGCAAAAACCTATAGAGTGGGTCATTGCCGTCAAACTCGAGCGCAACTATACCAAAGAGGAAATCATCGCCCTCTACCTCAACTATTTTGATTTTCTGCACAATGCCGTCGGCATCAAGACGGCCGCCAACACCTATTTCAACAAAGAGCCTGGCGACCTCACCATCGCTGAGTCGGCAACACTCATCGGATTGTGCAAAAACCCCTCCTTTTTCAATCCTGTACGTTACCCCGATCGAAGCCGTGACCGCCGCAACGTGGTACTGGCACAAATGCGAAAAGCAGGCTACCTCTCAGAGGCCGACTACGAACGTTGTTGCGCTGAGCCACTCACACTCAACTTCCACCGCACCGACCATAAGGACGGTACTGCTCCCTACCTACGCGAGTTTCTCCGCATATATATGTCTGCCAAACGTCCCGAAAGAGACGATTATCCCACATGGAACAAACGGCAATATGTGCTCGACTCCATTGCCTGGGCTACCGACCCGCTCTACGGATGGTGCAACAAGAACTTCAAGAAAGACGGCAAACCCTATAATCTCAATACCGATGGCCTGAAGGTATATACCTCCATTGACTCGCGTATGCAACGGTACGCCGAAGAGTCGGTCTACGCCCATGTCGCACGCTTCTTGCAGCGGGAATTCTTCAAGGAAAACAAGAATAAGCCCAACGCCCCGTTCAGCGAAGCTCTCAGCACAAAGGAAGTCAACCAAATCATCGGCCGGGCTGTCGCACAAAGCGAACGCTACCGCAATCTCCGCGCCGCCGGTGCCTCGGAAGAAGAAATCAAGCGTTCCTTCCACACTCCGACAGACATGACGCTCTTCACCTATCACGGCGACATCGACACTGTAATGACCCCGATAGACAGCATACGATATGTCAAGTCGTTCCTACGCGCAGGATTTATGAGTATGGACGCCAAGACCGGACAGGTGAAAGCCTATGTCGGCGGCCTCGACTACTCACACTTCATGTACGATATGGTGATGAACGGCCGACGACAGATAGGCTCCACCATCAAGCCCTTCCTCTACGCCCTTGCTATGGAAAATGGTTTCTCGCCCTGCGACCAGGCTCCCAATGTACAACGGACATACATGGTTGCAGGGAAGCCTTGGACCCCACGCAATGCCAGTCACAACCGATACGGACAGATGGTGACCCTAAAATGGGGTCTCGCACAGTCGAACAACTGGATCTCGGCCTATCTGATGAGCAAACTCAATCCGCAACAGTTTGTCAGCCTACTCCATGACTTCGGTATCAACAACCCCGACATATATCCATCGATGTCACTTTGTCTCGGCCCATGCGAAGTGTCGGTAGCCGAGATGGTCAGCGCATACAGCACATTCGCCAACAACGGCATACGCACCGCACCTCTCCTGGTCACCCGCATCGAAGACAATGAGGGCAACGTCATCACCCAGTTCCGACCCCGGATGAACGAAGTCATCAGTTCGGAAAGTGCCTACAAGATGATTGAGATGCTCCGGGGTGTCGTCGACGGTGGTACAGCAGGACGTCTGCGCTACAAATACGACCTTCCGGGCGAGATAGCCGGAAAGACAGGAACAACCAACCGCAACTCCGATGCCTGGTTCGTAGGCTTCACGCCGCAACTTGTCAGCGGATGTTGGGTAGGCGGTGAAGACCGTGACGTACACTTCGACTCCATGCGTATGGGACAGGGGGCGACCATGGCACTGCCCATATGGGCATACTTTATGAAGAAAGTGTACGCAGACCACTCTCTACCCTACACGCCAGACGCTACATTCAATGTACCCGAGGGATTCAATGCCTGTGCCAACGAGAAAGAGAAAGAAGACGAGAGTGACATGGATATCGACGAAATCTACGAATAATCCAACACCGACAACTCCCCCAAAAAAACAACCATCTATATACAATGAAACCTAATAACACTACACAGCGGAGCCCCATCACATGGGTGCCGACGCTCTACTTTGCCATGGGTATGCCCTTCGTGGTACTCAACATGGTATGCACACTGATGTTCAAGGGACTTGACATCTCCGATGCACAGATTGCATTCTGGACCTCCATCATCATGTTTCCGTGGACACTGAAACCTCTTTGGAGTCCATTGCTCGAAATCTACAAGACCAAGAAATTCTTTGTCATCGTCACACAGATAGCCACAGGATGTATCTTCGGCCTTGTGGCCCTCGCACTCCAACTGCCCGACTTCTTCGCCATCACCATCGCTTTGCTCGCCGTCATCGCTCTCAGCGGTGCCACCCATGACGTAGCCGCCGACGGTGTATACATGGCCACCCTCTCCACCGAAGACCAAGCCAAATATATCGGATGGCAGGGGGCCTTCTACAATATAGCCAAGATTGCCGCAACCGGAGGTCTTGTCTATTTGGCTGGAATGCTCATCACCCATTTCACCGGTGACACGACAGGACTTTCCGACGTAGCCGCAGCAGCCGCTAAGCATAAAGGCACAGTGACTGCATGGATGACCATCATGGGTATCATCGGCTTGGTCATGGTATTGCTCGGTATCTACCATATCAAATTCCTTCCGGCAGATGCCGCCAAGAAAAAAGAAGACAAGCCTGGATTCAAGGAAACGATGAAGGAACTGGGAGCTGTCTTTGCCGATTTCTTCCGCAAACGCCACATTGTATATTATATCTTCTTTATCATACTCTACCGTTTTGCAGAAGGTTTTGTGATAAAGATTGTACCACTTTTCCTCAAGGCCGACCGTGCCCAGCAGGGTCTCGGACTGTCTGAAGAAGAGATAGGTATCTGCTACGGCACGTTCGGTGCCGCTGCCTTTGTCATCGGAAGCATTCTTGCAGGATACTACATCGCACACCGCGGACTGAAGAAATCACTCTTCTCTCTCTGCTGCGTATTCAATCTCCCCTTCGTTGCCTACACATTCCTCGCCATTTACCAGCCGGAAAGCCTATGGCTCATCGGCGGAGGTATCGTGCTTGAATATTTCGGCTACGGATTCGGTTTCGTAGGACTGACCCTCTTCATGATGCAACAGGTGGCATCCGGCAAACATCAGATGGCCCACTACGCATTTGCCTCGGGCATCATGAACCTCGGCGTGATGCTACCCGGTATGCTCAGTGGCTATGTGAGCGACTGGCTGGGATACCGGGATTTCTTTATCTTCGTACTTGCCTGCACCATACCAGCCTTCTTGATCACATGGTTCGTGCCGTTCACCTACCCCGACAAGCAGAAATAAACCGAACTAAGAACAAAATACAAATACCATAAACCAATTACAACTATGAGCAAACTCATCATTTCGGGCAACCCATTGCCCAATATGCCTTGGGAAGACCGTCCCGAGGGTGCACGTTCACCACTGTGGCGTTGTTCCAAGAACCCCATCATTCCCCGCAACCTGTTGCCCACAAGCAATAGTATCTTCAACAGTGCCGTCGTACCTTTCGGCGAAGGCTTTGCCGGAGTATTCCGCTGCGATGACACCAATCGCCGTATGGTACTCCACGTAGGTTTCTCCAAAGACGGCGTAAATTGGAACATCAACGAGAAGCCGCTCCGTTTCGAATGCGACAACGAAGAAATAGGACAATGGGTATACGGCTATGACCCCCGCGTATGCTTCATCGAAGACCGCTACTACGTAACGTGGTGCAACGGCTACTACGGCCCCACCATCGGTATCGCATGGACCAAGGACTTCAAGACCTTCCACCAGTTGGAAAACGCCTTCTTGCCCTACAACCGCAACGGCGTACTCTTCCCCGAGAAGATCAATGGTAATTTCGCTATGCTCTCCCGCCCAAGCGACACCGGACACACTCCCTTCGGCGATATCTTCTATAGCGAATCTCCTGATATGGAATTTTGGGGACGCCACCGCCATGTGATGGCACCCGCTGCCTTCGAAGTCTCCGCATGGCAGTGTATGAAGATTGGCGCAGGTCCGGTACCTGTAAAGACATCAGAGGGTTGGTTGTTGTTCTACCATGGTGTACTCCGCTCATGCAACGGCTACGTATACGCCTTCGGCTCTGCCCTACTCGATTTGGAACAACCATGGAAAGCCACTCACCGTTCCGGTCCCTACCTTATCTCTCCGCAAACCCCGTACGAGTGCATGGGCGACGTACCCAACGTATGTTTCCCCTGCGCAGAAGTACACGACCCCGAAACAGGCCGCATAGCCGTATACTACGGTTGCGCAGACACCGTCACCGGACTTGCCTTCGGATACATTCCTGAAATCGTGGAGTGGACCAAGAGAAATAGCATTATCTAGTACTCCCACCTCCTACCCGCTGGAAGAAGAATACGGCAATCGGCACACTCCTTCCAGCGGGTTTTTATTTTAGGAGCACTAAAGGAAGTGGAAAAGATGGTGATATTTTTTTGCGAATACAAAAAATTATCACTACCTTTGCAGAGCAATCGCAAGGAAGATTGGCAGAGTGACCGAATGCGCTGGACTCGAAATCCGGTATACCCTTTTTGGGTATCGGGGGTTTGAATCCCTCATCTTCCGCAAGAAAGGAAAGTCAATAGAGGGCTTTCCTTTTTTATTTTACCTCTCACCATTTACCTGTCACCAATAATTGAGAATAAAAAAACAAAAAAGATTGACTGTCTCACGACAACCAATCCGAATCATTAACCTTAATAATCTAATACCATGAAAAACACGGTACAAAGTTACGATAAATATTTATGCTAAAAAAACGTTTCTGTATTTTGCACTATTTATATAACATTAATTAAAATCGTTTCCATTCCAATTATATTTTCTTTGCAGAAAAACAGCCTCCAACAATTTCTTTTCGTCTGTCGTCGCCATTACCGCATGCGGACTGACAATCAGCGTAGGGCCATCTGAAGACAACTGCACTGAGAACGTGTAAGGATCGAGCACACGGAGAAGTTCGTCATACTTCTCTATTGTCATCGTATCGGGACGATGTACAAAGTCGGAAATACAAAATGTCAGGGAGGACATCTGCCTCCAATCCTTGGTATAAACACCGACAGAAGACTCTGCCTCCGGGCCCAACCATGTGCGCACAAGGCAAACAAGACTGTCTCCGCCATTGCTCGGAAGAAGGCACATTTGCACAGAGGAAACATCGGTGATATGTACAGAGAGATAATCGGCAGACAATGTATCGGCTCTTGATGTACCGCCGAGAGCATTGGTTGTCGGAATAGGCAAGGCAATATTGTCTTTGTTGACGATGTCCGCACGTTGCTTTTGTGTCAATACTGGCATCAAAGAGTCTGGCATAGACCACCACAACTCTTCCACCGTCTGTGCAGAAAGACTGCCAGGATAGAACAGAAAGCAAATAGCAAAGGCTGCAACACGATACAATCGCCGCAACATACTTTCGGGAGCTGTTAACAGGAAAATGATTCTAATGATATTCATACAAACTTCTGTAGTATTGGTATATTTATGATTTCCGCCGACGCCGTTCTTCCACTTCTTCCTCATCGTGAAGCAGGGGAAGAGAGATATGATAGCGTACGGCTATCCAACGTATGGTGCAAACGGTAAAAAACGTCACCACGACACCAATATTGGCATTCACACCCACTGCGACGAGCGCCCAATAGGCAAGACCACCAATTATGCTAGCCATGGCATAAATCTCTTTTTGGAATATCACAGGCACGTTGTTGAGCAGCACGTCACGCATGACACCTCCCGCCGCTCCGGTGATACACCCCATAATGATAGCGACCCAAAACTGGTGGCCACAATCTAGCGTTTTTTGCAGACCGGCTATTGTAAATAGCGCAAGGCCGAGCGTGTCGAAAATAAACCATGTATTTTCCAGTCGTTTAAGCATACGGGCGAAGACAATCACAAACACCTGCGCAAAGACGGTACACACTATATATATAGAGGAAGTCATCCAAAATGGAGTGACCCCCAACATGACATCACGAATAGTACCGCCACCGATGGCCACGGCTATGCCACAAACAAATCCGCCAAACCAGTCAAAGTGCTTGGCTGCCGCAAGGCGTATACCAGAAATGGCAAAAGCGAAAGTACCCAAAAACTCGATGATATCGAAGAGCGGCTGATAGAGTTCCTGTCCTGGTATCATAATCCGTTGACGACATTAATGGGATGACCCTCTACAAAAGCCCGCACATTGTCTACAGCAACATGCATCAAGCGTTCACGTGCCTCTCTTGTTGCCCAAGCGATATGAGGGGTAAGGAAGGCATTTGGCTGACGCAACAGCGGATTGTCGGCCGCAGGTGGTTCTTGACACATCACATCCGCACCATACGCACCTAGTTGACCACTCTCAAGCGCATCGGCCACATCTTGCTCTACGACGAGCGGCCCGCGTGCGGTGTTGATAAGGATGGCACCGCGACGCATACTGGAGAGTGCCTTACTATCGATAAGACCACGTGTCTGCTCCGTCAACGGACAATGCAACGAGACGATGTCACTGGCAGCCAGCAAACCGGAGAGCGTTGTCTTTTGGATGCCAGACGGCAAATCTGTAGCGTTTTTGCTGGTAAAAGCAAACACATCCATACCGAAATTCATGGCGATGCGCGCCACCTTCATTCCAATACTTCCAAGACCCACAATACCGATGGTCTTTCCGGAAATTTCAGTCTGAGGAACATCGAGATAACAGAAATCGGCATTTCTGCTCCATCGACCCTCGCGGTTGAGACAGGCATAGCGGTCTACTCGATTGGTAATATTGAAGATGTGCGCAAAGGTCATCTGGGCTACACTGTCAGTACTGTATGCTGGTATATTGGTCACGACAATACCCAATCGGGCTGCCTCCTCAATATCCACTACGTTGTATCCTGTAGCAATGACTCCCACATAGCGTGTACACTTCATTTGCGCAAGCGTATCGGCATCAAGTACAGTCTTGTTGGTCAGAACAATCTCGGCATCGCCAATATGTTCTAAAACTTCAGAAGACTGGGTTCGCGGATATACCGTCAGTTGTCCATAGGCACCGAACGGCTCCCAAGACAGATCGCCAGGATTGGCACCGAAACCGTCTAAAACTACTATTTTCATCTTTTTTCTTAATTCTAATATTTGGCTTTATACGAAGACACCCTGTTTTTATCGGTCGTTTGTATTATTGCTTTTCTTTTCCCCATAAAAGCAGGACATCATCCTGTGAGAAAATCATTCCTTGTAGCGGTCACCCCAACAATGCAACATCTGCTGATAGAGTTTTTCCTCGGCTGGGGAATGTTGCGGATGCCATAGCCGTTGTTCTTGCAGTTCGTCGGGCAAATATTGCTGTGACACAAAATGTCCAGGATAGTCGTGTGCATACTGATAACCATCATGATACCCCAATTGCTGCATGAGAGCGGTTGGTGCATTGCGCAGATGTAACGGCACTGGCTGATTGCCAGTCTTCCGCACAAGCGCAAGAGCATCGTTGACGGCAAGGTAGGAAGAGTTGCTTTTCGGACTGGAAGCAAGATAGACTACTGCCTCAGCCAAAGGAATCCGCCCTTCTGGCCATCCTATCTTCATAACGGCATCAAAGGCGGCATTGGCCAGCAATAAAGCATTGGGATTGGCCAGTCCGATATCTTCTGCTGCACTAATTACCAAACGGCGCGCGATAAACTGCGGATCTTCACCGCCCTCTATCATGCGTGCCATCCAATAGAGCGCCGCGTCCGGGTCGCTTCCGCGTATGCTCTTGATGAATGCGGAGATAATGTCGTAATGCATATCCCCCTCCTTGTCATAAGCCAAAGGATTCTGCTGCAAACGTTCCTCAACTAGCCTATCGGTGACCACGACATCGGCATCACCTTCCGACTCGACAACAAGTTCCAAAATATTGAGCAACTTGCGTGCATCGCCGCCACTATACCGCAACATCGCTGCCGTCTCGCGCAATTCTATATGTCGCTTGCTCAATTCTACATCTGTAGTAACGGCACGATGAAGCAAGGCAAGCAAATCATCCTTTTCCAATGACTTCAGCACGTACAACTGGCAACGTGAAAGCAATGGGCGGATAACCTCAAAAGAGGGATTCTCTGTCGTGGCACCAATAAGGGTCACGACCCCTCGCTCTACTGCTCCAAGAAGGGAGTCCTGCTGAGACTTGCTGAAACGATGGATTTCGTCAATGAAAAGAATCGGTGACGCGGAAGAGAAAAAACGGCTTTTCTGTGCGCGCTCAATGACTTCACGCACATCTTTTACGCCACTAGTGACAGCACTGAGCGTATAGAAAGGAGTTTGCAATTTGTTGGCAATAATCTGCGCCAACGTGGTTTTCCCGACACCTGGAGGACCCCATAATATAAAGGAGGAGATACGTCCTGCGTCTATCATTTTGCGCAACACGGAACCCTCGCCCACTAGATGTTTCTGCCCGACATAATCGTCGAGCGTACGGGGACGCAATCTTTCTGCCAACGGCTCACTCATAAGTAAAGCAAAATTAGGAAATATATATGAACTAGGCAAAAATTCTGTATAAAAAACTTGTGCAATAGGAGTAAAGTACTTACTTTTGCACCGCTCAAAAATCGCACATGAAAGTAAGCATTGTCCAGACCAAAATCCACTGGATGGCAACGGAAGCGAACCTTTCGGAAGCCGAAAAAATGATGGATGCCACACCGGGCAGTGACCTATATGTACTACCGGAAACCTGGAGTACAGGATTTGTCACACAAGACTCAGTCTTAAGCCACACACAGTCTGAAAAGACACTTGCATGGATGCGAAAGATGGCAGAACGCCATCAAGCCGCCATATGCGGGAGCATCATCATGGAAACCGACTCACCGGAACATACCGGCAAAACGAAAAAATACTGCAACAGATTCTTCTTCGTCCACCCCGACGGACAGACGAAATGGTATGACAAGCGTCATCTCTTCGGATACGGCGGAGAAAAGGATTCTTTCGAAGAAGGCAAGCGGCGCATCATTGTGACATGGAAAGGTTGGCGATTGTTGTTGCTTGTCTGCTATGATTTGCGGTTTCCCGTATGGTCACGTTGCCAAGACGACTATGACGGCATACTTATCGTAGCCAACTGGCCCGAAAGCCGCATAGAAGTTTGGGACATACTGACCAAAGCGAGAGCCATAGAAAACCAATGTGTCGTCATCGCCTGCAACCGCACTGGAAATTCCCCGACCGAAACATACGTCGGGCATAGTACAATCATCGGCCCCGACGGCACTCCCATCGTCTCTGCAGAAGGAGTGCAGCAACAATGCATCACGGCCGACATTGCAGTACATATAGTGCATGAATATCGCGAGAGATTCCCATTTCTTGCTGACCGCGACCGACTCACCGTTTCCATCTGACAAAAGGTAGAGTCAAGACACATCGCACGAAAAGAAAAAGAAAAAAATAGTAAACACATATATGAAACAACAGAAAACCTTAACCCTCAAGACGTTGTCAAAGGGCAGCGTTTGGGATATTCAAGAAAATGATGTTTTCCGTCTATGGGAAGCGGCAGAAAAAGATGCCGACCTCAAAGACAATATGGAGCACTATCTCGACGTCATCCGCACGGCGTTCGAAATCGAGAAAATACAAGTCGACCGTCCTGAGGTCATTAAGAAATACGAGGCTAGAGGCTTCAAGGTAGACACCATCAAGGCCGATGATAGCAAGATAAAAATTGCCATCAAGAAACGGCCTATACAACGGGTGACCGACCTGACCTATGAGAACATACGCCACATCACAGCAGCAAAACTCATCGAGGTACTTGACCGCAATTTCGGTGGTGGTTGGGAGTCCCTACCTCAAAAGATACAAGACATTATCGAAAAGGGTTTCGACATCAGCACAACAACACTTCCCAAAGACAGACTGCACAAACCAGGCGGTATGTACGAGAAAAAAGTCAACGACGGATTTGAGGTACTGGAAATAGAAAAGGGTGCTTGGGTGGAAGCCATCTTTGCAAAAGCGAAACCCGAACTGGAGAAAGCCACCACATCCACAGAAGATGAGCCGCATATCATGCATGACTTCAATGATGACGATGACGATCTCGACGAGGAAGAAATCGACGACAAATTCGACGACGGAAACGACGATGAGGATGATGACGATACTTTCGACGAGGAAAAACTCACGGAGGAAAGTTATCGAACCACCTTTGAAGAGACTCCTGATGAACTCAACCTTGAAGCAGAGGATATCAGCGAAGAAGAATACTAAGTAGAAAAGGCGTATTCCAAAATCCTGCAATCGCGATTTTAGAATACGCCTTTATTTTTTATTATCACTTACTATCTGACATAGTCAACGAAAGCATAGCGGTAATGATGCTTTTCGTCCACTTCATGTTCTTCCCTCGAGAATTCTTTCCAATCACTATAATCAGGGAAAAACGCATCCGCAGACATGGGCGTATCATCGATTTCGGTCAGACACAATCGGTCGGCCAATGGCAATGCCTGCCCGTAAACGCTAGCTCCGCCTATCACATAGATATCTTCTTCCGGCGAACAATGCGCCAGTGCTTCATCAAGCGAAGCATAACAATCGCATCCTTGAAAATCGTTTTGGGTGCGACTGAGCACCACATTCCGACGATTGGGCAATGCACCCTTGGGCAAAGACTCAAATGTGCGGCGCCCCATAATGATGGTATGTCCAGTAGTAAGGGCCTTAAAACGTTTCAGGTCGTTGGGCAACCAATACAACAATTTGTTCTCAAAGCCGATAGCACGGTTGCGTGATACGGCGGCAATAATATTGATTCTCATCGTGCAAGTCGTATTCTAAAAATCACTTTCATTCCCCGTGTCTACACTCAGACACTTACTGCAGCACTGATATGCGGCCACGGATCATAGCTCTCCAGATGGAAATCCTCAAAACGGAAATCAAAAAGGCTTTTCACATCTGGATTGAGCACCATACGCGGTAAAGGACGCGGGGCACGCGTGAGTTGTAAACGCGCTTGCTCAAGATGATTGAGGTAGAGGTGGGTATCACCCGTGGTATGCACGAAATCGCCTGGCTGCAACCCACTCACCTGTGCCATCATCTGCAATAGCAGGGCATACGACGCGATATTGAACGGTACTCCGAGAAAAGTATCGGCCGAACGCTGGTACAACTGCAATGATAGACGGCCGTCAGCCACATAGAACTGAAACAGACAATGGCAAGGAGGAAGTGCCATGCGGTCGACCTCCGCAGGGTTCCATGCACTGACTATCATACGGCGTGAGTCGGGATGAGTACGTATTTGGTCGAGCACGTTTTGTATTTGATCGATGGTTCCGCCCTGATAGTCGGGCCAAGAACGCCACTGATGACCATACACTGGACCTAGATCACCGTTCTCATCGGCCCACTCGTTCCATATCCTCACACCATGTTCCTGCAGATACCGCACATTGGTATCTCCGCGGAGAAACCACAACAGTTCGTAGATGATTGACTTCAAGTGCAATTTCTTCGTGGTGAGCAACGGAAATCCGTCATCCATACGAAAACGCATCTGATGTCCAAACACACTCATGGTGCCCGTCCCGGTGCGGTCACTTTTCTTCGTACCTTCCGTCAAAATACGGTCGAGCAAATCAAGATATTGTTTCATTTCGATATAGATGGATTCTAAATGTATGTAGCGGGAATCTCCCACCCCGCATTATATTCTTATGACTGGTTTTTCTTCCGGAAGATGAGTGTTTTTGATACGCCACTCCTGCGGATAAAGATTATTGGCCCTGTGACCGATGTTTTTCACAAATCCGAGCGGAAATCCCTCATACTCTACAACGACAAATCCACACGGAACCGCCTCTGGCAACGGGAAGGTCTCCTTGCGCAAGTAGGCTATCGCTTCCGCGTATGACAACGAAACATGAGCGAAAGCCCCCTGTGCCAATATAGTAGAACAAGCCAACGACTGGTGAGGAATGACGTCACGTCCTTTCATACAGCCCAACGTAACCCCTGCCTTCAAGACATTCAGACGACTAGATATTTCGCCATAGACCTGTCTAACGGAGGAAGACATGGCCAAGAATCGTTCACCAGTTTGGACCACATCATAGCGAGAAGGGTCTGACAACCACGCCTTCAACTGCTCCCCGCCTTTCATAGACTTACTGTCCGATAAACGGTCACGCCCTTTGCCTTTCTTCTTGCTCTTTGTTTGTACCAAAGACTGTTCTTCGTTTTTCCGTAGCACTGCCATAAACAAACCCTCACCACGGGTTAACCCAGGAAGGAAACGATACACCGTCCCTGGGAGATCGGGGCAAAGCGACCCCGTAATATTCCAATCTTCCTCAATGTCAACAGGAAGCAATTCAGCCCCGTACTCACGACAAATCCAGTCAACATTTTCTTCATTTTCATGGGCGTTGAACGTACAGGTAGAATAAACCATAATTCCCCCAGGGCGCAACAAATGCCATACCTTTTCAACGATGTCACGCTGCAAATCCGCACATTTTCTCACATTCTGCACACTCCACTCCGCTATTGCTCCTTCATCCTTGCGAAACATGCCTTCACCCGAGCAGGGTACATCGCACACCACTAGATCGGCAACGAGATGAAGTCCTGAAAAATCAGCGGGGTAATTGTTGGTGACAATGGTGTCGGGATGCCCCCACTTGTGCATATTTTCGGCCAGCACTTGCGCACGTTGACGTATCGGTTCGTTGCTGACAAGTACCGATCCTAGTGGCATGGCTGCCACTACAGCCGTAGATTTTCCACCTGGAGCAGCACACATATCGAGCGCCAACATCGGTTCGGTACGCTCTCCGAAATATTGCTCCATCACCCGACTGACAAACATGGAGGAAGCCTCCTGCACATAGTACAGGCCGGCATGGAGTAGAGGGTCAAACGTGAATGTCGGGCGGTGGGATAGATAATATCCATCTGCGCACCAGGGTACTTGTCCATTGGCCTCAACAGGCATAGCGTTCTCCCCGCATTTGGCTCTGTTCAGCCTGATACTCACGGGTACATCCTCCCGCAGTCCGTCTTCAAGACGGGCATACAGGTTCTCGCCCATCAAACTGCGAGTATACTGTTCAAACTCTTCGGGAAGTGTGTTCATTGTCATCAATATTCACCGTCATGCCAAGATCTCGTCAATTAAACCTCCTCGGAATTTCCGACGCTCTCTTTCTGTGATTTCTTTCCAATATAATGCCGAATCACAAAGAATACGACTACAAGCCCTACAAGACCAATGATGGTCCACTTGATGTATTCTCCGTATTCCAATATTTTGTCATGGAGTTGTTCTTCGGGAACGATGGTATGCAGATACCAACCCAGTCCGGCAAGAATACAGTTCCACACACCTGCCCCGACTGTTGTGTAGAGCAAAAAGCGCCAATAGTTCATCTTTGCCAGCCCTGCCGGAATGGAAATCAGATGGCGTATACCTGGTATCAGACGGCCCGTGATGGTGGCTACCATACCGTGATTGTCAAAATAGCGCTCACTATGCTCCACCTTTTCTTGATTGAGCAGACACATGCGTCCCCACTTGCTATTGGCAAAACGATAGATGATGGGACGTCCTAGATAATACCCTGCCACATAGTTGATGGTAGCGCCGAAATCGGCACCGAGCGTGGAAAACAATATAACTAGAAGTATGTCCAAATTGCCTGCGGCTGCGTGATATGCGGCAGGAGCAACCACCAATTCAGACGGTACAGGTATCACCGTACTCTCAAGAAGCATCAGAAAGAAGACTGTACCATAGTTGAGGTTTCCCAAAAGGGATGATATCCAATTCATGATTTTCTTTTTTTTATAATAAAAAGGAGATAATGAAGAAAAAAAATTATAATTGTTTGTGGTTCAGCGCATATTCATAGTATGCATTCGGTTGCAAGGCTGCGGGAAAGAGGTCGCCGAGTATAAGTTTTGCCTCGCGGGGATTAACTTCGCACGCTGTTTTCAGATTTTCGAGAAATTCCTTTCGCTTGCCCAGCTGCATACAACAATATGCAAGATAGGAAATTCCTTCCATACCGTCATGTACAGGGGCTTCCAATAGCGTCTTGAACATCTTGTAGGCAATACCCGTATATCCACAGTCGAAAATGGAAACGGCGATATGGAAATAGATTTTTGGAGAGTGGCCTGATGCTTTCAAGGCCAAGGCAAAACATTCTTGTGCATCTTCCACCCGGTTGTTGTCAAGTAATATGTGCCCACGCATAACCCTCACCTCATTTTTGTCGTTCTCGGGTAGCGCCATCGCCTTGTCGCAATAGACAAGTGCCTCGTTGGCACGTTTCAACATGGAGAGCGCAAAGGCCATTTCCTGATAGAGTTCTGGAAGACATTCCGACTTCGGACCGGCTATACTTTCGGCCTTGCGGAAATACGTCTCGGCCTCCTCGGGGCGATTGAGATTGAGCAATGTTGTTCCTTGAAAGACATACCCAGTCTCGTCTTGTGGACAAAGGTCTGTAAAACGCTTATAGTACTTGAGTGCCTCCTCATAATTGCCAAGACTGAAAAGACCGTTGGCCTTGTTGAGTATGGCCTCATCATTGTTGGGGTCGATGGCGATGGAAAACTCACTGCTGGTGATGGAGTCATTGATACGGTTACGCATCAGTTGGGTAGAAGCCAAACTATTCCAAAAACGGTTGGAATACGGATCCTCATCTATCAATTTCTCAAAGATACGTTCACTCTTCTCATAGTTACCCTTTCCATAGGCGATACGCCCTTCAAGTTCCTTATAGTCAGTAAGATCGGTCTCATCGGACAGAGAAAGCCACGACTGTGCCAAATCTGCGTAATTGTAGTCGGCATAGATGGTGGCCACATCAAGTACATAGTCGGGTACATCATCCTCGTCAATATAGTCCATACGGTCATGCAGATAGGCATCAGCAGCATCGACCTTATCTTCTGTGATGAGAATCTCGGCTTCAAGATAGATGTAGTCGAGATTGAGTTTGTCGTCTATCTGCTGGGCATAGGCTTTTGCCTTGTCGATATCATGCTCATCGATGAGAGCAGTCCGACCACGAAATACCAGTGGCATTGTAGCCCCTGGGAAGGTATCGATGGCATCGTCCAATATTTGCAAAGACAATTTTCTATCACCCTTTTCATAGTAGTACTCAGCGACATCGGTCAGTTCGTCGGGTTCAAGTCCGGCATAGGCTACGTTGTGCCGTGCCGTCTCAAACTTGGCAAGTATCTCCTTGAATTCTTCGCTATCGAAATATTCGTCTCTGTTGGCCATCGTTGTATTGTTATGGCGGACCCTCCCCATAGAGAAGGCCCGCCTTCGTAAGATGATTGTCTTTGTTTGTATCGGTTCCCGAAAAACTCTATTGGGCATTCTTCTTGGCCCAAGCATCCTTCAGACCAACAGTCTTGTTGAATACCGGACTTTCTGCCGTAGATGTCTTATCGGCCATGAAATAACCGATACGCTGGAACTGCAAGTACTCACCCGACTTGCGTTCGGCCGCATATTTCTCAACATAGCACTCGCTGAGTGTCTTGAGACTGTCAGGATTGAGCAAATCGCGGAAATCGATATCCTTGTATTCGTCTGCCGAGAGGTCCTCAACCTTGAAGAGTCTGTCGTAGATACGCACTTGGGCCTTCACGCAGTAATCGGCTGACACCCAATGCAACGTACCCTTCACCTTTCGGTTGGCACCTTCCATACCGCTCTTGCTGGTAGGATCATATTCTGCTTGTATCTCTGTGATGTTGCCGTCAGCATCCTTCGTGCAACCTGTACACTTCACGATGTAGGCGTTCTTCAGACGCACTTCCTTTCCTGGAGTCATACGGAAGAACTTCTTGGGGGCATCCTCCATGAAGTCTTCACGCTCTATCCAAAGATTCTTGGAGAACGTGATGGTGTGTGTACCGTCGGCCTCGTTCTCAGGATTGTTGATTGCTTCCATCTCCTCAGTCTTTCCTTCAGGATAGTTGGTGATGACAAGCCGCACGGGATCGAGCACTGCCGATACACGGAGAGCACGCTTGTTGAGGTCATCGCGTACTGCGGCCTCAAGCAACGCCATGTCGTTGAGGGCATCAAACTTGGTATAGCCGATAGAGTCGATAAACTTGCGAATGGACTCCGGAGAATACCCACGACGACGCATACCCGAAATGGTCGGCATACGGGGATCATCCCAACCCGAAACGAGATTTTCCTGTACCAAGGCAAGGAGTTTGCGCTTGGACATCATTGTATAGGTGAGGTTGAGACGATTGAACTCTATCTGTCGCGGACGGAAGTCATACAGATTTTCCGTCTCACCATTCATCTCCTTGAGATAATCGATAAACTTGTCGTAGAGCGGACGGTGAGGCACAAACTCCAGTGTACAGATGGAGTGTGTCACACCTTCGAAATAGTCACTCTGTCCGTGAGCGAAGTCGTACATCGGATATGCGTGCCATTTCGTACCTGTACGGTGATGGGGAGTATGTATGATGCGGTAGATAATCGGGTCACGGAAGTGCATGTTGGGATTGGCCATATCGAGTTTTGCACGGAGTACCATACAGCCTTCCTCCACTTCGGGAGTGTTCATCTTGTTGAACAGATCGAGATTTTCCTCTATAGGACGATCGCGGTATGGTGAATTTACACCAGGCGTTGTCGGTGTACCCTTCTGTTCTTTTATCTGTTCTGAGGTCTGTTCGTCGATATAGGCATGACCGTTTTTGATCATCCATATGGCGAAATCCCACAATTTTTCGAAATAGTCGGAAGCATAATATATGTTTCCCCACTTGAATCCGAGCCATTTGATGTCATTGAGAATGTTTTCTACATACTCATTGTTCTCCTTGGTCGGATTGGTATCATCGAAGCGAAGATTGCACACGCCATTGTATTTTTCGGCAACACCGAAGTCCATACAGATGGCTTTGGCGTGTCCGATATGAAGATAGCCGTTGGGTTCAGGCGGGAAACGGGTCTGTATGCGCCCTGCGTTTTTGCCTTCTGCCAAATCTTGTTCGACAAGTTGTTCGACAAAACTCAAACTCTTCTTCTCGTCTTCTGGTCTTTCTTCTTTTACTGCCATAATTTTGTCGTTATTATAATGATGGTGCAAATTTACGCAAAAAATCCTTAGCGTACACGTCTTGCACTGATAAATTTGGGGTCGTTCCGCCCACCAGTATGGAGACCGGTGACAAATATGGCCAACACTATTGCTCTTGCGACTGGTGCATTTTTGTACAAAGGCCTTGTACAAGCACTACAAAGGCCTTGTACGAACACTACAAAGGCCTTGTACGGATAGTACAAAGCCTTTGTACTGATGATATACGGCCTTTGTACAATGACATTTCTTCCACATTTTCCACGCTACTCCACCAACAAAGGTGATTGAACATCAATCGGAACATATAAAAACAGACCGAGACGAAAGGTGTTGGCCTTCACATCCCGGTCTGAAAAACTGAATGGTTTGCGACGGCTGTCACAGCCCCCGCAACCCCTATGGATAAAACTAGAATCTTAAAGTTATGAATATTTCTTTCTCATTTTGTAACTTATTCATTTTCACCTTCCTGCTCAGCCTCATGCTCGGCAATGAGTTTCTGTTGCAGGTCGTTGGGCACAAGTTCGTAACTGGCAAACTTGGTGATAAACGATGCACGTCCGCCTGTCAGACTACTCAACGAGATGGAGTAGTTGCTGAGTTCCTTGAGAGGTATCTTAGCCTGAAGTTTCTGATAACCAGCCTCGCTGTCCATACCCATAATCATAGCACGACGTCCTTGCAAGTCGCTCATCACGTCACCCATATAGTCGGACGGAACATAGACCTCAAGGTCATATATCGGTTCAAGAATCTTCGGACCGGCCTCCTTGAATGCTGCGGAGAAGGCATTGCGGGCCGCGAGCATGAACGAGAGTTCGTTGGAGTCTACCGGGTGCATCTTACCATCGTATACTACCACGCGCACATCACGCGCATAACTGCCGGTCAGCGGTCCATGCTCCATACGATCCATGATACCCTTGAGGATGGCGGGCATGAAGCGGGCATCGATAGCACCTCCGACAACAGAGTTGATGAAGACGAGTTTTCCACCCCACTCCAAGTCAACAACTTCCTTGCCTTTGATGTTGACCTTGAATTCCTGTCCGTTGATCTTGTAACTTGCAGGATCAGGCATACCCTCGGCATACGGTTCAATGATGAGATGTACTTCGCCAAACTGTCCTGCACCACCCGACTGCTTTTTGTGACGGTAGTCAGCACGTGCCATCTTGGTGATGGTCTCGCGATAGGGTATGCGGGTAGGTTCAAACTTGATGGCTATCTTGTCGTTGTTTTCCAGACGCCACTTCAATGTACGCAAATGGAATTCTCCCTGTCCACGGACGATGGTTTGGCGCAACTCCTTGCTTTGCTCGACAATCCAAGTAGGATCTTCCTGATGCATACGGAGAAGTGCGACCATGAGTTTCTCTGTCTCTGCGGTATTGACGGCCTTGATGGCACGGGAGAATTTCGGATTGGGATACTTGATGAAATCAAACTTCCACTCGCAATCCTTGCCATTGAGTGTATTGCCGGTCTTTACGTCCTTGAGTTTCACCGTACAACCGATGTCTCCAGCATTGAGCTGGTCTACTGCCACACGATTGGCTCCAGCACAGGCGTATATCTGTCCGATACGCTCCTTAGAACCACGGTCGGCATTGGTCAGGTCGTCTCCGGCCTTGATACAACCGCTCATCACCTTGAAGTAACTTACTTCGCCGATGTGTGGTTCAAGTCCTGTCTTGAAGAAATACACCGACTCTGGGCCGGTGGTATCAGGTGTAATCTCTTCACCACGCGTATTGTGCAGTTTCGGCATTTCGCTGACAAAGGGGACCACGTTGCCCAAGAACTCCATTAGTCTGCGCACGCCCATGTCTTTTCCGGCACATACACAGAATACAGGGAAGATGCTTCGGGTGACCAGTCCCTTGCGGATACCTTCACGCAGTTCGTCTTCTGAAAGAGTTTCTTCCTCGAAGAATTTCTCCATAAGTGTCTCGTCGTTCTCGGCTGCGGCCTCTACAAGTGCCTTGTGCAGTTCCATAGCCTTGTCCATCTCTTCGGCAGGTATATCCTCTATGACTGGCATACCACCTTCGGGCTTCCACGAATATTTTTTCATGAGCAACACGTCTATCAAAGCATTGAAGCCCGAGCCGGTCTGTATGGGATATTGTATCTGCACGCATTTAGGACCATAGATGGACTGCATATTGGCGATGACATTATCAAAATCGCACTTGTCAGAGTCCAACTGGTTGATAAGGAAGATGACAGGTTTCTTCAGTTTCTCGGTATACCGGAAATTGTTTTGTGTACCTACCTCCGGTCCATACTGTCCATTGATAAGAATGACTGCCTGATCGGTGACATTGAGGGCAGTGATGGCGCCGCCGATGAAATCGTCAGATCCCGGGCAGTCTATGATATTGAGTTTTTTGTTGTTCCATTCCACGTGGAATACCGTGGGGAACACCGAATAGCCATATTCTTGTTCGACAGGGAAGTAGTCGCTCACCGTGTTCTTTGCCTCCACCGTACCACGGCGCTTGATGATACCACTTCCGTAAAGCATAGACTCGGCAAGGGTGGACTTGCCGGAACCCGCACTGCCCAGCAATGCGATGTTCTTGATTTCGTTGGTTTGATAGACTCTCATATTATTAGGTATTAAAGTTGTTAATATGACGTTCACGCGACTTATGCGGCACACGCCTCAAAAACAAGGTGAAGCATGCCGTCGCTCCGTCACGCTTGATGCCCACTAAGTTAGGCATTTTCGGAAAAACGCCAAAAGAAAGCACGCAAAATACCGACACTTTTAAAACATATTAGTAATTTTGCATCAAATCAAGACAGACAACCATACATGGCTGGACTATACATCCACATACCTTTCTGTGCTAGCAGATGCATCTACTGCGGCTTTTACAGCACGGTCATGCCGCAATTCCGCGATGACTACATTGATGCCGTTTGCAAAGAGATGCGTCTCCGGCGCAACTATCTGCCACAAGACTACCACAAAATTCACACATTGTATATAGGTGGCGGTACACCGTCACTCCTTCTTCCCCGGCATTTCGACCAGTTGTTCGAATCCATACACCACAATTTCGATGTACACCTGGAAGAAACGACCGTGGAAGTCAATCCCGATGACATGACTACCGAACTGGCGCAATGCCTACGCCATATCGGAGTAGACCGTGTGAGTATGGGCGCACAGACCTTTGATGACAACCGTTTGCATTTTCTTCGACGACGGCATCGTGCGGCAGATGTGATGAAAGCCGTCGATATACTGAGAGAAAATGACATAACGAACATCAGTATTGACCTCATGTTCGGTTTTCCACAAGAGACCGCCAACGAATGGAGAGACGATCTCGACCGCGCCTTGACACTCGATGTGCCCCATATCTCAGCCTATAGTCTGATGTACGAAGAGAACACCCCACTCTACCGACTGCTACAAAACGGCAAAATCGAAGAAATCGACGAAGAACTTAGCCTGCAGATGTACGATATGCTGACAGACACGCTCGTATCCGCCGGATACCGCCACTATGAAATCAGCAATTTTGCACGACCCGGCTACGAAGCCCAGCACAACAGCAGTTACTGGCACAATATACCCTACATCGGACTCGGTGCAGCCGCGCACTCCTATTGTCTGACATCACGTCAATGGAACATCAGCGACATACATCACTATATTGCCGCCATCAACGAAGGACGTATACCCATGCAAAGCGAAACCATTGATGCACAGACCCACTACGATGATCTAGTGACAACGGCATTACGCACATCAGAAGGCCTTGACCTCAGCATACTGACCACTACACAACGCGACTACATCATCACCAACGTCCAAAACCACTTGCGTGAAGGCAACGCCGAAATCACAGACAAGCACCTGCGCCTCACTCGAAAAGGACTCTACATCAGTGACCTCATCATGAGTGATCTCATGATGGTATGATTACACATCAGCATCATTCTTCAAGAATAGAAAAATCCACAAAACCTCCATGACAGAAAAAGAATTCGACACCTACTGGTCTACCCACAAAACACAGATACTCAACAGTGACAATACCTACCAAAAAGCGAAGTCTGACTACAGCACAACAGGTGGGGCCGACCTACTGCTCTACGCCGTTCCCGTCGTTGCCGGTATCCTCACCATGGAGTATTGCACACTCGAACGCGAACTACTCCGATGGCTACTATGCGCCGGCATTGTCATCATCTGCTTCGTAATCTGTGTATGGGTGAAAAGCCTCATCACCGATAGCCAACCACCCGAAGCGGTAGAAAACAAAATTCGCCAACGCTTACATGATAAAATGGTGAAAAATTAGAACCTACCTTAAGGCGTGTTCTATAAATTCCACGCATTGTTAAATTTGTATTTTAGACAGATTGCTCTTTGTGTCTTTTTGTTTTTATCCGGCATCTTTCCCTTTTTTCTTCAGTCGCATAGCCCACTATGCTCTTTCAGAAAGAAAGAGAAATCTGCTCGGCTAAAATTCAAAAATCCATCAAAGGTAATTTATAGAACCCGCCTTAACATAAAATCACGCACCCCTAAATTGCACTCTGACAAAAAATCCCTAACTTTGCAATATGTAAGTGACGATAAGAACCAGTATAGAAGCCCCCTTACACCTCACCTCAGACAACAAAAAAATATCATATAAAACAACAAATAACATTATGGCAACAACACCAGAGTTCAAGTACGCTCCCATGTTCCAATTGGGAAAGGACACGACCGAGTACCGACTGCTCACCACTGAAGGCGTGAGCACAGCCGAGTTTGAAGGAAAGACAATACTGAAGGTCTCCAAAGAGGCACTCACTCTTCTTGCACAGCAGGCCTTCCATGACGTAGAGTTTATGCTCCGCCGCGAGCACAACGAACAAGTGGCCAAGATACTCTCCGACCCCGAGGCTTCGGAAAACGACAAATACGTAGCCCTGCAGTTCCTCCGCAACGCCGAAACTGCCGTCAAGGGTATTCTTCCTTTCTGCCAGGACACAGGTACGGCCATCATCCACGGCGAGAAGGGACAACGTGTATGGACAGACTTCGAAGACGAGGAAGCACTGAGCCTCGGTGTATACAACACCTACACCCAAGACAATCTGCGCTACTCGCAAAACGCACCGCTCAATATGTACGATGAGGTGAACACCCGCTGCAATCTTCCTGCACAGATTGACATTGAGGCTACCGAAGGTGACGAGTATCGCTTCGTCATGGTTGCCAAGGGTGGCGGTTCAGCCAACAAGACCTACTTCTACCCGATGACCAAAGCCACCATTCAGAACGAGGGTACACTCCTACCGTTCCTCGTAGAAAAGATGAAGAGCCTCGGCACTGCAGCATGTCCTCCCTACCACATCGCCTTCGTCATCGGCGGCACCAGCGCAGAGAAGAACTTGCTCACCGTGAAACTCGCCTCCATCAAGTACTACGACAACCTGCCTACTACAGGCGACGAGACCGGACGCGCATTCCGCGACATCGACCTTGAGAACAAACTGCTTGAAGAGGCCCACAAGATAGGCCTCGGCGCACAGTTCGGTGGAAAATACCTGGCCCACGACATCCGTGTCGTACGTCTGCCTCGCCACGGCGCAAGTTGCCCGATTGGTATGGGCGTAAGTTGCTCAGCCGACCGCAACATCAAAGCCAAAATCACCAAGGACGGTATTTGGTTGGAAAAGATGGACGAGAATCCTACCGAACTCATCCCTGAAGAACTGCGCAAGCCCGGTGAGGGAGCAAAAGGCATAGAGATCGACCTCGACAAAGGCATCGACCATGTTCGCGCCGAACTCACCAAGTACCCCGTAAGCACACGCGTCAACCTGAAAGGCACCATCATCGTCGCACGCGACATTGCACATGCCAAACTCAAGGCACGTCTCGATGCTGGAGAAGACCTTCCCGCCTACTTCAAGGATCACCCCATTCTCTATGCAGGACCGGCCAAGACTCCCGAAGGCTACCCCTGCGGTTCTATGGGCCCGACGACAGCCAACCGCATGGATCCCTACGTAGACGAATTCCAGGATCATGGCGGATCGCTCGTGATGATAGCCAAAGGCAACCGCGGGCAAGTGGTCACCGACGCTTGCGCCAAGCACGGAGGTTTCTACCTCGGTACTATCGGCGGTGTAGCAGCAGTACTTTCACAGAGCAGCATCAAGAGCATCGAGTGCGTAGAGTACCCCGAACTCGGCATGGAGGCCATCTGGAAGATTACGGTCGAGGATTTCCCCGCATTTATCCTTGTCGATGACAAGGGCAACGACTTCTTCAAGCAACTGAAGCCGTGGACTCCCTGCACCCATTGCCAAAAATAAAAACAAGCATGCAAACCGCCTTCATTAGGCGGACATCCATAAGCGAAATCTGAGGCGGCAGGCGTGCGGAACATATTTCCACGCCATGCCGTCTCTTTATTTTTTGAAGACTCCTAACGCATCTTCACATCACACCATAGAAAAAGACCGTTATGACAAAAAAAACATTGCTCTCCGTCTTACTCTCCATGACCCTTTTGTCTGCCATGGGACAAGACATCACCCTACCCTCGCCTAACAAAAGCCGAGGGGTAGACATCATGCAGGCACTGACCGATCGGCAATCGATACGCGAATGTGCCGACAAACCACTATCCTCCTCCGATATAGCCGACCTGCTTTGGGCTGCCAACGGCATCAACCGTCCCGACGGCAAGCGTACTGCCCCATCGGCCATGAACTGCCAGGACATCGACATCTATGTCGTCACGGCAGACGGAGCATACCGCTATGACGCCCAAGCCAACAAACTCACGTTCGTGACCTCTGGAGATCATCGTGCAGCAGTAGCAGGACGACAGACTGGTGTGGCCACATTTCCAGCAATGCTCGTTTTGGTATCCGATCTATCCAAATTCAAGCATAAGGACGACCGCACACAACTCATCGCTGCTATGGATGCAGGCTATGTCTCACAAAACATCTGTATCTTCTGTGCAGCAGCCGGATTGGCCACCGTACCACGTGCGACCATGGATGAAACAGAACTGCGCAAGGTACTACAACTCACCGACACACAAATACCATTGCTCAACAACCCTGTAGGTTATAGAAAATAATTCCGGCGAAACACCATAATCTGAAGCAAAGAGGAATGAGACAGACACATACCGCAAACATGGTATGTCCGTCCCGTTCCTCTTTCATTATGCAGAATATATCAAGTCAATCTCGGTTTAGTCGTATTTTTGCAGTAACTTTGCAGAAAAGAAACGTATACACAAGAAATGATTTCAGTAGAAGGACTAAAAGTGGAGTTCGGTGTGAAACCATTGTTCAGCAATGCCAGCTTCGTTGTCAATGACCACGACCGCGTAGCACTCGTCGGCAAAAATGGTGCTGGAAAATCAACATTGCTGAAGATACTTTGCGGACTACAACAACCCACCTCCGGTACCGTAGCCATTCCTACGGATACGACCATAGGCTACCTGCCACAGGTGATGATACTGCAAGACGACACGACCGTAAAGGAAGAAGCACGCAAAGCCTTCGCCGACAACACTCGACTCAAAGAAAAAATAGATGACCTCAATCGGCAACTCACCGAACGTACTGACTACGAAAGTGACAGTTATGCCGCACTCGTAGAGAAATTTACACAAGAGCACGAACGCTACATGATGCTCGGCGGCGAAAATTATGAGGCAGAAATAGAGTGCACCTTGACCGGACTCGGATTCGAACGCAAAGACTTCGACCGACCCACATCAGAATTCAGTGGCGGATGGCGTATGCGCATCGAGTTGGCCAAGATACTACTCCGCAAACCCGACGTACTGTTGCTTGACGAGCCGACCAACCACCTTGATATCGAAAGTATAGAGTGGCTTGAACGTTTTCTACAACAAAGCGCCAAAGCCGTATTGCTCGTAAGCCACGACCGCGCCTTCATCAACAACGCCACCAACCGTACCTTGGAGATATCCTGCGGACAGGTGATCGACTACAAGGTGAAGTATGACGAATATCTGAAACTACGCGCCGAACGCCGCGAACAGCAACTGCGCGCCTACGAAAACCAGCAGAAAGAGATTGCCGACATCAAGGCTTTCATTGAGCGTTTCCGCTACCAAGCCACCAAAGCCGTACAGGTACAAAGCCGCATCAAGCAACTGGCCAAAATTGTGCCTATCGAAGTAGATGAAGTAGACAATTCAGCCATGCACCTGAAGTTTCCACCCTGCCTGCGCAGCGGCGACTACCCCGTCATCTGCGACAACGTACGCAAAGACTACGGCGAGCATACTGTGTTCGACCATGTGACACTGACCATCAAGCGCGGTGAAAAAGTAGCCTTCGTCGGCAAAAACGGAGAGGGAAAATCTACACTCGTCAAGTGTATCATGGGCGAAATACCCTACACCGGAAAACTGAAAATCGGCCACAACGTAGAAATAGGATATTTCGCACAAAACCAAGCACAACTCCTCGACGGCGACCTAACGGTATTCGACACAATCGACCGGGTGGCTAAAGGCGAAATACGTCTGAAAATCAAAAACATCCTCGGAGCATTCATGTTCGGCGGAGAGGCTTCTGACAAATATGTCAAAGTACTGAGCGGTGGCGAACGCAGCCGTTTGGCCATGATCAAACTACTACTCGAACCGGTCAACCTTCTCATCCTCGACGAGCCGACCAACCACCTTGACATTCCATCTAAAGAAGTACTCAAAGAAGCCATCAAAGCCTTCGACGGCACAGCCATCATCGTCAGTCACGACCGCGAATTCCTCGACGGACTTGTAACTAAAGTCTACGAGTTCGGCGGCGGACAGGTGAAGGAACATCTCGGCGGTATCTACGAGTTCCTGCGCCACCACGATATCGACTCACTCGATAGCCTCGGACGTACAAACAACAAGACCGAAGATACCTCGACCGCCAACACTCAGATGTCGACAGCCCAACCTGCCGGAAAGGTAAGTTTTGCCGAACACAAGGAACAACAGAAAAAAATACGCAAGGCAGAAAAAGCAGTGAAAGATTCGGAAAACAAGATCGAATCCATGGAGAAACGGCTCAAGGAACTTGACACTATACTATGCACACCAGAGGGCGCTTCCGACATGGAGCTCATCACCGAATACACATCCACCAAAAAAGTTCTTGACGAGGAAGTGGAACGTTGGGAAACACTCTCCGAAGAACTTGACAATCTGAAAAGTCAGGCTCAATAACAGACGAGTCAAAAGACCAGCATAACATCTGCACAATACATTACAATAACCAACATACACCATCATGAACATGAAAAGTATCATTCCGATGATGGCCTTTGCAGCCATGCCCTTGATAGGTGCAGCGCAAAGTCCATACCATTCGGGCATAGACCTGACCAACCTCGATCAAAGCGTAAAACCTGGAGAGGATTTCTATCAGTACGCCTGCGGAGGCTGGATGAAAAAGAACCCACTACCCGCCGCCTACTCCAGATACGGCAGTTTTGAGGTACTCATAGAGAACAACAACCAGCGTATCAACACCATCCTCACCGACCTTCTCAAAGGCTCATACGCCAACGGAAGCGTCGAACAGAAACTGGGCGACTTCTACAAACTGGCAATGGACTCCGTACGCCGCAACCGGGATGGCGTAAAACCGCTTCTTCCTCTGCTCCGCGAAATGGATCACGCCAAAACCACCACAGCCTTGGAAGACATACAACGCAAATACGCCGCCTTCGGATATGGCCTTCCTATATCTGTCATGTTCAACGCAGATGAGAAAAATTCATCGATGAATATCCTCAACGTATTCCAAGGCGGAACCACACTGGGGCAAAAAGAATATTATCTTGACAATGACGAAGCCACATCAAAAATACGCGAGGCCTACAAAGCATTTGTCGTACGCATGTTCCGCCTCTTCGGTTATAGCGAGAGCCAAGCACAGTCCAATATGGAGCATATCCTCAAGATAGAAACAGCATTGGCAAAAGTCAGCAAAAGCCAAACCGAACTGCGCGATGTTGAGGCCAACTACAACAAGATGAGCCGCACAGACTTCGAAACAAAATATCCTCACCTGCAGTTGACCAAATTCCTCAATGCTGAAGGCGTAGCAACAGAGACCTTCCCCGACATGATTGTCGGACAACCAGACTTCGTAACAGGGGCCGACCGCCTGTTCGGTAGTCTGACCGCCGCAGAACTACGATCCTATATGCAGTGGAACGCCATTCTGATAGCCGCCAACTATCTCAGCGACGAGGTAGGCGATGCTTACTTCGACTTCTTCGGCAAAACCCTGCGCGGACGCAAAGAAGACTATCCGAGATGGAAACGTGCCACAAATCAGGTAGAAAGTCAGATGGGAGAAGCCCTTGGTCGCATCTTCGTGGAAAAATACTTCCCCGCAGCCGCTAAGAAACGTATGGAGGAACTGGTCAAAAATCTTCAGACTTCACTCGCTGAACGCATCAAGGCACAGACATGGATGAGTGATACGACAAAGAAAGCCGCCATAGAGAAACTCAATACTTTCTATGTGAAGATAGGTTATCCCGACACATGGAAAGACATCAGCGGACTGACCATCGACCCCCAAAAGAGTTACTATGAGAACGTGATGGCTTGCTTCCGCTTCAGAGACCAAGATGCCATCAACCGCCGTGCCGGAAAACCCGTAGACCGCGACGAATGGCAGATGACACCACAGACTGTGAATGCTTACTACAATCCGACAACCAACGAGATCTGTTTCCCCGCCGGCATACTCCAATTACCCTTCTTTGACATGACGGCCGACGATGCCTTCAACTACGGTGCTATCGGTGTCGTGATAGGACACGAGATGACACACGGTTTCGATGACCAAGGCCGCCACTATGACAAGAACGGCAATATGACCGACTGGTGGACCGCATCTGATGCTGACAATTTCACTGCACGCACCGGCCGCTACGCTGACTTTTTCTCAGCCATAAAGGTTCTTCCCGACCTCAATGCCAACGGTCGACTCACACTCGGCGAAAATCTTGCCGACCATGGTGGACTTGAGGTGGCTTTCAATGCGCTGAAAAATGCAACCAAAGCCGCTCCCCTGCCGACGGTCGACGGTCTGACACCCGAACAGCGTTTCTTCCTTGCCTACGCCGGAGTATGGGCCAACAATATCACCGAAGCAGAGATACGCAACCGTACCAAGAGCGACCCTCACTCATTGGGCAAATGGCGTGTCAATGGTGCAGTACCCCACATCAAGGCATGGTATGAGGCATTCGGCATAACACCGACTGACAAGATGTACCTCAACGAGACCGACCGTCTGCAGTTGTGGTAAAGAAGTTGGAACGCCCATACAGACAAGCCGTCTACAAACCACTAAAAAAGGCGCGCCGCCAAGTGAATGATATCACTGGCGACGCGCCTTTTCCTTGTCATGCTCCAATCGCTTTACTTGCCTTGCGCCTTGCGCAACAGGGTATCGATCTCTTCAAACTCCTTTCCCATATTGAGATTGAGATAGATGGTATAAAGCGGTAGTCCCCAACGGTCTATCTGAGCAGGTGACAACTGACGGTAACGCTGAAGATAAGGCATCGCCTTCGAATAGAAATCCAACATCACGGCGCGTTGTGCCTTTGTCAATTTAGTACGTCCGTTCATGACCACACCTTGATTGTAGTAAGCCAATCCTGCGTTGAGGTAAGCGTCTGCCAAACTGTCGTTGACAGCAATCAGACTATCACAAATAGAGATACACTCACCATACTTCCCTTGTGCCAGCAACACACTACTCTTGGCAAATCTGAACATCACACTACTACTGTCTACCCTAAGGGCTTTATCACAAAGAGAACTGGCCTCAGCGATAAAGCCATGGCCGAAATAGTAGTCGAAAAGATGGGGAAAGAAATATGTGGAATGCGGAAAACCATCAAACCCCTCTTGCAGCGTGGCAAGTACCGCCGTTGTATCTGACGCCAACTTATAGGTCTCGGCTACATATTGGTACAGGGTTTCCAGATGTACAGCATCTCTACGGGCCAAATCTACGTAGCGTAGGGCCTTGTCACAATTCTGTAGTTTGTATCCGCAATACACAGCATAAAAGGCAGCCGACGGCATAAGTTTGTCGGTCTGCACATACTGGTAACCGGAAAACAAAGGCTGTGACTGACAATCGATGTAAGTATGGAAGAAATCGTACGACACAGAATAATCTTGTTTGCGCATGAAATACAGACCTCCATTATACAGATTGGGACGATAGAGGTTGAGGTACTCGGCATGCTTTTTGCGAAACTTCAGACGCACACGTCCCGCATCATCGGGCTGCATATCGAGTGAGTCAAGCCCTTCGAGTACGCCATACATACGATAGGCCGCCTTCAGCAATTGTGCCGTATCTGCAGTTTGGTGGAGATACATCTCCTCATTGGTCTTGTCATATTGCTTCTTGACTACATCAAAGAGCACAAGCCACACTTTTTCATTGTTGCGGTATGCAGAATCTGCCAGCAGTTGCCGCAAGGAAGCCTCAGTCTCGGTCAAGGACGTGCCGGCCTTGATGTTTGCCTTTGCCTTTGCCAATTCTTTTTTCTGCGCTTGCGCACAGGGCAAAATAGCCAAAAGAAGGACTGTCGTAAAAATCAAATTCTTGAACATATTATCCTGCGTCTACTTTGTTTTTTTTAGGGGTGACACATATTTTCGGATTCATAGAGGAATAAAATCCTCCATTTTGATAAAAGGACTGTATGGCAATGCTCCACACAGTCCTTTTTTTTACAATTGTCTGGCCTTTTGGCCTTCCTTATGGAGTTCGCTTCTACTGATTACTGTGCCACCTCCTTGGTACGGGCGTCATTCTCGCCGTAGAGGTTGTAGTAGATATTGTAGAGCAGATATTTCCAGTTGGCACGCTCCTGGTTGGGGTCGAGCTGACGAGCTTTTTCCAAATAGCCGCAAGTTTCTTCAAGAATAGTCTTCTGCTTGGCTATATCCTCTATTCCTGCAGCCTTGTTGTTGTTGCAATAAGCCATCCAAGTGAGAATGAGTGCATCGTCCTTGACAGCAGCAGCAGCCTTGAAGTCGGCAATAGCCTCATCCCACTTGCTTTCCTGCATTTCCATCTGTCCCTTTGTTGCAAGTGCCATAAAGTCATTGGGATTGCTTGCAAGACGGGCAGAAATCAGTTGGGTCTGACGATCAGTCTGACCAAGGTTTCCGAGAAGAGATACCAGATTGGCAAAGAGATTTTCATTCTGACTATCGTTCTGATAGAGTTTTTCAAATTCAGACACGCAAGCCACAGAGTCCTCGCGAGTCTTCATAGCCTGCTGCATGAGCACCATCTTCACGTTGAGGGCTTCCTTATACGATGTTGTATCGGTGAGGGCAATGTCGATATACTTGTTGGCTGCAACCTCGTCCTTCTGCTGGTATGCGAGGGTTCCGGCTACACGGGCAACCTCACCAAGATACAAATCGGGATTTTTGCTCTTGTCAATCTCGGCAAAGAGAGGTGCAGTGGCGGTCTCTACGTAGAGACCGAAATACTTGAGAGCATTGGCATTGTCATCAGCCTGCAGGGCATCCTGACCAGCATTGACAAGATTGGAGCGCAGATTCCACAGACCATCTTGGTTCTTCTTGTGGAACTTGGGAGCCACCTTGCCTTTTGCATTGGGAAGAATGTCGTACTTGTCGCACTCCATTGCATCATTGAGAGCCTTGGCAAGTGCCTCGTACATTCCCGCATTGTCAACGGGCTTGTCACCTTTCTGACCCATTTGGGCCATCACTTGATTCTCCTGAATGATACCGATTTCCTTGTCTACCTTTGACTTGGAAATCTCTACCAGTTTGTTGTAAGCCTTGGCTTTCTGCTCATCATTGAGAGAAGAAAGGTTGTTCTGCACAAGAGCTGCTGCCTGGGAGTAGTCCTTGCACTTGAGTATCTCCTTCAAGGCGTCCTGCGCAAAGGCTGAGTTGGCAGCTACTGCCAACAAAGCCATCATCATAATTTTTTTCATATTGATAACTATTAATAAATGTTCTATCTCTGTGACGTTTCGGGGGGAATTTATAGTATGCTCCTTTATTCCTCAACCGTTGTTTCGGGCTCTTCTGCTAGCGGTTCTTCCAAGCCTTGATTACCGGAAACAACCTCTTGCTGAGCATCATCGGAATTGGCATTTTCTCCCTGCAAGTCTCCCTGTGTCTTGGCCCATTGTGCACGGCTATCTTCCTCTACTGAGGCTTCAAGATCACTGCTCATCACTTTGCATACGCTGGCGATGACATCGTTCTTCTTTGCAAGATTGATGAGACGTACACCTTGTGTAGCGCGTCCCATGACACGACACTCGGCTACGGCCATACGGATGACGATACCACTCTTGTTGATGATCATCAAGTCATTCTTGTCGGTCACATTCTTGATAGCCACAAGGCGACCGGTCTTATCCGTGACACTGAGCGTCTTCACGCCCTTTGCACCGCGGTTGGTCTTGCGGTAGTCTTCTACCTGTGAACGCTTTCCGTATCCATTCTCACTGACCACCATCACATTCTCTGTGGCTGCATCGTTGACGACTATCATGCCGACTACCTCGTCGTCACCACCGTCAAGTCGCATACCACGAACACCAGTAGACACACGACCCATTGTACGGATATCCCCTTCGTCAAATCGTACGGCACGACCGTTACGGTTGGCCAAAATCAGTTCGTTGTGACCGTTGGTCAGACGTACATCCACAACCTCGTCACCCTCGGCTATGTTGATGGCAATGACACCATTGGTACGCGGGCGGGAGTAGGCCTCTAGACTGGTTTTCTTCACCGTACCGTTCTTGGTGGCGAAGATGACATAGTGCGACTTGACAAATTCCTCGTCGTTGAGACCGCGCAGACGGAGCATAGCATTGATGGAATCATCTCCGTCGATATTGAGCATATTCTGAATGGCACGTCCCTTGAAGTTTTTGTCTCCTTCGGGTATCTCATAGCATTTCAGCCAGTAGCAACGGCCCTTGCGTGTGAAGAAGAGCATGGTCTGATGCATGGTGGCAGGATAGATAAACTCACTGAAGTCCTGCTCACGTGTACGTGTACCCTTTGACCCGACACCGCCGCGTGACTGTTCACGGAACTCACTCAGCGGTGTACGCTTAATGTAGCCCATGTGACTCACCGTAATGACAACAGGGTCATTGGGATAGAAGTCTTCCGCATTGAATTCGTGCTCGTAGGGTTTGATTTCAGTACGGCGCTCATCGTTGTACTTGTCCTTCACCTCAAGAAGTTCGTCTTTCATCACTTTCTTGCACAGTTCGGGATCGTCGAGAATAGACTGCAAGTAGTCAATCTGCTTCTCCAGCTCCTCGTACTCGGCATGCAACTGATCCATACGAAGTCCGGTGAGTTGAGACAGACGCATATCGACAATGGCCTTCGACTGCACCTCGTCGAGTTCGAAACGAGTTTCGAGGTTGCGTTGGGCTTCTGCCGGTGTCTTGCTGGCACGGATGATATGCACCACCTCGTCGATATTGTCGCAAGCAATAATGAGTCCCTCAAGGATATGTGCACGCTCGCGCGCCTTGCGCAAATCAAACTTCGTACGACGGATGGTCACATCATGACGGTGCTCCACAAAGTAGTGTACGCAGTCTTTCAGCGTAAGCAGGCGCGGGCGCCCCTTGACAAGGGCAATACAGTTGACAGAGAATGAACTCTGCATGGCTGTCATCTTGTATAGTTTGTTGAGAATGACATTAGCATTGGCATCGCGCTTCACATCAACCACGATACGCATACCTTGGCGACCCGACTCGTCATTGACATTGGAGATGCCGTCCAAACGGCCTTCCTTTACGAGTTCGGCGATATTCTCCACCAATTGCTGTTTGTTGACCCCATAGGGTATTTCGGTGACGACAATCTTGTCATGGGTATCACCACTCTCTATCTCCGATTTGGCACGCAGGACTATACGTCCGCGTCCGGTCTCGTAAGCATCCTTCACACCCTGCAGACCGTAAATGTATGCGCCTGTCGGGAAATCGGGAGCTTTGATGTACTGCATCAGACCATCGGTATCGATGTCTGGATTGTCTATGTATGCACAGCAACCATCAATGACCTCGCCGAGATTGTGGGTAGGAATATTGGTTGCCATTCCGACTGCAATACCATTGCCGCCGTTAACCAACAAATTGGGGAGTTTGGTCGGCATGACAGATGGTTCCTGCAGTGTATCGTCAAAGTTGTTGACCATGTCGACGGTATCCTTGTCGAGGTCATCCATAACGTGCTCACCCATTTTGGCAAGACGACACTCGGTGTATCGCATAGCAGCCGGAGAGTCACCGTCGATAGAACCGAAGTTTCCTTGTCCGTCGACGAGCGTATAGCGCATATTCCAGTCCTGTCCCATACGCACCAAGGCTCCATACACAGAACTGTCACCGTGTGGATGATACTTACCGAGTACCTCGCCGACAACGCGGGCGCACTTCTTGTACGCATTGTTGCTTGTGTTTCCGATACCAAGCATACCATAGAGGATGCGACGGTGTACGGGTTTGAAACCGTCACGCACATCGGGCAAGGCACGGGCCACGATGACCGACATACTATAGTCGATGTACGATGACCGCATCTCTTCCTCGATGTTGATTTTGATAATTCTGTCTTGATCTATTGTCTGATTTTCGTCCATTATATATGTTTGCTTTTGGCGTAGACTTGTCCTTACGCCATCGGTTATTGTTTTCTATTCCGTACACGACACTCACTCTCAACGTCTGCCTGTGGACAAAGACTGAACAAAAAGGATAAATTCGAGCCAAGTCCGACAACGGCTTTTTCAACAAAAATGCCCGCTAAGGCCATTTGCTTTCGCTGTGAGAGGTTTGCACCGTCTGTTTCAGCGTGTAAAAGTACAAAAAAACAACGAGACGATAAAACTTTTAATTCCTAAAAACAATTAAGGCAGAAATGAAATACTACAAAGGCCTTGTAGTGCCCGTACAAGGGCCTTGTAGCATCCGTACAAAGGCCTTGTAGCATTCGTACAAGGCCTTTGTAGTGTTTGTACAAGATGCTTAAAAAGAGGGATAAGTATCCGTCTGATATTACAAAACCACAAACATTAATTTCCAAAGACATGAGCGTACGCTTGCTGCGCAAACTCTACAGGATCGCCTTGCGCCTCGTACGGATAAGTATTGTGACGAAGTGTCCATTGTTCATCCATCGCATAAAAATCAAACTCGCGCATCGGCTGACCGCCAAATGTCGCTGCGAGAGCATCAAAATAAGCCTTCCATCGCGGATAATAATAGTCGCTCAACACCCCACTCCACTCTTTATGGGCGTATTCGCGCAACTTGCCACGCTCAGCCGCACTGCGGTTGCCCCATGTCGTAATCTGTACACGGGCATTCCATTCATAGTGGTCACGTTCAGCGTCTGTGAGTCCCAAACTGCGGGCTTCATGCAGACGACGGCCTACCATAAAGTCGGGTACGGATGAAAGTAGCCGATCCTGCTGAAGCAACATGTCCAAGAAGCACTCTGTTGCACGACCGAACATCATACGGTCTTTCGCCCTGTATGCCGCCACGACTTCTCCATATACATACCGGGCTTGCTCGGCTATTGCTTGACGGATGATATCGACAAGGTCGTACCGAAAATTGTCATTGGCCTTCACCTCATGTGAAGCCTCTACCATAAGTCGCGCTGCGCGTATCACATCATCAGGATTGTAGTACTCCTCCATTTCCGACCAAGATGACACTTGGTATACATCAAGGGCGGGACGGGCACAAAATACAGACTCGTGACATCCTTGTTCGGTCAGCCGAGCCGGTGCGCCGTATACAGACTTGGCAAGTAGCGTCCACGCCTCTTGTATTTTGGCATTGCTTGTATTTCCATAGCGAACTTCAACGTAATTTTGGAGCCATTTTTCCCATGCGAACTTTTCAGAACGCCACGGCAACTCACTGACAAGTTCGTACATAACGGGATTATTGTCTATACCTTCCATCGTCAGCCCCACACCTTTCATTGTTGTGGAAAATTGACTTTGGCGAGCCTTATAGTACTCATCTATCACATGTTGTATTTTCCCGAAAAGCCCTACGTTGCCTCCAAAATTGAGAAGCATGCAGTAGGACCAGTCATGCCCATTGAAGCCGTCCTTGCGAAACCACGTCGACTCGGCATCGCCCCACTGCGGTCTGTTTTCCGAATACAAGTCAAGCACAAGCATATCACCGCCCTTTAAGCCACATATCATATCAGAATATGGACAATCTCCCCATGCCTGCACCACCCACACGGCTTTGGGGTTGACCGCTTTCATAGCCTTCATGATAGCCGCCCCAGCAGCCGACAAATCCACACCGTCTGCGTTGCCACCCTCATGAAACGGATCCATACTATAGAAATCAGCCTTGCCGTAGAGTTTTTGCTGTTCTTGGTAATAAATGGCCGCAATCTCGGCAAAACGTTGGTCCATGGGCTGGAGAAACGCAGGGCGTCTGTAGTCACACCATTTCCCAGGATCAGCCACATCGAGACCCAAACGTTGCTTCGCATCATGCGGCACCATTCCCGAATACCCCGGAAGACATGCCTTGATTCCGAATTCACTCATCCGTTTCATAATTTTCTTCTGCAACTGTTCGCGCTGACGGTACCAATTGTCTGAATTAGGACCGCCCCACCCCTCAAGATTGTTCATCAGCCACCATGCCTGAAACGCAGGACCTGCAATAAAAGCATTGGCTTCTTCCTTGGAATAACCGAGTCTCAGCAACACATTGCGCCACACTACATCAGTTCCTACTATATCAAGGCTGAGGTTGATGCCATGCAGTGCCATCCAGTCGAGTTCTTGCTCCCAACGTTTCCAGTCCCAAAACGCCATTGAGTAAGAAAATGTACAATAATTGAGGTAGTACCTGTATTTCACGTCCGTCTCATGACGTTCCGGTGATGATACAAGCGGAAGAGAGGACGGCAATGTAGCGTGCATGGAATTCCAAGCGAGATGCACTCCGACATAATACTTCAGGTACCAATTGATACCGGAAGCAATGCTCACATAATTGTTGCCGCGTATGAGAGGCTTGCCGTTCTTGGCGGAGATTTCGAAGAAATCACACCCAGACAACACTTTCTGCGTCAATATCTTTTTTGAAGCGCCTTTGTCTATACGCTCCAGCAATCCGTCTATCGGTGTTAATGCAAAAACCGGCAGCGACATGACAACCAGCCATAGAAAGAAAAAAAATCGTTTAGGAGACATAGGTTTTTAAGGTTTGTAGTAAGAAAAAAGGCGTGCCGGTATGCCGACACGCCTCATATCATTGCGTTTGTATGTTCGCTATTCTGAGCAATATTAGTTCTTGAAGAAGTCCTTTACAGCCTCGTTCGGAACCATACGCTCATCAAAGACGTAAGCGCCAGTCTTGGGACTCTTTACCATCTTGATAACCTTTGTATATGCGCGACCATCCGTAGAACCTTCGTGGAGGGTAGCGACCGCTTTCTTTGCCATATTCTATTATTACTTTATTTCTTTGTGAAGAGTCATCTTCTTCAAGATAGGATTATACTTCATCAACTCCATACGATCAGGAGTATTCTTACGATTCTTGGTAGTCACGTAACGGCTTGTGCCAGGCAGTCCACTGTTCTTCATCTCAGTGCACTCCAATATCACTTGCACTCTATTGCCTTTTGCTTTCTTTGATGCCATTATGTTATTCTCCTATTACTTTTATGTCCTTCCAGTCACAATAGCCCTTAGCCACAGCTTGCTTGAGCGCTGCGTCAAGACCCAACTTGTTGATTGTACGCAGACCAGCTGCGCTGATTTTAAGGCTAATCCAACATTCCTCTTCTACGTAATAGAACTTCTTAGAGAACAAGTTCACGTCAAAAGAGCGCTTTGTGCGGTGCTTCGAATGGGACACGTTATTGCCTATCTGAGCTTTTTTGCCCGTAATTTGACAAATTTTCGACATTGCTACTTTTCTTTTTTTTCGTTTTTTGATACCTATTCCAAACAGCGTGCAAAATTACGATAATTTTAGAAACCGACAAAGCATTTCTTCTCTCGTATATACACATTTAATATTTTTTGTGTTTTCATCCGAAGAAAATCACTTCACCGTAAATTCTCCCTTGAGACGGATATCCTGCGAGGATGCACCCACAAAGACATCAAAAACACCTGGTTCTACCACTCGACGCATCTCACGGTTGATCATGGAAAGTTCATCAAAACCGAGACAGAATGTTACCTGACGGCTTTCACCTGCTTTCAGATACACTTTCTCAAATGCGCGTAAGGCCATTTGCGGCTGGGCTACACTTGCAGCACGATCGTGTAAATAGAGCTGAGCCACCTCATAACCATCACGACTACCACTATTGCGGAGTGTAAGTGTGACATTGACAGAATCGCCTGATGCCGTCATGGGAGCGATATGAAGATCTGAATAGTCAAAAGTGGTATAACTCAAGCCATACCCGAATGGATAAAGCGGGGTTGAGGACACATCAACATAGTCACGTGTTTTGCCCTGCCCATAGTAGACAGGTACCTGCCCTACATTACGCGGAATACTAACAGTAAGACGTCCCGAAGGGTTGGCATCACCAAAAAGCAATGAAGCGATGGCCTTGCCGCCTTGTTCACCGGGATACCAGGCTGTAAGCAGAGCATTGGCCACCTCCGAGGCTCGGTTCATCAATAGCGGACGACCCTCTATATAAACAATAACCAGTGGCTTGCCCGTCTTGGCTATAGCCGCAATAAGCTGTTCCTGCTTGCCAAGAAGATCAAGCGTGGCGCGGTCAAAACCTTCACCGCAATCCATATCGGGTATACCTTTGCTCTCGTCTACAGTAGCGGCGCCAGTGGCGATATATTTTGTCTTGAAGTCTCGCGCACTCGAACCACCGACAACAAGCACTACGGCATCCGAACTTTCAGCGGCACGCACGGCAGCCAGGATATCGGCATCGGCAGTATCGCGCACGGCACATCCTCGCGCATAGACCACCTCGGTTTCTGTACCGGCAAGTGCCTTGATACCATCAAGAACGGTAGAGATTTCCTTGCGGTCCTGCGGCGCTGTATAGTCTCCGAGTTGATTGTAGGGCATATCGGCATTGGGACCGATGACAGCAATCCGCTTCAGTTGACGCGACAGCGGCAATACTCCGTCGTTCTTCAAGAGAACCGTACCTTCTTGTGCTACCGTCTCGGCGAGTTGCTTGTGCTCTGCCGACCGGCAAACTTCCTTTGCACGCTTGGGAAAAACATAAGGGTTTTCAAAAAGACCAAGCCGGAACTTCATACCGAGTACGTTGGACGTGGCACGGTCGATATCCGCCATTGTCACCAACCCCTCATCGAGAGCCTCCTGCAAGTGATTACCAAAGGCATTGCCACCAAGATCCATATCGAGTCCGGCCTTCAACGCCTGTGCTGCCGCTTCCTTGTCATCGGCCGCTGCACCTGCGAGCGTGATACTTTCAATAGAAAGAAGATCGCTATACACAAATCCTTTGAACCCCCACTCTCCTCTTAGCATTTCGGTGAGCAATCGATGATTTGACGTACACGGAATGCCGTCAATACAATTGTAAGAACTCATCACCGTCCCGGCCCCTGCCTTGACTGCTTTTTCAAATGCCAAAAGATACTGCGAGCGCATCACATTTTCACCAGCATTGACACCACCGCCATTGTGCCCACTTTCGGGGACACCATATGCAGCAAGATGTTTCAAGGTGCAGACCACATGGTTCTTATCGGCAGTGTTGTCACCCTGCATACCCTTCACGACAGAAGTACCAAGCGTGGCAGCAAGCCAAGGATCTTCGCCAAACGTTTCTTCCATTCGTGACCATCTCGGTTCACGCGACAAGTCAAGAACAGGACCGTAGCCAATATTTGAACCTTGCGATGCCGCTTCAAGACCGATAGCCTCTCCCATACGATACATCAGAGTCGGATTCCATGTTGACGAGGCACCGAGCGATGTAGGAAATACGGTTGTACCGATAGCCATATGACCATGCGGACACTCCTCCGCAAAAAGGATGGGAATACCGAGTCGTGTCTTTTCTACGGCGTAACGCTGAAGAGCATTGAGGGCTTTGGCCGACAATTCTGGATTGAGACCTGTTTCCAGCGTCTTTTGCGTCCACGGATCAGCACGAAGAACAGCCCAAAAAGACCCAATAGGGGCTTTCTGCATTTTCTGTTTGAAGAGATCTGATATGGTCACACTATTGGCACCTGTTTTGGTATACATCTCCCAACCGAGCGGACAGCACAACTGAGCTATCTTCTCCTCTGTGGTCATACGACTGAGCAAGTCGGCCACACGTTCTTCGACCGGTCGGTCGGCTTGTTTGTAGACTGGCTTTTGGGCAAACGAAGCGCCGGCCAGACAGCAGGCTATGCCCATAATGACTATACGTGTCTTGTTGATGGTCATGGTTGTTTCAGTATAGATGGTTTTCAATTTGTTTTCACATGCTATTCTCTCGCAAGAACAATGCCCGCCACCATTTCCGAACAGGTGACCTGACAATACAAAAACTTGATATGACTCAAACCTTTGCTTGGATGATGCGAAGTTACGGAAAAAAAACGAGCCACGCTCCCGATTTCTCGGGAAAAATGTGTAAGTTTGTCGCTTAAACGAAAATATACGCAATGACGAGGCAAGATAACAAAGCGATGCACCGCAACAACAATATGTACAGACGGGAAGGAGAATACGACCATTATGAGGTAAAGGAAACAGCGCCACTACTTGAATTTCTTTTGACCCATGCAGGCGGTAGCCGCTCTAAGATCAAGGCTACACTCAAGGGGCACGGCATCAAGGTAAACGGCAAAGCCGTGACACAATTCGATTACGAACTGAAACCTGGCATGAAGGTTGCAGTAAGCCGCACAAAGAAAAACAACACGTTCCGTAGCCGTTATGTCAATATTGTATACGAAGACCGATGGCTCGTTGTCGTGGAAAAAAACATCGGCATTCTCTCTATGGCCGCAGGACACTCTTCCCTGAATGTAAAGTCGGTACTTGACGACTATTTTCATAAAGACCACCAACGTTGTCGGGCACATGTTGTCCATCGACTTGACCGCGACACCAGCGGACTGATGGTCTATGCCAAGGACATCGATATTGAGCAGATATTCGAGCATCACTGGCACGACATCGTATACGACCGACGATACGTGGCCGTAGTGAGCGGAGAAATGGAAGATACAGAAGGCACCATAGCCAACTGGCTGAAAGACAACAATGCATACGTTACTTACTCCTCACCAGTAGACAATGGAGGAAAGTACGCCATCACTCATTTTCATGTGCTTGACCGCACCACAGACCATTCCCTCGTGGAATACCGACTGGAAACAGGACGGAAAAACCAAATACGCGTACACTCTGCCGATATGGGACATCCCGTATGCGGAGATGTCAAGTACGGCAACGGAGATGACCCTGTACACCGTCTATGCCTACACGCTTATCGACTATGCTTTACCCATCCGGTGACAGGCGCACCAATGGAATTTGAGACCCCCATTCCTGTCGCATTTCGCAGACTTTTCAAATAGAGACAAAGAAATACAACAAGTCTGCAGCACCTTTCGCCACCACGCACAGAAAAGATTTGCAAAAAAGAGAAACAACAGAACAACTTGCACTGATTCATGGACAACAATTTCGGATACTACGTTTTTTGCCTTATAGCCATCATTGTAGGACTTTTCATCATGAAAAAAATCACAGGATGCATTGTACGCATCGTGATTTTTGGAATCGTAGTGGCTGCATTAGCCGCAGCCTACTTTATGTTCATCCGCTGAGAAAAACACATTATGAAAATCATCGTAGACAGCGGAAGCACCAAGACCGACTGGCGCATCGCAACTGACGACGGCTACATTTGCGACATCACGACACACGGCATCAATCCTGCCGTACAAGATAGTGCGCATGTGCTCAAGGTTGTCACTGACCAACTGGCTGGCCAACTATTGGCACACGGATTGTTTTACAAGTCTCTCGACGGTATGCTGCACACTTCTGACTCCACATTATTATATATATACTATTACGGCGCCGGATGTATTGCCCCTTTCTCGGACACAGTAGTCGAAGCTTTATCTCAAACCTTCGGCGAAAATGCACACATCGAGGTAGCCACCGACCTTTTGGGAGCAGCCCGGGCACTCTGCCAACGCGAAGAAGGCATTGCCTGCATTCTAGGAACCGGATCAAACTCTTGCCTATATAACGGCGAGCGTATAGTGATGAACACGCCACCATTGGGATACATTTTGGGCGACGAGGGCAGCGGGGCTGTACTTGGCCGCAAATTTCTTAGCGCATTATTCAAAGGCGGTCTGCCCGAAACACTACACGAGGAGTTCGTCCGTACTACAGGATTGGACAAAGCCGAAGTCATCGGAGAAGTATACCGAGGAACTTCACCTAACCGCTTTTTAGCATCCGTGTCGCACTTTGTAGCCGAGCACATAACCATACCGGAACTGCGCGATATGGTCATCAGCAATTTCCGCGACTTCTTCCGCGTCAACGTTATACGCTATGGCCGCCCCGACCTTCCAGTCGGAACAGTAGGTAGCATAGCCTACGTATACCGCGACCTGCTAGCGGAAGCCGCCGCGCAAGAAGGCCTCACAATGGGAAAAGTAGTCTGCAAACCGCTAGATGGCCTGTCAAAATACCATGCAGAATATTAAGTGACAATATAAAAACGACTAAACCCCGTCCTATTTTCCCCATTTTCATAACAGAAGTTTCTTACACAAGGAAAATTGTTTGCGATAACAGCAAGTATGTAAAGCCGACATTACATTTTTTATAGCAAAACTTTGTACGTTTGCGGAATAAAATGTATCTTTGCATAGGACACACCAATGCATCACCCGACAATACAACGGATGACGCAAAGAGATATTTTGTCCAACCTTAACATGAGAAATAACTAAAAACAGAATACTAACAAACATGAACGAGAAAAGAGTTTACACCTTTGGCAATGGCAAAGCCGAGGGAAACGCAAAAATGCGTGAAGAACTTGGCGGCAAGGGTGCCAACCTTGCTGAGATGAACCTTATCGGAGTACCTGTTCCTCCAGGATTCACCATTACAACAAGTTGCTGCAATGAATATTACGAAGTAGGACAAGAAAAAATCAAAGAAATCCTGCAAGAAGAGGTCATGGCAGCCGTGGCTCACACAGAGTCATTGATGAATTCAAAGTTTGGCGATGTGAAGAATCCTCTTCTCGTCAGCGTTCGCTCTGGTGCACGCGCCTCTATGCCAGGCATGATGGACACTATCCTCAACCTCGGTCTTAACGACGAAGTAGCAGAAGGGCTTGTTGCCAAGACAGGCAATCCTCATTTCGTATACGATTCATACCGCCGTTTCGTTCAGATGTATGGCGACGTAGTACTAGAGATGAAGCCGGTCAACAAGGAAGATATCGATCCGTTTGAGGAGATTATCGAAAGCGTGAAAGCCGAACGCGGAGTGAAACTCGACAAAGACCTCTCTGTCGATGAGCTCAAGAAACTCGTCACTCTCTTCAAAACCGCCATCAAGGAACGCACCGGCAACGACTTCCCCACCGACCCGATTGAGCAACTTTGGGGTGCCATCTGCGCCGTATTCCGCAGTTGGATGAATGAGCGTGCCATCCTCTACCGCAAGATGGAAGGAATACCCGATGAGTGGGGTACCGCAGTGAGCGTTATGGCTATGGTATTCGGCAACATGGGGGACACTTCAGCTACTGGAGTTTGCTTCAGCCGCGATGCCGGTAATGGTGAAAACCTCTTTAATGGTGAGTATCTCGTCAACGCACAGGGCGAAGATGTCGTTGCCGGTATCCGTACTCCACAACAGATTACCAAGATTGGTTCGCAGCGCTGGGCTGAGCGTGCAGGCATCAGTGAAGAAGAGCGTGTAGCCAAATATCCTTCTATGGAGGAAGCAATGCCCGAAATCTACAAGCAGCTCGACGAACTTCAAGACAAACTGGAGCATCACTACCACGATATGCAGGATATGGAGTTCACCGTTCAAGAAGGAAAACTATGGTTTCTCCAGACCCGCAACGGTAAGCGTACGGGTACTGCTATGGTGAAAATTGCCATGGACTTGCTCCACGAGGGCATGATCGATGAAAAGACCGCCATCTTGCGTTGCGAACCCCAGAAACTCGATGAACTTCTTCACCCCGTATTCGACAAGAAGGCTTTGCTCTCCGCCAAGGTTATCACACAGGGCCTTCCTGCTTCTCCAGGTGCTGCCTGCGGACAGATTGTGTTCCACGCTGATGATGCCCAAGCTTGGCACGCTGACGGCCACAAGGTCGTGATGGTGCGCATTGAGACCAGTCCTGAAGATTTGGCTGGTATGGCATCTGCCGAAGGTATTCTCACAGCCCGTGGTGGTATGACATCTCATGCAGCCGTTGTTGCCCGCGGTATGGGCAAGTGCTGCGTTTCTGGTGCCGGTTCCATCAATGTAGACTACAAGACAAAGACCGTAGAAATCGATGGTGTTGTATATAAGGAAGGTGACTACATCTCTCTGAACGGTTCTACTGGTCAGGTTTACGCTGGTGAAGTGCCTACCAAGGCAGCCGAACTCAGTGGCGACTTCAAGGAGTTGATGGATCTCTGCGACAAGTACACAAAACTACAGGTACGCACCAACGCCGACACTCCTCACGATGCACAGGTGGCTCGCGCTTTCGGTGCTAAGGGTATCGGCCTCACACGTACAGAACATATGTTCTTCGAAGACAAGAAGATTATCGCCATGCGCGAGATGATTCTTTCTGATACCGTAGAAGGTCGCGAAAAGGCTCTTGCCAAGTTGTTGCCTTACCAGAAAGCCGATTTCAAAGGAATCCTTGAAGCTATGGACGGTTGCCCTGTTAATATCCGCTTGCTCGATCCCCCACTCCACGAATTCGTTCCTCACGATATTGCCGGCCAAGAGACGATGGCCAAGGAGATGGGCGTAGATGTAGCTACCATTCAGCGCCGTGTGGCATCATTGGCTGAAAACAATCCAATGCTCGGTCACCGCGGTTGCCGCTTGGGCATCACCTTCCCTGAGATTACAGCCATGCAGACCCGAGCCATTCTATCAGCCGCTTGCGAACTGAAGAAAGAAGGCAAAGATCCTAAGCCCGAGATTATGGTACCGCTCATCGGTATCCTCTATGAGCTGAAGCAGCAGAAGGAAATCATCCAAAAAACAGCCAAGGAAGTGTTTGAGGAATATGGTGTTGAGATTGAGTTCGAGATTGGAACAATGATTGAGATTCCTCGTGCTGCCCTCACAGCCGACAAGATTGCGACCGAGGCTGAGTATTTCTCATTCGGTACCAATGACCTCACACAGATGACATTCGGCTACTCTCGTGATGACATCGCCAGTTTCTTGCCCGTATATTTGGAGAAGAAGATTCTGAAAGTTGATCCGTTCCAAGTTCTTGACCAAAATGGTGTAGGACAGTTGATAGAGATGGCCGTAGAGAAAGGTCGCTCGGTTCGTCCACAATTACGTTGCGGTATCTGCGGTGAACATGGCGGTGAACCAAGTTCCGTGAAATTCTGCGCCAAGATTGGTATGAACTACGCAAGTTGTTCTCCGTTCCGAGTACCTATCGCACGTTTGGCTGCGGCGCAGGCCGCGGTCGAGGAATAAGGACTGAGACTTCGAAATGAACGA
>CAVJZJ010000009.1:0-83412 GCA_963653995.1 Flexilinea sp.
TGGGGACCTCATGATTATGAATCATGCGCTCTAACCAGCTGAGCTATCCCGCCATCGTTGTTTTGCGGGTGCAAAGGTAATACAATTCCGTTAATATCCAAAATTTTTTCAGACTTTTTTCTTTTGTGCGTATGTTTTTTCTTATTTTTGCAGTGTAACTTTTTGTACAACACACAAAATACTATGGTAAAACAAAGGATGGCCTTGGAGTATGAACTCCGCTCACGCTCGTTTGCTACCATTTGGGGACTAGTAAGTACGCCCGAAGGTATGCAGCGGTGGATAGCCAACAAGGTGACCCGTACAGACGACATGCTGACCTTCACATGGGGCAATGAGTGGGAAGCCCACCAGACAAAGTCAGCCCGTATACTGTCTTGCGACAAGACCGGACGGTTTCGTTTCAGATGGGATGGCGATGGCGAGCAGGAATATGTGGAACTGCGGATAGAGCGCAGCGCACTCACTGGAGACTATGTGCTGCACGTCACCGATTTTGCCGAACCTGACGACATGGATGACATGCGCGGTCTGTGGGATGGTGACGTGAAGCGGCTCCATCGGAACACGGGCGTCTGAGTACGGACACCAGACACCCCTTGACCCGCCGGAAACGTCTGACGACAGTATGGGGACGGCGGCAGAGGATGGTCTGCGCGCAATTCGGTACACCGGAAGGTTGTTTATATTCGTGAATTTGACTATCTTTGCACTTGATATGAGAATAGACATCATCACAGTGTTGCCCGAGATGATAGAAGGATTTGTCAACGAGTCAATCCTTGCTCGGGCACAGAAAAAAGGTTTGGCCGAGATACATCTTCACAATCTCCGCGACTACTCTACCGACAAGTGGCGTCGGGTAGACGACTATCCGTACGGCGGGTTTGCCGGTATGGTGATGCAGTGCGGGCCCATCGACCGCTGCATCAGTGCGCTCAAGGCCGAGCGCGACTATGACGAAATCATCTTCACTTCGCCCGACGGCGAACAGTTCGATCAGCATGTGGCCAACGATCTGTCGCTCAAGGAGAATATCATCATCCTTTGCGGACACTACAAAGGTATAGACCAGCGTGTGCGCGACCATCTTATCACGCGTGAAATCAGCATCGGCGACTATGTACTCACGGGCGGTGAGTTGGCGGCCGCGGTGATGGCTGATGCTATAGTGCGTGTCGTTCCTGGGGTGATTGGCGACGAACAGAGTGCGCTGAGCGACTGTTTTCAAGACGATTTGTTATCCGCTCCCATCTATACGCGGCCGGCCGACTACAATGGTTGGCGTGTACCCGACATTCTGCTGAGCGGCAATGAGGCCAAAATCAAGGAGTGGGAGATGGATCAGGCCATGGAGCGTACCCGTCGTCTGCGTCCGGACTTGCTGGAGCGTGACGGCAAGTGATTTTTTCAGAACTTAAGTGTGATGACAAGAGTGTATTGTCATCGCAGATTATTCAACGGGTCGGGTTCGGTCCGTTTTTTTTGTGTGTTTACACCATTGCTTTTTGTGTTTTGTACAAAGGCTTTGTACGGTTGCTACAAGGCCCTTGTACGGACGCTACAAGGCCTTTGTACGGTTGCTACAAGGCCTTTGTACGAATCGTGTTCGGGTGTATCTGTTTTTCTATCCGGTAAAGATGATTTTCAGAACACAGATATGTTCAAAATTCGAATCGATGGTGGCGTCAAAAAGAAAGGCAACCTTCTCACGAGGGTTGCCTTCCGGATATGTTTCTTAAGCAATTTTTTTGACAGTGTTATTTTATTATAAGAGAGATTCTATTCATAAGAAAAGATGTCGTCGTCGACATGTCTGTTTTCCTTTTTGTGTTGCAAATATACACTTTTAATTTGTAAGTTGTTCTTTCCTTTAACGCTATTTAATAACTGAATTTCTTTGGCTTTGCTCCGTTGGTTTTCTTGTTGTGTTATAATTTTACATATTTCTTTTTGTTGTTTTATATGTTATTATGTTGGGCTATTGAGGGCTTGTTTGTGTATTTATGCCTATTTTTGGGGCGTGTGATTGACGAAACGATATAGTTGGTTCGATTTTATAAAATTTTATTTGCTGGAGCGTGGCGGATAAATATGAATCTGTAACCTTTTGTGTGCGTAAACAATTTCTCTGATTTGCATAAAGGGGTGTGTAAATAAAAAAATCCGCAAAAGAAAACTTTTGCGGAACAAGAGTGATGATGAAAGGAATTTTCACAGATTCTGATAAAGAAGGGTGTGGCCTATCATTCTATGGTTGTAGAATCTCGGTGAGGGGTTGCATCACGAAGTCGCGCTCGTGCATGTGGGGGTGTGGTATGTGCAGTTGCGGCAAGTCGACGGTGAGGTCATCGTACAGAAGGATGTCGATGTCGATGATGCGGTCGTGGTATTGTCCGTTGACAGACTTCTCGGTGCGTCCCATCTGCTTTTCTATGTCTTGTGTGGTGTGCAGCAGTTCGACGGGAGAAAGCGGGGTGTCAAGAAGAACGCAGGCGTTGATAAACCGGTTGGGGGAGTCGAAGCCCCACGGTTCTGTCTCGTAGAGCGATGAGAGGCGCGCTACGGTGCCGGTCATAGAAGACAAAAGGGCAACCGCGTCGCTGATGTTGCGTTCGCGGTTGCCGATGTTGGTTCCCAAGGAAAGGTATGCCTTGTGCATGAATGTCGGTATCTTTTGGCGGTGGAGGGGTTGTCCGGCCGTCGTGTCAGTCGTTGAGGATGAGTAGCGAGTCGCCGTAGCAGCCGAACATGTATCCGTGTTCCACGGCGGTCTCGTAGGCTTCCATGACGATATCGTATCCGCCAAATGCGGCTGTCTCCATCAGCAGGGTGGAGTAGGGATGGTAGAAGTTGGCTACCATGCAGTCGGCCAGTCCGAAATCGTAGGGAGGGAAGATGAACTTGTTGGTCCATCCTTCGTACTCCTTGAGCATGCCGTCGGTACCTACAGCGGTCTCGGTAGCCTTGACTACGCTGGTGCCTACGGCACATACGTGGTGGCCATTGCGCTTGGCGTCGTTGACGGTCTTGCAGGCTTCTGCGCCGATGTGCATCTGCTCAGAGTCCATCTTGTGCTTGGTGAGGTCTTCTACCTCGATATCGTGGAAGTTGCCGAGTCCGCAGTGCAGGGTGATGTAGGCGAAGTTGAAGCCGCGTATCTCCATGCGCTTCATCAGTTCGCGGCTGAAGTGCAGACCAGTTGCGGGTGCGGTGACGGCACCCTCGTTTTGGGCGAAGATGCACTGGAAGTCGGTGAAGTCGTCTTTGGTGGCATGATGGTCTTCGCGGCGGTCGATGATGTACCGGGGCAGCGGTGACTCGCCGAGGGAGTAGAGTTCGCGCTTGAACTCATCGTGGGGACAATCGTAGAGGAAACGCAGAGTGCGTCCACGGCTGGTGGTGTTGTCGATGACTTCTGCGACCATGGTGCCGCTCTCGTCGAAGAAGAGTTTGTTGCCGATGCGTATTTTGCGTGCGGGTTCTACGAGTACGTCCCACAGGCGCATTTCCTCGTTGAGTTCGCGCAGGAGGAACACTTCTATCTTGGCGTCGGTCTTCTCCTTGGTGCCGTAGAGACGTGCGGGAAAGACCTTGGTGTCGTTGAAGATGAAGGTGTCGCCCTCGTCGAAATAGTCGAGTATGTTGCGGAAGTCCAGATATTCGCCTTCAATGGGGTTGCCCTGTTCGTCTTTCTTGAACATCTCTATCCGCTGTGACTTGCGGTGCAAGACCATCAGTCGGCATTCGTCGCGCCGGGTGACACGGAAGGATTCCTTCTTGCCCTCGGCGTTGGTGAATTCGCGTACAATACTGTGGGGGTAGAGTGCGATCTGTTCTTCAGGTAGTTTGAATTTGAATTGTGATAACTTCATTGCTTGTTGTTCGCTACGTTGGTTTCTATTTCAATCTGGTCGAGCCAGGTTTCTAATTTGTCGAATTCGATACAGTCTTCTATTCTTATATCGCCCGAGCGTGTGCGGCACAGGGCGGTGAGGTAGGCTCCGCTGTTGAGTGCGCGGCCGATGTCGCGGGCCAGGGCGCGGATGTAGGTGCCCTTGCCGCAGACCACGCGGATGCTCATCTGCATCTTCTCTTCATCGTATGAGGTCAGTTCTATCTCGTCGATGTGTATGTTTTTGGGTGCCAGTTCTACGTCGCGACCCTTGCGGCGCAGTTCGTAGGCGCGGTTGCCGTTGACCTTGCAAGCGCTATAGGTCGGGGGTACTTGTTGTATGTCTCCCACAAACTGGGTGAGTGTGTCGAGGATGAGTTGGCGGGTGATGTGTGCGGTGGGGTAGGTGGCGTTCACCTCATGCTCCATGTCGTAACTGGCGGTGGTTGCTCCGAGTTGCAGGGTGGCCGTATATTCCTTGATGTGGGCTTGCAGACTCTCGATTTGCTTGGTCTTGCGGCCCGTGCAGAGTACGAGCACGCCTGTGGCCAATGGGTCGAGTGTACCGGCGTGCCCGGTTTTCACGCGTTTGACGCCGATACGTTTCGAGATAAGGTAGCGCACGCGCGCCAAGGCTCCGAAACTCGACATGCGGTAGGGTTTGTTGATGGCGATAACTTCGCCTTCCTGAAAATTCATGGTTGTTCTGCGCTATTGTAATGGTAAAATCCGCACAAATTACAGGTGTGAGCAAAGAAGGGTGATGGCGCCGGCTACGGCACAATAGATGCCGAAGTACACGAGTTTGCCTTTCTTCACGATATTGATCATCCACTTGCAGGCAAGACATCCCGACAGGAAGGCGGCTACGAAACCGACCACCAACGGCAGGGTGTCGATGCCGCCGAAGGCTTCCTCGCCCTTGATGCCTTTGAGTACGTCGAGCAGGGCTTCGCCGAGGATGGGCGGGATGACCATGAGGAAGGAGAACTGGGCGAGTTTCTCTTTCTTGCAGCCGCAGAGCAGACCGGTGGCGATGGTCGAACCCGAGCGTGACAATCCGGGCATGACGGCGCAGGCCTGAGCGATGCCGATGACGAGTGCCTGCCACCAACTGATGTTCTCGCTTTGTCGGGGTTTGGCGTAGTAGGAGAAGATGAGGAGAACGGCGGTCAACAGGAGCATCGCGCCTACAATGGCGAGACCCTCGCCGAACACTTGTTCTACCTTGTCCTTGAAGAATACGCCTACGATGCCGACGGGTATCATGGAGAGGACGATGTTGCCGAAATATTTGGTTTCCTCGTTCAATTGGAAACGGAAAAGTCCCTTCAGTATCCAGTCTATTTCCTTCCATAGTATGACAAGGGTGCTGAGCACGGTGGCCACGTGTACGAGGATGGTGAAGGTCAGGTTGTCGGCTCCGTCGATGCCGAAGAGATGTGCGCCGATGGCCAGGTGGCCGCTGCTGCTGACGGGGAGATACTCAGTGAGACCTTGTATGAGTCCAAGGATGAGTGCTTGTAACCAACTCACGTTTGCTTGATGTTTTGGGTTGTTGAAAGTGTGTCTGCTTGTTGTGTGTGATCAGTCGTGTGTGCAATCAGTTGTCTTTGGGCTTGCGGATGATGGCGTAGATCATGGAGATGAAGCCCACGAAGCATACGATAGGTGCCACGCAGATACGGCGTGTGCTGAAGATGGCGGCATCGAAGGTATGTTCGTCAGAATTGCCGCCGCTCATCAAGATGAAACCGATGATGACGACAATCATGCCTACTGCGAGCAAGATGAAGTTGGTCTTGTCGAAAGCATAGTTTTTCTTTTCCATATAATAATTCCTTTTTTTGTAGTTGCTTATCCTGAAATGAGGGTTAAATCTTGTAGAGGTCGCCTGCCTTCATCCGCAAAAACTTGTTGACAGAGATGGTGGCGCAGATGCCAGTGATGATGATGCCGCAAGCAAAGACGGTGGCGGCGGTGATGGCACCGACATCCCAAGTGAGTATCTCGAGAATTTCCGGTTCGTGGGTGTAGAGCAGATAAAAGCCTCCGGCAAGGGCGGCGCAGGCCAAAAAGGCAGACAATAGGCCGATGCACATCGCCTGACGGACGAATGGCCAGCGGATAAATCCCCATGAGGCACCGACCAGTTTCATGGTATGGATGGAGAACCGGCGGGCATAGATGCCAAGGCGTACAGTGTTGTTGATGAGTGAGAAGGAAATGATGGTCAGCAGTACAGCCAGTGTCAGGAGCACGATGCTGATCTTGGCGATGTTGGCGTTGACGCTGTCGATGAGGTCTTTTTGGTATTTCACCTGGCTCACCTTGGGATAGGCTTTGAGTTCTGCGGAGATGGTGCGCAAGGAGTCGGTGTTGGCGTAGTCGGCTTTCAGCGTGATTTCGATGGAGGAAAGGAATGGATTGACATCGGCAAACTCACTGGGGTCAGTCCCCAGTGTCTGTGTCCCTTCCTTGAGGGCCTGCTCCTTGCTGATGTATTCGAGATGATTGATGTAGGGGCGTTGCTGTAGCCGATGGCAGAAACGTTGTGCCTCGGTGGAGGTCATATCGTCTTGCAGCATCATGGTGACCACGATGTTTTGCCGAACGTAAGCGGAAAGGTTGCGTGCGGTCAGTACGGAGAATACTACCAATCCCAATAAAATCAGCACCAGGGCGGTACTGATACATAGTGTAATGGCCTGCAGCCCTTGGCGGTTGCGGGTCGGTTTCTGTCTTTTTCTCATCTTAAAAAGGCTATAGTACGCCGAATTTCATGCAAAATAACAAAAAAAATCCCGGTCAGACAACGGATTAACTACTATTAACTTGACCCGTATGTCTAGCCGGTTGTACAATGAGGGAAGACCTAATGGTGATGTCTATGAACTGACGGTTTTCCGTTTGGGATGTCAGTGGGTCTGACGCTTGTTGTTGATGATGGAAATGACGAGATAGAGAAGGGTAATCATCCAGAAACTTTGGATGAAACCGAAGATGCAAATGAGTACGGCGGAAGCGATGATAAAACCGTAGCGAATCTCGTTGCCGCGCCATGCCCACTGTTTGAACTTGAGGGCGAACATGGGTAGTTCGCAGACGAGCAACCCGCTGCAGGCGAGCATGAGCAGGATGAGACCCAAGGCAACTACTCCAGCGGGCAGACTACCGATACATTCCCAGGGGCGCGAGGCGATGAGCGAACCCCAAAAGAGGGCGTTGGCAGGGGTGGGCATACCGATAAATGAGGTGGTCTGTCGGGTATCGAGGTTGAACTTGGCCAATCGCAAGGCTGAGAAGGCGGCCATGATAAAGGCTACATAGGGGATGAAGTCTCTTGCGGAATAGAGCAAGGTGGGGTATTCGGCAATGGCCAATTCGGAGAAAAGAATGGTGGAGGGGGCTACGCCGAAGGTGATGTCGTCGGCCAATGAGTCAAGTTCCTTGCCGATAGGGGAGGATACGTGCAGCAGGCGTGCGCTCATGCCGTCGTAGAAGTCGAACACGGCGCCGATGATGATCCAAATGAGGGCCATTCGGGTATCGGCCGCGAAAGCGTAACTCGTCGCTACGCAACCAGAGATGAGGTTGCAGCAAGTGAGTGTGTTGGGGATGTTTTTGGTGATGAATTTGGACATAGTCTTTTCCTTTCTTGGAAAATTACGGTTTTTGTGTACCGTCATGGGGCGTCCGGGGTGTCAGTTGCGCGTCATTACGCGTTCTCTTGTTCTGTGTGGGGGCGCAACTTGGCAATGATCGTCTGGTCGCCTGTGGTGCTCTGTCCCATCTTCACGCATATCTCGGCATCGAGGGGGAGGTATACGTCGACACGTGAACCGAACTTGATGAAGCCAAGGTGTTCGTCGATATAGCAGTCTTCGCCTTCCTTGGCGTAGGTGACGATGCGGCGGGCTACGGCTCCGGCTATCTGACGGCAGAGGATGTCGGTGCCGTCAGGAGTGGTGATGATGACATCGGCGTGCTCGTTTTCCTCGCTGGCCTTGGGCAACCATGCCTTGTGGTAGTTGCCGTTCTCATGGTGGACGAGTTTCACTCGGCCGTCAACGGGAAACCAGTTGGCATGTACATTGAATAGGCTCATAAAGATGCTCACCATCTTGCGGCGTTCATGGAAATACTTGGTCTCCTCCACTTCTTCAATGACAACGATATGACCATCGGCGGGAGCCACGACGATACCGTCGGTGTCTTCCTGCGGAAAATAGCGTATGGGGCAGCGGAAAAAGTTGATGACGATACCGTAGACAACGCCAAAGACGGCGACAAATGCCCAAAAAGGTATCTTGGTGTCGAAGCAGCGCCAAAGCAAAAGGGCCACGGCGGCAATGAAGATAAATCCGTAGAGCAGCGTGTCGGTGCCCTCGCGGTGGAGACGTATTTTCTTGAATTTCCTGATGCGCTTGATCATGAGGCGTTGAAATCCCGAGATTCGGTATTGTACGGTGAATATTTGTTCTGTGCCGCAACGGCGGCAGACCGCAGTGGCGGCCACGTTTTGCAAAGGTAGTCGTTTTTTGCTGACTGCACAAGTTTTTATGTTATTCTTTTGGCTATCTCGTTTTTAAGACTTAACTTTGAAATCCAATTTGTATCCGGAAAATGGAAGATTTCATACACCTGCACGTCCATACTTACTACTCCATCCTCGACGGACAGTCGAGCATATCCAAACTTGTCGACAAGGCCATCGCCAACGGCATGCGTGGCATGGCCATCACCGACCATGGCAATATGTTCGGTGTCAAGGAACTCTATAACTACTGCAACGGAGTCAACAAGAAACGTAAGGAGGAAGGCAAGGAACCTTTCAAGCCCATCTTCGGATGTGAGATGTATGTGGCCCACCGCCGGAAGGAAGACCGACAGCGTGAAAAGGGTGATATGAGCGGATACCACCTCATCGTGTTGGCCAAGAACTACCGTGGCTACAAGAATCTCATCAAACTGGTTTCGCGTGCGTGGGTCGACGGATACTATATGCGTCCGCGTACCGACCGGGCCGATTTGGAGAAGTACCACGAAGACCTCATTGTCTGTTCGGCGTGTATTGCTGGTGAGGTGCCGGCCAAGATATTGCAGGACGACATTGCCGGAGCGCGCGAGGCTATAGAGTGGTACAAGGGGCTTTTCGGCGACGATTATTACCTGGAGATACAACGCCATGAGGTGACCGACCCCCATCAGCGGGCCAACCGCGAGACCTTCCCCCTGCAGCAGAAAGCCAATAAGGTGATTCTCGAACTGGCACAGGAGTATGGCATTAAGGTGGTCTGCACCAACGACGCCCACTTTGTCGACCAGGAGAATGCCGAGGCCCACGACCATCTGCTCTGTCTTTCTACGGGCAAAGATCTCGACGATCCCAACCGTATGCTCTACTCCAAGCAGGAGTGGTTTAAGACGCGGGAGGAAATGAACTCCGTTTTTGCCGACGTGCCCTTTGCCCTGTCGAACACGCTGGAGATTCTTGACAAGGTGGAGATGTATAGCATCGACCACGCTCCTATCATGCCCTTCTTCCCCATTCCTGCCGAATTTGGAACGGAAGAGGACACCCGACGGAAGTTCACTCCCGAACAATTGTTCCGCGAGTTTACTACCGACGAGAATGGCAATGACATCATGTCACAGGAAGATGCCGAGGCCAAGATAAAGAAGCTCGGAGGTATAGAGAAAATCTACCGTATCAAGTTTGAAGCCGACTATTTGGCCAAACTGGCCTACGACGGTGCGCGCCGTCTCTATGGCGACCCATTGCCCGACGATGTGCATGAGCGAGTGAAGTTCGAATTGCATATCATGAAGACGATGGGTTTCCCGGGCTACTTCCTTATTGTGCAGGACTTCATCAATTCGGCCCGCGACGAATTGGGGGTCATGGTCGGTCCGGGACGTGGAAGTGCCGCCGGTTCGGTAGTGGCCTATTGTTTGGGTATCACGAAGATTGACCCCATCAAGTACGACTTGCTGTTTGAGCGTTTTCTCAATCCCGACCGTATCTCTCTTCCCGATATTGATACCGACTTCGATGATGACGGCCGCGGTCGCGTGTTGGAGTGGGTGGAAGACAAGTACGGACACGACAAGGTGGCGCACATCATCACCTATGGTACGATGGCGACCAAGAACTCCATCAAGGATGTGGCGCGCGTGGAAAAACTGCCTCTTGAAATTTCCAACCGCCTGTGCAAGGCCATACCCGACAAACTTTCCGACGAGAAGGGCAACAACGTGAAGATGAACCTTCCGAACGCCATCAAGTATGTTCCCGAACTGCGTGAGGCGGAGGCCAGTCCCGATATCAAGATGCGCAATACCATCAAGTACGCCAAGATGCTTGAGGGTACAGTGCGCGGCACGGGTATCCATGCCTGCGGAACAATCATCTGTCGCGATGCCATCTCCGACTGGGTGCCCGTCTCTACGGCCGAGGATAAGTCGGATCCAGGCCATAAATTGTTGGCCACACAGTACGACGGACATGTCATCGAGGAGACTGGACTTATCAAGATGGACTTCCTCGGCCTGTCTACCCTCTCCATCATGAAGGAGACCGTGGAGAACATACGCTTGACGCGCGGCATCACGCTCGACCTTGACACCATACCCATAGACGACGAACTCACCTATAAACTCTATCAAGAGGGACGTACTGTCGGTACATTCCAGTTTGAGTCGGCGGGTATGCAGAAATATCTGCGCGAATTGCATCCCACCGTGTTTGAGGATCTTATCGCCATGAATGCCCTTTATCGTCCGGGCCCGATGGACTACATACCCTCGTTTATCAAGCGAAAGAACGGTCAGGAGAAAATCACCTACGATATACCGTGCATGGAGCGCTATCTCAAGGATACTTACGGCATCACGGTCTATCAGGAGCAAGTCATGCTCTTGTCGCGACAGTTGGCCAACTTCACCCGAGGCGAGTCAGATGCACTCCGTAAGGCCATGGGTAAGAAGAAGAAAGCCATTGTCGACGCGATGAAACCAAAGTTCATCAACGGCGGTGTAAGCAACGGACATGACCCCAAGGTGCTCGAAAAGATATGGGGCGACTGGGAGAAATTCGCCTCCTACGCCTTCAACAAGAGTCACGCTACCTGCTATTCGTGGGTGGCCTATCAGACGGCTTATCTCAAGGCACACTATCCCGCAGAATTTATGGCCGGCAACATGAGCCGGTGTATCAACGATATCGGCAAAATCACCAAACTCATGAGCGAGTGCCAGGCAATGGGCATTCCCTGTCTTGGACCTGACGTGAACGAGAGCCGTCAGAAATTCTCTGCCAACAAGAAGGGCGAGATACGTTTCGGCCTCTCGGCCATAAAGGGTATGGGCGATGCTGCCGCACAGGCCATCATCGAGGAGCGTGACAAGAACGGCCCGTATACCGATATCTACAATTTCGCCCAGCGTGTCAGTATGTCGGCTGTCAACCGCAAGGCGTTTGAAAGTTTGGCACTCAGCGGCGGTTTTGACAATTTCGGTCATCCGCGCGAGCAGTATTTCGGCGTCACACCCAAGGGTGACACCTTCCTCGACTTGCTTGTGCGCTACGGACAACTCTACCAAGTGGAGCGACAACAGGCACAAAACTCGTTGTTCGGTGACGATGAGGCGGCCGAACTGCCCAAACCGCCGTTTCCCAAGACAGAACAGTGGAGCACCATCGACAAACTCAACAAGGAACGTGATCTCGTGGGTATCTATCTCTCAGCCCATCCGCTCGATGACTATAGTCTTGCGCTCCGGCACATGTGCAACAAGCATATCTGCGACCTTGGGCGCGATGCCGACAAGCAGGAACTCGCCAAGTATGAGGAACTGACCTTCGGCGGTATCGTCAAGAGTGTTGTCTCTCGCTTCTCCTCCAAGACCAACAAGCCTTACGGTATTGTCACCATGGAGGACTATGAAGGAAGTGGCGAACTGGCCTTCTTCGGTGATGAGTGGACGAAATGGTCGAACTGGTTTCAAGAAGGCTACACCATCTACATTCGGGCCAAAAGTGTACAACGTTTCCAAAACAGTAGCAGTTATGAGGTACGCATACAGAACATAGAGTATCTCAGCGATGTGATGAAGAAAAGCATTGAGCGTTTCACTGTCACTATCGGTGAGGGGGCTTTCGACGAGATGACCTTGGAAAGTCTGTTTTCTGTGGTCAAGGAGGCGAAGGGCAGTGTGCCGCTCTACATCCAACTGATAGACAAGGAACACAACTGCAAGATACCGCTTCATAGCAGGAATATCCAAGTGGATATCAATAAGCGCTTGCTTGACCATCTCGATGATCTCAAACAGGAAACGGGTGAGAACGGTATCGACTACTTCATCAACTGATGCGTCTTTGGCACGGTGTTTGTTCTTGCTTGATGGTGCAAGACACATAATACATTACGGATATTTAGACAATAACCAATAAACTAACGATAAAAATGGAAGTAAAAATCACAACCGAAAATTTCGAGACCTACAAGAATGGTGATCTGCCCCTCGTTGTCGATCTGTGGGCTACATGGTGTGGCCCTTGCCGCATGATTGGTCCGATCGTGTCGGAACTGGCAGAAGAGTTTGATGGCAAACTCGTTGTCGGCAAGTGCGACATTGAAGAAAATGACGATATTGCAGTTGATTATGGTGTGCGCAGTGTGCCCACTCTGTTGTTCTTCAAGGGTGGCGAACTGGTAGACAAATTCGTCGGTGCGGCCAACAAGGCCAAACTCAAAGAGAAGTTCGAGGCACTGCTGTAAGTCGTACAGAAAACAATCTGACCAGGATTTACAGGCAAAGATGGCGCATCATATTTCTTGTATGCCCCAAACACGCGAAGAGCGGCAAACTCATGTGGAGTCTGCCGCTCTTTGTGTATTAATCTAATGGCTTTGTTTTTTATTCTATTCTTCCCATACGAGGTAGGCCGAAACCAACCAATGGTTCATCTCGTCGCCTTTGATAGGTTGTGCCTTGGGGATGGCGATGGTCAGCGTGTGCTGTCCGGCAGAGATATTGCCGAGGCTGACGGTCTCGGGCCATACATCGCTGCCCGGACACCAGTTGGAGCGCGACAGGTCGGAAGAAGCCAGAGGTTCTTCGACCTCTTTCTCAGCATATCCTTCCTCGCTGATGTAGGCTGCCTTGCGCGGAATGAGCCATACGCCGGTGGCAGGATTGAAGCGGCGGAAAGATGCGCAGTCGTCTCTCCAAGGCGTGAAACGGTAGACCTCGCGTCCGTCTATTGAGAGGATATTCTCGTTGGGGGTGAACTCGTCGCCTCCGTCATGGCCGCCGTGTCCGGTGACGATGTATTTCAGACGTACATTCTTGGCTTTGGCGGGTAGGGTGAAAGTGGTGGTCAGCGGTTTGCGGGCGAAGATGTCGGGATATTCCTGGCCGATGTAGTAGACTGTATTGACGACAGGTTCTACATGGCGTGCGGGCATCTTGTCGCAGGAGATGGTACTTTCCTTGAAATCGAGGGCAACGGAAGCGATGTAGCCCGGTTCGGTCCAGGTGTCGATGAATACGCCGACATAGGCCTCGCCTTCAAGTGCGGGGTAGAGGTCGGTGATGTCTTGCTGCCATTCTACCTGCTGTTCCCATTTTGGAATGTATACGGGACGGCGTTTGGCGGTGAGCGTATCGTTGTTGGCGCTGTAGTGGCCTACGCCAAATGGAGTCATGAAGCGCATCAGTTCGAGGGTCGGTTTGTAGTCCTTTCCGGCTACCACACCGATGAGCCGCTCGTATTGTGTGGTGTCGATGGCGGGGAATTTCTTCTCACCCTTGGCGATAGACATCAGGTTGATGGCCGACTGCTTGGGCAGTACGAAGCATGAGCCTGACTTGTCCCAGCGGTCGCCGTTGGAGGCAACGGTCACCTTGATGTTGACCTTGACATTGCGCTGGTAGTGGGGAATGGTAATCTTCTTGAGGATGATGCGTCCGTTGACCAAGCGAATGATACCGTCGGCACCGGCTTCGGCGTAGTTTCCGATATGGTTCGGGTCGAAGTGTACGTTGGTCTTGTCGAACACCGTGATGTGCGTGTCGCCCAGGGCGGCATACTCCTTATGGCTGGAGGCAAGTACCGAAACCGGGAGAAGCAAGGCCAGAAGGGCGGTGAAAACAATATTTTTTTTCTTCATGTGCGTGTGGATTTTATTTCTTCTCTTCGGGTATGGTTGTCGTGCGGATGAACTTACCGTTTTGGTCTACCGTGTATTTCATCTTTTCCGATGCAGAACGTATACCGATGCGGAAGGCTCCGGCAGTGGCTTCCATGTCGATATTGCAGCCTTGCGGTAGCGATGCGTAGTCGGTGTCGGTCAGTCCCAGGCCGTCGATGGAGCAGACAAACTGTCCGGTCTTGGCGCGGTGGTCCATTTGGGCGTAGAACATCGCCCAAAGCAGACGGTAGACATCCATCTGATAGGGTGTTTTGAAGGTGTCTGTTCCCTCGCCTACAGTTTTGTCGGAGAATTGAAGGAAGCCCCAGCGGTCAGGCATGTGCATGTCAATCTTGCCAGTAGGAGTCCATACCCAGTTTTCTTCAGGTCCACCCTTCTTGAGCCATTCTACGCGCGAGAAGTTGAGGCGCCAGGTGTTGCCGGCTTTCAGCGGATTGTCGAAGTTTACAGTGATGGCCTTGTGTGGGATGGCCATTTCCACGGTCCATGTGCGGTCGGTGTCGGTCGACTTATTGAGTGTGCCGTCGCGCGACACGGCCAAAAGCAGTCCCGGACAGTCCCATTGTACCATGAAGTTGCCGCCCGAGCGGTAAGCCTTGTCGAGCATGAGGTCGAAGACGACACCGCGTGCATTGTTTTCAATTTCGAAATAGTTGTGGCCATCGCCGTCGGGGTCGATAAATACCTCAAAGTCGTTGTCGTGGTAGATGATGGCATCGTGTTCGGTGAGGTTGGCTACGATGTCGGGTTCTTCCATGACGGCCGAAACGTAGAGGTAGTCATCGTCCCAAAGCATACGGGCCTTGGTGTCGTATTTGGGGGTAGGGAAACCTTCGCCGCTGATGTCAACAAACGATTCGGTCTCGGCAGCTTTCTGCCAAGCGCGCTCGTTGAGTTTGCCGTCTATCTTTATCTTTTCAGATGTGCGGTAGCACACGTAGTTGCGGGGTATAGTCAGTTGGCGGGCGTACTTTTCGAGTAGGCTCTGCTGGGCTGTTGCTGGTAGAATGGCTACTGCGGCAAGAAGGGCGGAGGTGATGATATTTTTGTTCATGAAGTTTCTTTTTTATGGGTTTGATATCAGTTGCTCTCTATCACTTGGCCTACACCGCGATAGAGTTTGATGGGGCCGTCGAGCAGTACGGCCAGGACGGTGATCTGAGGATCGAGCGATTTCTCGGGCACATCAATATAGAGGTTGCCTGGCACTTCGCTCCAGTAGTTTTTGTTGTAAACCTTCCACGGTATGATGGAACCGTCGCCGACTACCCATACGCGGTTGACCTTGTTCATCAGTCCTTTTACTTCAACGGGGCCATTGGGCTTGTAGGGCAGATAGAGGTAGAGAATGTCACCTGCCTTATTGAGTGTGGTGTAGCCTTGGAAATGTTCGTTCGGGATACCTGCTCGGGTATCGTAGATGGCTTCCTTGTGCTTCTTGGTCCAGCGTCCGAATTCCTTGAGGGTGGCAATCTGCTCTTCGGGGATGGTGCCATCGGCCTTTGGACCGATGTCGAGCAGTAGGTTGCCGCCCATGCTTAGACAGTCGACAAAGGTGCGTAGAAGGATGAAGGGCGACTTGTAGTTGGTGTCGGCGTGTTGGTAGCCCCATGAGTCGTTCATCGTCATACAGAGTTCCCAGTACTTGTCTTGCGGACGCACGACGGGAACGCCCTGCTCGGGAGTGGCGTAGTCGCCGTAGCCTTGTATGCGTGAGTTGATGATGGTGGTGGGGTTGGTGGAGCGCAGAAGGTTGACAATACCTTTGGAGTTCCACGCTTCGGCGGTCTGCTCCCAGTCGCCATCAAACCAGTAGAGGTCGGGCTTGAACTGGGTGTTGAGTTCCTTGAGTTGGGCGAAGTCGAAATCGACAAAGCGTTTCCAACGTGCGGGGTCGTCCTTGTAGCGCGTTTCCGTGCGGGTCATGTTGGGGTAGTCGGGGTGTGACCAGTCAAGCAGTGAGTAGTAGAGTCCCAGTTTGAGTCCCTGCTTCCGTACTTCCTTGACAAAGGGAGTGATGAGGTCGCGTTTGGCGGGAGTACTCTTTACGGTGCTGAGTGTGCCGGCCTTGGTGTCCCAAAGGGCTACGCCGTCGTGGTGCTTGGTGGTGATAACGGTGTAGCGGGCACCGCTTTCCTTGATGAGGTCTACCCATGCTTTAGGGTCGTACTTCGAGGCGGTGAATCCCTTGCACTGTTTCATGTATTCGTCGTAGGGCAGGTATTTGTTGTAGAAAGACCAACTTTCTGATACGCCATTGACGGCGTAGATGCCCCAGTGTATGAATATGCCCAGTTTGGCTTGGGCAAACCATTCCATGTTTTCGTCCGTCTGCTTGACAGGTTCTTCCTGGGTTTGGGCCGACAGTGGTGTGGCGCATGACAGCAGAAAGACTCCGACGAGGGTGGCCAGTACTTGTTTCTTTTTCATATGTAGGTATGTTTTGGTTTTGTTTTCAGGTGGTTTCTAAAAATATGGATAAGGCTGTTTACAAAGTTAATCAATTATTTCTAGCCATGTGGCTTTTTGGTTGAAAAAATGGTAAGGCGGGTTCTATAAATTACCTTTGATGGATTTTTGAATTTTAGCCGAGTAGATTTCGCTTTCTTTCTGAAAGAGCATAGCGGGCTATGCGACTGAAGAAGAAAGGGAAAGATGCCGGATAAAAACAAAAAGACACAAAGAGCAATCTGCCTAAAATACAAATTTAACAATGCGTGGAATTTATAGAACACGCCTAAATGAAAAACGGGTTCGCCGCGCACTTTTGCGTAGCGAACCCGTTGATGGGTGTCTGTGCATCGGATGGTCTATTCCTTGCCGATGATTTTTTCCCAATTCTCGCTGAGCGTCTGCATATTGGGTACAACAATGTCTGCACCTGCATCGGCGAGGACAGTATCGGGAAGCGGACCACTGTTGATGGCAATGGTGAACATGCCGGCGGCGGCTCCGGCGCGTACGCCGAGCGGAGCGTTCTCTACGACGATGCCTTCCCAAGGGTGTTGGCATCCCGCTTTTTCCAGTCCCATGAGATAGGGGTCGGGAGCCGGTTTGCCGTGACTCACGTCATAGGCGCAGACGATATGGGCGCGGTCGAGAAACTCATGGAAATCTTCTTCGAGACGGGCGATGAGCGGGCGTTGTCCGCTACCGGTGACGATGCCTACCTGCATTCCGGCGGCCTTGATCTTGCGCATCAGGTCGAATGTGCCGGGCATGACGGGTGCTTTGGGCAGGAGTCCGAACAGGCGGGCTTTCTCGTCATACATCTCCTGGGCTTCGGCTTCGGTGATGTCGCGTCCTTGTTGTTGCTTGACCACAATCTGTATGGTCTCCACGCCGCGCATGCCTTCGTACTTGTAGGTATCGGCATAGGGCATATCAATACCATACTCGGCCATGGCTTTTTGCCAGCATACGGCATGGTTGTGCATGGAGTCATACACGGTGCCGTCCATATCGAACAGCACCGTTTTCGGTGTGAACTCGGTGTAGCCGAATTTCTGCAGATAGGCGTTGACGCAGTTGTCTGTCATGTAGCGTCCTCTCTGCTTATGCTTCAGCGGCCAGGCGCTCCTTGATGGCTTTGCTTTCAGCCTCGTAACCGGGCTTGTCGAGCAAGGCGAACATATTTTTCTTGTAGGCTTCCACTCCGGGCTGGTTGAACGGGTTGACCTCCAGCAGATTGCCGCTGATACCGCAGGCAATCTCAAAGAAGTAGATGAGTTGTCCGATGCAGTATTCGGAGAGTTGCGGTACGCTGATGCGGATGTTGGGTACACCGCCGTCGACGTGTGCCAGTCGTGTGCCGAGTTCGGCCATCTTGTTCACCTCGTCGACATGCTTGCCAGCGAGGAAATTGAGACCGTCAAGATTCTCGTCATCGTGGGGGAAGAGCAGGCTCTCATTGGTGTTCTCCACGCTGAGTACGGTCTCGAAGATAGAACGCTCGCCTTCCTGTATCCATTGTCCCATGGAGTGGAGGTCGGTCGTGAAGTCGCAGGATGCGGGGAAGATGCCCTTGCTGTCTTTGCCTTCGCTTTCGCCGTAGAGTTGCTTCCACCACTCACTGAAGAAGTGGAGTTTGGGCTGGAAGTTGACCATGATTTCAATCTTCTTTCCGGCCTGTGCGTAGAGGGCGTTGCGTACGGCTGCGTAGAGGGCGGCGGGGTTTTCATCGAAGGGTACGTTCTTGCCAGTGGCTTTCTCCATATCGGCGGCACCACTGACGAGTGCCTTGACATCAAATCCTGCTACGGCGATGGGCAGCAGTCCTACGGGGGTGAGTACGGAGAAGCGTCCGCCTACGTTGTCGGGGATGACGAAGGTCTTGTAGCCTTCCTTGGTGGCGGCTGCACGGGCTGCTCCCTTGTGGGCGTCGGTGATGGCAACGATGACATCCTTGGCTTCTTCTTTGCCGCGTTGTGCTTCGCACTGCTTCTTGAGCAAACGGAAGGTGAGGGCAGTCTCTGTGGTCGTGCCTGACTTGGAGATGTTGATTACACCGAATTTCTTATCTTTGAGGTATTCAGTCAGTTCGAAGAGATAGTCTTCACTGATGTTGTTGCCGGCAAAGAGTATGGTGGGGCTCTTCTTGTCGGCCACAAGCCAAGAGAAAGCATTGCTCAGGGCTTCGATGACAGCACGGGCGCCGAGATAACTACCGCCGATGCCTGCCACGACGACGGCCTCGCACTTTTCGCGCAGGGTGGCTGCTGTGGCTTCTATTTCGGCCAAAAACTCGGGTGTGATGGATGACGGTAGGTGTAGCCATCCGAGGAAATCATTGCCGGGGCATGTGCCGTTTTCGAGTGCCTCTTGTGCGGCTGCGACGGCAGGCTCATACGCTTTCACGGCACCCTCGCCGAGGAATTGGGTGGCCTTTGAGATGTCTAAGCTGATACTTTTCATTTTCTTGTTATTGTTATTAAAGTATGTGGATTCTTTGTTTGTGGGGTATTTGTCTGGTTGACGGAAGGTGTTTATCTGAACGAGTCGGTGAGCAACTTGATTTCGATCTGCGGACTGATACGCTCGTAGAGTATGTTGTACACGGCATCGAGGATGGGCATATTGACATGCATGTGCCGGTTTTTCTCCTTCATGCATTTTGTACCGAAGAAACCTTCGGCAATCATCTCCATTTCTATCTGTGCGCTTTTGACGCTATAACCTTTGCCAATCATGGTGCCGAAGGTGCGGTTGCGCGAGAATTTCGAGTAGCCGGTGACGAGCAGGTCGCCGAGGTATACGGAGTCGTATACGCTACGGTCGAGGGGATAGATAGCGGTGAGGAAGCGTGACATTTCCTGTACGGCGTTTGACATGAGTACGGCTTGGAAATTGTCTCCGTACTGCAGTCCGCTGCAGATGCCCGATGCGATGGCGTAGACATTCTTCAGAACGGAGGAATACTCTATGCCCATGACATCGGTGCTAGTCTTGGTCTTGATAAATTCGGAGGTGAGGGCGGTGTCGGCGAAAACTTGGGCTTTGTTTTGGTCGGCACATCCTATGGTGAGGTAGGACAGACGCTCGAGGGCTACTTCTTCGGCGTGTGACGGTCCGCCTATGCAGGCGAGGTTTTCCATCGGCACATCGTAGACATCGTGGAAATATTCCGAACAGGAGAGGTTGTCTTCGGGCACAAGTCCTTTGATGGCGGTGACGATGAATTTGCTGCGCAGTCGTGTGCGCAACTTTTTGAGGTGGTTTTTGAGATAGGGGGAGGGGATGACGAAGATGAGAGTGTCGTAGGCTTCCACGACCTTGTTGATGTCGCTCGAGAAAAATATCTCGTCGACATTGAAGTGTACGCTGGTGAGGTAGGTGGGGTTGTGTCCCATGCGGCGGAAGTCCTCGATGTGGTCGTCGCGGCGTATGTACCAGCCGATGTGGTGGGTGTGGCCGATGACGATTTTGGCGATGGCTGTGGCCCAACTGCCTCCTCCTATAATTGCTATCTTCCCGCAATCGAACATGCCGTGTGTTTTTTTGTCAGTTGTATTCAGGAGGGGAAGGCTGTCGTGAAGTGGATGCTGTCATGACGGCCTTCCCTTTGTTCTGTCTTGTCTTTATGCGCGGAGTGCGCTTATGCGTTGGCGTTGTCTATCCATTGCTGGAACTCGTCTACCTTAGGATTGGTGTAGCCGAGTTTGTATTTCTTGTTGACACCGCAGACATCCATTTGCAGTTTCTGGGCCTTGACCTCTTTGATGTCGGAGATGAGGTTGTAGCCGGCTTTGTTGAATACGGGTACCCACTCTTCGGGTACACCGAGGGCCTGCCACTCAGCGACGTTACTCTTGGGTGCTTTCTTCTCGGGGCGCATTTGGGGGAAGAAGAGCACTTCCTGTATGGTGGTCTGTCCGGTCATGAGCATGACGAGACGGTCAATACCGATGCCGATACCTGAGGTCGGGGGCATACCGTACTGCAGAGCGCGGAGGAAGTCCTGGTCGATGATCATGGCTTCGTCGTCACCCTTGTCGGCGAGTCGCATTTGCTCCTTGAAGCGTTCTTCCTGGTCGATGGGGTCATTGAGTTCTGAATAGGCGTTGGCCAATTCCTTGCCGTTGACCATCAGTTCGAAGCGCTCGGTCAGTCCGGGTTTGGAGCGGTGCATCTTGGTGAGGGGTGACATTTCGACGGGGTAGTCGATGATGAAGGTCGGCTGTATGAAGGTGCCTTCGCAGAATTCGCCGAAGAGTTCGTCGATGAGTTTTCCCTTGCCCATGGTCTCGTCTACCTCCATGCCTTTCTCGAGGCAGAAAGCGCGGATTTCTTCTTCGGTCTTGCCGTTGCAGTCGAAACCGGTTTTCTCCTTGATGGCGTCAAGGATGGGAAGACGGCGGTAGGGAGCCTTGAAACTGACGATGTTTCCGCCAATCTCGCGCTCTGGCTTGCCGTTGACTGCGATGCAGACGGTCTCGAGGAGTTTCTCGGTGAACTCCATCATCCAATTGTAGTCTTTGTACTGCACGTAGAGTTCCATGCAGGTGAACTCGGGGTTGTGGTTGCGGTCCATTCCCTCGTTGCGGAAGTTCTTGCCGATCTCGTATACGCCTTCAAATCCGCCGACGATGAGTCGCTTGAGGTATAACTCGGTGGCGATACGCATGTACATATCAATGTTGAGGGCATTGAAGTGGGTGATGAACGGGCGTGCGCTTGCTCCTCCGGCGATGGCCTGCAGGGTCGGGGTTTCTACCTCGGTGTATCCAGCCTCGTCGAGTACGCGGCGGATGGTGCGCACTACGGTGGCGCGCTGCAGGAAAGTATCTTTCACGCCGTCATTGACGATAAGGTCGACATAGCGTTGGCGGAAACGGAGTTCGGGGTCCTCAAACTTGTCGTAGGCTACACCGTCCTTGTACTTGACGATGGGTAGGGGTTTGAGGCTTTTTGACAGGAGGGTGAGGCTTTGGGCGTGTACGGAGATTTCACCGGTCTGTGTGCGGAATACAAAACCTTTGACACCGATAAAGTCACCGATGTCGAGCAGACGTTTGAACACGGTGTTGTAGAGGTCTTTGTTCTCATCGGGGCAGATGTCGTCACGGGTGATGTATACCTGTATGCGGCCCTTGGAGTCCTGCAGTTCCACGAAACTGGCTTTACCCATGACACGGCGACTCATCATACGTCCGGCGATGGTGACTTCGCGCTTCTCGCCTTCATCGCTGAACTGTGTCTTGATGTCCTCGGAGAAAGCGTTGGTCGGGTATTCTGCGGCGGGGTAGGGGTCGATGCCCAGATTGCGCAGTTCCTGCAGACTTTGTCTTCTTACGATCTCTTGTTCACTTAGTTCTAAAACGTTCATATATATATCTGTTCTTTTTTATTCTTTCGCTTGTTGGTGGTAGGTCGCTCTTGGGCTTCTGTTCCGTCGGCCTATCCGTTCATAGGATACGTATGCGCACAATTATCCTATGAATGAACGTGCAAATTTACTAATTATTTCTGAAAGCGGGTCTCTTTTTCCCATTTAGTAGTGATGAAAAGGCTTTCAGTGGGTTTTTCTGGTTTTGGAGTGTGTGGGTGAGGATAGTCTTGTAGGGATGGTCGCAAAAAAACGTCCGCCGACACTATGGACAGGTGTGTCGGCGGACGTTGAGGGTATGGGGTAATGGTGGCTTATTTGCGGTTGTGCCACATGGTGCTAATCTCTTCAAGCGACTTGCCTTTGGTCTCGGGCACGAGTCGCCATACGAAGAGTGCGGAGATGATGCAGATGATGCCGTACAGACCGTAGGTGAACCAGTGGCCGAAGTGGTCGCCGGGCTGGAGGTGCATGTTGAACATGGGTACGAAGGTGGAACTTACGATGAAATTGAATATCCACTGGAAAGCCACTGCGATGGCCACTGCTGCACCGCGAATGGTATTGGGGAAGATCTCGGCGATGTAAACCCAGCAGATGGGGCCCCATGAGAACATGAACGAGGCGCTATAAACCATGATGGATACCATGGTGACGATGTTGAGGGCGGGATTGCCGAAGGTGAGGGCAACGCCAATGGCACCGATGGCCATGCCTACCGAACCGGTGATAAGCAGGGGTTTGCGCCCGAGTTTCTCGACGGTGAATACGGCTACAAGCGTGAAGAGAATGTTGACCACGCCCATCACGACGGTCTGTACCATAGGATTGTCCATGCCCATGTCGCCGAAAATGCGTGGGGCGTAGTAGAGCACAGCGTTGATGCCGATGGCTTGCTGGAATACGCTGAGCATGATACCGATGAAGATGCACAGATAGCCGTAGGAGAAGAGTCGCTCGGTCTTGGTCTCCATGGTGTTCTTGATGTCGGCGAGTATCTGTCCGGCTTTGATGTCGCCGTTGATGCGTGCCAAAATGCGGTGGGCAAGACTGTCTTTGCCAATCAGTACGAGGTAGCGTGGGGTCTCGGGTACAAAGCAGATGAGGATGGTGAAAAGTCCGGCGGGTACCATCTCGCTACCGAACATGTAGCGCCAGCCAGTGGTGATGGTCCAAGGGTCTGAAGAAGCGGCTACTTTGCTGAAGCCCTGTCCTATCTGTTCGATGATGGGGTTGGTGTGGTCGCCGAGAATGAGGAAGTTGACAAAGTACACGACGAGTTGGCCGAAGATGATGGCAAACTGGTTCCAACTTACGAGCATGCCGCGTATCTCGCTGGGGGCTACCTCGCCGATATACATCGGGCAGATGGCCGATGCCATACCGACGCCGATGCCGCCGAGTATGCGGTAGAAGTTGAAGACGACGAGCAAGGTCCATGTGGGTTCGCCCTCGGGCAGTATGTACGACTCTGGGCGCATGGAACCCCAGGCGGATAGGAAGAAGCAGATGCCGGCGAGAACGAGTGATTTCTTGCGTCCGCAGCGGCTAGCGAAGAATCCTGATACGGCGCTACCGATGATGCAGCCGATAAGGGCCGAACTGGAGGTGAAGCCGTGCATGAAGTCGGTGTAAGTAAAGTCTTGGGCGCCGAGGAAGAAGGCCTGCATTCCTTTCTCTGCGCCAGAGATGACGGCGGTGTCGTAGCCGAAGAGCAGTCCGCCCAGTACGGCTACCATGACGATGGAGATAAGGTAACTTTTGCTACCGTTTTGTTGGTTTGGCATTTTCAGTTGATTAGGTTGATGGTGGTTGTTGTATGACGGATGTAAGTGACGATAAGAAATACTACGGTACGATTTGAAAACTGTGATTTACCGTCACTCTAAGGTGGGGTGCAATGAAAAGTCCCGCGTCTCCCGTGCGTGGGTTGCACGCGGTGTGAGTCGCGGGACTTCTCTATGGTGTATGTCAGTTGCGCTTATTTGGCATAGAGAGCGACGATGGTCTCGTACTTCTCCTGCTTGCCGCTGGTCTGCTTGGGTTCGCCGTTCTTCTTGGCGTAGTCAACCAGTTGCTCGAGGGTGAGTTCGCCGTTCTCAAACTTCTTGCCTTCGCCTGCATCGAAACTTGCGTAGCGCTCCTTGAACATCTGGGGCAGTTCGCTCTCTGTGAGGATGGCTGCAGCGTTTTCGAGTGCGCGGGCCATAGCGTCCATACCAGAGATGTGGGCGATGAAGATGTCCTCGGGGTCGGTACTGTTGCGACGGAGTTTGGCGTCGAAGTTGCTACCACCATTGCCCAAACCACCGTTGCGGATGATTTGCATCATAGCCTGTGTGAGGTCGTAGTTGTCGATGGGGAACTGGTCGGTATCCCAACCATTCTGGTAGTCACCGCGGTTGGCATCAATGGAGCCGAGCATACCGTTGTCTACGGCTACGGCCAACTCGTGCTCGAAGGTGTGTCCGGCGAGGGTGGCGTGGTTGACCTCGATGTTCACCTTGAAGTCCTTGTCCAGTCCGTGTGCGCGGAGGAAGCCCACAACGGTCTCGACATCTACATCGTACTGGTGCTTGGTAGGCTCCATGGGCTTCGGTTCGATGAGGAAGGTACCAGTGAAACCTTTTGAGCGGGCGTAGTCGCGTGCCAAGGTGAGCATCTGTGCGAGGTGTTCCTTCTCACGCTTCTGGTCGGTGTTGAGCAGAGACATATAGCCTTCGCGTCCGCCCCAGAATACGTAGTTGGTACCGCCGAGTTTGATGGTGGCATCAATGGCATTCTTGATCTGTACGGCTGCGCGTGCCACAACGTCGAAGTCGGGGTTGGTGGCAGCACCGTTCATATAGCGCTTGTGGCCGAATACGTTGGCTGTACCCCAAAGCAACTTGATGTTTGTACCCTTCATCTTCTCTTGGGCGTAGTCGGTGATGGCCTTCATGTTGGCCTCGTATTCGTCGATGTCGTCGGCGGGGTCGACGAGGTCGACATCATGGAAACAGAAATACTCGATACCGAGTTTTTCCATGATCTCGAAGCCGGCGTCCATTTTGTCTTTGGCGCGCTGTACGGCATCTTCGGCCTTGTCCCATTCGTAGGTACGGGTGTTGCCACCGAACTGGTCGCCGGAAGCCTGGCCGAGGGTGTGCCACCATGCCATGGCGAACTTGAGCCAGTCTTTCATCTTCTTGCCCATCACTACCTTTTCAGGCTGGTAGTAGTGGAATGCCATCACGTTCTTGCTTTCCGGTCCCTCGAAGGGGATTTTTCCGATTTGAGGAAAATATTCTTTTGCCATAATTCTTTGTTTGAAGTATGTTAGTTGTAAAATTTATATTGTATGCTTGATTGATTGTTTTTGGCTATCAGTGTGCCAATGTCTGTTCCAGAGTCTGTTTCCACCGGGCATAGGCTTCAAGGTACTGTTCCTGTTGCTGGGTATCGGGGGTGATTACGCCAAGTTTCTTCAGTGACGCGAAGGCTTCGGTGTTGTCGCGGTAGATACCGCATCCCATTCCTGCTCCGCGTGCTGCGCCTACGCTGCCGTCTGTCTCGTAGAGTTCGATGGTGGCACCGCTTGTATTGGCGAGTGTTTCGCGGAATATCTGACTGAGAAACATATTGGCGCGTCCTGCGTGTACTTTCTGTATGTCCATGCCCATGGAGCGCATCACTTCCATGCCGTAGCAGAAACTGAATACGATGCCTTCTTGTGCGGCGCGTACGAGGTGGGCACGGTTGTGCTTGTTGAAGTTGAGTCCATGTATGGAGCAACCGGTCTCCCGGTTTTCGAGTACGCGCTCCGCACCGTTGCCAAAGGGTATGATGGTCACGCCGTCGCTGCCAACGGGAACGGTGGCGGCCAAGTCGTTCATCTCGGTATAACCAAGGTCGGGGGTTACGTTGCGGTGAGTCCATGCGTTGAGGATACCGGTGCCGTTGATGCAGAGCAATACGCCAAGACGGGTCTGCGACTCGGTGTAGTTGACATGGGCGAAGGTGTTGACGCGGCTCTTCGGATCGTAGTTGGTCTCACCGAGCACACCATACACTACGCCAGATGTTCCTGCGGTTGAGGCTATCTCACCGGGATTGAATACGTTGAGTGAAAGGGCGTTGTTGGGTTGGTCGCCTGCGCGGTAACTGATGGGGGTGCCTTCCTGCAGACCTGTTTCGGCTGCTGCGGCTTTTGATACGCGGGCTTGTATGGCGAAGGTGGGTACGATGGGGGCAATCATCTCCTTGGGTATTTCCATTTCGTCGAGCAGTGTCTGCGATACGGAGCGGTTTTTGAAATCCCAAAATATGCCTTCTGATAGTCCGCTGACGGTCGTGTTGGCTTCACCGCTGAGTTTCATGGCCAAATAGTCACCTGGCAACATGATCTTATCGATGCGTGAGAAGGTCTCAGGCTCGTTCTCGCGTACCCATGCCAGTTTGGCGGCGGTGAAATTGCCGGGAGAGTTGAGCAGGTGGCTCAGACAATAGTCTGCGCCCAACCGTTGCCAGGCGCGCTCGCCATACGGTACGGCGCGTGAGTCGCACCAGATGATGCTGTCTCTTAGCGGTTGCCCATCGTGGTCTACACACACAAGTCCGTGCATTTGGTAGGATATGCCTATGCCGCGTATGTCTTCGCCTTTTGCCCCCGTTTCAGTCATAATCTTGGCCAGGGCCAGTTTGGCGTTGCTCCACCACATCTCCGGTGACTGTTCCGCCCATCCTGCTTTGAGTGCCTTGATGGGGGCTTCGTGTTCGGGATAGAAGGCTGAAGCGGCACAATCTCCGCTGTCGATATCAACGAGTGAGGCTTTTACGCTACTGCTACCTACATCGAAACCGAGTAAGTATTGTCTTGTTTTCATGTGTGTGTTTTTAGTTCGTATGGTAAATGTTCCGGCATCTTGTATTCCGGCATATTTTATAAGTTTGTCGGGGTGCGGTAGTCGTTACTTGCAAAGGTAGAAAAAGTTCATCCTATACAGATATTTTCATGTGGTTTTTTAGGTAAAAAAATCTTAATAGACAGTTTGTATAAATTCGGAATTTATGCCTAATTTTGCATTTGCGTATTGTAGTTTCTTTGGGAAACTGCCTAATTTTTTACCGTCATGTCAACGATTATTTATCCGTCACCCATTGTCGGTCCGATACATAGCCGCCGGTTGGGTGTATCGCTCGGTATCAATCTGATGCCGGACGATGGCAAGGTGTGTACCTTTGATTGTCTGTATTGCGAGTGCGGGTTCAATGCAGGCCGTAGAGCGCATCATCCGCGTCCGACACGCAGTGAGGTGTCGATGGCCTTGGAGAGCAAGTTGCAGGCTATGCGGGCAGAGGGTACGGCTCCAGATGTACTGACTTTCTCGGGCAATGGTGAACCTACTGGGCATCCTGATTTTCCCGGTATAGTGGATGATGTGCTACGGTTGCGCGATCGCTTCTTTCCGTTGGCCAAGGTGTCGGTGTTGAGCAATGCCACTTTCGCCCATCTTTCTCAAGTGCATGAGGCACTGATGCGGGTAGACAACAACATTCTGAAACTCGATACGGTCAGTCCTGCTTATATCAAGGTTGTAGACCGTCCTGTATCGCCGCATTACGACGTTCGTCACATCATCGATACAATGCGTTCCTTTGCCGGACACGTCATCGTGCAGACCATTTTCATGCACGGTCGGGCGATGGATGGCACTGCCGTCGACAATGTCGGTGAAGAGTATGTTGCCCCTTGGCTTTCGGCTCTTGCTGATATCGGTCCGCAGCAGGTTATGATCTATACGATAGACCGTGAGACCCCTGACCCGTACTTAAGCAAGGCCACCCATGAGGAACTCGATACGATATGCCGTCGTGTCGAGGCTATGGGGATGGCCTGTACGGTAGCCTATTAATCTTCAATGTAACAAGTTCATGCAGAAACTCAATTTTTCTTTTTCCCATAAAGTGTCCTTCTCCATATTTCGCGGGTTGTCTTTCCCTACGGTGGCTTGTTTGGTGGTCTGTCTATTGCTGTTGTTCCCAGCCGACTTGTCGGCCAAGAAGAAAAAGCGTAGAACACTGCGCCAACGTACAGAGCGATTGCTCGGTGTGGCCGACAGTCTGCGGTTGCGTATGCGCTATGCTGCCGACCATGGTTATATGTTGCAATGGATGGATACGCTCTATCGTGAACGTCTCCGCAAGGGTGATATCGATTCACTGAAGTACCGCAAGTTGATGCGTCGTTTGGCACGTATAGACGGTTATCTTTTCAGTGGCGACTCGCTATTGGCACTGAATTATCGCAAGAAAAACATTGACACAGCATACATTGTCCGTCCCGGAGGCCGATGGACGGTCAAGTTGCGCGGCAATCTCTCGGGGGCCAAACTCCGTATCATCAGTGCTCCCGACGGTGTGCGCGATGATATGACAGTACGCTCGGAGTATCGTGGTACGATGAGTGTCAGTGTGCTCTACCGCGGTCTTGGTCTTGGTGTTGCCGTCAATCCGGCCAAGTGGGTGGGCAAGGGAAAAGACTATGAGTTCAACCTCAACTCCTACGGCAATCGTTTCGGTTTTGATATCGTATACTTGGCTTCGAATACCTATAGTGGGTCAAGAACGGTGGGTGATATGGAAACTCCTATCAGTAGTGGTATGGTACGCCAAAAGGCTCTCAATGTCAATGTGTATTATGCCTTCAATGGCAGGCGTTTTTCCTTCCCGGCGGCCTTCAGTCAGAGTTATGTGCAGCGGCAGAGTGTAGGCAGTTGGATGTTGGGCGCAAGTTTTGACGGAACACGAACCGACATTCGCACGTCAGAGTCGGCCGATGCATCGACATTGAAGATACGCACGGCCGAGGTGGCCATCGGGGCGGGCTATGGCTACAATTTTGTGGCAGGGCATCATTGGCTCTTCCATCTTTCGGCCTTGCCCACACTGACTGTTTACTCGCACGACTATACCAAGGAGGAGGGTGTGCGCAACAGTATGGCCTACCACTTCCCGAGTGCCGTCATTACTGGTCGTGGAGCAGCCTTGTACTCCTGGCGCAACAAGTTTTTGGGCGCGACAATGGTCTACAATTTTTCAGTGGCTGGCGATGAAAAACGGTTGGAAGTGCAGCGTGACAAGTGGCGCATACGTTGCTTCTTCGGTTTCCGTTTTTGAGCCTTTCTCTTTTCTTGGGTGAGTTCTGAAAATCACCTTTGTTCTATCGGCGGATGCGTTTGCGTATCCGCCGAAGTTGTTTTAGGGCTTTTGCTCCGGCCTCTTCGCCTTTTTTTATCATCTTGCAGACTTTCTTTTCGCTGAAACTTCCAGCGCTGAATCCCTTGAGGTCTGGGTTGATGTATACGTCGATATGTTTGAGATTTTCTCGATAGAGTGGCAGGTCGGGCCGTTGGGCGGCCCAGCGTAGTATACGGCCCAGATTGCTTTTGGCTTTGCGAAAACGGTGGCGTTTGCTCCGTCGTTCCAAGTCCTCATCTTCATGTTTGTTTTGAGTGAGGTCGATGGCAATCACGATGTCAGCCCCCATATCGCGTACCACGTCGACAGGCAGATTGTCTACCAATCCGCCGTCAAGCAGTTTCACGCTATCGATTTCTATGGCCTTGAATGCGCCCGGTATGGCCATGCTGGCGCGTATGGCCTGTGAGAGTCTTCCGCTGGAGAGAACGACCTTGCGGCGGTTGCGGTAGTCGGTGGCAACGCACCGGAAGGGTATGGGGAGACTGTCAAACGAGATACTGTCGGTGCGTTGGGTCATAGAGTCGAGCAGTTGGGTCACGCGGTCGCCGTACATGAGTCCTACTGCCTTGTTCTTTTTTGCACGGTCGCTCCGTCTGACAGGGAAACCGAATACATAGGTTGTGCCGTCACGTCGGGCAAACATACGTCCGGTGAGTGTGGTGTCGCGGTCGCTGAGCAGGGTGAGCCAGTCTTGATGGCGGAACATGCTGTCGAGTTCCTGACTGCGGTAGCCACAGGAGTAGAGGCCGCCGATGATGGCCCCGATGCTTGTTCCGGCGATATAGTCGATGGGTATGCCCGACTGTTCGATGTACTTCAGCGCTCCGACGGTGGCAGCGCCTTTGGCGCCACCGCCTCCGAGTACGAGACCTATCTTTGGCCGACTGGCCTGTTGTCGGGCCGTGGAGGGATGGGTGAGAATTGCGACAAGCAACAGTAGGAGGAGTATTCTTCTTGTCATATCATTTTTTGTGTGTGTCTTGCGCAATGACCGTGCCAAAGGCAAGGATGGTGCAAAGATAATGAAAAAACAAAAATGACGCATCGAGGATAGTGTCCTGATGCGTCATAGCGGTATGAAAAAACGAGTGTTTTGCGTCTTTCGGTGTGTTCTGTCAGATGTTACATCTTGCTGATGATACCGAGTTTGGTATTCTCAAGGAAGTGGATGATACTGCGTACTTCCTTGCCGTCGGGTACCTGCTCCTTGATTTGGATGGTAGCGTCGAACACGCTGGTCTGTCCGTGGAACACAAGACGGTAGGCGTTGGCGATATGGCTGATGATTTTCTCGTCGATGCCTGAAGTCTTGAGTACACTCTCGTTGATACCTCCGTAGCGTACGGGATTGTCGGTAGCAACGATGTAGGGCGGCACGTCGTGGCTGATGCGTACACCGCCGGTCACCATTGAGGCACCGCCGATGCGTACATTGGAGTTGACGATAACGCCTGACGAGAAGATGGCGGCGCTGTGTATCTCGCAGTCACCGGCTATCTTGGTACCATATCCGAAGGTGCAGTAGTCTGAAACCTTGGTGTCGTGTGAGATGTGCACGCCTTCCATGAAGAAGTTGCGGTTGCCGATGCGAGTTTCGCCATCGGTGAAGGTAGCGCGGTTGATGACCACGTTCTCACGGAAGATGTTCTCGTCGCCGATGACAAGGCGGGTCACGTCACCCTTGTAGTTGAAGTCCTGGGGTTCTGCACCGAGCACGGTGTTCTGATATACCTTATTGCCGTGTCCGAGCGTTGTACCGTTCAGGATGCTCACGTAGGGATAGATGACGCAGTCGTCGCCGATCTCCACGTCGCCCTCGATATAGGCGAAAGGATAGATGGTGACGTTCTTGCCTATTTTCGCCTTGGGGTCGATATATGCTTTTTCGCTGATGTTGCTCATAATTGTTGTTTTTGGGGTCAATGCGTTATTGGCGTGTACAGGGGGGGATTCCCCTGTACGTTTGCCTATTGTCTTCCGCCTCCGAGTGCGTAGTAGAGGTTGACGACGGCCTGCATCTTGTAGAAGTCGTCGGCCACCTTGGAGAGTTCGGCGTTGAGCAGACTCTGCTGGGCGGTGATCACTTCAAGGTAGGTGCTGCTTCCGTCGTTGAAGAGCATCTTGGTATACTCTACGTTCTTCTTGAGGCTCTCTATCTGCTTGGCTTCGAGATCGCTCTTTTCTGCCGATGAGTTGTAGAGTACGAGGGCGTTGCTCACCTCGCTACCAGCGGAGAGTACGGTGTTCTGCCAAGTGTTGTAGGCCTGTTCCTGCTGGGCTTTGGCCACTTTGAGGTTGGCGATGAGTTGTCCGTGCTGGAAGATGGGCTGTACAAGACTTCCTACAGCCGACAACAACCACTTGCCGGGATTGACGACCGTACCGTAACTGTTGGTGAACGTGCCTGAACCACTGATGGTGATGTTCGGGTAGAACTTCGAACGGGCGGTGTTGACATCATAGAAGCACTGTGCCAGTGACATCTCTGCGTAGTGTACATCGGGACGGTTGGCGAGCAGTTGTATGCCGACGCCAGTGGAGAATTTTTCCGGCAACGACTGTCCGTCGAATGTGCCGCGGGTGATGGTCTGTGCCGGTTGTCCGAGGAGTAGAGAGAGCGAGTTTTCGGTCTCGCGTATCTGCCGTTTCAGATCGGTGGCCTGTGCCAGTACGGAGTAGTAGTTGCTCTCGGCGCTCTGTACAGAGGTCTCGCGTGTACGGCCTAGATCCTTCTGTATCTTCATGATGTTCCAGGTATCCTTGGTGAGGTCGGCCATGTCGTTGACTACTTGCAATTGCTTGTCGAGCATGAGAAGCGTGTAGTACATATTAGCAACATTGGAGATGAGGCTGGTCTGCACTACGAGCTGGTAGTCTTTGGTGGCCAAGAGAGCCATCTGTGCCGAACGCTTCTGGTTGAGCAGGTTGCCGAAGAGGTCGACACTCCAACTGGCCGAGATGGGCAGTGAGTAGGTCTTGGTGGCCTTGTTGCCGTCCCAAGAGGTGATGGTACCCTGCGGAGAGAAGGTGAACGAGGGTACGAAGGCCAGTTTGGCGGCCATCAGTTGTGCCTCTACCATCTTCACGTTGAGGGCGGCATTGAGCATATTGGTGTTGTGGGCCAGTGCCGAGTCGATGAGCACTTGCAACTGCGGGTCGGTGAATACGCTGCGCCACGGCAGATTGCCGAAACTTGCCGTGTCGGTCACCGCAAGCGTGTCGGTGATGACAGACGGGTCGCGTACCAAGCCCGTGGTGTTCACATCGGGACGCTCGTATTTGTTGTATAGTCCGCAACTGCTCAGAAGAAGGGAGGCAGCGGCGAACGCTATCAGTCTATTGATTTTCATCTTTGTCTTTTACTTTTGAGTATTCTTCTCTATCTGTTCTTGCAATGCACCGGCAATGTAGGGGTTGGTGTACTGTTTGATTTCGGTGTCGACGGAGGCGTTGTCGTCTTCAAACTCGATAGGCTTGATCTTCTCCTGCAGTTTCTGGAATATGTAGAACAGGGCAGGTACGACCATAATCTGGCAAAGCATACCGATGAGCATACCGCCGACGGCGGCTGCACCGAGGGTCATGTTGCCGTTGTAGCCTACACCCCATGGCATCAGCATAGGCAGCAGACCGATGATCATGGCCAGTGAGGTCATCAAGATAGGACGCAGACGGGCTGATGCACCGAGCACTGCCGACCACGAGATGGCCATACCGGTACGACGGCGTTCGAGGGCGAACTGTACGATAAGGATGGCGTTCTTGGCCAGAAGACCCATCAGCATGATGAGGGCGATTTGCATGTAGATGTCGTTGTTCTTGCCGAAGAGGTTGGTGAAGATGAAGGCTCCTGCCAAACCGAACGGTATGGAGAGGATGACCGACAACGGAAGAACATAACTCTCGTACTGGGCCGACAAGATCAGGTATACGAAGGTCAGACAGAGTACGAAGATGATGGCCGTGGAGTTGCTCGACTCTTGCTCTGTACGGGTCAGACCGGAGAACTCGTAGGTGTAGCCCGAGGGCAGAGAGGTCTTGGCTACCTCAGACATGGCGTTGAGGGCGTCACCGGTGGAGTATCCATCGGCAGCCGATGCGTTCACGTTGATGGCGGTGAAGAGGTTGAAACGGTCGATCTCCTGCGGGCCGTAGACGCGGCTCAGCGATACATATTCTTGTATGGGGGCCATGTCGCCGGTGGAGGTGCGTACGAAGATGTTGCTCAGACTCTTCAGATCGGCGCGTGACTCAGGCGGTGCTTGGATATAGACACGGTAGAGTTTTCCGTAGGAGTTGAAGTTGCTGGCGTACATACCGCCGTAGTATCCTTGCATGGTGGTCAGTACGGTGGAGGGGTCGATACCGCTCTGCTTGCACTTGGCCACGTCGACATCAATCTTGTATTGCGGATAGTTGGCGTTGTATGAGGTCATGGCGTTGGAAATCTCCGGACGCTTGTTGAGTTCGGCGATGAACTTTTGGGTTACTTCGAAGAACTTGTTGACATCGCCTCCGGTGCGGTCCTGCATAGAGAAGGTCAGACCGTTGGTGGCGGAGAATCCCTGTACCATAGGCGGCTGGAAAGCCAGAATCTGTGCGCCCTTGATGGCGGCGGTCTGCTTGTAGATCATACCGAGTACCATAGACGAACCGAGGTTGTGTACGCCGAGATACTTCAGCGGGCCTTCCTCTTTCTGACGTTCCTCAAACGACTTCAGCTTGATGATGAACGTACCTTGGTTGGAACCCTGTCCGGCGATGAAGTTGTAACCTGCGATGCGCATACGGCTCTGAATGGCGGGGTTGGTGGCCAGCATACGGTCTACTTGGTCCATCACTTCCTCGGTCTTCTTCATAGACGTACCCGGAGGAGTGGAGACGGTACAGAATACGGTACCCGTATCCTCATCGGGTACAAGACCTGTCTTGGTGGTACCCATCAGGACGGCCATCACGGCGATGCCGACGATGACGGCACCAATGGCGATGACAGGACGCTCTACGAGTTTGCGTACGCCGTGGGTGTACTTGTCTTGCACCTTGCCGTAGGCAGCGTTGAAGGAAGCGTGGAAACGGTCGATCATAGACATCTTGCGCTCGCTTCCGTCCTCGTTCTTCGGTTTGAGGAAGATGGCACAAAGGGCGGGGGAGAGGGTCAAGGCGTTCAGCGCCGAGATGATGATGGAGATGGCCATGGTGATACCAAACTCGCGGTAGAATGTTCCCGACGTTCCTCCGATGAACGATACTGGCACGAACACGGCGGCCATCACCAGCGTGATGGAGATGATGGCACCCGAAATCTCGTTCATGGCATCGATAGAGGCCAAACGGGCCGACTTGTAGCCGAGGTCGAGTTTGGCGTGCACGGCCTCGACGACCACGATGGCGTCATCGACCACGATGGCGATGGCAAGCACGAGTGCGGCCAGGGTCAGCAGGTTGAGCGAGAAGCCAAACACATAGAGGAAGAAGAAGGTACCAATCAGTGATACCGGTACGGCAATCAGAGGGATGAGTGTGGAGCGCCAGTCCTGCAGGAAGACGTATACCACGATGAACACGAGCACGAATGCCTCGACAAGGGTCTTGACAAGGTCTTCGATGGAGGCGTAGAGGAACTCGGTCACGTCTTGCATCACGTCGAAGTGTACGCCGGGAGGCAGCGTGCTCTCCTGCTCAGAGAGGAGTTGCTTGATGTTGGTGGCAATCTCAGTGGCGTTGGAGCCTGAGGTCTGGGTCACCATCATGGTGACAGAGGGCTTGCCGTTGAGTTGTGAGGCGACGGTGTATGAGAGGGCACCCATTTCTACGCGGGCTACGTCCTTCACGCGGATGGTCTGTCCGTCCTGGGTGGACTTGATGATCATGTTGCCGAACTCCTCGGGAGTCTTCAGACGGCCTTTGTAGCGGAAGGTGTACTGATACTGGTTGTCGCTTGACTCGCCCACAGAACCAGGGGCGGCCTCGATGTTCTGTTGGGAGAGCACGCTGGTGAGGTCGCTGGGGATGAGGCTGTAACTCTTCATCTTCACAGGGTCGATCCACAAGCGCATGGTGTAGTCTTTCTGTGAGAAGCACTGGCACTCACCCACACCGTTGACACGCTTGATGGCCGGAACGACGTTGATGTTGGCATAGTTGGCGAGGAACTCGTCGTCGTAGCGGTCGTCGTCGGCTGTCAGACCGAAGAGGATGACGGTAGACGACTGTCGCTTCATGACGGTCACACCAGCCTTTGTTACCTCAGCGGGGAGGAGGGCTGAAGCCTGTGACACGCGGTTCTGTACGTTCACCTGACACATGTCGGCGTTCATGCCTTGCTTGAAGTATACGGTGATGGAGGCCGAACCGTCGTTGGTGGCCGAGGAGGTCATATAGGTCATGCCCTCCACACCGTTGATCTGTTCCTCAAGCGGAGCAAGGACGGAGTTCATCACCGTCTCGGCATTGGCTCCGGTATACGAGGCGCGCACCATGATGGTAGGCGGCGCGATGTTCGGGTACTGCTCGATAGGCAGCGAAATCAAGCCGATGACACCCAGTATGACGATGAGGATGGAGATCACCGTCGAGAGCACCGGGCGCTTGATAAAGTTATCTAATTTCATTGATTGATGCTTTTAGTTGTGTACCTTTCACCATTGATTATTTGCCGAAGTCCTTCTTGAGTTTGCTGATGTCGCTCTGGTCGGCACCCAGTTGCTCGGTCTTCTTGAGTTTTTCGGCGTACTGAGCCTCTGTGATGGGTTTGATTTCCTGTCCGTCGGTGAGTGCGGAGATACCGTTGATGACGATACGGTCGCCGATATTGAGTCCGCTGGTGATGATATAGTTCTTGCCGTCGTTGTTGGGGTCAACAGTGACTGCGGTATACTTCACCTTGTTGTCCTTGCCTACGACATATACGAAGAGTTTGTCCTGTACCTGCGATACGGCATCCTGCGGGATGATGATGGCCGAGTTGGTCACGTGGGGTACGACAATCGAACCGGAGCCGCCGCTCTTGAGCAAGTGGTCGGGGTTGGGGAAGTCGGCACGCATGGATACTGAACCGGTGGTCGGGTCGATGACACCGCTCACGGTGGCTACGTGTCCGGGCTGGTTGTAGATGGTACCGTCGGCCAACTGCAGTTTCACTGCGGGATAGTCTTTGATGGCAGCGTGTATGCCGCCGGCGGTCTTGGTCATGCTGAGGAGGTCTTTCTCGGTCATGGAGAAGTATACCTGCATGGTGCTGATGTTTGATACGGTGGTGAGTGCCTGCTGGCTGCTTGCGCTCACGAGTGCGCCGACACGGTAGGGCAGGTCGCCGATGACACCAGATGCGGGACTGGTGACGTAGCAGAAGTCAAGGTTTTGCTTGGCTGATACGTAACTGGCTTCGGCTTGTGCAAGTTGTGCGGCGGCCGACTCCATCGAGTTCTTTGCCGACTGGAGTTCATAGGAGCCAATGACGTTGTTCTTGAAAAGTTTCTCGCTATTGTTGTAGGTCAGACGGGCTGTATTGAGTTGGGCCTTGGCGGAGTTGACCGCTGCCTTGGCTTGGCGTACGGCGGCCGCATAGGTCACGTTGTCGATGACGAAAAGGAGTTGGCCAGCCTTCACGCTTTGGCCTTCCTTGACGCACAACTTGGTGATGAAGCCAGACACTTTCGGGCGAATTTCTACGTCCTGCACACCCTTGATGGTGGCGGGGTAGGTGCTCTGAAGGTCGGCCGATTGTCCGGTGATGGTTCTCACGGCATATTCGTTGTCGCCAAAGTCGGGTTTTCCCTGCTTCTTGCTACCGCCGCAAGAGGCGAGAATCGCAGCCATAGCCGCAACTAATAAGAATTTTGTTTTTTTCATACCTATTATTAAAATATATAAATTGAGTTTTTTGTCAAGTTAGGGGGGCATTTCATCCACTTTCTGCGGTCGGGTTTCGACCATTGCGCAGGGGCCAAAAGAAATGCACCGTGAAAACTTTAAGCGCTCTTTAAGTTTTCGCGGTGCAAATTTACCGACAATTCGAACACATACAAGTGCTTGTCGCGTATATTTAACTATAATTATTCTGATTTTAGGGATTTTTTTCCGTCATGAGTCCCATTTCTCCCGCTTTTTCGAGAAGAAGCCGCATGAGTGGTTCACGCTCGTTGGGTACGGTATTGTCGAGTACGGCCTCTTTGAGGGTCTGTTTCAGCAAGCCTACGGCGCGGCAGGGGGTGAGGTGGAATATCTCCATGATTTCGTTGCCGTCGATGCAGGGTTGCAGCAGACGCTTGTAGTCGCGCTCCTTGAGGTCGGTGAGTTTTTCGCGTACGGTACGGAAATTGTCAAGAAATCGCTGCTTGCGTACCTGGTTCTTGCTGGTGATGTCGGCTTCGCAGAGGGTCATGAGATCGTCGATGTCGTCACCGGCATCGTTCATCAGTCGTCTGACGGCGCTGTCGGTCACCTCCTCGTCGGCGATGGCGATGGGGCGCATGTGCAGGTCGACGAGTTTCTGCACATATTTCATCTTGGTGTCCATGGGCAACTTCATTCGGCGAAAGATTTCCGGTATCATCTTGGCGCCGACGTAGTTGTGGTTGTGGAAGGTCCATCCGGCCAATGGTTCCCAACGTTTGGTACGGGGCTTGCCTACATCGTGGAAGAGGGCGGCCCAGCGCAGCCAAAGGTTGTCACTGTGGCGGCTCACGTTGTCGACCACCTCAAGTGTATGGTAGAAATTGTTTTTGTGGCTGCGTCCGTTCTTGGTTTCCACGATATCGAGTGCTGCAATCTCGGGCATGATGAGTTGCAGTAGTCCGCAGCGTTGCAGTTCCATAAGTCCGCGGCTGGGCTCGCGGGTCATCATGATCTTGTTGAGTTCGTCGACGATGCGCTCCTTGCTGACAATCTCTATGCGGTGGGCATTGCGTCCGAGTGCCTCGAAGGTCTCCTCGTCGATGATGAAGCGCAGTTGGGCGGAGAATCTCACACATCGCATCATGCGCAGCGGGTCGTCGCTGAAGGTGATGTCGGGGTCGAGTGGGGTGCGTATGATACCGTCCTCGAGATCGTACAATCCGTCGAAGGGATCGACAAGTTCGCCGTACCGCTTACTGTTGAGACAGATGGCCATAGCATTGATGGTGAAGTCGCGGCGGTTTTGGTCATCCTCAAGCGTGCCGTCTTCCACGATAGGTTTGCGCGAGTCGCGGCTATAACTCTCGCGTCGCGCACCGACAAATTCCACCTCTGTGTCCTTGTACTTCACCTGTGCCGTACCGAAATTGCGGAACACCGAGAGGTGGGCCTTCTTGCCCAGTTTCCCTTTGAGCGCTTTGGCGATGGCAATGCCGCTGCCCACGACGACGACGTCGATATCGTTGGACGGGCGTTCGAGGAAGATGTCGCGTACATAGCCGCCCACAACGTAGCATTCCAGTCCCAGTTCATCGGCCGTCTCGCCTATTTTGTGGAATATCTCCTTGTCAAGAATTTCTGCCAGTTCGTCGTCGTTGTATATCTTCATTGCTTGTCTGTTTGTATGGAGGCGTGTCCTGATAAAAATAATCTACGCAGCATGGCGTCTTGTTGTCTGTGGGATGCACGCGTGGTTTGGTTCGGGGTGCAAAGGTACGCAAAGTTTTGCACAAATCATAAAGTTATTAAAATTTGGCCGCCCTTCTCCCTGCGTTCCCACATTATTTTATACTTTTGCGCCACTATGAGACATATTTGCGCCCTATTGATTGCGCTTGCGCTCGTCGGCTGTACCAAGACCGACGAAGACAAGGCCGCACCCCTGCTCGCACGTATTCAAGAATTGTACGGTAATGGGAAATACCGCGAAGCGCTCGACTCCATCGAGTCGCTGCGGTCGAAATACCCGATGGCTATCGAAGCACGCAAGGAAGCCCTCCACATCTGGCAGAGCGCATCGCTCAGCATGGCTCAAGACGATGTGGCCCACACCGATGTGTTGTTGCAGGAGACCATCAAGCAGATGAATGCCGCCACCGACCACCTTACGGCCAACCGTCTGCGTCTGCGCCGTGATTCGCTCCAAGCCCGCTATGAGGCCATGTGTGGGGTGGTCAAGATGATACGCGCCCGACAGAAAAAGGACTGACACATCCATAAAGATGACCAAATACGTCGTAGCCATAGACTCGTTCAAAGGATGTCTGACCTCGGCAGAGGCTGGACAGACCGTTGCCCGTACGCTCCGTCGCCTGCGGCCTGATGCCGAGGTGTTGTCTCTGGAGGTGTCAGACGGTGGTGAGGGCATGGTCGATGCTTTCACCGCAGCCATGCACGGCGAGATGGTAGAGGTGCAGGTGCACGATGCCATGATGCGGCCTGTCATGGCCCGTTATGGTCTGTGTCCTGACAATGTGGCCGTCATTGAGACGGCTCAGGCTTGCGGACTTACCCGCATCGCACCCGAGGACCGCAATCCAGTCGTTGCTACCACTTATGGGGTGGGGGAGATGTTGGCTGATGCCGTGCGAAGAGGTTGTCGACAGTTTGTCGTCGGACTTGGGGGCAGTGCCACGAGCGATGCCGGTATCGGCATGCTGCGCGCGATGGTTGATACGCTGGCACCCCGTGCTACCTTCGACAGGGTCAGAGAGATGTTGGCCGGTTGTCGGTTTACCCTTGCCAGCGATGTGCGCAATCCGCTTTGCGGATCCGATGGCGCGGCCTATACATTCGCTCCGCAGAAGGGCGCAACTCCCGACCAGATAGAGCAACTCGAACGGCGTGCGGCACGTTTCGCCGACCGCTCGGCCCGCCATTTCGGTTACGACCGCTCGACGTGTCCCGGAGCCGGAGCGGCTGGGGGCTTGGGCTACGCTTTCATGCAATATCTCGACGCAGACTGTCTTTCGGGCGCCGACTTGTTGTTGCAGACACTGCGTTTCGATGATTTGCTCGACGATTGTACCCGTGTGTTCACGGGCGAAGGCCATGCCGACCGTCAGACGCTGATGGGCAAATTGCCGGAGCGGATACTGCGGCCAGCCTTGCGACATCATATCCCCGTGACCCTATTGGCCGGACGTGTCGATGACGCTGATACCTTGCGTGATGCAGGATTTGCCGATGTGGTCTGCATCAACGGGTCGGGCGCAATCACGGCTGATGCCCTTCAACCCGACGTGGCCCGTCGGCGATTGGAAGAAGCCGTGGAACATTGTCTCGAAAAAGAATAAAATGCGGGTTCTAAATACCGGAACCTACCTCAACAGATACCCTATCTTTACTTTCTCAAAATGATACGACGGAAAATTCTCATTCTTTTTCTTTCCCTTTTGGCTCTTGTTTTTGTTGTCCTTGCCGCCGGAAGTTTCTATATGGTAGACTTCGCCTTGTCGAATGTCGATCGCGACCGTAGTACCAATGCCGACTACGCATCTGTCATGCGGGAGTATCCAGAACTGCGTCCGTGGCTTGACAGTCTGCGCCATGAGGGGGCAGTCGGTGATACGCTCATCACTCTACCCGGTGGCGAACGTCAGTACGCGCTCTATGTCCGCTCGCGTACAGCACACGGACGTACTGCTGTTCTGGTGCATGGCTACAAAAACCGTTTGACCCACATGCTCCCTTACGCGCGTATATATAATAAGGTGTTGGGGTACAACCTACTCTTGCCCGACCTCCACGGTCATGGCCGTAGCGATGGTGACGACATCCGAATGGGGTGGAAAGACCGCCTCGACGTGATGCACTGGTTGAACCTTGTTCCGCAGATATTTTGCTCAGATGCCGACACTGCACGCATAGTGGTGCATGGCGTATCGATGGGAGCCGCCACAACAATGTGTGTGGCCGGCGAGAAGACATCCGATGCGGTGCGTTGTTTTGTAGAAGACTGCGGTTATACCAGTGTATGGGACGAATTTCAAGGTGAACTCCACAATCAGTTCTCCCTTCCCGCCTTTCCCTTGCTCTATACCAGCGATGCGTTGTGCCGCATACGTTATGGTTGGACGTTTGGCGAAGCCTCACCGCTACGGCAGGTAGCCAAATGCCACAAACCGATGCTCTTTATTCACGGCAGTGCCGACCACTTTGTGCCTACGGCAATGGTGCGGCCGCTCTATGCTGCCAAATCTGGGCAAAAGGCATTGTGGATAGCGCCGGGCAGTGCGCACGCCCGATCGTATAAAGACCATCGCGATGAGTACACGGCACGGGTGACGCAATTCGTCGGTCGCTATATGCACTGATTGTGATTGTGTCATTTTGTCCTTCATGAGCGACAGGATGGCACGATCTTCTCCTATGGTATATATGTTGCAGTATATGTGGTGAAGACCGCCGATAAGACGGTCTGAAGAAGAAGCAAACAATAGAACAAAACAAATCAAATAGGAGGAAATATCTTATGGATACAACGTATAGAAACACATGGCTGCCTGAAGAGTTCAACGATTTCTTTGACTATGTAGGTCTGCCCAAAGGACGTACCACATCACCCGCAATCAATGTGAAGGAAACCATCGGAAAGTACATCGTGGAACTGGCTGCACCGGGTATGAAGAAGGAGAATTTCACCGTGCATGTCAATGATGAGGGCAACCTTGTCATCAAGATGGAGAACCATCGCGATGCATCAGAGAAGAAAGTGCCGGTACACTATCTGCGCCGCGACTTCTCCTACGCCGATTTTGAGCAGACGCTCATTCTGCCCGACGATGTCGACCGCGACAAGATCGCTGCAAGTGTAGCCGACGGCGTGCTCACGGTAGACTTGCCAAAAATCAACCGCGAAGAGACCAGGGTCAGCCGACAGATACATATCGGATAGACCCTTTGTGTTTCGGGTAAACGCTTGGCGTAGAGTCATATTCAAGATTATTAATGGTTAATAGATGGTGAATGCCATTCCGTGAGCAAGTCTTTTTGCGCTCGGAATGGTATTTTTTTTGTATCTTCGCCCACAGAATATATCCCAGTGCTCAAACGGGATTACTACAAGGCCTTTGTACTGTTGCTACAAGGCCTTTGTACTGTTGCTACAAGGCCCTTGTACGGTTCGTACAAGGCCTTTGTACGAAAACGAAAAAACAAACGGATAGGAAGAATGGTAGAAAATGACAAAATGGCCTTCCACGGGCATCTGATATTCTCCGACGATGTGGTGCGCGATACGGAAAAAATGGTCACGGCATGTGCGTATGACCGCCTGTTTGTGCTTGTCGACGAGAATACCCGCAAGCACTGTTGGCCGATATTGCAGAGGTCGGCTGTATTGCGTGATGCCCACCTCGTGACCATCGGTTGCGGTGATGTGTGCAAGACCCTCGACACGGTCGTGAAGGTATGGCGGACACTTGGAGAACATGGGGCTACGCGCCACTCGTGCATGGTCTGTCTCGGGGGAGGTATGGTGACTGATCTCGGAGGATTTGCTGTCTCTACCTTCAAGCGCGGTATCGACTTTATCAATGTGCCGACCACACTGCTTGCTCAGGTGGATGCTTCGGTAGGAGGAAAGACGGGATTCAATTTCGGTGGACTGAAAAACGAGATCGGTCTCTTCTCCGAAAGCCGCAGTGTGATACTCAGCACGCAGTTTCTCGCTACGCTCGATCGGTCAGAATTGCTTTCCGGTTATGCCGAAATGGTGAAACATGCCCTCATCAGCGGTGCTGAAATGTGGCGCGAACTGGCTACGTTTGATATCTTACATCCCGACTGGGCACGGCTGCAACGCTTGGTGGCCGACTCGGTGGCGGTCAAAGAACGTATCGTGGCCGAAGACCCTACGGAAAAAGGGTTGCGGCGAGCGCTCAATCTCGGTCATACCATTGGTCATGCTTTCGAATCATGGGCAATGACAAAGGGGCAGCCAGTCCCCCACGGTTTTGCGGTGGCCTACGGGCTGGTATGCGAACTCTATCTGAGTTGTGTCAAGACGGGATTCCCGATAGACCGTCTGCGTCAAGTTGCCGCTTTTGTGCGTGAGCACTATGGACGCATCACCTACACCTGCGATGACTATGCAGAACTGCTGCGGCTCATGCGTCACGACAAAAAGAACACGGCAGGACACATCAACTTCACCCTTCTTGCTGATCTTGGCGATGTGCGTATCAACCAAGTAGCCACGGAGAAAGAAATCACCGAAGCACTCGACTTTTACCGTGACGGTCAGTAAGAATTTTACCGTCGATTGTAAATCCAAAAATTATTGATGTTTTTTGATGCATGCTACTTGTATGTTCCGAAAAAATATTGTAGTTTTATCCGCACCAATATGCACCCTGTATGAAAAAGACATTACTGATATCTCTATTGCTTTGCTTCGCTCTCTTGGCCGATGCACAAACCAAGCGTACCAAGGAGACGCAGCGCGACCGCTACGGGAATGTTGTCGGTACGGCTGAAACGACGGTTTCGTCAGACGGACGGCGTACAACGGTCTATCGTGATCGCTATGGAAGCATCACCGGACGGGCCGAGACTCGCACCAACCGGTCGGGAGAAGAAAAGACCACTTACCGTGACCGCTATGGGGCGACTACCGGAACAAGCACCACCCGCACTTCCCGGTCGGGGGAAACAAAGACTACCTACCGCGACCGCTATGGTACTACCACTGGCACAAGCACTACCCGCACGACAGGCAGTGGCACGACCACAACCTATCGCGACCGCTATGGTACCACCACAGGCAGTGGCACGACCCGTGGCACGACCACAACCTATCGTGACCGCTATGGCAACAACAAAGGAACAAGAACGTCAAGATGAGAAATGATGAATACCGCCCCAGTGTGAGGCTGGGCGAAGACAATGAGTTCAGACGCGATGAACTTGTCAGAAAGATAGAACGGGCCGTGGAACGGATGTCGCTACCCGAACTTGAGGCCGTCGCCTATGATCTGTTTACAAAAGGGTATTTGGACGACTGCTAGTCTTTTGTCGTAGGCTGGTACTTTGTGCCAACCATTGTTATTTGTCTCGTCGCTACCTTGTACGCCAGTTCCTGTTTGTATGGGTATATGAAAAAAGCCATTGTCTGATGGACAATGGCTTTTTGATTGGGTGAAGCAAATGCTTGCTGATTAGCGGCGGAGGCCAAGAGCCTTGACGATGGCGCGATAACGATTGACATCGCGGTCGTAAAGGTAATCAAGCAAAGCACGGCGTTTTCCTACCAACTTGGTCAGTGAACGTGCGGTAGTATGATCTTTACGGTTCTGCTTCAAGTGCTCCGTCAAGTGGGAAATACGGTATGAGAACAATGCTATCTGGCTCTCTGCAGAACCAGTATCAGTGTTAGACTTTCCGTACTGTCCAAAGATCTCTTCTTTTTTTGCTTTGTCTAAGTACATAGAACTTTTTTGATTGATAATTGATAATGTATGGTGATTGTTTGAAAACAAAAGTCGAACCCCAAGGGATTCGACTCTGTTGACTAACAGTCGGGATGACAAGACTCGAACTTGCGACCTCACGCCCCCCAGACGCGTGCGCTAACCAACTGCGCTACATCCCGATTTTGTCTGCTTGAAAATGTGTTCCTTTCCAAAAGCGGTGCAAAGATACACACATCTTTCGATATACGCAAATCTATCCGGACTTTTTTCTGCGTTTTGTGCGATTTTTTCGAAAAAGTCACCTTTTCCTATGGGGTAAGAGGTGGCTTTGGGGGTATTTCTTGGTGAAATGTGTGCGGTCAGACGTGTAGGGTGAGTTCTACGGGGCAATGATCGCTACCGTAGATTTCTGTATGTATTGCGGCTCCTTCGAGACGGTCGCTGAGGCGTTCGGACATGAGAAAATAGTCGATGCGCCATCCTGCATTCTTTTCACGGGCGTGGAAACGGTAGGACCACCAAGAGTAGACGACGTCTTCGGGGTGAAGGGTGCGGAAGGTGTCGATAAATCCGTTGGAGAGTAGGGTGGTCATCTTTTGGCGTTCCTCGTCGGTGAAACCCGCATTGCGGCGGTTGGTTTTCGGATTTTTGATGTCAATCTCCTCATGGGCTACGTTGAGGTCACCGCAGACGATGACGGGTTTCTCGCGGTCGAGTGATTGGAGATAGTGCAGAAAATCGTCTTCCCATGTCATACGGTAGTCGAGCCGACGTAGCCCGTCCTGTGAGTTGGGGGTGTAGACGGTGACGAGAAAGAAGTCGGGCATCTCGAGCGTGATGACACGACCCTCATGGTCGTGGGTATCGATGCCCATACCGTATCTTACGCTGAGGGGGTGGTGTTTGGTATAGATGGCCGTACCTGAGTAGCCTTTCTTGTCGGCGTAGTTCCAGTAAGACTCGTAGCCAGGAAAGGCCAAATCGAGTTGACCGGCCTGCATCTTGGTCTCCTGAAGACAAAAAAAGTCGGCATCAAGGGCTCCGAAACTTTCTTCGAAACCCTTGCCGACACAGGCCCTAAGGCCGTTGACGTTCCATGAAATGAATTTCATACGTTTTATTTGGCGGTGCAAGTCAGCATGGCATTGCGGACGTAGGTGCTTGAGAGTTTGCTTGCCTCGTTGGCATTGTCTATGCAGATGGCGTAGAGTTGCATGTTGAACTCAAACGTGAGGGCTGCCTTGGTCCATGTGCCTCCGCAGTAGTTGGAGGTAAAGGCGAAATATAGCGTATGGTTGTTACCGTCATAGGTGACGGGCACTTCGACAACGTAGGGGTTGACATAGAACTGTATGCCGGAATCTACGACGAAATTCTTGCTGGGAATGAAGAAGTAGGCCTTGATATCTTTGGGAGACGCTTTGGAGATGGCTTCGCGGACGGTCAGGGCTTTGGTGGCAGCGGGACTGTTGTCGGTTGCAGGTACTACGATGGCCGAGTCGAGTTTGCTGACGGGGAACTGGCGGATGGTGATGGTGGAGTCAGTGCTAACCCGCCATGAGGTATAGGTAGAGTCGTACTTCTCGTATTGCTGGGCATAACTGGTTTTTGGACGGTAAAAGCGTATCTTTCCGTTGTAACTGCCCGACATGGAGGTGAGTGCCTGACGGTATTCTTCTGCAGTGAGGGCGTTGTTGTCGCTTTCGTCGCCGAGACATGCGGTCATTGTGCCCATGGTGGTGAGGGCGACAAGGACAAGCATGATGTAGGTCTTGATGTGTTTCATTGTTTTGTTGTTTTTTTGATATTTTGTTGTTATATATGCCATATACATCATATATATAATGTAAGGCAATATAGAACCTTGCACGGGGAATGGCGTTTTTTTTTATTGTCGCCTATATTTTTTGACTATATTCTTTTTGACTCACCGCGTAGGAGGTTCATGAATTCCTCTCGGGTCTTGGCTTGGTTGAAGGCTCCGCTGAAGTCGCTGGTTGTGGTGATGGAATTTTGTTTTTCCACGCCGCGCATCTGCATGCACATATGTTTGGCTTCGATGACAACCATGACACCGAGCGGGTGGAGGGTGTTCTCGATGCAGTCCTTGATCTGTTGGGTCAAGCGTTCCTGTACTTGCAGTCTATGAGAGTAGATGTCGACCACGCGCGCTATCTTGCTCAGTCCGGTGATGTAGCCGTTGGGGATGTAGGCGACGTGGGCTTTGCCGTAGAAGGGGAGCATGTGGTGTTCGCACATGGAGAAGAAGTCGATGTCTTTGACGATGACCATCTGGTTGTATTTCTCGGCAAAGAGGGCATCGGTGAGCACCTTGTGGGGATCTTGGGTATAGCCGCGAGTGAGTACCTGCATGGCTTTCGCTACCCGCATTGGTGTTTTTTGCAGGCCTTCGCGTTCTGGATCTTCTCCGAGCAGGCTGAGGATGCTTTTGTAGTGGGTGGCGAGTTGGTCGAGTCCTTCTCTGAATTCTGTTTCTGGCTTCATTGTTGATATATGTATGTCTTGGTAGAATGTCGCGTTGTCAATAGGCAACGGTGATTTGTCCGCTGACGATGCAGGCTTGTTTGTATCCGAGTTTCTGTACTTCGCGGAGTATGTGGCTGGCTTCCTCGTAGGTACGGAAATTGCCCATGCGGCAGATCCACCGGGGAGAGTAGAAATGTACGTATACGGGCTGGTTGGGGAAGGCGGCCTTGAGGTCGTTGCCGGCACGTTGGGCTTTGAGTTTGTCTTCGCGGGAATTGCCTCCGGCGAAGACTTGTACACGGTAGCCCTTGACCTTGTAACTCCGGCGCATCACTTTGCGGCGGGTGTCTACGCCAGGTGTCTCTGTTTCTGTTTCGCTACGAGGTGTTTCCGGTTTTGTCGTGGGCTTATGCTCTGTACCTGCGGGTTTGTGCTCTGTACCTGCGGGTTTGTGTTCAGTGGCAGTCGGCTTGTTTTCCGGTGTTGTGGTCTTGCGTTCTGGGGTGGATGTGGTGGGTGTTGTCTTCTTGGTGGGGGTGACGTCTTGTCTTGATGGGGTAGGTGTCGTCTTTTTGATGTTCGACACATCGGTATTGTTTACCAATTCGTCAATGTCTGCACTTTGCTTGACAACGACGGTTGCCCGGCCGGGCTCTTTCTGTTGCAGGTGCTTGGTGTAGGTTTGGGCCATGCTTGTTGCAGTGGCGCAGCACAGGGCAATGGTGAGGATGACGGATTGACGCATAGGGTCTGTACTTTGGTTTGTGGTGGGTGTCGTGAAAAAAGTCAATATGGAGACGTGGCCAGAATGTTGGGCCGCGTCTCCATGTCTGTCGCCTTCTGAGGCGTGAGTTTTGTTGTTCTGTTTATTTCTTCCAAGCGTCGATGATGCCCTTGAAATCAGCGGTCTTCAGAGAAGCGCCACCGATCAAGCCACCGTCGATGTTGGGCTTGGAGAAGAGTTCGGGTGCGTTGCTGGCCTTGCAACTTCCACCGTAGAGGATGGTGGTGTCTTCGGCTGCTTCCTGTCCGTACTTCTCGGCTACGATAGAACGGATATAGGCGAGCATCTCTTCTGCCTGATCAGCAGTGGCGGTCTTGCCGGTGCCGATGGCCCAGATGGGTTCGTAGGCGAGGATGATGTTCTTCCAAGCCTCTGCGTCGAGGTGGAATACGGAACCGTCAAGTTCGGCCTTTACAACCTCGTTCTGCTTCTCTGCCTCGCGCTCCTCAAGAGTTTCGCCGCAGCAGAAGATGACCTTCAGACCGTTGGCCAAAGCAAGTTCTACCTTCTCTTTCAGTATCTCTGCGGTCTCTCCGTAGTACTGACGACGCTCGGAGTGGCCGAGGATGACGTACTGTGCGCCGGTGCTCTTGACCATCTCGGCAGACACTTCGCCAGTGTATGCGCCCTTGGCCTTGTCTGCGCAGTTCTCTGCACCGAGACCTACGACCTCAGCGTCGAGTACTTGTGCCACAGAAGCGAGGTGGATGAAGGGGGTGCAGATGATGACACCGCAGTTGGGCTTGTCGGCTACCAGTGCCTCGTTGATTTCTTTTGCGAGAGCAACACCGTCTTGCAGGTTCATGTTCATTTTCCAGTTGCCTGCTACAATTTTCTTTCTCATTTTTCTTTTATGTTTAATGATTTGGTATATTTTGTTTTCATCACGTTTCTTTTTCAGCCATTTTGTCCAAGCCCAAAGTCTGTCGGCGATGGTGAGGAGGGCAAGAGGCAAGACAAATCCCAACAATAGTTTCGCTATTTTTCGGGGAATGGAGTCGTCGGTCATTTGTCCGATCTCGCTATCTTCGAGACGTCCTCTGACGGTGGACATGTCGGGCAGGCGGTTGTGGCTCCACTTGCGGATGATGGTTGCATCCTTGAGAAGCACCAGCCCAGGGTTGCTGCGTATGACGGTTTTGAGCGTTGTTCCGTCGGTGTTGCAGAAGGGATAGTCTGCTCCTGTGATATCTTTCCATCTTGCGATGGCCTTGTCGTTGCTGGCTGTCAGACAGTAGAAGGGGATGTTGTGGGCGTGTGCGTATTCGGATATTTGGTCGATGTCGCCGAAGTTGCTGTCGTCGGCCGTTTCGAGATTGGGCGATATGAGCAGGAATGTGTAGCCTTTGTTGTCGAGTACATCGTCGGTGATGTCGTCTCCTGTGTCGTTGCGTATGATGGAGAAGTCGTGTATGGGCGGTTCGTATCCCTTCTTGGTCTGTATGGTCTTGCTGTCAACGAATGTCCATGTGGAGTCGGGGTAGTTGTCGAGGGTAAACTCGCGGGTCACGTTGCCTTTGCGTAGGATGAACGTGGTCTTGAACTCGGGTGCTTCCGCTCCTACGGGTATTTCCATCCCTTGTCTGATGTTGGCACCGATGTGGTAGGGTCGGAAATCGAATTTGGGTAGTCCGTACAGGCTGACAAGGCTTGTCAGTAGTACGAATATGGCCGTATAGTTGATGACAATCCACTGGTTGGAGCGAGAGATGAGACGTGGCATGCGCATCGGCCAAATGCTTATGATGGTAGCGCAAGCCAACAGTATGACGTTCTTGACCAGTGTTTGTCCGTTGCTCAGTACGATGGCGTCACCGAAACATCCGCAGTCTTTCACACCATTGGTGGCGTAGAGCCATATTGTGGTGGCGGTCATCGCTATCATTATTGCGGTGATGGTTTTGGAAACCAGGCGGCGCTGGATGGCAAACAATAGGGCGATGCCGAGTGTGAATTCTACGGCGGACATTGCCACGGCCACAACGAGAAGTATCCAATCGGGCAGAATGCCCGGCAATGACCATGCAGCAAGGTAGTCGTTGATCTTGTAAAGCGTGCCCAACGGGTCTACGGCCTTGACGTATCCAGAGAGGATGAATACCAGGGCGAGTACGAAACGGCAGAGGTTGACGAGCGCGCTTTTGACGTAATTCATTGCTTCTCGCTTTCGGTGAGTTTGATGATGCCGAACATGGCATAGTTGATGATGTCCATATAGTTGGCATCGATGCCTTCAGAGACGAGGGTGGCACCATTGAGGTTTTCTATCTCCTTGACGCGTTGCAGTTTGGTGAGTATGAGGTCGGTGTAACTGCTGACGCGCATGGAACGCCATGCCTCGTCGTAGTCGTGGTTTTTGCGGAGCATCAGTGCCAGTGCTTCGCCTGCGTGGGTGTCGTAGAGGGCGAGCGCGTCGGCGGGAGTCATGTCTACCTCGTCGACATAGCCGTGCTTGAGTTGTATCAGTCCGACAATGCCGTAGTTGACGAGGGCGATGAATTCTGGGCGGATGCCTTCGTCTACGTAGGCTTCGCCTTTCGTCTCAAGAGACCGTATACGCTTGGCTTTGATGTACAGTTGGTCGGTCAGCGATGTGGGGCGGAGTATGCGCCACGATGCGCCGTAGTCGTGCAGTTTTTTGGAGAAGAGTGTGCGACATTCTTCCATTGCTGCGCGGAACTGTTCTTCTGTCTTTTTTGTGTCCATAAATCGGGTACAAAAATAGTCATTTCTTGTGAGATAAACAAAAATAAGGATAAATAAGGGGGGATGGCGTGTTCTAATTTTGGTACCATCAAACAAAAAGTTGGAACAGCGACTAGTGCTGCTCCAACTTGTATCATTGTCTTATTGTTATGTATTATGCTTCCTCTTGCTCATCGGCGGGAGCGTCGACATTGGGCGACAAGGCAGCTTCGAAGTCGGTGATACCGCTCTTGACGAGGATGTTGTACCACTGGATGAGTTTCTTGATGTCGCTGTCGTGTACGCGGTCGCGGTCGTATTCGGGCAGAATGGCGGCGAAGAAGTCATGGAGTTCTGCAGCGCTGCATTTCTTGTAGTTGAGCGAGCATACCTTGGACTCTTCTTTCTCACCGAGGTTCTTGAGCACTTTCCACAGAGGGATGTCCTCGGCATCGGTGTACATGGCAATGTCGGCCAGACTGGTCACGCGGTCGGATGCGAAGGCGGGCTGGCGGCGATGAGTTTCGTCGAGTGCTTCGACTATGAGGTTGGCTTTGCCGCGAGATACCAGTTTGTAGAGTCCGGGTTTACCGGCGATAGAAAGTATTGTTTCCATTTGTTGCTTATTGGTATTTATTTTGTTGATGATTGCTGTTATTTGTCGGTCAAGATTGTGTTGTCCGTCGTTGTGAATGACGAAGTCGCAGCGGCGTTCGGTCTCTTCCTGTGGCATCTGTGCATCGATCCATGCTTCGGCTTTTTCGCGACTGATGTGGTCGCGTTGCATGATGCGACTGATGCGCACTTCGCGTGGGGCTGATACACAGACGGTGTGGCCGAACGGTATACGCTTGTCGAATCCGCTTTCAAAGAGGATGGCGCTTTCGAGCCATGATTGTCCGGAGGTCATGAAGTCGTCGGCAACGGCGGGGTGAACGATGTTGTTGACGGCCTGTTTTTCTTTTTCTCCTGTGAGGATGTATGTGGCGAGCACCCGTTTTTGCAGTTGTCCGTCCTTGTATACACCATCGCCGACAAGTCGCTGGAGTTGGCACTTGAGGCTATCGGAGGTGCGCATAAGACGTTTGGCGGCTGCATCGCAGTCGTAAACGTTGATGTTTTTTGCGCGCAATAGGTCGGCCACGTAGGATTTTCCGCTTCCGATGCCGCCGGTGATGGCTATTTTCATTGCTGTTCTATCAGATAGTCCACCTGTCCGATTTCCACATGTGCGTTGCGCACGCCGTGCGGTACGCTGCGGAGGGTGAGGTTGCATTTGCTTGAGGGGTTGGCCACGATGTCGCGGTAGTCGACCACAACGGTGAATTGCTGTGGGTCGATGTCGCGGAAGGTGGCGGCACCTACATTGAACTTGACTTTCACGCGTGACGGAAAGGTGCGGAGGGTCTTGCCTTCAGGCATACCGATGGCTTGTATGGGTACTTCTACGCTTTCTTCCGTGAGAATGTCCGGATACAGCCCTATGCGTACTGACGGCGGGGTGGTCTTGACGCCTTTGATTTGTGCCAGGCGTACGGTGCTGACGATGGTGTCGGTGAATCCTTCGATGTGTAGCGGTTCGGTGCAGACATAGCGTACGCTGTCGAGAGTCTTTTTGTTGGCGTATATGGTGACGGTTTCGGGCCAAATGCGTGTCCGTGCCAAATAGTAAGTCTTGCTGGGTACGATGATGCCTTTCAGACGTACGGGAACAACCTTCTTCTGTCCGAAATTGAAGTAGAAGTCGAGTCTGTCTGGCTTGACGGCGGTGATGCGCGATATGCCGCCGAAACGCTGGTTGGCCATCTTTTGCAGATCGGCCAATGGTACAACTCCGTATCCGGTTTGTGAATTGGCGTAGGTAGAGAAATTGATTTTGATGGGCCGCACCTCGTTGCCGTACATATACATGGCCAAAACAAAGCCTTTGTCTTTGACGGTCACGCGTACGGTGTCTTCCATGTTGGTGGTGATGACGGCGTTTTCGGGTATTCCGGTGAGTTTGGCAGGAATGCAAATCTCCTGTTCGTAGGTCTCGTTGAGGGTCATCATCAGCCAAAAGATGCAACTCAAGGCGAGGAAAAACAAAAAAATCAGAAAGTCCTTGTTGCACCAACTGAACAAGAATTTCCTGACGATTTTGTATATGTGCTTGATGTTGATAGTCATCCGCTTGGCCGTCCTTCTCTGTGTTTTCGGTATAGGCCGGTTCTGAAAAAATGCCGATGTGGCGTGTTTCTCAGGACCGGCCTATATAATAATGTGTATGTCTTTTTGCTTATTGCAATGTGTACTTTTTCGCTTAGGCCTTCTGTATTTGGCTATCGGCGCTGGCGTAGATGTAGTTCTTGTCTACGGTGACAACGACACCGCGTCCTACTTCTACCTCTACGGTATTGGTGGTGAGGTCAACGCGCTTCACAGTGCCGTGAAGTCCGCCTGCGGTGACCACTTTTGTACCTTCCTGGAGGGCGTTTTGAAATTTGCGTATCTCTTTCTGCTTTTTCTGTTGCGGACGTATCATGAAGAGCCACATGATGACGAACAGTATTACGATCATGAATAGCATGGAGAATCCTCCGTTGCCGTTTGCTGTCTGTGCAGCCAAAATGGTAGTGTTCATTGGTTTTCTATTCTGTTACGGTTGTTGTTTCTTCTGTTTCAGCGAGGTCTTCTGTCGATGTATTCTCTTCGGCGGGGACGGTCTCGGCATCGGCGTTCTTGTCGACATGCACGAATTTGGTCTTTTTCGATCGGGGCTCTTCCATCGACTTGAAGAGTTTGCCTGTCTTGATGAGATGGCGTGCGATGGAGTCGAGCATACCGTTGATGTAGCCGCCGCTCTTGGGGGTGGAGTAGAGTTTGGCGAGTTCTACATATTCGTTGATGCTCACGCTGACGGGGATGTTGGGGAAGGTGAGAATTTCGGCGAGGGCTATCTGCATGATGACCACGTCCATATAGGCCAGACGGGAGAAGTCCCAGTTGCGTGATGCTTCGCTCATATAGCGCTGATACTGGTCGGCGTTGAGAATGGTGGCGCGGAACAGTTTGCGGGCGAAGTCGCGATCTTCCTCGTCTTTGTATTCGGGCAGAAGGTCTTGTTTCTGTTGATTCTTGGGGTCGAAACGCTTGATGGTCTTCAGAACAAAGGTGTCTACGACTTCCTTGTCATCGTTCCAATACAGGCTTTTTTCCTCGAGCAAGGCATCGAGGTCGGCATTGTCTTGTATGAAGGTCTTGTAGAGTTTGCGCCATACTTCGCGGTCTGCCTCATAGGAACTGTCGTTTTCAGCCATGTAGTCTTGGTATATTTGGCTTTGCTCGATGGTGTTGCACAATTTGCGCACTGACTCGATGTCGTCGTTCCAAGACTGTTTTTGTGATTCCATAAACTTGCAGAGCATCTTGTTCTCCTCAAGTTGTAGGGCGAATTTGTTGTCGGCGAACTTTGTCGAAGGCGGTTCGGTACCTTCGCGCTCGGCACGTTGCGTATAGATTTCCACGCGATGGCGCTCCTCGCGTGTGACGGCGACGATCAACTCGAGAAGGTAGTTGTAGAGGTCGTACGCCTTGGACAAACTGAAGAGAAGTTCCTTCTCTGCACTGTCCATATTTTTGTTTCCGTTCTGATAGTATGCGTAGGTTAACTGGACTATCTTGATTCTTATCAGTTCGCGATTGATCATTTTCTTATAAGATAATGTCGTGTATTTCTTTTCATTTGCAAAAATATAGAAAAAACGTATACCAACCAAGATTTGTATCCATGTTTTTAGGTTTTTTGGGGATAAACTTTGTGTATTCAGAATAAAAGCGGTAACTTTGCACCGCTTTTTTGAGCACATCCGTATCGAATGTTATATCGTGTGATGGCGAATTAAGGCAACGTATTATAAAATCTTAATTTAGAGTAACACAACAATGAAGGAAATCGACGTTACAGGTCAGAAGCGAGTAGAACTTGGAAAGAAGGCTACTAAAGCATTGAGAAAAGAAGGTCTTGTACCCTGCAACCTCTATGGTTTGGCAGAAAAGGACGGCAAGCCCGAGGCAATGGCATTTGCTATCCCCGAGAAGGAAGTTCGCAAGATCGTCTACACTCCCCACATCTATGTCATCAACCTCATCATCGACGGTGAGAGCCACACTGCCATCTTGAAGGAACTGCAGTTCCATCCCGTGACAGACGCTGTTCTCCACATCGATTTCCTCGAGGTGAACGACCAGAAGCCTATCACCATTGGTATCCCCGTGAAACTTGTCGGTCTGGCTCAGGGTGTCAAGGACGGTGGACGTATGAACCTTTCCATCCGCAAGATTGCAGTTACCGCTCCCTACCAGCAGATTCCCGAGCACCTCGATGTAGACGTGACCAGTCTCCAGATTGGCAAGAGCATCAAGGTGGGCGAACTGAACTTCGACGGCCTCGAGATTGCTACCAGCAAGGAAGTCATCGTCTGCACCATCAAGATGACACGTTCTGCCATGTCAGCCATGGCTGCTTCTGCAGAATAATGCCGGTCACGGCCTTGCAGACACAAGGGATAGGACGTAGTGCGTAAGTCTTGCCAGTGCAAGGTACGCATGAGTCGCTTCTCCCCAACAAAAATACGGCTTGCCATTGGCTTTCTGTCAATCGGCAAGCCTTTTTTATAGATTTTATCTTTTAGAATCCACCTTATACGCAATGGACAAATATCTGATAGTAGGACTTGGAAATCCCGGTGCAGAGTATGCCGGAACACGTCATAATACCGGTTTTATGGTGCTTGATGCCTTTGCAGCATCTTGCGGTGTCACGTTTGCCGACAAACGCTATGGGTATGTGGCCGAAACTTCAATCAAAGGACGTAAGGTATTTCTGCTCAAGCCTACCACGTTTATGAATCTTAGCGGCAATGCAGTGCGCTATTGGCTGGAGAAGGAGCATATTGACCAGAGTCGTCTGCTTGTTGTCGTCGATGACTTGTCTCTGCCGCTCGGCGCATTTCGTCTGAAGGGCAACGGCAGCAATGGCGGGCACAATGGGCTCGGACATATCCAGCAACTCATCGGACAGCAGTATGCCCGTCTTCGCATGGGCATCGGCAATGATTTTCCGCGTGGCGGACAGATCGATTGGGTGCTTGGTCTGTACAGTACCGAGGATATGACGGAGTTGCAGCCGGCCATCGACACCGCTGTCGAAGTCGTCAAGAGTTTTGTGCTCGCGGGACTTGATATCACCATGAATGCCTACAACAAGAAAGGTAAGAAATAAAAATCGTATCACGTCATGGCAACAGATGTAGCAAGAATAGACAAATGGCTTTGGGCGGCGCGTATCTTCAAGACACGCTCTTTGGCCGCCGATGCGTGCAAGAACAGTCGGGTGAGTGTCGGTGGGGCTACGGTGAAACCGAGCCGTGTCGTCAAGGTAGGCGAAGTGGTCAGCGTCAAGAAGGCTCCTGTCACTTATTCCTTCAAGGTAATCAAGACCATAGAGCAACGTGTGGGTGCCAAGATGATTCCCGAGATCTATGAGAATGTCACCGATGCCAAGCAGTACGAACTGCTTGAGATGAGCCGTATCAGCGGTTTTGTGGGTCGTGCGCGAGGTACTGGTCGTCCCACTAAGAAAGAGCGTCGTGCCCTCGATGCCTTTGTCGAACCGGCCATGTTCGGTTTCGATGAGGAGGGAGATTTTGATGAAGAGTAGTCAGTAGACTCATCCTTATCACGAAAGACAATATCTCTGTATGATAGTGACCGTAGCATGGATGGCAACACATTTCGACCGCTTCAATGCCGAGTACTTTGACGCGCGTCTCCCTCGTCCCGAGTTTGTTCTTTCGCGTGCCCGAACCCGTCTTGGGCAGATGTCGTGCAAGCGAGCAGTGCGGTGGGGACGTACCCATCTCTACGATTTTCGCATAGCCATGACCACGTATTACGACATGACAGAGCGGCAGGCGCAGAATGTTCTGCTGCATGAGATGATACACTATGTCATCACCTACACGGGGCTGAAGGATACCTCGTCGCATGGCATCGTGTTTCGGGGAATGGCCGACAATCTCAACCGCAAATATGGATGGGATATCCGTACAATGACCTCTACTCGCGGATGGAAGGTCAGTGGCGCTGTACGCGAACAACGGCAGCCGAGCGTCAAGCGCCCCGTGCTTGTACTTGCTGTGTGCATGGCCGACGGTAAGTATTTTCTGTCTCGGGTCAATCCGCGTTACGCCCATAGTCTTACGACCCGACTGAAGTCTGCCGCAGAGGTCTCCTCCTATCATTGGTATACTACAGAGGATACTTATTTTGACAGTTATCCCGAAGTGAGAAGTCTGCGCGGACGTCGCATTTCCCGTTCCGATTTTGAAGGTCTGGCAGGAATTCTTACCCCCGTGGCGGTCGAAAAGAATCGGTAAATACCCATTATCGAGCGTTTTTTACTACATTTGCAGTGCATATAAACGTCTGCAATATGTTTCTTACTTACATTGCGATACTGCTTCGCATACTTTCCAATCCGTTTTCCAATGTTTTTCAGAAAAGCCTTACAGGGCACGGACATAATCCGTTGGCCGTCAATGCCCTGTCGTATGTGCTGTTGAGTGTGGCTTGTCTCGCTTTTGCTTGGCGAATAGATTGGAGCGCGCTTGTCTGGCAATTTTGGGCGTATGCCGCGTTGGGCGGTGTGTTTGGGGCTGTAGGCAATGGTTTTTTGGTGAAGGCTTTGCGGAAAGGCGATCTGTCGGTACTTGGTCCAATCAACTCCTACAAGTCTGTTGTTGGCATCCTTGTCGGCATCTTCCTGCTTGGCGAACTGCCGTCGCTCATGGGCGTTGTCGGTGTGGGCATCATCATTTGGGGCAGTTATTTTGTGTTTGATACTACCGATGAAGGTTTTTCCTGGGCATTGCTGAAAAACCGTGAGATACAGTATCGCTTATGGGCGATGGTGCTGACCGCCATTGAGGCCGTCATCATCAAGAAGGTGATACTCTATTCTGACACTACTATTTCGTTTGTTGCCTGGTGTTGGGCAGGCGCACTTTTCTCGTTGGTACAGTTGGCGGTGATGCAGGTGCCGCTGGTTCAGTCGCTTCGCAAGACTGGTATGCGCGATTGGGGCACCTATCTTGCCCTCATTGCCTGTATCGGCACGATGCAGTACACCACCAACTATACGTTCAAGCACATCAATGTAGGTTACGGACTCGCCCTCTTCCAACTCTCCACGCTGGTGAGCATTGCCCTTGGTTACAAGATATTCCACGAAAAGGACATCACACGCAAACTGATCGGTTCGGCCATCATGGTCATCGGTTCGGTGCTGATCATTTTCGGGTGATTGTTATTTCACACACGTCACGTTCCACTCTCCACCTTTGATGATGTCATCGTAACGGAGGGTGTGGCCCTTCATTGACTTGCCATTCCAACGCATAGACTTGATGTAGCACTGTGCCGGGTCTTTGCGGTCGGTGGTGACGGTGAAGGTCTTGCCGTCGGGCAGGTGAAGGATGGCCTTGCGGAAGAGCGGTGTGGTGATCTCGTACTCGCCGGAAGCCGGATTGACGGGATAGAATCCCAGTGCCGAGAAGATGTACCATGAGGACAACTCACCGCAGTCGTCATTGCCGGCGATGCCAGCCGGCTGGTCGTTGTAGAAGGTCTTGATGATATGGTCGACCATGTGTTGGGTCTTGCGGGGCTTTCCTATAAAGTTGTACAGATAAGGCACGTGATGGTCGGGTTCGTTGCCGTGGATATATTGTCCGACAAATCCGCTGGCATTGCAATTCTTTTCGTTGCTGTCGTCGGTGAGCGAGAAGAAGGTGTCGAGTTGGCGTTCGGTAGTCTTCGCACCGCCAAAGAGACCGATCATGCCGTCAATGTCTTGCGGCACATACCATTTCCATTGCCAACCGTTGCCTTCGGTGTAGGGGTTGCCGCCATTGGCACCATATTGCAGCGGATTGAAAGGCTCAAGCCATGTACCGTCTGACTTGCGGGCTTGGAAAAATCCGTTGGCGGGATTGTAGAGTGCGCGGTAGTACTGGCTACGTTTGGCGAAATATTCGGCGTCTTCTTTGTAGCCCAAATTGCTGGCCAACTGGCTGACGCACCAGTCGTCGTATGCCATCTCGAGTGTGATGGATACCGACTGTGTCTGCAGGTCTTCGGGCATGTAGCCATACTTGTCCCAAACGTCGAAGGGCGAATTTCTGTGGCTTCTCATCGATGATTGCTTCACGGCGTCGTAGGCGCGTTGCTTGTCTACCTCGCCGCGCAGTGCCGCATCGACCACTACGGGTATGGCGTGGTTGCCGATCATACAGTAGTTTTCCTGTCCCCACAGTTGCCATATCGGCAGGTAGCCATACACGTCGTAGTGCAGGAACATGCTCTCGACGAAGCGTTTGTTGTATTCCGGCCACAGCAGTTGATACAAGGGGTGGGCGGCCCGGTAGGTGTCCCAAAGCGACAAGGTGGAGTAGAATGTGCTGCCGGCAGGCATACGCTTTTCGCTATAGTCGGCGGCGATATAGCGGCCATCGCAGTCGCTCATGGTATTGGGCTGTATGAGGGTGTGGTAGAGGGCGGTGTAGAAGGTGCGCTTGTCTTTTTCGTCTCCTTCTACCTCAATGGTACCGAGCAGTTTGTCCCATATGGCATCGGCCGCCGATACATAGTGGTCGAAATCCCAACTTTGCGCTTCGGCCGTCATGTTGTTGCGGGCGCCGTCCATGTCTACGGGCGACAAGGCTACCTTTACAGTCAAGACATTCTTGTTTGTCTTTGTCGTCTTGAATTGGAATACGGCTTTGATGTCATCGCCGTTGACTACTGGCGTTCCTGCTTGCTCGTGTCCGTCGCGGTAGAGGTGGAATTGTTCTATCGGTTGGGAGAATTCCATACGGAAATAGATCTTGCGTACTCTGGCCCAGCCCGTGATGAGCCGATAACCTTCTATCGCCGTGTCGCTCACCTTGCGTATCTGTGCATTGAATATCATACGATCCCAATCGCCTTTTTTTGCTGAGTGGTCGAGGTCGAGGAGTAGATATGCCGGTTGGCCTTCCGGATAGGTATAGCGGTGAATACCTGTTCGGGTGGTGGCGGTGAGTTCTGCGTTGACCCCATTTTGCAACATGATTTGGTAGTATCCGGGTCGGGCCGTTTCGTGGTCGTGGCTGAAAGTATAGATGGGTGAAATATTGTCTGTAGAGGTCATTGGCATCAGTGTGATGTCGATGAGGTCGTTGGCTCCTGTTCCGCTGAGGCGGGTATGCGAGAAACCATAGATTTTTGTGTCGTCATAACTGTAGCCTGAACCGCAGTCATAACTTGGGGCTTCGCGGGTGTCAGGCGAGAGTTGTACCATGCCGAAGGGTAGGGTAGGGCCGGGATAGGTATTGCCTTGAAGGCCGTCTTGCTTTGAGGTTCCGACAAAGGGGTTGACCCAACGTGTCCATTCGCCCGCAATGGCAGGCACGGCCATGAGTAGGACATAGGCCAAGAGTAGGGCTGTTTTTTTCATCGTTTTTTCGTTTTTCAGGTACAATGCTTTTGGGCAGAGACCGATTGGTGGGTTAGTATGTTCTTGGATTTCTCAGACTTCTATTCTTTCAGTGTTGTAAAGGTACGCTTTTTGTCTCTTTTGGCGAATGATTTTCTGACATTTTTTTATTCGCCAAAGGATTTGCCAAAGAAACAGACAAATAGGCTTTGTCTGTTTCTTTGGCTATGTGTCCTATTGCTGCAGCGATGCCTTGTACCACTCGTAGAGTCGGCGCACGCCTTCGTCGATTTCCACCTTGTGGGTCCATCCGAGCGAATGCAATTTTGTGACGTCGATAAGTTTGCGTGGCGTACCGTCGGGTTTCGAGTCGTCGAATACGATGGTGCCGTCGAAACCTACCGTTTGTGCCACCAGTTCAGACAGGGCGCGTATGGTCAGTTCCTTTCCCGTACCGACATTGACGTGGCAGTTGCGTATCTCGCCCAGTGCAGGTAGTGCGCCGCCGCGTCCCTCGCTGTTGTTGCGGTCTACCTTGCCGTCAGCCTTTGTTCCGTAGTGTACGGAGGAGTATTTGTCGATGCCGATGATGTCTTTGAAGTCGACATTGAGCAGTAGATGTACGCTTGCGTCGGCCATGTCTTCGCTCCACAGAAATTCACGCAGTGGTCGGCCTGTACCCCAAAGCACGACACGGTTGTCACCGATGCCGTAGAAGTCGAGCGTGCGGCGTATACGTTCCTCGGTGTTATGGCCGTCGACATTGCCCTCGCCTATCTCGCGGCGCAGGGCATCGGGCGGATTGACAGGTCGGCGATCCATGTCGGTGCGGATGGCTGTCCAGTCGCCGTCGTGCAGCAGTTTGGCGAGGTACACCTTGCGCATCATGGCCGGCATGACGTGTGAGTTTTCCAAGTGGAAATTGTCATTAGGGCCGTAGAGATTGGTGGGCATGACGGCGATATAGTTGGTGCCGTACTGCAGGTTGTAACTCTCACACATCTTCAGTCCTGCAATCTTGGCGATGGCGTATTCCTCGTTGGTATATTCCAACGGTGAGGTGAGTAGGGCATCCTCACGCATGGGTTGCAGTGCATCCTTCGGGTAGATGCATGTGCTGCCGAGGAAGAGCAGTTTTTGCACGCCGTGCGAGTAGGCGGAGGAGATGACGTTGCACTGCATCTTCATGTTCTGCATGATGAAGTCGGCCCGGTAGAGCGAGTTGGCCATGATGCCTCCCACGAAGGCGGCAGCCAGGACAACGGCATCGGGGCGCTCCTCATCGAAGAAATGCTGCACGGCATATTGGTCGGTGAGGTCGAGTTCGGTGTGTGTGCGACCCACAAGATTGTGGTATCCGCGTTGGTAGAGATTGTTCCAAATGGCCGAACCTACCAGTCCGCGGTGTCCGGCCACATATATTTTACTGTCTTTTGACAACATGATGTTTCCTTTATTTTACGATACCCTTTTCCAGATATTCGGCCAGATTGGTGCGCACCTTGGCACTGGCGTCTTCTATGGCAACCTTGGCCATGTCGCTGTCTACCATCAGGCAGACAAGTTCTTCGAAACTGGTCTTGGAGGGATTCCATCCCAGTTCGGCGCGGGCCTTGGTCGGGTCGCCCCACAGGTTGACCACATCGGTAGGACGGAAGAAGTCGGGTGACACCTCGATGAGTACACGTCCGGTAGCCTTGTCGATACCCCGCTCGTTGATGCCCTCGCCTTCAAACTCCAGTTCGATGCCCACATGACGGAAGGCGTAGTAGCAGAATTCGCGTACGGTGTGCTGTACACCGGTAGCGATGACGAAGTCTTCGGGATGGTCGTGTTGCAGGATGAGCCACATGCACTCTACGTAGTCCTTGGCATATCCCCAGTCGCGTCGTGAGTCGAGGTTGCCGAGGTAGAGTTTGTCTTGCCGTCCCTGCTTGATGCGGGCGGCGGCCAAGGTGATTTTGCGGGTGACGAAGGTCTCGCCGCGCCGCTCGCTCTCATGGTTGAAGAGGATGCCTGAGCAGCAGAACATATTGTAGGCTTCGCGGTATTCCTTTACGATCCAGTATCCGTAGAGTTTGGCTACGGCGTAGGGAGAGTAGGGATGGAAGGGCGTGTTCTCGTTTTGTGGCACCTCTTCTACCTTGCCGTACAGTTCGGATGTCGAGGCCTGATACATGCGGCAGGTCTCGGTCAGACCGCATTGGCGTATGGCCTCGAGTATTCTCAGCACTCCCGTGGCGTCTACATCGGCCGTGAACTCGGGTGAGTCGAAACTCACCTGCACATGGCTTTGTGCAGCCAGATTGTATACTTCGGTGGGGCGTACCTTGCTCATCACCTGTATGATGCTCATGGAGTCGCCCAGGTCGGCATAGTGCAGGTGGAAGTGCGGACGGCCTTCCAGATGGGCGATGCGTTCGCGGTAGTCTACTGATGAGCGGCGTATCGTGCCGTGTACGTCATATCCCTTGCTGAGCAACAACTCGGCCAGATATGATCCGTCTTGTCCTGTAATGCCCGTGATGAGGGCCACATTTCTTTTTTCCATATATTAAGGTCTTGCTTGTGTTTTATCCTGATGGTGGATTTCCTTTCCGCCTACTTTTGTCTATAAAAACGATAGAAATCCCGATATATTGTGCGTTGGGGCGTGTGTATTTCTTTCCTGAGTGTCAATAATCTCAAAACATTTTGCTATCTTTGTTGTCTATAAGTATTGCATCAATGCTAATTTTAGAGTGGAATGTGATAGATTTCTTGTATTATTGTGATTTTATGAACTATTTGCAAATTACCCCCCCCGTAGGCTTACAATCCTACGTTATGTAGGTTTCTTTCTCTTTTCTTTCTTTTTGTTGATGTGGCTTTCGCCCGACTCGTTTTTGATGGCCTACTGGAGTCCACGCTGTGATTCTGCTTGGTTTTTTACTTGTGGTAAGGCTTGGATGGAGGGCATGACACCCTACGTTGACTTTGCAGACTCCAAAGGACCGTTGCTTTGGCTTATCTACGGTATAGGTTATCTTCTTTCTCCTACCTCATATATTGGAGTGTTTTGGCTCAGTGTATTGGCCTACACCTTTACGTTTGATGTCTTGTGGCGTACGGCAAGAATTTTCGTTGGAAGGCGCGAGGCATCGCTTGTTTTGGTTATGATGTCTGCCTTGTTGTTTTTTCGGGTATTTCACGATGAAGTGCGTGCAGAAGACTTTTGTATGCCATGGATATGCGTCGGAATATATTGTATGACCAAGGTGCTTCTGCGTCCGTCTGACAAGGAATTGAGGAAATACGCTTTTTGGCTCGGGGTAAGTATGTCATGGTGTCTGCTTGTCAAGTGGAACTTGTTTGTTATGATGGGCGGTATGGCCATTGCCGTTGTTATAGTTGCGATGCAAAGACATTGTGTCAGTGCCGTTGTTTGTGGGAATCATTCTGCCATTGTTGCCGTTTGCGGTGTATCTTATGACAAAGGGATGTTTCGCCGATATGGTGAATGAATACTTTGTCAATACATTCCTTATTACCGATAACGGGTACGGTGAGGCTATGTGGAAAGCGTTTATTGTCAAGAACAGTACAGATTGGCCTATTACATTAAAAACAATAAGCGAGTGTGTTCTATTCGTAGGTTGTGTATTATTCTGTCGGCGTCGACGTTTCTCGTCGTGGATCTTGTTTGCATTCATTCCCTTTTTCCTCTTTGTAGAACTAAAGGCTCCTGTGGGTTATTATGTGGCTGCTACCATCCCGTTTTTCGTTTATCCTTTATGTGAGTTTACCCAATTGACTTCCATCTTGTTGCACCGAATGTCAAAGTGTAAATATTATGCTTTTCTAACAATAGTTTTTATCACTGGTATTGCGTTCAATGTGCATGCCAACCGCCTTGCTTTTATGGCTGGCGAACCTTCGGAAAGGTTTGTGGCCACCGAACAGGTTCTCATGCGTAAACCTTTCTGTAAAATCATGTATTCGGGGTATGATATAGGTTGGGGAATTCGTGCACGTGCCTTGCCTGCCTGTAAATACTGGGCTTTGCAAAACGGAGCATCCGAAACTATGAAGAGTGAGCGTGCAAAGAATGTTTGTGTACATAAGGCGGATTATATCATCGCAATCCCTAATTATGCCCATACAAATAAATGGCTTCTTTCTTGTGGTTATCGCCAGTGTAGCGCCACGGTCGTAGAGAACGGAAAGACAATAGAGATGGCATTGCCTGTGTATGCGAAGGAGTAGAGGAGACCATCTCTTTGTTGCTGCATCACAGTTCAGGCTGTGTAGTCATCTGCTTTTATCCCTCCCGTTATCCCATTTTTGCCGTGCCCGGTCAGTCTTTGGGCCGAAATACTGGAGTATTCGGCCTTGTACACTGGAGTATTCGGGCTCGACCACTGGAGTATTCGGCCTTGAGTACAGGAGTATTCGGACCGAATACTGACGCGAAGTTCTCCTTTAAGTATGCGACGCATATTCCAATCTCTTACAATGAATTATGCGCCCTCTATAGGGGCTATGCTTGAGAAAATCGTGTAAAAACGTAGGGGTAACCCCCTACATTATAATCTGTTGTCCCTACGGGTAGGGTGTTTAAAATCGGATTGAAAAATGTGCGGAATTTTGTGGAGTTTTTAATTTTCAAATAGTATTCGGTAATCAAAGCCCTGGAAGGGCGTAACAATCCCAGCCCAGGGTGAGGATGGAGCGAAGCGACATCCGTAACCCTGGGTTTCATGTACGGCAGAGCAGGTTGGCCTGTAAGGTCAACACACGCTCAAATAGTTGTGCTGACCTTACAGGCCAGCCTTGAAAACCAATCGTATACCCAGGGTTACGTCCCTCGCTTCGCTCGCTCCTCACCCTGGGCTGGAATCGTTACGCCCTTCCAGGGCTTTGATTACCGAATACTATTTGAAAATTAAAAACTCTACAAAATTACGACTACTTTTTTCTGAATTTTGAACACTCTACCCTACGGGACTCGTCATTTGCGATATTTTTACTGGACACCAATATTTTTGAACAATGCCGTGATGTAAGTCGATAAACGAAAGTAGGAGGAAAGCGAAATGCTTTCCTCCTACTCGGTGGGTATGTATGTCCGTGTATGTGGATTATTCTTTTACTTCTTCTTCAGTCTCTTTTTCTTCTTCCTTCTCTTCGGGTACGTCGTAGACGGGGATTTGGCGGTCGATGGCCGAGTTGAAGGAGATGATGGTTTCGCTGCGTGACAGTCCGAGCGGCTGCAGTTTGTCGTGGATGATGTCGAGCAGGTGGTGGTTGTTGTGAGCGTAGAGTTTGATAAACATGTCGAAATCGCCGGTGGTGTAGTGGCACTCCACGATTTCGGGTATTTTTCTGAGCGCTTCCACTACTTCGTCGAATTTCTCTGGCTCACGGAGATAGAGGCCGATATATGCGCAGGTCTCGTAACCGATCTTTTCGGGGTCGACGATGAAGCGTGATCCTTTGACTACGCCTAAATTGGCAAGTTTCTGTACACGCTGGTGTATGGCGGCTCCACTTACGTTGCAAACTCGTGCTACTTCAAGAAACGGGATGCGGGCATCCTCTGCTACAAGGCGAAGAATTTTCTTGTCAAGTGCGTCTAATTGATGATGTGCCATGTCTTTGTTCTGTTTATAAGCACAAAGTTAAATTGTTTTTACTGGAATTGCAACCAATTAACGAATTTTGTATGCAGATTATTACTTTTTCTTGGTGGCGGAGTAACTGATTTTTCGTACATCGGCCTTTCTAAGGGCAAGTTTCACGTCGGTGATGACTCTCATGCGTGTGTTGCGGTCGGCTTTTACGGACACGGTCATGCGGCTTTTGTCTTCGGGCGACATACGGCGTTTCTCGGCGGCAATGTAGTCGACAATATCGGCGGTGGTGGCGTATTTGTCGTTGATCTGTATGGCCGACCCTTCGGTGGTCTGGATGTGGCTGGGGGTGTTGGGGCGTCCGATGTAGATGTACGACACGGCCGACTTCTTGGTCAGTCGGGTCAGTTCGGTGCCTTGGGGCACGGTGTACTTCACTTTGAGCGTCACTTTCCGCATGTGGGTCACCACCATGAAGAAGAAGAGTACGGTGAAGATGAGGTCGGGTAGGGAGGCGGTGTTGAGGGTGGGGACGGTGCGTCGCGGACGGTTGTCGAGTATCATGGTTGGCCTCCTTTCTCTGTGGTGTCGTAGGTCTCGGCCACGTGTTGTGGGCAGGCTTCACGTATGTCGTCTTTCTGTTGCTGTGACAGGCGGGCGTACGCTTTGCCGTACCGCTTGACGGCCATGCGGTTGCGTACGGTTGCGTAGGCGGCCACTATCTCGTCTTCGAGGGTGAAGTAGAGTCCGTATCCGGCTTCCGGGTCGCAGTCGATGGTGATGGCATGTCCGTCGCCGGTGTGGGTGATGAAGGTCGCGATGCGGTCGCGCAGGCCCTTGGTGGCGGTAGGTTGGCCGTCGAGGGTGAGACGGTTGTCGGCGGTGATGCGGAAGGCCATGACGCGGTGCTTGTCGATGTCGGTCTCGATGTTTTGCTGGGTGTCGTCCATCGGGGGCAACTGGCGCACGAGTCCCTTGTCTACGTCCATGGATGTTGTCACGAGAAAGAAGGTGAGCAGCATGAACGAGATGTCGGCAGTGGCTGTCGTGTTGAGTTGTGGTACGCGGCGTTTTTGTCTTTTTATCAGCATGAGGGTTGCGATAGCTTGTGTGGTCCTTTCTTTCCGGGACGCAGGTATCTTGTGGCTCCGAAGACAACGGCACCGACTGCCGCGATGATGAGCAACAATGAGGTGAAGACAAACATGTCGGCGGTCTTCAGCCAAAAGGAGTCGGTGTAGGTATTGCCGTTGATGGTCATCGGACGGGTGGATCCGGCGGCGAAGGTCACAACGGCAATCAGTAGGGTGGCGACGGCGATGATGGTGGCGATGCGTGCAGAGGGTATGCCGTTGATGGTACGGTCTTCGCAGTTGCTTCTCCTGAGATTGCGTAGAGCCGCAGCGACGGTCACGACAATGGCGATGATGACAAGCACGGCCTGAAAGACGATGAGTGTACCGGTGAACAGGGGAGCGTTGAAGTCGGGGTTCTCTTCAAACGGGTGCTTGTAGCCGATGAGATAGAACAGGGCGAACACGATGGCGATGAGGGCCGTCAGTAGGTAGAGTACGCTCTGTGACAACCGCTCGGTGGAAATATGTCTGAGGTCGGGTCTCTTCATCGTGAAAGTTTGTTTTTCAGTATGGCATCAAGCAGCGAGATGGCGCTTTCCTCCATCTGTGAGGTGATATGTTCTATCTTTGAGAGAATATAGTTGTAGAACAGTTGCAGAATGAGGGCTACGATGAGTCCGAAGATAGTGGTGATGAGCGCCACCTTCATGCCGGCTGCCACGATGGTGGGGTTGATGTCGCCGGCTACCTGTATCTGTTCGAAGGCCATCACCATGCCGATGACGGTACCCAAGAATCCGAGTGAGGGGGCGATGGCGATGAAGAGCGTGATCCATGAGCAGCCTTTCTCCAGATTGGCGGCTTGCACGGTGCCGTAGGCGGCTACTGACCGCTCGATGTTCTCGATGTCGTCGTCGATGCGCACCAGGCCTTGGTAGCAGATGGAGGCGACGGGTCCGCGTGTTTCGCGGCAGAGGTCTTTGGCCCCCTCGATATCGTTTTGTGCTATCTTTTCGTCAAGGTCTGCCATGAATTTCTTGGCGTTGATCTCCGACAGACTCAGATAGATGATGCGCTCGATGCAGAAGGCCAGTCCGAGCACAAGGGCGAGTGCGACGAGCGACATGAAGGAGGCGTCGCCCTCGATAAATTTTGTCTTGAGTATCTGGTGCAGTCCGCCGCCTTCTTCGGGTGTGGCATCGGTCGATGTCAAGGCGGTGCTGTCGCTATCGAGTCCGATGCTGTCGGTCTCTGTAGTCGCCATACTGTCGGCCACAGTTTCCTTCGGGGTGATTGTTGTGTCGGCCTCTTTCGGGGCGGCATAACAAAAAAGGGTGGAGGCCGCTATGGTGAGTGAGAAGATCCATCGTGTAGCGGTGTTGCGATGGGGGGCGGAAAGAAAGTGTGTCGCTTTCATTATTATTATTGTAATTGTTGTGGGTTCTTGAAAACGTCTGCAAACTTACTCAAAATAGCCGGATGTCGTATTGCGTTTACCCGAAAAATATCGTTTTTTTCGTTGTTGTCGTATCTATTTTTAGTGTTTCGGGCGTTTCGGCTTACCAGTTGTCATCGTCATCGGGAGAGGGGATGGTCAGCTCTTTCATGTCGTAGAACGATCCGTTGTAGATATTGATGTCTACATAGCCCTTGATGCCCGATACGCGGCCGGCATCGGTGTGTTGCCAGAATTTCCATGCGCCCTTGTATTCTACTTTGTCTACATAGTAGTGGGCGATCCAGTAGGGGTAATCGTCGAAGACGGGGGCGTTGAGATATTTCTCCTTGAATTTGTAGTAGGTGTAGAGTATGGGCTTGACGTGGTAGCGGTCTTCCACGATGTGGAGCCAGGTGAGCAGGTCGCGCTGAAAGTCCTCGACCTCTCTGTCGGCAGGCATGTGTTCTACGTCGAGCACGGGGGGCAGGTCTCCGGGTTCCAGATGGACTTTGGAAAGGAAGTGGTAGGCTTGTTCGCGGGCCGACGACTTGTTGCTCCAAAAGTGGTAGGCACCGCGGATAAATCCGTGTTCGCGTGCCTGGTAGAAATTGTCGGAGAAGTTCTCGTCAAGTTTTGTGGAGCCTTCGGTAGCCTTAATCATTACGAAGCGTAGAGGGCAACCCTCGATGGTGGCACCGCGCAGTTTGTCCCAGTCGATGTCGCCTTGGTAGTGTGAGATGTCGATGCCGCGTATCTCGTAGCCGCCGGGGTAGTTGGCGTCGCCGTAGATGGCCCTCCATCTGAAGGCCGTCGGACCAACGAAGAAGGCGTAGAATATCCATGCGTAGAAGGCTGTGACAAGCAGAAGCCCGATCCACAGACCTTTGCCGTGCAGCAGATGGCGCAAGAGTGTTGTCCATGCATGACGTGAGCGACGGCCCTGTGTCGAACGGTGGCCCGTTGTGGTCTTGCGATGGGAACTTGATGTGCTGCGCATGGTGATGGGTTGGGGGTATTTTAATTTGTTGCTATAAAATAAAAAAAAGAAAGAGAGTGAGTCGCATGGTGGTGCGGCTCACTCTCTGTATTTACTTCCGGCTGTCTCTGTCGGACATCTATTGTCGCATGATTATAGAGGCAGTCGTATTATGGTGCTGAGCCGGAAGGAGGCGGTGAGGTGTGAAAGTCTGCATCATCTCGGCCTCCTTGTAGAAAAATCTTATTTCTCCTGCTCGAGTGCCAGTGTCTTGGTGGTCTGGTCGCAGACATCGCTCGGGCCCCAGTACTGGATAGGACCGGGATATACGTAGCAAGTCTCCTTGGCCCACTGGTCGCGCTGTGCGGCGAAGGTCTTGAAGGGTTTGCCTTCGAGTTCTACGAGAGCCTTGCGGATAACGGGCTTCATCTCACCGTTGCGGCGCTCCATGTTCATCATCATGGTGATGGGCACACCGCCTGCTTTCCACTCGTCAGTGCCAGCGGTGGTGTTCTTTACGATGGCCATATAGCCAGTCTTGCCGTTGGCGATGAGTTGGGCTGCGCTGGTACCGAGGGCGTAGCAGTAGTCAGCGTCGAAGTTGGAGGGAGCGGCGCAGCGTCCTTCGTAACCGAAGAAGTGGTGCAGAGGAGCGAACTTGCCGGTGTACTTGCCTTCCTTCTTCCACTCGTCGAGTTTGGTGGCTACCATCTCGGAGATGAGTTTCTCGGTTTCGATGAGCGATACCTGTACGTTTCCGTGCGGGTCGCGGTCGAGGGAGAGTTGGCGGGCAACGCCCTCGGGCAGGGTCTCGAAGGTAGCCTTGTTGGCTTCGCTGAGGTGGCCGAGGATGTAGGCGCGCTGTGCTTCCTTGTCAAGATCTTTGTAGTCGGCACCGTGGGCGGCGAGCAGGTCGTTGAGTTCCTGGATGAGACGGCCGATGGCGGGGATGAACTCGATGAGGCCCTCGGGGATGAGGACTACGCCGAAGTTGTTGCCCTGGGCGGCGCGGTAGGCTACGGTCTCTGCAATCTGCTCTACGAGATCGTTGAGGGTGAGGTCTTTGGCCTCGATTTCCTCGGAGATGAGGCAGATGTTGGGCTGGGTCTGCAGGGCGCACTCAAGGGCGATGTGCGATGCGGAGCGTCCCATCAACTTGATGAAGTGCCAGTACTTGCGGGCGGAGTTGCAGTCGCGCTCGATGTTGCCGATGACCTCACTGTAGGTCTTGCAGGCGGTATCGAAGCCGAAAGAGGTCTCTATCTGGTCGTTCTTCAAGTCGCCGTCGATGGTCTTGGGGCAACCGATCACTTGTACGCCGTAGTTCTTGGCGGCATAGTACTCTGCCAGTACGCAAGCGTTGGTGTTGGAGTCGTCGCCACCGATGATGACGAGCGCCTTGATGTCGAGTTCGCGGAGAATCTCGATACCTTTCTCAAACTGGTCTTCCTTCTCCAGTTTGGTACGGCCGGAACCGATAAGGTCGAAACCGCCAGTATTGCGGTAGTCCTTGAGCAATTCTTCAGTAATCTCGATGTACTTATGGTCTACGAGACCGCCGGGGCCCATCAGGAATCCATAGAGGCGGTTCTCGGAGTTGAGTTTCTTGATTTCGTCGAAAAGACCGGTGATGACGTTGTGTCCGCCGGGGGCCTGGCCACCGCTGAGGATGACGCCTACGTTCATGGCCTTGTGTGTCTCGCTTTCTGCGGGTACAAACTCTACGAGAGGCATACCGTAGGTGTTGGGGAAGAGTTGCTTGATTTCTTCCTGGTTGTCAACGCTCTGTGTGGGGGCGCCTTCTTGCACCTTTACTGCACCTTGAAGAGCCTTGGGCAATTTGGGCTTGTACGCGGCTCTTTCTTTCTGCAATGCACTTTTTTCCATAATCAAATTAAAAATAAGTTATATTAAAGTCGATTTTTCTTTGTTTTTGTCTTTTCCCGAAGCCGGACCTGCGGTCTGTGTCTTTCCGAAAAATACTGATGTGGATAAATCTATTGCAAAAATACGCTTTTTTCACGATATGGTAAAAGAAATAAAAAAGAAAACCCGTAATAAAAACATTTTTTTGTATTCACTTGTCGCGTTATGTTTTTTTTTCTATCTTTGGCCTTGAATATACACATAAAAATAAAAAACACTCTATGGCCAACAAACGAATATTGAAGCGCACCATCAATAATGTGTGTGGCGAATTGTTTGCAGAATGTGTGGCAGTTTCCATGTACGGAGGCAAGCCCAATGGTACTGATGTGCAGTCACTGCTCACATCGATCCTCGTGATTAACAATGATTATATCCGCCGTGTCTCGCACCCCGAACCGGGCATGGCGCCCAAGGTATACTTCAATGATTTGACCTCCCATTTCAATAAGGAGGTTTTGGAGATTATCGACCAGATATCCAGTCTTGCCTAACGGCTGGGACAACAAACAAATGATGCCACCCATACACGACAGTGTGTATGTGGTGGCTATTTTCACAGTGGCGGGTTCTATAAATTACCTTTGTTGGATTTCTGAATTTTAGACGAACAGATTTTACTTGCTTTCTGAAGGAGCATAGCGGGCTATGCGACTGAGAAAGGAAGTGAAAGATGTCGGATAAAAACAAAAAGACACAAAGAGCGACCTGTCTAAAATACAAATTTAGCAATGCGTGGAATTTAGAGAACACGCCAATATATCAATGATACAAAAAATATGTCGGTGGCTACTGTACAAGCGTATGGGCTGGATAGCGGAAGTCACCGTACCGCATCCCTCAAAATACATCATCTGTCTTGCACCTCACACCAGCAATTGGGACTTTGTTATCGGTTTGCTGTATTCGCGTGCCGAGGGCATGAAAACCAATTTTCTGATGAAGAAGGAATGGTTCTTTTGGCCGCTCGGACCGTGGTTTCGCAGTTTGGGCGGCATACCCGTGTACCGTAGCAAGCATACCCGCATGACCGACAGTATGGCCGAAGCGGCCGTGCGTGCCGATGAGTTCCGGCTCTGCATCACTCCCGAAGGCACACGCTCGCTCAATCCCGACTGGAAGAAAGGTTTTTACTATATTGCCTATAAAGCGCAGATTCCCATACTTCTCTACGGTGTGGACTACGAAAAGCGGTTCATACGGTGTACGGAGAGTTTTATCCCGACAGGCGATATCGACAAGGAGATGCACGATATCAAATCCTATTTCAAGTCGTTCAAGGGCAAACATCCGCAGTTGTTCACTACGGGTGAGGAGGATTGATGGTGATAGAGGACTTTTACAGACGGAACAGTGATTTCTGTCTGTGGATGCTCTAGGGATGAAGATAAATATGATATGAAAAGATGTTTTCAGTGGGTGCTTTGTACCCTGTTGTTGGTTATCCCGTCAGTAGATGGTCTCGCCCAGCAATATCCGGCCGACAATCAAGTGGAAAAGTCGGTTGCTGACTTTTTCACGGCCTATTCCGCTCCGCCTTCTCTTGGTGCGGGGCAGGCGCGGGTATTGTCGTGCAAGGTCAATCAGCGACATCGGCAGATTACCGTCACTGCAAGTGAACATTTTGCTTGGCAGGACTTCACTGAAAAGTCGGTCCGCAAGATATACAAGCGGTTGGCAAAGGCCCTTCCGAAACCTTACAATAAATACGATATCACGGTCTTGGCCAACGGGCTACCTATTGAGGAACTCGTGCCGGGCAGTTATTCCGTCAACCACATCCTCGACAATGCATGGGGTGAGGTGGAGTATGACGGTAGTCCTTGGGTGAGCAACGTATCACGCCCCAATGCGATCACACACGGACTGCAAAACCGACATATCTCGCTTTGGGCCAGCCACGGCATGTACTATGATGCGAAGAAGGCGCAGTGGCACTGGCAACGTCCCAATCTGTTTGGTACGACCGAGGACCTGTTTACTCCAACCGTAGTCGTACCCTATCTCATACCGATGCTCGAGCGTGCTGGGGCGGTGGTATATACGCCCCGTGAGCGCGACTGGCAATCGCATGAAGCCATTGTCGACAACGATACGCCCGCCACAGGATATACCGAAGAGGAGGGACGCGCAGAGTGGCGTATGGCTCCCGACAAGGGATTTGCCTGTCCTACATCCGTCATCCGCGATGGCGACCAGCCATTTGCGGCAGGCACCGTCCGTATGGCAAAGGCCGTCTCGAAGGGAAATGTTTCTGTGGCTTCCTATCAGCCGACTATCCCTGCGAGTGGGCGGTATGCAGTGTACGTCAGTTATCAGACGCTATCCAATAGCGTTTCCGATGCCGAGTACACCGTTTGTCATCGAGGACAGAAGACGGTGTTTCATGTCAATCAGCGTATGGGCGGGTCGACATGGGTCTATCTTGGCACGTTTGATTTCGATGCCGGAAGCAGTCCTTACAATCGTGTCTTGGTGACCAACAAGTCGAGTGATAAAGGCGTTGTCACGACTGATGCCGTGCGCTTCGGCGGCGGCATGGGAAACGTAGAACGGGGCGGTATGCGCAGTGGTATGCCGCGCTGTCTCGAAGGCGCACGCTACAATGCCCAGTGGAGTGGAGTGCCCTACCGTATCTATAGCACGAAGAGTGGTGGCGATGATTACGGCGACGATATCAACGTGCGCCCGTTGTCTACCAACTGGCTATCTGGTGGGTCGGTCTATGTACCGGCGCTCGACGGAAAAAAGGTTCCCATAGAACTCAGTCTTGCTGTGCATAGTGATGCCGGATGGTCGCCTCAGACAGACGGTATCATCGGCTCGCTCGCGGTCTGTACGACCAACTTCAACGACGGACGGCTCAATAGTGGTATCTCGCGCATGGCCTCCCGCGATTTGGCCGATGCCTTGCTCACTGGCATACAACGCGACATCGTCGGGACGTACGGCAAATGGAACCGCCGCGACATCTACGACCGCAACTATTCTGAGACACGCAATCCCGAAGTGCCGTCGGCTATCATCGAGACGCTGTCGCACCAGAATTTTGCCGATATGCGTCGTGGACACGACCCCAACTTCAAGTTCACCCTCGCACGTTCCATCTACAAAACCCTTCTTCGCTATATCGACCACCAACATGGTCGGCCATGTATTGTGCAACCGCTTGCACCGCGCTATTTCCGTGCCGAACTGGTCGGCAACGACAAGGTGCGGCTCTCGTGGCTTCCCACCGAAGACCCGCTTGAACCCACGGCGGTACCCACGGCCTACAATGTCTATACGGCCTCGGGTTACAGTGACTTCGATAACGGGCAGACGGTGACGGGTACCTCGTGTACGCTTGATATCACGCCCGGTTCGCCCTTCCACTTCCGGGTGACGGCTGTCAACCGTGGCGGAGAGAGTTTTCCGACCGAGGTGATGTCCGTCTATGTATCGCCCAAGGCTACGAAGACAGTCATGGTAGTTGATGGTTTCAAGCGTCTTGCAGGTCCGGCAGTCATCGATGATGGAGTCCGTCAAGGTTTTGATTTCAATGCCGACATCGGTGTCTCCTATGGTCTGACAGCCGGATGGAGTGGGGTGCAGACCTGCTTCGACAAAAGTCAGGCGGGCAAGGAAGGAACACGCGCCTTGGGATATTGTGGCAATGAGATGGCTGGCCAGTTTGTCATGGGCAACACCTTTGACTATGTGGCTACGCATACCGAGGCCATTGCAGCATCGGGATTGTACAATGTGGTGAGTGCTTCTTCTGAAGCGGTAGAGACAGGGCTTGTCGCCCTTGATACCTACGATGCTGTAGACCTGATTCTCGGATTGCAGAAGGATGACGGATATTCCCTTGTACGCTACAAGACCTTCTCCTCGGCACTCCGGCAGAAAATCGCAGCCTATGTGCGCACCCGTAAGGCACTGATGATTAGTGGGGCCTATGTCTATTCTGGTATGGGGATGGATGTAGAGCGGCAGTTTCTTTCTTCCACGCTTAAGGTTAGTGGTGGAGAGGACAATCAGCCAACCGGTGACGGCGAAATATCCGGACTCGGCATGACCTTTGACGTCTACAGCCGCAACAATCCCCAGCACTATGCTGTGCCGCGTGCCGATGTGGTACATCCTGCCGCCGGCGCATTCACCGCCATGCAGTATTCCTCGGGGGCGGACGCGGCCGTGGCCTACAAAGGAAATGATTACCGCTGCTTTGTCATGGGATTTCCCTTCGAGTGTATTAAGGACAAAAAACAACGACAACAGATCATGCAAGGTGTCATGGCTTTTCTTCTGAAATAACATCGCACCGATATAAATATAACGTTTACCTAAAAACAGAATACTATGTATAAGATTCAAGCCAACGCTTCCGGTACAAGAAGCATCGAAGTCAGCGAAAAGCATCTGGAAACCATAGAGAAATACGCATTGCTGAAAAACCTGATTGACAGCAACGGCATCATCGACGAGTCGGTACTCGACAAACTGAAACTCAACGTGCGCTCCATGCTGGAGTCAGGATCGGCCACCGACAAGGATCTGCTCGACCTCTGTCTCGACGTGATCTACAACAACAATATGAAGTCTTTCGGTCTGCACAAACTTGTACTCCTCTACATCGAGTGGGAGAACAACAAACAAGAAGAAGACGAGGAGACGGAAGAGTAATCCGTCTAACTATTATAAAATATAGAAAAAGACGCATGAAAGAGTATCAACTCACAGACTGGCTACCGACAACAAAAAAGGAACTTGAACTGCGGGGATGGGACTATGTCGATGTGATATTGTTCTCGGGCGATGCCTATGTCGACCATCCCTCTTTCGGTGCTGCTGTCATCGGACGCACACTGGAGGCTGCAGGGTATCGTGTAGCCATCGTTCCACAACCTGACTGGCACGGCGACTACCGTGACTTCAAAAAACTGGGACGTCCCCGTCTGTTCTTCGGTATCGCACCGGGGTGTATGGACTCTATGGTCAACAAGTATACGGCCAGTCGCCGCCTGCGTTCCGAAGATGCCTATAGTCCAGACGGACGACATGACTGTAGGCCGGAATTCCCGACCATCGTCTATACGAAGATACTCAAACAACTGTTCCCCGATGTGCCCGTGGCACTCGGAGGCATAGAGGCTTCCATGCGTCGTATCACCCATTACGACTATTGGCAGGACGGACTGAGAAAATGTATCCTTTTCGATTCAGGTGCCGACCTTATCATCTACGGCATGGGCGAGAAGCCCATCATCCGTCTTTGTGAGGAACTGGAGGCGGGGCGTTCCATACAGGAGATACGCGACATACCGCAGACCGTGTTTCTTTGTCGCGAAAACGAGATACCTGGCGGTATCAAGGAAGATGATATTGTGCTGCATAGCCATGAGGAATGTCTGCGCAACAAGAAGGCGCAGGCCGAGAATTTCCGTCATGTAGAGGAGGAGTCCAACAAGATGCATGCCCAGCGTCTGCTTCAAGCCGTCGACAACTGGTACACGGTGGTCAATCCCCCTTATCCGCCGATGACCACAGAAGAACTCGATGCCTCGTTTGACCTGCCTTACACCCGGCTTCCCCATCCCAAGTACAAAGGCAAACGTATACCGGCCTACGAGATGATCAAGTTTTCGGTCAACATCCATCGTGGTTGTTTCGGCGGTTGTGCCTTTTGTACAATCAGTGCCCACCAAGGCAAGTTTATCGTATGTCGCAGCAAGGAGAGCATACTCAAGGAGGTGAAGACAATCATTGCCATGCCCGACTTCAAGGGATACCTCTCTGATCTTGGCGGCCCGTCGGCCAACATGTACGGCATGGGCGGTCGCAACCGCAAGGCGTGTGAGCACTGCAAGCGACCTTCATGCGTTCATCCGCAGATTTGCCCCAATCTCAATACCGACCACAGTAGGCTGCTCGATATCTATCATGCGGTGGATGCGTTGCCAGGCATCAAAAAGAGTTTTATCGGTAGCGGCGTGCGCTACGACCTTCTTCTTCACAAAAGCAAGGATGAAAAAAGCAATGAAGCGGCACGTCAGTACACCCGTGAACTGATATGCCGTCATGTCAGCGGGCGACTCAAGGTGGCTCCCGAACATACGTGTGACAATGTGCTGAGGCTGATGCGCAAACCCTCGTTCACGCTGTTCGGAGAGTTCAAACGTATCTTTGACAAAATCAATGCAGAGGAACATCTACGTCAGCAGATCATCCCATACTTCATCAGTAGTCACCCCGGATGCCGCGAAGAGGACATGGCCGAACTGGCTGTGCTGACCAAACGTATGGATTTCCATCTCGAGCAGGTGCAGGACTTTACCCCTACGCCCATGACGGTCAGCACCGAGGCTTGGTATACGGGCTTTGATCCCTATACACTCGAACCTGTGTTCAGTGCCAAGACTCCTCGTGAAAAGCAGGCTCAGCGCCAGTTCTTCTTTTGGTATAAACCCGAAGAGCGCCGCAATATAGAACAATCACTTCGCCGTATTGGCCGTACTGATCTCATCGCAGAACTTTGCCGACCTTCGGGTGGCGGATACCCACGCCCGTCGTATGCAGACGAGGAGGATGAAGAATACAGACCCGCAGCCCGCACACGCGGTAATCGGAATAATCGTGATATGTCCAAGCGAGGAACGGCCGAAAAGGGCAAGCAATCTTCCTACAATCCCAATTTCGCCCCAGGTGGGGCACGACGTTCGTCCGGTGGAGGACGGTCTTCACAAGAATCCTATCAGAGAAATGAAAATCATAGAGCAGCAAGTTACCCCCAAAAGCAACAAGGCAAAACCGGAGGACGGCATCGTCAGCACTGACAACTTTGTGGCCGTCATCGACGGCAGTACCAGTAAAACGACCCGACGACATTCGCGGTGGTATAGCAACGGACGCTATGCGATGAAACTGATCAGTGACTACATCCGTCATGCTGATAAGAATATTGGGGTGGAGCGCTTTTGTTATGAGGTGACGGAGGTCATCAGAAAGCACTACAAGAAGAGCGAGATGGAATGGTTGGCCGCCCATCCCGAAGAGCGGTTGTGTGCCAGTTGTATTGTGTTCAGTCGCTTGCGACGTGAAATCTGGATGATAGGCGACTGTCAATGTCTTGTCGGTGACGAATACTATGACAATCCAAAGCCTGGAGAGGCACAGATAGCCGATCTCCGTGCATCTGTGGCCCAACGGTTGTTGCAGTCGGGAGAGCGTACCATTGATGGTCTCCGGCGCGATGATATTTCCCGTAAGGCCATCCTCCCGCAGTTGGTAGCGTCGATGGTTAAGGAGAATGTTGACTATGCCGTTGTCGACGGTTTTCCCATCCCAATGCGCAAGGTACGGGTACTCACTCTCGACTTCTCACCTTGGACTATCGTACTGGCTTCCGACGGCTATCCATTCCTCTGCCCTACGTTGGAAGAAAGCGAGGCCCGATTGCAACAGCAGATAGCGTCTGACCCGCTCAATATAGATACCTTCAAGGCGACTAAGGCTTGCCTTGAAGGTAACAATTCTTTCGACGACCGTAGTTACATCCGCATAGAGGTGTAGTCGTGGATCGGGTAAGAGACCTTCAGTCGGTCTCTTACCGAATATCAATAATCTCGTTGAAATTCTGCGTGGCATCTTCAATAGCATTGACACTGGTGCTTTTTCCACCGGAAAATCTCCATGTCACAGATATGCCTATGCTTTGCACTGACGTAGTGTTGTCATAGGTGACGAGACTACCATTGGCGTATCTGTCATATTTCCGTCGGTTTCCCAATGCGTTGAAGATAAGAGTAAACTGTAGTTTATTCTTGTATGCTGACTTGTATATTTGTCCGCCGATATTATATACCCGATAGTAGGTGCGGTCATAGGTTTTGAAGGTAGGTTCGAATATTGCATTGACCATGCCGCCCCAACCGTGTGCAAAGTTGAAGGAATTGTACATCGTATAATATTGCCGGATTCTTGTTTTGCCATAATATACCTCACCCAAGGTTAAATCTTCCGGGTGGATTTCAATACGTCCGGACAATTTCATATTCCATGTTTTAGTGGGTTGGCAATTGATCTCCGCTCCCAGTCCGTACGAACTTTGGCCAGGTAGATTGATGGGGGTGGTGTAAAATGCATTCTCAGATGTTGTGCTTTTCTGAGTTTCCCAATAGATACTGTTTTTAGCGTGTGCGTATAGTGCAGTGATGTTCAAGGTGTTGTGAAACAATGATACACCCGCCATGACAATGTCAGAGGATGGCGATTTTAAGTTGGCATTGCCCGTGGTGTAGTTGTATGCATCGCTCCACTCGATTGCGGATGAAATGGCTGTATAGGGTATATCGTCCAAGGTACGCTTGTAATTCAACATCAGGGCGTGTTTACCGTTTTTGCCAAAAGGCATCATCAACTGAATTGTCGGGTTGATGCCCCATTGTGTGGATGAAGAAGTTGTGCCATCGGGGAGTATTTTGTATGAAATTCTGTTTGTCTGTAAATTTACCCCCGCGCTGTACATCATTTTCCACAACTGTCCCATTGCTGTGAAATAGACCAAAGGTGTCCAACCACTTGTGCGGGTAGGTGTCTGGCTCGTTTGGAATCGGGTCAAATCTTCTGCGTTTTGTGTGGTAGGTGTATATTCAGATGTTATATATTGTATGGATGCACCATATTTCCAAACATGTTTTGGGTTGCGTGCGTCTGTTACATCCATGGCAAACTTATACATATTCAGCGAAGATTTGTCTTCGGATGTGGTCAGAGATGTCTTGTTGTAGAGGTAATTTGAATTGCTATTGTCATGGCGGTTGAAATAATCGCCTATACATTCCATGGTCATGCCGTTTGGCTTGAGAACTGTCGTGTTTTTCAGTGTGACTTCTTGTTCCAAGTAAGTGCTTCTTCTGTGTATGTCAGACTGGATGAGTTTGTCTTGAAACAAAGAACTTGTCGTGGCATTGAGTTTGTTTGTTGCAATATAGTAACTTCCGCCAAAGGTATTCTTTTTATTTAGAGGTGCTGAAAGACTGAAACGGTCTTTGATGGTATGACCATGAGATACGATGCTTTCGTCTGTTCGCTCATGTGTATTCTCTGTCTGATTCCATATTGTTTGCTTCGCGGTTTCTTCGGGTTGATTGAAACCCATCGAGAAATTGTTGTAGATATTAAGGTCTTTGTAGCGGCCATACAACACAGCACTGGCTCTTTCGTTGTTGAAACCATAAGAAGGATACACGGTCAGACCTCCAGTTGCAGAACCGTAAAATCCACCGCGAGGGGGACGACGCAAAAAGATTTCGATGCGTCCTCCTGTGAGTGCAGCGTTTTGATTGTTTCCGGCAAGGAAATTTATTTTGGCCTTGTCAATCATGTCGGCTGGAATATTGTCAAGTTCGTCCAACGATGGAAGTTTTACACCGTCTACATATATATCACTTACTGCAAGACCATTGATTTTGTAGGTGCCATCTTCTTTACTTACGCCAGGTAGAAACGTTAGTACGTCAGAAGTTTGTTTGCCTTTGACTAACTCTGAGGACCTGAGGTTTATAGTGTATCCATGGACATCTTGTTTGATTCGTGATGCGGTAATTTTGACGCCTTTAAGAGCGTTTGCATCTTCCCGCATTATTATAGGATATATTTCCCCTGCCGTACATGTTTGGCATATCGTTTTGTATCCGACAAAGGATATATGTAAGATGTATTCCTTATTTGCTTTTACAGAGATGAGAAATTCTCCGTCTGCATTTGTCGCAACTCCATTGATGAATGTCGAGTCTTGCTTGTCTAAAAGTATAACGCTTGCCGATGAAAGCGCATGGTTGTGCTCGTCTGTTACCTTACCGGAAATGGTCTGTGCGGAGATTTGTTTTACAACGAACGTGAAAAGTATGATGAGTATAAATTTGAGTCTCATAGGCCATTAGCAATTATGTCAGAAAAATACTTTTGTATATTGATACTTGCGTTTTTGCGCATTGTTGGCTTGGGGCAATTTCCATCGGTAGATTCGCTTCGTTGCTGAAAACATACCGTACATATTGGCAGCAAACGGCAAGTCGGGCATTGCTTGGTAAATCGGTTCTTTCTTCTTATATCTTCGTCATAACTATATGTGATATGTCCTGAATTATCCAAATGTCCTAATCTGTGCTCAGGTTTGAAATCTCTTGCGGTGCATCTGTATACATCTCCGTTGTAGTTGATAACAACATGATTGTCATAATCTGCATAGCAAGGATGGATACTATCACCATAGAAAGATTCGACATTTGAGTTTATCCCCCAATTAGAGATGTCTGATTTTAGTAAGGCTCTCTTTTGGTGCAACTCTTCCGATTCGGGCTCTTGCCAAACTTTGTGAAATGCGAATCGTACATTGGGGTATTTCCAGTATGGTTCAAAATCTTTTATCAAATTTCTAAATGACTCAATATTTGACAATGTGTAGTTGCATCTGATTGTGGTTGTGATACCTTTCTTGATGGCATATTCCAAATGATTTTTTGTGATGTCGTAACCTCCTTCTCCATTGGGAAAACATTTTATTGAATTGTGTATTTCTCTGTTGCCATCGAAAGCGACCTGTATGCCAAATGTTATATCCAGATTTGATAATTCATCTACGACAATAGGACTTAGACATATTCCATTTGTTGTTATGCTTAGGGTAAAATGTTTATTGTAAGCAATGCATATTTCGTTGCATTTCTTTACCAGTGGGTAGACTACTTTTTTGTATTTCAATAATGGTTCTCCACCAAAAAAAGATATATGAACATTTTCAAGTTCATTGCAATGTACTTGATGCTCGATATAATTAATAATGGCATCAATGATATTGGTGCTCATGCAACTCCCCTTGATATGAGACTCATAGCAATACCAACATCTGAGGTTGCAATCCAATGTGGGGTTAATTGTAATTCTCAGATTGGTTTTGGATGAAAATTTACGGTTGAGCATTTGCATACATTCTGATACTTCATCTTTCTCGGTAGGAAGAATGAATTTCTCGGAAAGCAGGCTTGCATATAAATCTGGATGTATGTTTTCTATTGTATGGACATTATTATTGAATCCTTCTATTATGAGTTTTCCCAAATTCTGATTTAAGGCGAAATACTTCCCTCTAAGGGGATTAAATAAATACAATCTGCCTTTGTCTCTTATTAATTCGTTGTATATGCTCCATTTCATAGACAATTTGTTTTATGGATTAATAGAAGAGAAATGCTTGCTTTTGTTTACACAGTATGCTGATTTTATTTATTGTGAAATTGTGTCAAAATTCTTGTTTCAAACGAAAAACCAAATTTTAGTATTTTGTATTCATTGAAGGTGGGTTCTATAAATTAGCTTTGCTGGATTTTGAGACTATTTTCGAATGCATATCGTCAGCGAGTAAGGGAGTAATGCGGGCATTACGACCGAGCGAGGTGGCGATATGGGTCGAAAAGAGTTCAAAAGACGGCAAAACGTAACCCATATTATTTTGTTGTTTGTTACGGTGGTAATTTATAGAACCCACCTTAAGCGTAAAGTCTAAGTTCAAGCGGTTGAAGATTGTGTTGCATCTATAGAGTTATCTGAAATGATACGCCAACCGAGCGGTCAGCCACGGTGGTTCAGAACTGGATGTGAATTGTTAATATTAAAACTGACTGATTATGTACAAACGAATTGTATTGAATGAACCGCATGCCTCAATGGAAGGCTTATATGATGCGGACAAGAGTTACTGGCAGATTGATGCCGATTTCATGCAACTTCTGGATGACGGACTGAGGAAAGTTATCGCTGAATTTCAAAGACTTCACCTTCCTGAACTTGATCCAAAAAGGTTTCCACAGCATAGGAAAAAACAAAAGTACAAAAATATAAACTATGGATATGACCGAAAAAGACATTAGCATATACGATCGCTTTAAGGGCGTGCTTTACGGACAAGCCATTGGAGATGCTTTGGGACTTGGAACAGAAGGGATGACCGACGAGGACATGGCTTGGAAATATCCTAACGGTATACAGAATTACAATCAGATATTTCAAGACCGCCATCGGAAGAGATGGAAGATTGGTGACTGGACAGATGACACCGATATGATGCTTTGCATCGTTGATGCGGTTATTGAAGACAAAGGGGTCAACTTCATGAATATTGCCAAGCACTTCAAGGCATGGGCACAAGGAAATCCTATGGGCATCGGTGAAAACACGTACAAGGTATTGGTGATTGGCGACTACACCGATAAACCATTTGAGGTCTCCCACATGGTATGGAAGATGAGCAAGTATCTGTCTGCAGCCAACGGAGGTCTAATGCGCACGTCTGTTGTCGGCCTCTTCCCGAAAGACGTAAGAACTTGTGCCGAGAGTATATGTCGACTAACACATTACGACCCAAGATGCG
>CAVJZJ010000010.1:0-76407 GCA_963653995.1 Flexilinea sp.
GGTTCCCTTCGGTCACCAGCGGTTATGCACATTGGCCCTCTTCGAGGACCATCCGATTTGCAATAGTAAGCCCCTTATACAAAAATACATTACAACAGCATAAAGCCCAGTACGTTACCCGACTTTGCATTTTTTTACCGGAAACCAATATTTTTTTTAATAATATACGATTAGTACAAAGGCCTTGTAGCATCACTACAAGGCCTTTGTACGAACGCTACAAGGCCCTTGTACTGTCCGTACAAGGGCCTTGTAGTTTTTGGTATCGGCACATCGTGTGAATCAAGCGGATAAGAACGTATGGATCCTTCTGTTTCGGAAAACGAAACTGCCAGGCACCGATTACGATAAAACCCTGAAAAAACTGTCGCTTAAGGTGGGTTCTATAAATTAGCTTTGCTGGATTTTGAGACTATTTTCGAATGCATATCGTCAGCAAGTAAGGGAGTAATGCGGGCATTACGACCGAGCGAGGTGGCGATATGGGTCGAAAAGAGTTCAAAAGACGGCAAAACGTAACCCTTATTATTTTGTTGTTTGTTACGGTGGTAATTTATAGAACCCACCTTAAGCCTTATGCTTATGGGTCATGATATCGAGCACCATATCATCGGTTTTGCACATGGCATCGGCACCGATGCTGGTGAGATTGCGGATGGAGCGGTCGACATCGTCCTCGATGATACCCTCGGCTGAGGTCACGCACCGTCCCTCCATCGAGAGAAGGGCTGAGAGAAGGGCGGTCGATACACCCGATGATATCTTGAGGGCGCAACTCGGCTTGGCTCCGTCGCAAATCATACCCGTAAGGTTGGCAATCATGTTTTGCACAGAGTGACAGATGCGCTCATAGTCACCTCCCATAAGATAGGTGATGCCGCAACTCGATCCGATGCTCGCTACGACACATCCGCAGAGGGCAGACAGTTTGCCGAGACTCTGCTTGATATAGATGGCGGTGAGATGGCTCAGCGTGAGGGCGCGGATAAGTTCCTCCTCGGTATTCTCATTTTCCTCAGCGTACACGGCCACGGGATTGGTGGCACAGATGCCTTGGTTGCCCGACCCGCTGTTGCTCATCACCGGTATCATGGCTCCGCCCATACGGGCATCGCAGGCCAAGGCGGTCTTGGAGATGATATGCGAGAAGATACTGTTGCCGAAGATGCCGTGGCTGAGCGGCCGGTCGATGGTTTTGCCCAGACAGTGACCATAGTTGCCCTTCTTCGACTCCTCGGCGGCACGGAAATTATACTCTTTGGTCTGAAGGATAAATCTGATTTCCTCTACCGGGGCAGTCATGGCGAAATCGTAGACCGTACGCAGGGTGAGTGCCACATCGTTGTTTTCCTCCTCAGACGAGCCTACATGACGATGGTCGAGGAGCACCTCGCCATCGCGCTCTAGGTAGACAAAGTGAGTATGGTCGTGAGCGATGATGGCCGTGGCTACATGACCATCGGCCTCACAACGTGCCTCGACATAGAGTTTGTCGCACTGGCCGTCTTTGAGACGGATATCGATATGGTCGCCCGCCACATACTCCTTGCCGGCAGCAAGGGTGGCGGGAGTGAGATCCTTGAGTACCTCAAGGGCGTATTCCGACTTGCCGATGAGGGCACCGAGGGCGATGGCGATGGGCAGACCGATCATACCTGTGCCGGGTATGCCCACACCCATAGCGTTCTTGAGGATATTGGCACTGAGTAGGGTGACGATCTTCTCCGGTCGGCGACCCAGCAGTTCGGTGGCACGCGCCACACAAAGGGCCACGGCCATAGGTTCGGTGCAGCCCACGGCCGGTACTACCTCTCGGTGGATGAGGGCGATGATGCGCCCACGCGTTTCCTTGTCAGTCATCGGTGGGTGTAGGTATCAAGTCCGTCCTGGAGATATTTCACATAGCCGTTGATGTCCTCGTCGTAGGAGCGGCTACCTCCGAGGGGTTTGCCATCGGCATCGACAAGCACATAGAAAGGTTGGGTATTGGCACCGAACTTATGTCGCTGCAGGTAACTCCACTTGTCACCTACGGTGCGGAGCGTGCGCTCCTGTCCGTTCTCGGTGACGGTCATCGGTGCATCGAGCGGTGTCTTGTCGTCGACGTAGAGCGATACGAGGATGTACTTGTCATTGAGCAGGGTGGCCACTTGGGAGTCGGTCCACACGGCAGCCTCCATCTTGCGGCAGTTGACGCAGCCGAAACCGGTGAAGTCTACCATTACGGGTTTGCCCTCGAGACGGGCGGCAGCCATGGCAGCATCGTAGTCCTTGAAGCGGGGGTGTACCTCGTTCTTGTAGAGATTGAAGTCTTGCGTGTTCATCGGCGGTGCAAAGGCGCTGATGGCTTTGAGCGGAGCGCCCCACAGACCGGGTATCATGTATACGGCGAAGGCCAAGGAGAGCAGGGCGAGGAAGAACTGCGGCACGTTGGTGCGGCGGTCGTCGTCATCGTGCGGGAAGCGGATGATGCCCAGCAGATAGAGTCCCAACAGGGCGAAGATGACAATCCACAGGGAGAGGAAAGCCTCACGGTCGAGCAGGTGCCAGCCGTAGGCAAGGTCGGCCACGGAGAGGAATTTCAGGGCGAAGGCCAGTTCGATAAATCCGAGCACTACCTTGATGACATTCATCCAGCCGCCCGACTTGGGAGCCGACTTGAGCAGTGTGGGGAACATGGCAAAGAGGGTGAACGGGATGGCCAAAGCCAAGGCGAAACCGAACATGCCGACCGTCGGCCCGACAATGCTGCCCTGTGTCGATACGGCCACAAGAAGGAAGCCAATGATCGGACCGGTGCAGGAGAAGGAGACGAGCGTCAGCGTGAACGCCATGAGGAAGATGCTGAGCATGCCGCTGGTCGACTCTGACTTAGCGTCGATCTTGTTGGTCCATGACGACGGCAAGGTCAGTTCGAAAGCCCCGAAGAAGGAGGCCGCAAACACGACGAGCAACAGGCAGAAGAGGATATTGAAGACGGCATTGGTAGACAGCGCATTGAGTGCGCTCGCGCCGAAGAGCAACGTCACGACAAGTCCGAGCAGCACATAGATGACCACGATGCTCACGCCGTAGGTCGTGGCCTCACGGATAGCCTTGCGGCGGTCTTTATTGCGCTTCAGGAAGAAACTGACCGTCATCGGGATGATGGGCCATACACACGGGGTGAAGAGGGCGAGAAATCCGCCTACAAGTCCGGCAAGGAAGATGTAGAGCAGGGAGTTGGACACGGGTGTCTGATAGGCTGCAAGATCGTCGATGACCGGCGACCACAGGCTCTCGCGGTCGGCGGCGGTGAGCGAAGCGGCGGCCTTGGCGGCAGCGGTATCGGTAGCGGCAGTGTCGGTAGCGGCTTGGGCGGCAGCCTTCAGCGAGTCGGCCTTGGCCTTGGTCAGATCAGCGGCAGAAGCGGCGGTCTCGTCAGCGGAAGCCTCGGCTACGGCCGGCGACTTGCCCTTCTTGGCGAAGACGACATCGCTCGGGGGCATACAAGCCTCATCGCTGCACGCACCATACTCCAGCGAGAAGTCGATGTCGTACTGGGGTTTTGTGAAACGTATCTTCTGTACGAAGGTGACGCTGTTTTCGAAGAAACGCAGGTTGGTACCAAACTGCTTGTCGTAGCGGGTGATCTCATTGCCGCGGTGCGACAGTCCGCCGACAAGTTCGATACCGTCCTTGCGATTGACGGTCAGCGAGGCCGACGTCGGACCGGCATTGCCAAGTCCGGTGGAGTACACGTGCCACCCCTTATCGATGTGGCCGACAAACAGAATCTCAGCATCGGCTCCCTTGCCCGCCTTCATCTGTGCGGTGAAGGTCACCGGATCGGCCATCTGCGCACTCACCGTGATGACGGCGAAAAGGAGCAGGGCCAGTGACATCAGTCTTCTCATTTTTATTGTGGTCTGTTCTATTGTTGTTTGCTCGAAAATAGGCGCCGCAAGAAGCCGCAGTTCCGCAAGATGCGTACTGGGGAATAGAATAGCATGACAGCGCAACGTGCAAAGTTACAGCATTTTTGCGAGATAGGGTCACAAATCGCGGCACAAACTTATACACAAGAGGCGGGCTCGGGGGTTTTCATATCATTTAACGCGCTTTTTCTCCCGTAATAGGCGGAAAAGACGTACCTTTGCGACTTATACAACAATAATGTAAGAAAACAAACAAATAAACATACACAAGAAATGGCACAAGAAGACGTTTTCAAGAAGATTGTATCCCACTGTAAGGAGTATGGTTTCGTATTCCCCAGCAGCGAACTCTACGATGGACTCGGCGCCGTATACGACTATGGTCAGAACGGTGTGGAGATGAAAAACAACATCAAGGAATACTGGTGGAAGAGCATGGTGCTGCTCCACGAGAATATCGTCGGCATCGATTCCGCCATCTTCATGCACCCGACCATCTGGAAGGCCAGCGGCCACGTCGACGCCTTCAACGACCCCCTCATCGACAACCGTGACTCCAAGAAGCGCTACCGCGCTGACGTACTCATCGAAGACCAGATTGCCAAGTACGAGGAGAAGATTGCCAAGGAAGTAGCCAAGGCACAGAAGCGCTTCGGCGAGAGTTTCGACGAGGCCCAGTTCCGCGCCACCAACCCCCGCGTGCTCGAAAACCAGCAGAAGCGCGACGCACTCCACCAGCGCTACACCGAGGCCATGCAGGGTCCCAACCTTGAAGAACTCAAGCAGATCATCGTCGACGAGGAGATTGTCGACCCCATCAGCGGCACCAAGAACTGGACCGACGTGCGCCAGTTCAACCTGATGTTCTCTACCGAGATGGGTTCAGCCTCAGACGCCACCAGCAAGATATACCTCCGTCCCGAAACGGCACAGGGCATCTTTGTCAACTACCTCAACGTGCAGAAGACCGGCCGCATGAAGATACCGTTTGGTATCGCACAGATCGGAAAGGCTTTCCGCAACGAGATTGTCGCCCGCCAGTTTATCTTCCGTATGCGTGAGTTCGAGCAGATGGAGATGCAGTTCTTTGTAAAGCCCGGCACCGAGATGGAGTGGTTCCAGAAATGGAAGGAAACCCGTATGAAGTGGCACCAGGCCCTCGGCTTCGGCGCAGAGAACTACCGTTTCCACGACCACGAGAAACTCGCCTTCTACGCCAACGCCGCCACCGACATCGAGTTCAAGATGCCCTTCGGCTTCAAAGAAGTGGAAGGTATACACAGCCGTACCGACTACGACCTCTCCCAGCACGAGAAATTCTCGGGCAAGGGCATCAAGTATTTCGACCCGCAGGAGAACAAGAGTTACACACCGTACGATATCGAGACCTCCATCGGTGTCGACCGTATGTTCCTCAGCGTGATGTGCCACTCCTACTGCGAGGAAAAACTTGAGAACGGAGAGACCCGCGTGGTACTCAAGTTGCCCGCTCCCCTCGCCCCTGTCAAACTCGCCGTACTGCCCCTGCTCCGCAAGGACGGACTGCCAGAGAAGGCACGCGAGATTGTCAACGACCTCAAGTTCCACTTCAACACCCACTACGACGAGAAGGACACCATCGGCAAGCGCTACCGCCGTCAGGATGCCATCGGCACACCCTACTGCGTCACCGTCGACCACGATACGCTCAAGGACAACACCGTCACCCTGCGCTTCCGTGACACTATGGAGCAGGAACGCGTCAGCATCGACCAACTCCGCGGCATCATCGAGGACAAGGTGAGCATCGCCAGCCTCCTGAAAAAACTGCAATAAGAACACGACAGTAGATGAGAAAAATACACATTATATATATATTTGCGCTCATGGCGTCGCTCTTCACAATGACGTCATGCAGCGAAAGCGAAGGCACCGAAGAGGAATTCGCCGATTGGAAAAGCAAGAACGAGACCCAATTCGACCAAATCTACTCCGAAGCCAAGGCCAAAGCCGATGCCGGCGACAACACGTGGAAGGTGATACGCGGATTCCAATTCGAGTCTACCGCACCCGCCCACAACTACAACAATATCGTTGTGCACGTGCTCACCGAAGGCAAGGGATCAGGTTGTCCGCTCTACACCGACTCGGTGCGCGTCAATCTGCGCGGCCAGTTGTTGCCGTCGCTCTCCTACTCGGAAGGCTACACCTTTCTGACCACCTACCCCGGCGACTTCGACCCGGCCACCGCAGCCACTGGCAAGTACCCCGTGCTCACCTCCACCTACGTCACCGACGGTCTCTCCACCGCCCTGCAGAACATGCACATCGGTGACCGTTGGATAGTGTACGTGCCCTACCAACTGGGTTACGGCACCACCGACCAGAGCACCAACGTCATCGTACCCGCCTACTCCATGCTCATCTACGACGTGCGTCTCGTAGGTTACTACCGCGCTGGAACCAATGTGCCCGACGCCCATGCCCAAGCGGCAGGGGGCTGGGTAGAGGAATAACGTATCAACACACGACCAGGTTATTTTTCGCTGTCACCAAAGAAGAAAAGCCGGAGACCTACTCCGGCAACCCATACATAAGGGCCGTCCCGTCATCCTACAAGACTGGATGGCCTTTTTTACGTATTCTTCACTCATCCCGAAGCACCAAAGAAGTGCCCAAGAGACTATTGTGTGCGGCCACAAAACGTGTGTGTCCGCACACAATCACTTGACCTACGTCAAAAAACGAGCATTTCGCGCAAGAAAACGAGGTCAAAATATTGCAAGAAATCACCACACATAGTACCTTTGCAACGTCAAAAGAAATAAAGACAACATCTCAATAGGAAAACATAAGGTTCGCGAGAACCGCTCTCAATAGGAAAACATCTCCGGTGCAGGCAAAAGCCACGCGCCACAAAAGAAAAAAAGGAAAAAGATACAAGGATAACATTCATAGGTATTGCAAGGTCATAGGTAAAGATTGTAGACAAGGTATTAGGAAAACAAAGGTAAAAAAGACTCGTCCAAGAAGGTATTAGCAAAGGTAAGATTGAGGATAACATAGCAGAAGGACGGGCAGAAAGGATAACAAGAGGCCGCTAAAAAGTCTCAAGGCAAGAAGATAAGGATAACGCAGATAGGTAAAGGTAAAAAGACCAATATATACAAGAAGCGGCCACAGACAGTCTCAAGGTAAGATTGAAACGGATAACAAGAGAAAAGAGAAAGGTAGAAAAGAGTGCATCGGATAACACTCGACGCTGAAAAGACGAACCCTTCGCAGCAAATTGCTGCTTAAGGGATGGGGCGGAAGGAAAACGTCCACACGTCCGTCCACACAGCGAAAACAAAACAAAGAGAACATACATAGCGATTTGATATAATAGGAGAAGGAAGGCTGTCGCAGACTCTGCGGTAGTCTTTTCTGCTTTTTGTCGGATAGAGAAAATCCTGCCGCGAAGGCCATATTGCATTAACACATCTTATAAAATATTAAATAACGGCGTTACATACATTACATTTGTAAAGTATTTTCTATCTTTGGCGCAGTCATTTATAGAAACGATCATTTTTCATCACCAAAAAGAAAGGAACATATATGAGAAAACTCCTACTCTCATTGTCGGCACTCGCGAGTACGCTGACCGTCTCGGCCGACACCTATCCCTACCTCTCTTTCCAGACGACCGACGGACAGATACAGTCGTTCGCCACCGAGTCACTGACCATGACCTACAAGGACGGCCAGTTGACCGTGACTACCCCCGACGGCGCACAGACTCTCGATGCCGCCCAACTCACACGCATGTTCTTCGCTACCGAAGCATCGGGCATCGAGAACATTCCTCTCTCTGCCGACGGCAAAACCGACGTATACACCACGGCAGGCATACACGTCGGCACCTTCGCCACACCCGACGAGGCCAAGAAAGCCATGCAGGGCGGCATCTACGTAATCAAGCAGAACGGTAAAACCCTCAAAATGACGGCACAATGACAAAAAGAATTTTCTTCCTCCTGCTCTGCGCTCTGGCCGTATACATCAGTCAGGCACAGACCCTCAAAGTCGTCGTGGGACAAGTGACCTATGCCATACCCGCCACCGAAGCCGGAGACATGGCCTACCAAGACGGCACATCGCTCACCATACTTGGCAAAACCTACACGTTGGCCGATGTGACAAACATGTACATCGACCAGTCTGATGTGGAAGCCAACACCGTACTCGTCGACTACGATGGTACTGAGGCCCATGTGACCGTGGCCGGAGCCATCGCACAATATGTCACACCTACCGTCAGCGGTGCATACGTGAGCATCGCACAGAGCGAAGAGGTATCCGATGAAGTGTGCGGAGAAATCACATACGCCCTGTCGGGCAACTCCGCCGACGGACAGTTTGCCCTCACCGGCAAGTACAAGGCCGCCATCGAACTGCGCGGTCTCACCCTCACCTGTACCACCGCTGCCCCGCTCGACATACAGAACGGCAAGCGTATCGAACTCAGCGTGAAGAAAGGCACAACCAACACACTCACCGACTGCTCCGACGGTAGTCAGAAGGGATGTATCGTCTGCAAGGGCCACCTCGAATTCAAGGGTAAGGGTACGCTCGATGTCTACGGCAATACCGCCCACGGCATCTACGCCAAGGAGTATATCGAGATGAAGAACTGCACCATCAACGTACACTCCGCCGTCAAAGACGGACTCAACTGCAACCAGTACTTCCTCATCGAGAGCGGCACACTCAATATCGAAGGCATCGGCGACGACGCCCTGCAGGTATCCTACAAGGACGACACCGATCGCGAAGCCGAAGACACCGGATCGATCACCGTCAGCGGCGGCACCATCAAGGCAGCCGTCACCGCCACTGCCGCCAAAGGTCTCAAGGCCGAAGGTGACATCAATATCAATGGCGGCGAAATCAATATCACGACTGCCGGCGGCGGCAAGTGGGACGACGATGATGCCAAGACCAAAGCATCGGCCTGCATCAGCGCCGACGGTGCCGTCAACATCACCGACGGTACGCTCACCCTCACCAGCAGCGGAGCCGGCGGCAAGGGCATCAGTTGCGACAGCACGCTCAACATCTCGGGCGGCACCATCACCGTCAGCACCACTGGCGGTATGTACGCCTACGTCAACGGACAGGAGTACACCAACTACACCGGCAACACCGACCGTCTGACCAGCGACCAGAAGTCCACGCCTAAGGGCATGAAGGCCGACGGCGATGTCAATATCTCCGGCGGTAACATCACCGTCACCACCACCGGCAACGGTGCCGAGGGTATCGAGAGCAAGGCCGTGATGACCATCACTGGCGGCACCATCGTGGCCAACACCAACGACGACGCGCTCAACTCCTCCAGTCACATGTATATCAAGGGCGGCGACATCACCGTCGTGGCCACCGACAACGACGGACTCGACTCCAACGGCAATATGTATATCTCCGGCGGTGTGATTCGTGCCTTCGGCGCCACATCACCCGAGTGCGGAATCGATGCCAATGAGGAAGACGGCTACTCCGTCATCTTCACCGGCGGCACTCTGCTCGCCGTGGGCGGCGGCAACTCCGTACCGAGCACTTCCGAGTCTACACAACCCTACGTCAGCGGCAATGCCTCGCTCACCGCAGGCAGCACAGTCACGCTCAAGAGCGGCGACACCGTACTCGCCACATTCACCGTACCCGACAACTACTCCTCATCGTCGAACGGCGGTGGAGGTGGCCCTGGCGGCGGTGGAGGTCCCGGCGGTGGCGGCTGGGGCGGAGGCGGAAGTTCCGTCCTCGTCTCCTGCGCCGGACTCACCTCAGGCAGCAGTTACACACTCACCTGCGGCAGCAGTTCATCGACCGTCACCGCACGCACCACAGGCAGCGGCGGTGGTGGTGGAGGCGGACGCTGGTAAGCCCACCAAAAACAACTTCCAATAGAAACTTATATTGTAGTAGCGCACGACCCATACGGCCGTGCGCTTTTTTGTTGAATATTTATTTTTACTTGTCGTACTTTCGCCTGATGGAAGAAAAGTGACACAAACACTTCGGCAATCCGACTTTTTCTTTATAACTTTGTATGCAGGTGAATACCCACACCTGCCACCGGCCTAATATCCGAAAAATCAATAACAAAACCATAGAATGAAAAAGACTTTTGCAACCCTTGTCTTTGCGGCATGCGCCCTTTTCGGCACAGCGCAAAACAATCTTACCCAATTTGTCAATCCCTATGTCGGGACAGGCGGCCACGGCCACGTGTTCCTTGGTGCCAACGTACCCTTCGGCAACGTGCAACTCGGTCCGACCGAACCGGCACGCGGTTGGGACTGGTGCTCAGGCTACCACTATAGCGACTCCGTCATCCGCGGTTTCGGCCACCAGCACCTCAGTGGCACCGGTATCGGCGACCTCGGCGACATCGCCTTTCTGCCCGTATCGTGCTGCAAGCAGACCGAAGTGAAATTCTCACACGCCAACGAGACCGTACACCCGGGCTACTACGCCATCCGTCTGCAGCAGCCCAACGTATTTGTGGAACTCACCGCCACGCAACGTGCCGGATTCCACCGCTACACCTTCGGCGGCGACATAAAGAAAGCAAAACTCGTGGTCGACCTCGCACAAGGCATCGGCTGGGACAAACCCACCGAGTACGAACTCGTGCAGGAGACACCGACCCGCATCAGCGGTTACCGCTACTCCACCGGTTGGGCCAAGGACCAGCGCGTCTATTTCGTGGCCGAACTGTCACAAGAGGTCAAGGTGAAAGACCTCAAGGAAGGACGCTGGATGCTGGTGACTGACAACGGCGCACAACCGCTGCTCGTCAAGGTAGGCATCTCTGCCGTCAGCGTAGACAACGCTAAGGCCAACCTCGCCGCCGAGATACCCGCATGGGACTTCGCCGGCACCGTATCGGCCGCCGACAAGGCATGGAACGAGGAACTCTCACGCGTCAGCATCGAGACCACCGACAGCGTCAACCGCGAGATCTTCTACACCGCCCTCTATCACACGATGACAGCTCCGTCGGTATTCTCCGATGTCAACGGCGAATATCGCGGTTCTGACGGCAAGACCCACAAAGGATCGTTCACCAACTACACCACCTTCTCCCTGTGGGATACCTACCGCGCCGCCTTCCCCTTGATGACCCTCCTCCATCAGGACCGTCTCACCGACCTGGCCGAGACCTACATCCACATCTTCAAGGAGCAGGGCAAACTGCCCGTATGGCACCTCATGGGCAACGAGACCGACTGTATGGTCGGCAACCCCGGCATACCCGTTCTGGCCGACCTTGTACTCAAAGGCTACGTCAAGGACAAGCAGACCGCCTTTGAAGCCTTGAAGACCTCAGCCATGCTCGATGAGCGCGGACTCAACTTCCTCAAAGAATATGGCTACATCCCCTGCGACAAGGACACCACCTACGAGACTGTTGCCAAAGACCTCGAATACGCCCTTGCCGACGCCTGCGTGGCCAAGGTAGCCAAGTTGCTCGGCAAGACAGCCGACTACAAGTACTTCCTCAACCGCAGCAAGTCCTACCGCCATCACTTCGACAAGAAGACCCAGTTTATGCGCGGTCTCGACTCCAACGGCAAGTTCCGCGAACCCTTCGATCCCTTCAACTCCATCCACCGTCAGGACGACTATACCGAGGGCAACGCATGGCAGTACACTTGGCTCGTACCCCACGACGTACACGGACTTGTCAGTCTCTTCGGCAGCGAGAAAGCCTTCACCACCAAACTCGACTCTCTCTTCATCGTCAGCGGTGACCTCGGCGCAGAGGCTTCTCCCGACGTGTCGGGCCTCATCGGTCAGTACGCCCACGGCAATGAGCCCAGCCACCACGTGCTCTATATGTACAACTATGTCGGCCAGCCCTGGAAGGGCGCACGCCTCATCCGCCAGACCTTCGACGAAATGTACAAGGCCGACTACGACGGACTGAGCGGCAACGAGGATGTAGGTCAGATGTCGGCATGGTACGTCATCTCGTCGATGGGTCTCTATCAGGTAGAACCCGCCGGCGGCAAGTACATCATCGGTTCACCCCTCTTCGACAGCGCCACCATCAATCTCGGCGGCGGCAAGACCTTCACCGTCAAGGCTACAAACAACAGCAAGGAAAACATGTACGTACAGTCGGCCAAACTCAACGGCAAGCCTTACACCAAGTCGTACATCATGCACGCTGACATTGTGAAGGGCGGCACACTCGAACTGGTCATGGGTCCGTCACCCTCTAAGTGGGGCACCAAGACCGCTGACCGTCCGTGATACAACAGACAACAACCCGTAGAATCCATATTGGCCACTCCGCCACGCGGCTGGAGTGGCCTTTTACTTTCGCCACATGAAAAAGCGCCTTTTACTTCTATCTGCCCTCATGGCAGCAACATTGTACACACTGGCCCAGGAACACGCCGAGGTCAAGTTGCATGAGCGATACACCACCGTCATACCCACCGACACCAAGACCTACACGTCGAAGCGTCCGCCCGTCGGCGAGCGGCTCTTCACCTCGGATGCCGTGGAGAAGAAGATACGCGAAGTACAAAAAATCCTCCGCCGCAACCCACGGCTCGCATGGATGTTCGGCAACTGCTACCCCAACACCCTCGAGACCACCATACACTACCGCAAGACCGACACGGGCGACGATGACACGTTTGTCTACACGGGCGACATACCCGCCATGTGGCTCCGCGACTCCGGCGCACAGGTATGGCCCTACCTGCCACTGGTCACAAAAGACGAGAAACTCCGCCACATGCTACGCGGCGTAGTACTGCGCCAGTTGCGCTGCATCAATATTGACCGCTACGCCAACGCCTTCAACGACGGGCCGACCGGAGCCGGATGGCTGTCAGACAACACCGACATGCAACCCGACGTGTTCGAACGAAAATATGAGATCGACTCCTACTGCTACCCCATCCGCTTGGCCTACGGATATTGGAAGGCCACGGGCGATGACACCATCTTCGGACAGGAGTGGGAAACGGCCGTGCGCAACATCCTGAAAACCTTCCGTGAACAGCAGCGCAAGACCGGACTCGGGCCATACCACTTCACCCGCGAGGCCGACACGCCCTTCGACACCCAAGGATGGGGCGGCTACGGCGCACCTGTCAAGCCCGTAGGACTAATAGCATCAGCCTTCCGTCCGTCTGACGACGCCACACTGTTGCCTTTCCTCGTACCCTCCAACTTCATGGCGGTCTCCTCACTGCGCAAGGCCGCCGAGATACTGACCCGCCCAGACACCACGGCCGACGATGCCGCGACTGCCAGCGACTGCCGCGCACTGGCCGATGAGGTAGCGCAAGCCCTCCGGCAATACGCCGTGGTAGACCACCCCAAATATGGCAAGATATACGCCTTTGAGGTCGACGGATACGGCGGACACATCCTCATGGACGATGCCAACGTACCCTCCCTGTTGGGCATGGCATACATGGGCGATGTCGATGCCAACGACCCAGTATACCTCAACACGCGCCGCTTTGTATGGAGCGAGGACAATCCCTGCTTCTTCCGCGGAAAAGCCGGCGAAGGTATCGGCGGACCGCACATCGGCCACGACATGATATGGCCCATGTCGATCATGATGCGCTGCTTCACCGCCACCGACGACGACGAGATACGCTGGTGTATGCGCACCCTTCTGTCTACCGACGGCGGCACGGGCTTCATACACGAGTCTTTCCACAAAGACGATGCCACACGCTACACCCGCGCCTGGTTTGCCTGGCAGAACACGCTCTTCGGTGAACTGGTTGTCAAACTCATCGACGACGGCAAAGCCGATCTGCTCAACAGTCTATAGGCGAGTTCTATAAACAATCGAAAAAGAAAAAAGTGCGTCCGCCATACTATAAAGGGTATGACAGACGCACTTTTTCATACATTGCGCCACGTTTTGCAAAAATTTTACATATCTTTGTAAAACGATAGCAGAGAAACATTTTATGACCTTTAGACGACAATTTCTGACACACTCCCTACTCCTTGTTCTCCTTCTTGTCATCACAGGAGCCTGCTCCTCCGGGAAAAAGGAGGAGGACGGACGTCGTCTCCGGCTACAACAAATCGATGACTCCATCGCCGCCCGCGCCCCCGGTGCAAAAGTCCTCATAGAGCAAGGCATGAAGCAGGCGACCGACTCCACCGAGTACTACGAGTACAATGTCAGACTGGCTCGCACGCTCTACCTCTCACAGGATCCCGAAGCAGCGCTGCCGCTCATCGACCGCACCATAGCCTACACCACACAACAACCTTCCTCACCACGCACAAATAGTCTGCTGGCCGCCGCCTATAGTACCAAGTCGAACATTTACCGCGCCTTCCATCACAACAACAAAGAGGAGACTCGGCTCAATACCGAGGCCTACCGCCTGCTCCAACATAGCGACACCCAGCACAACCTGCCCAATATCTGCGCCAACCTGGGCGACAACTACTACGCCGCCAACGACCTGCCCAAGGCCGCCACATGGTATCGCCGCGCCCTCTTCCTGGCCGACTCGCTCCACACGCCACGCAAGGAGTACATCACACTCCACATGGGATTGGGACAGATCTACACCACTCTCCACGACTTCGAAGCCGCCGAAGAGTGCTACCGCGAGACCGAAGCCCAGTTTGCCGATATGTCGCCCTCCATGCAGGCCTACTTTCTCAACAACTACGGCAACCTCTACTACTACGCCAAGAAATATCCACAGGCACTCAAAATCTTTCTCCGTCTGAGCGACACACTGAAAAAGCACGGCATGGAGAAGAATTTCGACATGTATCTCTGCCGACTCAATCTCGCCGATGTGTACCTCAACCTCGGACAACTCGACGAGGCTAGCGACCATCTCGATGCCATAGAACCCTACTTCACCGCCAGCAACGATCTCCTCGCCCTCTACTACGCCCACACCATACGCATCGGCATCGCTGTGAAACGCGGCGACCGCAACGCCGTAGTACGTATACTCGCCGCCGAACCGCCGACCAAAGACATACCGGCAAGTATCGTTGACATACGCGACACATACCTCCGCGACTACTACACGCTCTCGGGCGACTACCGCCGCGCCTACGACAATCTGCTGAGCGCCGGCATACGCAACGACTCGCTTGAGCACAACCGCCTCAATATGCGGTCGGCCGACATCATGGCCCGCTTCTCACAAGACACCCTCGCCCTCCACCACCGCATAGCGATGGAACACAAGGATGCCATCATCAGCCAAGCCCACTTCACGACAACCATCACCATCGGTATCATCATCGTGCTTGCGCTCTTGACCTTCATCTGGGCACTGCACACCAGGAAACAACAATTGCAGGGACAGATGCGCGTCATGCAACTCAAACTGGGCAACGCGCGCAACCGCATCTCGCCCCACTTTGTGTTCAACGTGCTCAACAACAAGATCACCAACGCACCCGAAGCCGAAGCCGCCGAACTGCAGGATCTCACCCGACTCATCCGCGCCAATCTCGACATGTCCAGCCAACCGACCATGCCGCTCGACCGCGAACTGGAATTCGTGCGCCAATACGTGCGCATAGAAAGTTTTATGGTGGGCGACGATTTTGACTTTGCCATCCACTCTCCGGAATCATTCGACCTCTCCACCGTCGCCATCCCCTCAATGTTTCTCCAGATACTCGTGGAAAACGCCATGGTACACGGACTGCGCGGATGGCAGGGACACAAGACACTCACCATAGACGTCACCCGAGGTGAAGGTATGACGATCGTTGCCGTCACCGACAACGGACCTGGATTTGACGTCCGCAACGGAGCAACCAAAAAGCGCACTGGGCTGGGCATCATCACCCAAACCATCGCCATCACCAACGAGCACAGCAAGCGCAAGATGCGTTTCGACCTCACCAATCTGCACGACGACCAAGGACACACTACCGGATGCCGCGCCACACTGCAACTGCCCGACGGACTCCGACTGACCGATACACAATAAGCCCGCAACCTTCATCACAAGAAAACCATACACCGCATGACCACCATCATCATCGACGACAATACACAGGCAGCAAAAACGCTGGCCGACAAACTCCTCGCCTACAAAGAATTGGAAGTGACCGGCATCGCCGCCAACGGCAAGGACGGACTGACGCTCATCGAGCAACAACAGCCCGACCTGATTTTCCTCGACATCGAATTGCCCGACATCTCGGGCATCGACTTCCTGGAACGCATGAATTTCCGCAGCGACTACCACGGACGCATCGTCATGTACACCGCCCACGGACACTATATGTTGCCTGCCTTCCGCAACCACGCCTTCGACTTTCTCACCAAGCCCATCGATGATGCCGAACTGCGTACCGTCATCCGCCGCGTATGCCTCACCCCCCCGCCTACCGTACAACAAGATAATACATTCCAACCGACAACGGAAGAGGGCGACATACAGTCAGACAAAGACGGCAAACTGCTGCTCTACACCAACACGATGGACTTCCGACTGGTCGACGTACGCGACATCGGAGTCTTCTCCTACAACCACGAACTGCGGCTGTGGGAAGTGTACATCTCTGGCACCGCATCGCCCGTACGCCTCAAGCGCGCTGTCAACAGCGATGCATTGCTCGCCATCGATTCCAATCTTATGCGCGTGTCACAACGCCACATCATCAATATCACCTATCTCATAGAGGTGACCGACAACGTATGCCGTTTCTACCCACCCTTCGACAAGATTGCCGACGTGCGCGTGGGCCGCTTTTACCGCAAGAAACTCATCGACCGCTTTTGCAGTCTCTGATACAAAGCACGACACAACAGAAGTGATAAATAGACGCAAAACCCAAAAAGCGCCGTCCCTACTAAGGGACAACGCTTTTTGGATTTTTTCTTTTATGAGATATTGATGGATGCTTTTAGAGTCCACCTCCTACCTTATCCGATATTGCCGACCTTGATAAGATATTCGGCTATCTGCACTGCATTGAGAGCCGCGCCCTTGCGTATCTGGTCGCCACTGAGCCAGAAGGTGAGTCCGCAGTCGTCGGCAAGATCCTTGCGGATACGGCCCACATAGACATCATCCTTGCCGGCCGTCTCAAGCGGCATGGGATAAACAAGATGCTCGGGATCGTCCTTGAGTTGGCAACCGGGAGCGGCGGCAATAGCCTGACGGGCCTGCTCGATGCTGATAGGACTTTCCGTCTCTATCCAAACACTCTCGGAGTGGGAGCGGAGTGAGGACACACGTACACACATGGCCGAGCAACGAACGTCGCTGTGCATGATCTTGCGGGTCTCGTTGTACATCTTCATTTCCTCCTTGGTATAGCCATTGTCGGTGAACACATCAATCTGGGGAATGACATTGTAGGCCAACTGATGAGGGAACTTGCTCACTGTGACGGGTTCTCCGGCCACCAGTTCCTTGTACTCCTGCTTGAGTTCCTCCATAGCAGCGGCTCCAGCACCGCTCGCGCTTTGGTAACTGGCGATATGGATGCGCTTGATGTGGCTGATGGCCTCAAGCGGCTTGAGCACAACAACCATCATGATAGTGGTGCAGTTGGGGTTGGCGATGATGCCACGCGGACGATTGAGGGCATCCTCGGGGTTGCACTCAGGCACAACGAGAGGCACATCGTCGCACATACGGAAGGCACTCGAATTGTCAATCATCACCGCACCGTACTTGGTGATGGTTTCGGCAAACTCCTTGGAAGTGCCGCCTCCGGCCGAGACAAACGCTACATCAACACCACGGAAGTCATCGTTGTGTTGCAGGAGTTTCACTTCATATTCCTTTCCCTTGAACGTGTACTTGCTACCGGCCGAACGCTGCGAGCCGAAGAGCAACAGATCATCAATAGGGAAATTTCTTTCGGCAAGTATGCGCAGGAACTCCTGTCCTACGGCACCGCTTGCACCTACAATTGCTACCTTCATGTATATATCAGTTTTATTATATTCTTTTGCAAAGTTACGATTTTTCCTTCATCAAGACACGCTTTGCACCGTTTTTGCGACATACAGTCGGCGAAAAACGTAGTCAAAGCATCTTTTCGAGGTGTTCCTCAGCCGACTGCAGGTCGTCGGCAAAGGTGGTATGGTCTTTGAGAAAGTCGGCCTTGCCCGCCGCAAGACACTGGTAGAGGCCGTGATCCATCGCGTCGGCATAGTCGGCGATGGCATACTCGATATCGTCGCGCTGCCAGTCGAGCGTAGAGTGGAGGTACACACGCCGTTTTTGGTGGATGAAGCAATAGGCCGCCTCCACCCGATGCCGGTCTGCCGTCTCCATCACCAGAATTTGTTTTGGGCAGCGTTGTACTCAAAGCCGACGCCGGCGAGTTTCTCCTCGAGCGCCTTGCGGTCGACATTCATGTCATCGCACAGTTCGTCGAGCGAAGAGTAGTTGTCACGCAGCAGCATGTTGACTGCCGAAAAAAGAATCATGGGGTCGTTGGGAAGTCTGTCCATCGCGTAATGTTATTCCGAATATATTGCGTGCAAAAGTAGTAAATTCCATAGAGACAAAACAAGGAGTGAGCAGAAAACTGCTGATGAAGTGACGGTGAAATAGTCAGAAGATAGTCACTATGGACCATATCACCCGTTTTTTCCCGCCGCACGCAAGTCATCTTCGATGAAAAATGGCTATCTTTGCAGACAGACCGCCCCATCTTATCCTAATAACACCCCTTCACCGATAACAACCAACAATCCACAATATCGACAATGAAGAACTTCAAGCATTTCGCCACCGCCGCCCTGACGCTGCTGACGGCCATCACCGCACAGGCCAAGGACAATGTGGACTACGTCGACCCGTTCATCGGAACCACCAATTTCAGTGTCTGCAATCCCGGCGCCATCCGTCCGCACGGACTCATGTCGGTCGTACCCTTCAATGTGATGGGATCCGACCTCAATGAGCAAGACAAGGACAAACGCTGGTGGTCGGCCCCCTATGAATACAACAACAAGTATTTCACCGGTTTTGCCCACGTCACGCTCAGCGGTGTGGGTTGCCCCGAGATGGGATCGCTCCTGACCATCCCCACAGCCGGCGCACTCGATGTAGACTACCACAACTACGGATCAGAGTACACCGACGAGACCGCCACCCCGGGATACTACTCCAACCGCCTCACCAAGTACGGCATCAAGTGCGAGGTGACCGCCACCGCCCGCACCGCCATCGAGCGCTACACCTTCCCCAAGGGACAGGGCAACATCCTCCTCAATCTTGGCGACGCGCTCTCCAACGAGTGCGGAGCATCGGTACGCCGCGTGAGCGACACCGAGGTCGAAGGATTCCGCATCCTCGGCACGTTCTGCTACAATTCCCACGCCACCTTCCCCATGTATTTCGTCATGCGCGTAAGCAAGGCACCGAAGACCAGCGGTTTCTGGAAGAAGCAGCCTCATCTCGGTCAGGCCGAAGACGCTTGGGAAAAATATGTAGGAAAGTACAAACTCTACGAAAACCGCACCCGCGACATGGCCGGCAACGAGATCGGCTACTACATGACCTACGACTGCGACGAGGGCGAACAGATAGAGATACAGATAGGCGTATCGTTTGTGTCGATAGCCAACGCCCGACAGAATCTTGAAGCCGAGCAACCCACCGCCGACTTCGAGCAGGTGCGCCGCGACGCCCGACAGGAATGGGCACGCACACTCGACCGCATCACCGTCGAAGGAGGTACCGAGGCTCAGCGCCGCACGTTCTACACCGCGCTCTACCACACACAGATACATCCCAACATCCTGCAGGATGTCAACGGCGAATACCCCAAGATGGAAAGCACCGAAGTGCTCACCACCAAGGGCAACCGCTACACGGTATTCTCGCTTTGGGATACCTACCGCAACCTCACCCAACTGCAGACCCTGCTCTTCCCCGAGAAACAACTCGACATGGTACGCACCATGATTGACATGTACAAGGAATGGGGATGGATGCCCAAGTGGGAACTCTTCGGACGCGAGACCTGGACCATGGAGGGCGACCCGTCGATACCTATCGTCACCGACCTTTACCTCAAGGGATTCCGCGACTTCGACTATCAGACGGCTTATGATGCCTTCATCAAGTCGGCCACACTGCCCGGCAAGGACAATCTGCAACGTCCCGACAACGATCCCTACATGGAGCGCGGATACATACCTCTCTACTATTTCGCCGCCGACATGTCGGGCGACAACTCCGTGTCGCACGCCCTCGAATACTATGTGGCCGACAACGCCCTTTCGCTTTTCGCCAACGCTCTCGGCCACAAAGACGTTGCCAAGAAGTTTCGCCAGCAGAGCCTCGGCTACCGCCACTACTACTCCAAGGAGGCAGGCACGCTGCGACCGATCAACAAGGACGGTTCGTTCCTCACCCCGTTCAATCCCGAGGACGGCGCCAACTTCTCCAACTGCCCCGGATTTCATGAAGGCAGCGCATGGAACTACACCTTCTATGTACCGCACGACGTGAAGGGTCTTGCCAGTCTGATGGGCGGACAAAAGAAGTTTGTCGACAAACTGCAGTCCATCTTCGACCGCGGACTCTACGACCCGGCCAACGAGCCCGACATCGCCTACCCCTATCTCTTCAGTTACTTCAAAGGTGACGAGTGGCGCACGCAGAAAGAAGTGGCCGCCGCTCTCGAGAAGTACTACACCGACAAGCCCGACGGCATCCCCGGCAACGACGACTGTGGTACCATGTCGGCCTGGGCTATCTTCTCGATGATGGGTCTGTACCCCGACTGTCCCGGCTCGCCCTATTACACCATCACTACACCGGTATTCGACAAGGTGACCCTCCACCTCGACAAGAAGTACTACCCCGAAGGCGATATCACCATCACCACCGACCGCACCTCGCCCACGCAACTCTACATCAAGCAGATGGCCCTCGGCGGCAAGGCTCTCAATTCCTATCGCGTGTCACACAAGGCACTCACCGAAGGACGCACACTCAAGATCAATCTGAAGTGACGGTAAATGACTAAAAAAGTATTGGCATCATAATTTGTCCCTATTAGGGGCAAATTATGATGCCAATACTCTATAACGGAGAAAAACTGAAAAAACCGCACATTTTCTTGTCCGTTCCGATTTTTAGTATTACCTTTGCACCCACAAAACGCCCAGATGGCGGAATCGGTAGACGCGCTGGTCTCAAACACCAGTGGAGCAATCCGTCCCGGTTCGACCCCGGGTCTGGGTACTGCGTCGGAATCTTCTTCAGAAGGTTCCGATTTTTTTTGTGGTGGATGTCATAAATATTGGTAGGTACTACAATATGGGTGGGTGCTATAAAATGGCTTTGTCTGATTGCAAGGCCATTTTATAGCACCCACCTTATTTATATCCGATAAGATTGTTGCCGTCGCCTACTCGCTGAGATAATATCTTTCACCGCTATGGTTGTCTATCAGTATATTCTCATCTCTTCTGACGGTAATCGAAACTGATGGATTGGCCGTGACACGTCCCACGTTGCCGGACACTTGGGTAAACTCGGGATAACTCGTCGAGATGTCATTGCCATTGACATATATGCCCTGTGACGTGATTTTCATGGCCTTGTCGTCACAATAATAGGTGCGACCGGCCAAGAACTGACGTACATCGGCATCATTCCGGAAGCCATACTCTGCATCTGATATCTGCCCACTCTCGACAGCGGCATCGTTGCTCAGCGCATCTTCCAGACTTGCGGTGTCAGCAGCCACTTCATCCATACCCGCACTCGTATATATCGTGTCTGCAACGGCTGAGTCTGCAATGGCTACCGTATCAGTATCGGCATAACAGGCATTGGAATCATTCTTTTTGAAAGCACCCTTGAAGAGAAGCAATGCCACAATGAATACAACGATAATCAATCCGACGACCCCCAAGACAATCTTGAGATTGCGGGAGGAGGGTTCTTCATGAAGCGTATTTTCACCATCACCTGTGTCGGTCACTTCCGGCTGTTTTACCATAGGAGAATCAGTCTTCACAGAGGCAACGCCTGCGGTTGCAACTGCATCGGCAGATGTCGTACCCGCAGATACTGCAGCGCCGCAATGCGGACATACCGTGGCTTTGCGCGAGACCGTGCCGCCGCAATGCGGACAGACGGTGAGTTTGCTATTGCCCACTTCTTCCGTCACGGTGGCATTTGTCACCTCGACTTCATGGGGATCCTTGCCACAATGGGGGCAAACGGTGGCTTTTTCGGAAACGACGCCACCACAATGTTTACAATTGATCAGTGCCATATCATCAACGTTCTATACTAAAGACGTTTTATACTATACTAAGATGTTTGTTATTGTATTTGTTGTCAGAATTTTATAGATCCACACGGCCACGACAACAGCGATAGCCGCGACAATCATCGCCGCACGAAACCGACAGACCAGCGTCCAAATATACCGTCGACCGCTCTTCCAGTCCACCGCGACGAGCGGATAAAACAGTGCCACGGGTGCGAACACGACCAGCGGATTGGCCACCACGGCCACTCCGACATCTCCCTCCAACAGGAAATGCAGGGCATGGGTCAAGTCGCAAAAGGGGCACGGCCAACCTGTCAGCGCCTTGAAGGGACAGAACGCTGGAGTATTCGTCCCTACCGCATACGACAAGGCTATCCAAATGAAGCCTGCCGCATACACAGCCGACACCGACAGGTAGAAAAGACGCGCTCCATTTTTCAAACCCGTCCGCACGTCTTTCTTAGGCAACGGTCAGCATCTCGTTCAACTGCTTGTAGTTGTACTCCAAGGTCAAGCCGTTGACCTGGAAAATATCAATCAGCCACCATATCAAGCCGACTCCGCAGCAAAGTGTGAGCAACAGTTTCAGCACACCATTGGTAGTGTCGCCAAGTATGAAGCGGTCGACGCCGAACTCGCCCACTACGACCGAGAGTATGAGCAACATGGTGGGATCCTGAAACTTGACATACTCTACCTGACTCCACTGGTCATCGGTGAGGGAAAGCAGTCTTTCGCGGATCTCATTGAAACGGTTTTGCGGCAAGAATTTCTTGTTCTCGACGAGGAAGCGCTGCACACGCTTTTTTCTCTCGTCAGAAGCATTTGCGCTGCCTGCCGCCGAATGATATTGCGGTTGGGATGACGGAGATACGCTTTCAGCCGTCTGCTGAGCCGACTCGTGTGCGTGATTGGGACATCCGCACGTCGGACATGCCGCAGCATCGGCCGCGTATTCAGCACCACAATCCTCACACCTCACAAGGTGTTCTACGGGTGCGCCACAATGAGGGCAAGTCTGGGCTTTGTCAGACAACATGTTACCACATTCTGTACATTTGATAAGTGCCATAAGTTGATGTATTTTTGAAAGGTTGATATTCGTTATTCTGTTACCGATAGGGTATCACACACAAAATTACATCATTTTGACAATATTTTACGCTAATTCACGAGATTTTTATCCGGACAGAAGAAAAGTTGTACCTTTGCACGGTCATTCAAAAAAAACAACCGACAAACCATCATGGAATACATGTCACAGGAAGGCTACGACAAACTCGTGGCCGAACTTCAGCATATGGAGAACGTGGAACTCCCGCAGGTACGGGAGGCCATCGCCGAGGCACGCGACAAAGGCGACCTCAGTGAGAATTTCGAGTATCACGCTGCCAAGCGCGAGCAAGGACGCTTGCTGGGGCGCATACGTTTCAAGCAGAAGATACTGCAAAATGCACGTGTCATCGACAAGGCACGGCTGCAAAGCGACTGCGTCGGTCTGCTCAGCCGCGTGGAAATCACCAATTTGGCCAACGGCAGCCGCATGACCTACACCATAGCCAGTCCCCACGAGGCCAACCTCAGGGAAGGCAAAATCTCCGTCAAGTCGCCTATCGCCACCGCACTGATGGGCAAGAAGGCGGGCGATACCATCGAGGCCCGCGTACCGTCAGGTCTGCTGCGGCTGCGCATCGAGAGCGTCACGCTCTGATTCATCTGCTGTCACCATTTTCCCCAAAGGCGGACACCATATGACGATAAAAAACCGAAAAAGAATGAACGGATTATACACCATATTGTTGCTCTTATTGAGCAACATCTTCATGACCATTGCCTGGTACGGACACCTCCGACTCCAACAGACTGGCGCAAGCAGCAACTGGCCACTGTTTGGGGTCATCGCTTTCAGTTGGGCCATCGCCTTCTTCGAATATTGTTGCCAGGTACCGGCCAACCGCATCGGGTTCGTCGGCAACGGCGGACCGTTCACCCTTGTACAACTCAAAGTGATACAAGAGTGCGTGTCACTGATTGTCTTCGCCATCATCGCCAACGTACTCTTTCAGGGACAAAGCCTGCACTGGAACCACCTTGCCGCCTTCGGTTGCCTCATAGCGGCGGTCTATTTTGTATTTATGAAATAGGCTCCGCTATAGCCATTCACGCCTATTCTGCTTCTTCTATCGCCCAGTCCACGATATTGCCGGTCGTACTGTCAAAGTTGATGCCTACCTTGGTGACGGGCAGACCACTGAGTGCGAATCGTTTGTGGTAATGCTTGAGGTTGATCTGCCGCATCGCAGCCTCGGCGCTCTTATTGAGTTTCAGTTCGAATAGGTATAGGTCGGTCTTGGTCATCAGCACCATATCTACCCTACCCTTGGGCGTATGCACCTCCACGTCGACCACAAAGGCCGTGAGGAGCGTAAAGATGATGTAAAGCATCTGCTGATAGTGACCCTCGTAATTGGTCACATTGCAGTAAGGCACAGTGTCGAGATAGTCTTGCAGAAGTGTCATGGCACCTTCCATATCGCGTCTGCGCAGAAGGGCGGCCATCCGAGCGACGGTGACACCACCTTGCTGAGCATCCATACCGTCAACATAGTTCGGCAGCAGGTTTTCAAACAGTCCTACCTTGATTTCCTTGTTGGGGATGTCAAGCGTATAGAGTTGCGTTTCCCGGTCATAGTCTTTGATGGTGACGTAGCCACTCTGATAGAGCAAGGGCGTGATGGTCTTCATCCGCTCCGTCGGAGCGTCAAACGCGGAGGAGAGGGCATCGGTAGGGGCTATATTGGCCGGCAGCACATCAAACTTGTTCAGCATTTTGATGAGATAGGTAGGTGTACCGGAACTGAACCAGTAGGTACCAAACTCCCGTTTTGCAAAACTATTGAGCAGACTATAAGGATTGAAAACATCAGGCGACACCTTGGCAAAATGATATCCATCATAATACTCTTTGAGTTTGGCAATAGTTGATTCTCTTGTCAATTCTTCTGCCTCTGCGAGCATATCTATATCATCAGACATTTGAGTAAGCAATTCTTTCATAGTAATTCCGCAGACGCCTGCATACTCATCATCCATGGATATATTGGTGATATTGTTCAGTTCACTGAAAATGCTTACTTGCGAGAATTTTGTGATACCCGTCAGGAATACAAAGCGCAGATACGACTCGCGGGCTTTGAGCGGACTGAAGAAGTTTCGCATGATATTGCGTAGCGTGTCCAACTGCTCATTTTCGTGTACCACATCCAGCATCGGAGCATCATATTCGTCGATGAGCACGACCACTTTTTTTCCTGTCTGCTCGTATGCGGTCATGATAAGGTCTTTGAGACGGATATTGGCATCCACCTTCTCGCTGCGATACCCGAACTTCTTCTCCTGCTCCGCCAACATATCGTCAAGATATCTTTCCAGTTGGTCTTTCTCCATGTGCTTGCCACCGCTCAGATCGAAGTGCAGCACAGGATACTCGGTCCATTCCGTTTCCAAGTATTCAACGGCAAGGCCCTTGAAAAGATCTTTCTTGCCCTCAAAATAACTTTGGAGGGTAGACACAAACAAGGATTTTCCGAAACGGCGCGGACGCCCCAAAAAATAGTGTTTGCCATTGGTATGCGCCATACGATAGATATACTCGGTCTTGTCTATGTAAAGATAGTCGCCATTGCGGATTTCCTCGAAAGTCTGTATGCCCAACGGATATAGTTTCCTTGCCATAATCATTCACTTTTTGTTTCACTTGCAAATATACCTTTATTTTTCGAGAGTTGTAAGATATGGTGGTAGATTTTAGGTGGGTTCTATAAATTACCACCGTAACAAACAACAAAAAATATGGGTTACGTTTTGCCGTCTTTTGAACTCTTTTCGACCCATATCGCCACCTCGCTCGGTCGTAATGCCCGCATTACTCCCTTACTCGCTGACGATATGCATTTGAAAATAGTCTCAAAATCCAGCAAAGCTAATTTATAGAACCCACCTTTACACACAACCGTTACGTCCTTGGCAATACTTGTCCGCTCATAAATAAATGTAATGGGTGCGACTTTGAAAGGTATAGAAAAAGAAAAATCCTGTAAGTTTTTGACTTACAGGACTCTATAAAAGGCGCTTCAAGATGGGCTTGAACCAACGACCCCCTGATTAACAGTCAGGTGCTCTAACCAACTGAGCTATTGAAGCATAAGCAATTGTTCTGAATTGCGAGTGCAAAGGTAAGGTGATTTTTCGTAACCACCAAACTTTTTCGTAAAAAAAATCGCAGAAACACGATTTTTCGATAATTTTCACGCCCTGCACGCACGTTTGTGACCCGATTGCAGTACCTTTGTACAATATATAATACTAGTACGACAAAGTACAACAAGCACTACAAAAAGCAACATGCGCCACATACTCCGCAACATACTCACCGCCGTCGCTTTCTTCACTGCGCTCACAGCAAGCGCACAGACCGACAACGACCACAACTTCAAGGTGGCCAAAAACCTTGATGTGTTCAACGCCATCTACAAAAACCTCGACCTCATGTACGTCGACACGCTCAACGCCGACGAGGTCGTGGGCACCGCCATCACCTCGATGCTCCGCAGCCTCGACCCCTACACCGAGTACTATCCCGAGGACAAGGCCGGCGACTTCAAGCAGATGATGACCGGCAAGTACGCCGGCATCGGCTCCATCATCAGTTACAACTACGCCTCCAAGCACGTCGTCATCAACGAGCCTTACGAATATATGCCCGCCGCCGAAGCCGGACTGCGCAAGGGCGACATCATCCTCAGCATCGACGGCGAGTCGATGGACGACAAGGACGTAGCCTATGTGAGCGAACATCTGCGCGGCGACGCCGGCACGACCATGGAACTGGTCTACCTCCGCCCTGCCACCGGAAAGAAGACCACCGTCAAGATACAACGCCGCGCCATACAAATGCCCTACCTACCCTACTACGGCATGCAGCCGGGCAACATCGGGTACATCAACCTCAACTCCTTCCTCGAAAACTGCGCACAGGACTTCCGCCGCGCCTTCATCGATCTCCGCAAGCAAGGGGCACAAGGACTCGTGATCGACCTCCGCGGCAACGGCGGAGGATCGGTACAGGAAGCCATCTCGCTGCTCAACATCTTCCTGCCCAAGGGCGACACCCTGCTCTGCATGAAGGGCAAGACGGCACGCGCCAATCAGGTCTACACCGCCACCGTCGAACCGGTAGATACCGTCATGCCCATCGTCGTGCTCGTCAATGAGATGACCGCCAGCGCCAGCGAGATCACCAGCGGTGCCCTCCAGGACTACGACCGCGCCGTCATTCTCGGCACCCGCACCTACGGCAAGGGACTCGTGCAGATACCCAACGTGTCACTGCCCTACAACGGCAATCTCAAACTCACCACCGCCAAGTACTACATACCCAGCGGACGCTGCATACAGGCCATCAACTACCGTCACGCACGCGGCGGATACACCGAGCATGTGGCCGACTCGCTCACCCACGCCTTCCGCACAGCCGCCGGACGCGAAGTGCGCGACGGCGGAGGCATCAAGCCCGATGTAGAGGTGCAGCCCGACTCCATGCCCAACATCGCCTACTACCTCGAGCGGGCCGACACGCTCAGTCTCATGCTCAACTACGAGACTGACTATCTGAAAGCGCACCCCACCATCGACAGTCCGTCGACCTTCGCCCTCACCGATCAGGACTATGAGGACTTCAAACAGCGCGTCATCTCCTCCGGATTTACCTACGACCGCGTGAGCGAGAAAGCCCTTGAGGAACTGGTCAAGATGGCCAAGTTCGAAGGCTACTACGACGATGCCAAGGCCGAATTTGACGCACTCTCGAAAAAACTCAACCACGACCTGGCCAAGGAACTCGACTATCCCTACAACAAGGAGAAAATCATGGAGATGCTCACCGCCGACATCGTCACCATGTACTACTACCAGCGCGGAGCCATCGAGTGCGGACTACGCACCGACAAGCAGGTGAAGGAAGCCCTCCGCCTGCTCGCCTCACCCGAGGAGTACCGCAGCATACTCACCCCCAAACCTCTCGCCGACAACACCCCCGACGGTGCAAAGGAGAAGACCACCAAGGCACGCAAGGCCAAAACGCGCAAATAGCGCCGCAACGCCCCACCCTGCCAGACGCCGCCTGCCGCGTACCGACAGACGGCGTCTTTTTTTGTTGCCTGCCCAAAGGGAAAACTACAAGGGCCTTGTACGGGCACTACAAAGGCCTTGTACGGGCAGTACAAGGGCCTTGTAGCGTTCGTACAAAGCCTTTGTACGAACCGTACAAGACCTCGATACAAAACTCATCTATCTTACCTCATTCACCTTACCTCACCCATCACCACCTATACAACATGAACCACTACCTGAAAATCCCACTCTCCCTTCTGGCCTGCGCCCTTCTTGCCACTCCAGCACAAGCCCAAATGACGCTTGTGGAGAAAGGCCGCGCAAAGGCTCACATCGTACTCGCCGAAGACAACGCCGTCAACCGCCGCGCCGCCACACTCTTGCAGCGATTCGTACACGAGACATCGGGAGCCACACTCCCCATCACATCCGGCACGGCCAAGGATCGCGGTGCCGTCATCATCGGACAACCTACCACCGAGGCCGGCACCGACGGATTTGCCATCGACTGCGCCGACGGCACACTCCGTATCGCCACGGGCGGCGGCAAGGGCGCCGTCTACGGCACAGTAGACCTGCTCGAGCGTTATCTCGGCGTAGCCTACTACTCATACAATGAGTATACCGTCACTCCTCAGTCTACCCTCCGTCTGCCAGCCCTGCACCGCGCCGAGACACCCGCGTTCCGTTTCCGGCAGAGCCAGAGTTACTGCGAAGCCGACCCTACCTACTACGACTGGTACCGGCTGAGCAACCAAAGCGAGGTGTTTGCCGACAACCTGTGGGTACACACCTTCGACCGTCTGTTGCCCGCCGCCGTGTACGGCAAGACCCACCCAGAATACTACTCCTACATCAACGGTGAGCGACGACCGGGCAACCATAGCCAGTGGTGTCTGACCAATCCGGCCGTCTTCGACATCGTCGCAGCAAGGCTCGACTCCATCTTCCGCGCCCATCCCGACCGACAGATGATCAGCGTCAGCCAAAACGACGGCAACAATACCTACTGCCAGTGCGAGGCCTGCCGCAGGGTCGACGAGTACGAGGGTTCGCCCGCGGGCAACATCATCCGCTTCCTCAACCGACTGGCTGAGCGTTTCCCCGACAAGCAGTTTTCCACCCTCGCCTACCTCTTCAGCATGCACCCGCCAAAGCATACGCGCCCACTGCCCAACGTCAACATCATGCTCTGCGACATCGACTGCAAGCGCGAAGTACCGCTCACCGACAATGCTTCGGGACAGGATTTCATGCGGGCGCTGAAGGGATGGTCTGACATCTCCGACAATATATTCGTGTGGGACTACGGCATCAACTTCGACAATATGGTCGCCCCCTTCCCCAACTTCCACATTCTGCAGAAAAATCTCGAGACCTTCCATCGCCATCACGCCACGATGGTCTTCGAACAGGTCAACGGCCAGCGCGGAACCGACTTTTCCGAGTTGCGTGCCTACATGCTCGCCAAACTGATGTGGAACCCCTATCAGGATGCCGACTCGCTCATGCAGCACTTCCTCCGCGGCTACTACGGAGCGGCCGCACCTTATCTCTACCGCTACCGCCAACTGCTCGAAGGCGGTCTGCTGGCCTCGGGCGTACCCTTGTGGATCTACGACTCGCCCATCTCCCACAAGGACGGTATGCTCAACGACCACCTCGTCAAGGCCTACAACGAACTCTTCGACCAGGCCGAGCAAGCCGTGGCTGCCGACACCACGCTCCTGCGTCGCGTGCGCACCGCCCGTCTACCGCTGATGTACAGCCAATTGGAGATTGCCCGCACCCGTCTGGGAGGCGATGCCACCGAGCGCAGCCGCCAACTCGACGAGTTCCGCCGCACAGCGGCCGACTGTGGCGTGACCCTGCTCAATGAGCGCAACAACCGTGTCAACGACTACTGCGACCTCTACCGCCAGCGTTTCATCCCGCGTCCCAACACCAACAAGGCTGCCGGAGCCAAGGTCATCTGGACCGAAGCACCTGCCGACCGCTACCTGCCCATCGCCGAGAATGCCCTCACCGACGGACTCTACGGCGGAACGACCTACGTGGAGAGTTGGGTAGGATGGGAAGGACGCGATGCCGACTTCATCCTCGACATGGGCGAGGAAAAGTCCATCTCCTCCGTCACGACCGATTTTCTGCACCAGTTGGGTGCCTGGATACTACTCCCCCGCAGCGTGTCGTACGCTTATAGTGCCGACGGCAAGACCTACACAGACATAGGAACCCATACCTTCGCCGAAGACCGCGACGTGTCGGTGAAGTTCGTGCCCGGCACCGTCACCCTCCCCACCCCCGTCGAGGCCCGCTACATCCGCGTCAAGGTAAAAACCCTCGGACTCTGCCCTGCATGGCACTACGGCGTGGGACACCCCGCATGGTTCTTCCTCGATGAGGTCACCGTAGAATAGAGTCGAAATATAACCGACAACATAAAAAAAGATTGCGCCAGAACCGTTTTCCGGTTTTGGCGCAATCTTTTTTATGTTCGGATATTTTATCAACCCGAAGGTTGTCTACCACTTATTTCCACAACATCTTGCGGGTCGTACCATCGGCACGCTTCACAATATATATATGGCCTTTGGCGGGTGCTTCCACGCGCTGACCGCCTATGGTGTAGATGCCGGTGACGGCGGCAGAAGTGTTGGTAATGGCGGTGGATGGACGGGCGATGGCAGTCTGACTGTCGTAGGTCACGACGGGTGCGATGGCCATAGAGAGCGGGTCGTCAGTGTTGGCTACCCACTGCCAGGTGCCGAGCCCTTCGCCGTAGTCGTTTTGGTCTTCGAGATAGTGCCATGCGGTGTTCTTGGCACCCGTACCGCGACGGTGGCAGAAGATGGCGATATCATCGGCGGTGTAGGGCGATACCTCCAGCGAATTGTTGGGGAACGGACCGACCACGACAAAGAATTCCTGACCTGTGGAGAGGGTGACGGTCTTGTCGAGATGGAAGACGGTGGCGAGATAGTCGTCGTCGGCATAGCACAGGTCGGACACCTTGATGCCCGATGTAGCCAGCACCTCGCCGGGCTGTCCGTCAGCGCCGACAGCATTGACGGTCAAGCGGATGATGGAGTCGGGCGACGCTGTGGTCACCGAGGCGAAGAACACGCTCACGCTGTCGACCGTAGCCGGGGCGAGCGGGGCTTTGTATTTCTCGGCGAAGCGGTCGATACCCAACCAGTTGCTTCCGGCGTAGTTGCCGTACCAGCCGAGGGTCACATGCTCCAGTTGCGAGTTTTCGTCCATGGAGATATTCCACACGTTCTGTGCGCCACCGGCCTGCACGGCATACTGCAGTATGTCGTCAGACTTTCCGGCAGCGTTTGCTGCGGTCAGTCCTACGCTGAAACGTCCTTTGTCGACGTAGGTGACCGTAGGATTGCGGTCGGTACTCGAGGTGATGTCGGTATTCTGGAATACCCAGTTCCACTCCGTAGGATTGCCCGTAGAGAGGTCGCGGAAGGTCACAGGCACGCCCGTGGGGATGAACACGCCGACATAGGGCGACTCATAGCCTTCCTCGGGCAGGCCGATAAGGGCTGTGGGTGCTTTTTGCGAAACGATGACAAAACCTTTGCGCTCGGCAGTGTCGCTCTCATCGCCGCGGCGTACGGTCAGCGTCACGTCGTAGGTGCCGGCAGAAGGATAGGTCACTACCGGACTGTCGGTCGTAGCGGTGGCGATATTGCCGCCCGTGAAGGTCCACTCTACACTCTCTGGGTCGCCCGTAGAGGTATTGACAAACTGTATGCTGTCACCCTCGAAGATCTGGATGCTTTCGGCAGCCGTCTTGTCTTGCTGCACGAGTCGGAAGGCGTCAAGTGCCAGGTCTTCGCCGCCGAAGGGATAGTCGAAGACAAACTGCACGGTCTTGCCGGCATAGGCGGAGAGGTCGAAGGAGAACTTGTTCCAGTTGGGGGTATTGTAGGCCTGCTGCTGTGCCCAGTCGAAGACATTGAGCAGCGTGGTGGTCTCGCCGCTCTCCATATCGGTCACACCGAAGGTCCACTTGCCGTAGACGAGGAAGTTGGCCTCGAAGTAGGCGTAGAACTCCACCTGACTGTTGTCGCGCACCTCCAGTTGGGGACTGACGAGTTGTGTCGTGCCGCTGCCGGCGGTGTAGGGTACATACATAGAGGTAATGTCGCTGCTCTTGATGGCAGAGAATTTCTTGTTGGCCAAGCGCCAACCTTCGCCGACGGTCCAGTCAGCGATCTCATCTTCGGAGTCAAACTCCTGGTCGTAGTAGGCCACGGCACCCTTGTCGGTGGTGAAGGCAGCCTTGAGCGGTTCGTTGATGACAAAGTCGGCCTTGACAACCTCACTCTCGGTATTGTAGCCGCGGGTCATGACATAGAGGGTGCAAGTCTTGTCGACGGTGAGGGTTGCGGTCTTGCCCTCGACAACGGTACTCTCGGTGTTGTCGCTCTCACGGAACTCCTCCTCGCTCTTGGCGGTGGTGGAGTACCATACGGTGACGGCATTGTCGTCGTCGGTGGTGACGGTGACGGTGGCGGGAGCGTCAAACGTGCCGCCCATCGGGGTCACCACGGGAGTCTTCAGCGGCTCTTTGGCCACGACGGTGACCTTCATAGTGGCTTCGCCCGGCTGATATTCGTCGTTGCCGGCAAAGGTGGCGGTGATGGTGACGGTCTTGTTCTCGGTGACGTACGACGAGGCAAGACTGCCGTACTCGTCGACGGAGCATACGCTCCAGTCAGACGACTTGTAGGTGACGGGGGAGAGTTTGTGAGGGTTGAGCAGGTCGGCATAACCGTCCTCGCCGCTGACCAGACTGATACTGTCCTTATAGAAACTCAGGTCAGCGCTCTTGCGGATGACATACGAGGCTTCGGCCACTGCGCTCTGCTCGTCGCCAGCGGTGGTGGCGGCCCGCAGAAGGGTGGTAGCCGATACGGTCACGGGGGCGGTATAGGCCACACGTGTGCCGTCGGCGACACGCGGATTGGTACCGTCGGTCGTATAGTAGATGGTGTACGATCCGTCGGTCAGGCCCTCGGCGGTCATCGTGACGGTCTGCGGAGCGTCATACGTACCGCCGACTGGCGAGAAGGTCGGAGCGGGCACGGAAGAGGTAACAGGCTCGTAGTCTACCTCTACCTTCTTGATGTAGATGACACCCTTGCTCTCGGAGGTCGGGTCGATGGCAATCTCGAGTTTGCCCTCCTGTCCGCCGTCGGCAGGAGCGAAGGCGTAGTCGGTGAGCGTGCCGGTGAGCGCGGCCGTGGAAGACGTGCCGCAGAGGTAGTCGGTATCACCCACCTTGACACTCAGATTGGCCGTGTTGGCATCCTTGGCCGTGCGGCACTGCACACGCACGGCAGTGATCTTGCCGGCGAAGGCCGAGGTCCAGAGCGAGGTGTGGGTCGAAGGTTCGCTTGCGCTACCGATGGTCTGTCCGCCCTTGGCGACATAGGCATACTTCTTGGTTCCCTCGGAGGCGATGCTCCAGGTGACACCATTGAGTTCGGTAGTGTACACATCCTGCTCTACATAGGACGTGCCGAAATTGTAGAAGCCCTGCGCACCGGTCTCGGTGTGGCTCTTGTTCCACTCAAACGACCACGTGTCGGCGTGGACAGCCAGCGGAAGCAGCGTCAGCAGGACGGCATAGAGAAAGAGTAATTGTCTTTTCATAATGCTTTGCTTTTATTGTGTTTGTGATTGTGATGTATCGCGACAACAGTCGGTTTAGTCGATACTAAGTTACTAAGAAAAGAAAATCTGCGGCAAAATTAGCAAAAATAAAGGGATTTACCAATCGAAACTCACGTTTTATTGAAACTTACGGGCATTTCACGACTTTTTATCGTCAGGGGCGGGCGTTCTTAATAAAAATACGCCGGTTCACACATCTTCCCTTCAGAAGTGAGAGGAATATTTTTGTCACTCGGAGACATTTTTTTATTTTTGCAAGGCGGGTTCTATAAATTACCTTTGATGGATTTTTGAATTTTAGCCGAGCAGATTTTTCTTTCTTTCTGAAAGAGCATAGCGGGCTATGCGACTGAAGAAGAAAGTAAAATATGCCGGATAAAATCGAAAAGACACAAAGAGCGACCCGTCTAAAATAAAATTTAACAATGCGTGGAATTTATAGAACACGCCGCAAAGATATGGTAAAATTTCTTCTTTCACTCCTCACCGTATTCGTCATCGCTGCCCCCTGTCGTGCAGCCAGCGACGGTGTGGCCGACGAGTTCCGCAAACTGAGCAATGCGGAGAGCGGCACCCTTCTCAAGCAAGCCTACGTCTACATAGAAAAGTGCCAATACGACAGTGCCCTCATCTACTACTCAGCCGTGGCCAACCGCTACGACGAGACTGCCAACGACCGCAAGGCGGCCGACAACGCCACCAACGCCCTCTACAACATCGGCATCATCTATATGGTGGGCTACTACAACTACGGCAAGTCGTTTGACTATCTGCTGCAGGCACAAGAGGTGGCTGAGAAGTACCAGTTGGACGAACACCTCTCCAATATCTACAACTCCATCGCCACCATACTCCAGGCATCGCTGATAGGATTTCCGAAAGCCGACGGAGAAGAGGTCATGGATCTCTTGCGCAAAGGATACTACTGTACACTGAGGGTCAAAGACGCTGACGGCGCATCCATCGCGCTTTCCAATATGATACAGTTGGGATTTTCCGCTCCCAAGCCCTTCTCGATAGACAAAGAGATCAGCATCTACCGATCGACACGCCTGCCCAACAACAAGCACCTGAAGACAACCCTCACGCTCTGCGACGCCTACAAGCAATACTGCAACAAGCACTACACCGAGGCCATCGCCCTGCTGAAGAAAACCTTTCACGCGGATCTCGCCACTCCACTCGCCTACCGCGCGATACTGGCCAACTACAGTTGCGCCATCAATATCTATACCTCGATGGGCGACCTGCCGGGGGCCATCACCATGGCGAAGGAAGCCATCGAGACTTCCAAGACCTATCACGCCGACGACTACCTCACGGAATTCTACGGTCTTCTCTACAAAACCTATGTGCTGACGGGTGATACCACCATGTCACAACACTACGAATATCTATATCTGAAAAACAGCGAACGGGTATTTTCCAAGGGCAATCTGCCGTCGGTGAAGAGCATCGCCTTCCAACACGAACTCTCGAAGGCCATCGAGCAAGTGAAAACGCTCTCCGAACACCGCCGTCTGCAAAACATTCTGCTCATCTCCGCCCTGTCGGTACTGTGCATCATCGGCGTACTGCTCTTCCGTCTCTACCGCGCCTACGGCAAGATACGGCAGACCAACCGCTACCTCTACGAAAAAAACCTCGAACTCCTGGCCAGCGAGAAAAAGGCCCGCGAAGAACGGGCGGCAGCAGCGGCCGCGAACCCCGCCACCATCCTTGCCAAAGAGAAAAGTACCGACGACGGAGAGAAATACAAGAGCAGCCGCCTTTCCGATGAAGACACACACGAACTGTTTCTGCACATCCGACATACGATGGAGACCTCGGACGATATCTATCAGATGGGATTCAACATCGACAAACTCAGCGAACTCGTACATAGCCGCCCACGCTATGTGTCGCAGGCTATCAACCAAGAGTCGGGAGGCAACTTCAACGCCCTGCTCAACGACTACCGTATAAAAGAGGTGTGCCGCCGCATCAACGAAAACGAGGAATACACCCGAATGACAGTCGAGGCCATCGCCGAAAGCGTCGGTTTCAAGTCGCGCACCAGTTTCGGCGGACTGTTCAAGACCATGACCGGACTCTCACCGTCGGCCTATCAGCATATGGCACGCGAAAAGAACGCATAGTCGTTCGTCATATGTAAAACGCGCGATAAAACATCAAAACGACAAGAAAACTGCATTTTCATACACAATAAGTCATCGTGATGTCTTAAATAAAGCCACACGATGACTTTTTTCACGTTTCAAGACACCAACAAAGCAAAGGAGACAAGCAATTTTCCCCACATTTTCTAATTTTGTCAGCGAAAGAAGAAAATATCGTTCCATTCAATTTAATCGTTCCATTCAATTTAGGACATCTCCTTTAAGGACAAAAGACATTCCCCGCTCAGCGGGCGGGACATCAATCAAATCAGAAGTCTGAAACCAAAAAAAATTCATGCTTATGAGAAAAAGAACTACACTCGCATCGGTGGCCCTCGCCGCCTTCGCCGTAGTAGGAATGGCCTTCGCCGACAATCTCGGTGATTTCCACATCCTCACGCAAAAGAAACAGAAAACACTGTCTTTGGAGAACATGGCAAATTCGCCCAAAGACGTGACATCGCTGAAGACTGTCAGCACCAAAGCATCAAGCACCACTGCTTCGATACTCGTCAGCGAAGACTTCAACAAAGTGACCGGAGGTACTACCGAGAAGCCCGACACCACCATCATGCTCGCCAGCGAATGGTCAGGCTACTCGCTTCACGGCATGTATATCGACAGTTCACTTACCAACGATGGTACATGGTGGGGACATTAGGTTTACGCCGCAGGCGGTGCCGTAGCCATCAAGACCTACAACCCACAGCAAACAGCCTATCTCTGTACGCCGTTGGGCGACTACTCCGGTGACATCACCGTCACCCTCCGCGCCAAGGCTATCAAGGATGTCATTCGCACCAACACTGGCTACGCCTATGGTACAGGTAGCGGTCTGAGCATCAAAGCCTGCAAAGCCGGCATGAGCGGACAGGAAGATGCCAAGACCGATGATGACGGTTGGTGCTATAGCGAGCGCCTCTACGAGAGCCAAGGTTGGCAGAAGATCACGTACACCTTCAAGAACTACTCGGCCGACCAAGACGGTTTCATCAAGTTCTACACCGAAGGTGCCGTAGTACTCGACGATATCGAAATCACCACCGCAGCCTCGTTTATCGCAATACCGAAAGACAACGGTATCACCGACTTCCAAAAAGACCAGTTCTCCATCTCATGGGATCCCGTGCGCAAGTCTTACAACTACTACGTCGATCTCTACACACGCAAGTATCTCTCCGAGAACGATACCACCTACACCGCCGACTTTGAGGACGGCACCGTACCCGCAGGATTCCACTGCACATCGACCACCGTTGTCGACACCGCAGGCGTAGACGACAGCAAGTCGCTCATACTCTATAGCGGTGACACCATCGTCACTCCTACCAACGGCAACGACTACCGCTACCTGCACTTCTACATGCACGTCTACGACGACTATGCCATTCAGGAGTACGGCGAGTATGCCAAATGGGCTGTAGCAGGAGAGATATCCGTACAGTACAAGAATGCTGACGGATGGCAGTCTATCGGATACTTCGATGCCAGCAACTTCTTCTCGAAACCCAGAACAGTGTACCTCGAGACTCAAATCAGCAACTTTGAAGCTCTCCACGCCACACAGTTCCGTATCGTTCCCTCCGAACTCGACCCGGGCGCTTACCTTGTCATCGACAACATTGAAGCATCCGCTCTCCCTGCCTTCCAATATCAGATGGCCGGCAACATGTACGGACGCGACGACCTCAGCGACAACTACTGCGTATATGGTCTGACCTACGACACCAACTATACTTTCGAAGGTCTTGACTCACTCACCGAGTACTGGTACGGCGTACGTTCACACTACGTACACCAGTTCGCAGAACGTAGTTACATCCACGCCCTCGGTGTAGCCACACCGGTATCGAAGCCTGCCACCGACGTAGACAAGAGCGGTACCTTCACAGCCAACTGGAACGCTGTACCCAAGGCCAACAGTTACACCGCTACCTGCTACGGCTACAAGAAGATGACCGAAGACAACGATGCCTACACCATCATTGAGGAAGACTTCGACAAGGTGAACGCCGATGTCACCGAGGCTACAGATCCCTCTGACCCCGATCCGCTCGGCAACTCCACTACCTCTTCTCTCGACGAGTATACCAACCTACCCGGATGGCTCGGCAAGAACAATACACTCGTACAGGGCATGATTGGCGCCGAAGGCAACTACTACAGTGTCAACAGTGCCATCGCCACTCCCGAACTTGACCTGACTCACGACACTCAGGCCCAACTGACACTGAAACTCAACGGCGATGCCGGCGACCAGATCATCATCTACCTGGATGGCACACGCTACGGAGTCACCATACCTGAAAGCGGCACAATCGATGGCACCTACGTTCTGCCCACCAAGGGACAGCGTACAAGCATACAACTCTACTCATCCGGCGCAGCACCCTTCACTCTTGACTACATCAAGGTGACACAGAGCGTGAAGGAAGGTGACCTCGTACTCACCAAACTCGCTGACGGCGAAACCGAAGACAACGCATCAACCTCCTACACCTTCACCGGTCTCAACGCCTATCCGTTCGACCTGTACGCCTACGACGTGGTATCCCACTTCAAGTACAGCGACAGCGAGATTGCCACCTCTCTCAAGTCTTCTGACCTCGTAGTTGTCGACCTCAACGACACCGCTACTGCCATCACGCTCCAGAAGACCGACAGCGAAGTCAAGGTGGTAGGCCGCTACACCACCGACGGCCGTCAGGTATCGAAGCCTGTCAAGGGTGTCAACATCCTCAAGATGAGCGACGGCACTACCAAGAAAGTAATTGTGAAATGATAAAGATGGATAGTAAATAGTAGGGGCAGGCCTTAGGCCAATCACCCAAACAACAATCCGAATCAGTAATCAGTCAAGCAGGAGACAATACCGCACCAAGCGTGCGGCACGTCTCCTGCTTTTTTTGTTTACTGACGTTTGGTAGTCATGGGGGCAGGTAAAAATAGTGCAGAGGAAGAGGGAGAAGAGAAAAAGGTATTCAAAACTATTGGCATCAGGTGGAAATGGCGCAGATGGCAAGTCTCGTAGGGTGTTCAAAATCCGATAAAAACGTGCAGAATTTTATGCCATTTGAATTCGCAATCAGTTGTTTTCAAATAGTATCGGTAATAAATCACGACCGTAGCCCAGGGTGAGGACCGAGCGAAGCGAGGGACGTAACCCTGGGCTGGGATCGTTACACCCTTCCAGGGCTCCGTGCTCAAAACCCTAAAAATTGCGAATCTTTTTATAACGATATTGAACACCTTACCTTACAAGGACTTATAACACTATTCCTCCATCCTGCACAAAGAAAAGCACAGGGTGAGTACAGGCAGATAGTCTTTCATGCGCAGACGCAGTTGGTCAATGATACGGCGGCGGCAACGGCCCACGGTCTTGACACTCACGCCGAGAGCCTCAGCCACTTCCGTCTGATTGCGGTGGCCAACAATCGTTTGTTCAAACACCACACGCTGTTCTTCGGACATCTCAGCCACAATAGCGGTAAGAAGACCGTACATTTCGTCGAGCGTATACACACTGTCGGGCGACTCGGCATAGAGAGGGGTGCGACCTACCGTCTGCTCGGCATATCCGTCGACAAGGCGACGGTGCGCCAAATAGTTGAGACACCCGTTGCGCACGCTCGTCCGAATATAGGCCAGCAGGGCATCGGCCTCCACCGCTACGCTGCCGAAGCGCCGCCACAACGACACAAACACTTCCTCCACAATATCCTCCCTTGCGCTGAGATCGTCGACATAGCGCTTGGCAAAGATACAAAATGGAGCATAGTAGGTATCGTAGAGCCGACGGAAGTCAATCCGCCCGTCAGGGCCAATAAACGAGGTATCCATAGTCCTTCAGCGTAGCATTCTTCTTTCATCGTATGCACGTCCATCAAGGCAAAGCACACGGTATAAGGCGTATTCTAAACGATACAAAGGTAATGCGAAAAAGCAGAACATACCGCTGAAAGAAAATATTTTTCATTTTTTTTCGTCCGTCACTGTCCTTTTTTGCCCGCTCGGTTGTCTTGTATATAGGAGCGCGAAAAAAATGGTACGCCCCACCTCACTATGAACAAACATCACGAGACCTCAGAACAGGCCCTACGCAAGGCCGAAGCCCTTGCTCAAGACATCCTCGAAATGGAGGCTATCGACGCCGACGTGGCCTACCGCCGGGCTGAAGTCGCCATACGACGTAATCGCCGCACGGTACTCATCGGCCGGCTGACCCGCTACGCCGCCCTTCTCGCCCTGCCCTTGCTCATGGCCACCCTCATACTGTCATATCTGCTGATGCGCGGCGATGCCGACAGTCGCATGGTGAGCGTCACGGCCTCTGCGGGATCGGTGATGCGCTACGAACTGCCCGACCACTCCATAGTATGGCTCAATGCCGGGTCGACCCTCACCCACCCCACCGCGTTCAGCGGTAGCCGACGCGATGTGACGCTCGACGGCGAAGGCTATTTCGAGGTGGAGGCCAACAAGAAAAAACCTTTCTATGTGAACACCCCCAGCGGACTGACCGTCTACGTCTACGGTACCCGTTTCGACGTGGCGGCCTACAACGACGACGAGGCCGTGGAAACCGTACTCGAGCGCGGTGCCGTCAATATCATCACGCCCGACAAAAACACACTGCGGCTCAGTCCGGGAGAACGTGTACACTACGACAAGCGCACCGGCACCTGTCAGCGCATGACGGCCGACGTGTATGAGATGACGGCATGGAAAGACGGCAAACTCGTCTTTCGCGACACACCGCTCGATGTGATTTTCAAGCGACTTGAACGGCACTTCAACGTAGACATCGTCTTCCGCAACCACAGCGGACGCACACCCAACTACCGGGCCACCTTCCGCGACGAGTCGCTACCGCAGATACTCGACTGTTTCGCCAGAACAACCACGATGAAATGGGCGATTTCTGAGCCTCAACAACAATCTGACGGCACTTTTCCGCACAAGCGGGTGACCATAGACCTCTACTGACCAAGACTTGAAGAACATTTCAAAAAAGAACATACCTGAACATCAACAAAAAGCCTTACCTGTCATGCCACATTACCCACCGCAAACCTACCCCCAATAACTGACTACAAGAATAAAGGCGGACAGCACTTGGAATGTTGCCCGCCCTCAGACCCCGGCACGGGTCTGAAATGAAGTACCTTATATTACTATCAACCACAAATGTATGAAAAAAAACATTCATCCGACGCATTTTCCGAAAGAAAACGCGCAAGAAAACCTTTCTCATGACACACGGCAGAGACGGAAGCGCCATCTCCTGTCTGCCGCACTGTTGGCCGCCACCCTCATCGCAAGTCCAGCCGCATCGGGCCAAAACACACGCACGCCGATGCAAGCCAACAACATCACGGTAGAACAGGTGCTCAACCGTATCGAGAAGAATTCCGACTACGCCTTTCTTTTCAGCGACAAGAGCGTCAAGAAAAACCGCGTGGTCAGCGTCAAGACCCGGTCGACACGCATCGCCGACATCCTCGACGAAATCTTCCAGGGCACGAACACGACCTACCAGATTGTAGACAAGCAGATCATCCTTTCTTCCAAGAAAGCACGCACGCCTCACCACAACACACCGTCTGCCGCACCTCAAAACAAAAAGACCGTGCGCGGACAGGTGACCGACGAAAAGGGTGAACCGGTCATCGGCGCTACCGTCCGCTCCAAGAGTACAGGCCAAGTCACCGTGACCGACATTGACGGCAACTTCCAGATATCCGCCCCGGAAGGCACCAAACTCGAGGTGTCCTACCTCGGTTACCAACCCAAGACCGTCAGCGCCGACAGAGACAACGTCAAGGTAAGCATGACCCAAGACGAGAAGACACTCAGCGAGGTGGTCGTCACCGCCCTCGGCATCAAGAAGGAAACCAAGGCGCTCACCTACAACGTACAACAGGTGACGGGATCGGACATCACGGGCGTGAAGGACGCCAACTTCATGAACGCCCTGGCCGGAAAGGTGGCCGGTGTCAACATCAATGCGTCAGCAGCCGGTATCGGCGGCGGCGTGAAGGTGGTCATGCGCGGTGCCAAGTCGATTTCAAACAACAACAATGCACTCTACGTCATCGACGGCATCCCCATGCCGAGTCTGCAAGGCACACAACCCACCGACTTCTACGCCGGCATGGGACAGTCGGGCGACGGCGCATCGATGATCAACCCCGAGGACATCGAGTCGATGTCGGTACTCAGCGGAGCCGCCGCCTCGGCACTCTACGGCAGCGACGCGCAGAACGGTGTCATCATGATCAAGACCCGACGGGGCAAGGAAGGCCGCACAAGCATCACCTATGCCAACAATACGAGTTTCTTCTCGCCGTTTGTCACCCCCGAATTTCAGAATACCTACGGTGCAGCCACCGGCGAGTTTGCCAGTTGGGGTACGAAACTCACCTCGCCCAGCACCTACGACCCCATGGACTTCTTCCGCACCGGATACAACGTGGGCAACTCCGTCAGTCTCTCTACAGGTACGGACAAGAACCAGACCTTCCTTTCGCTCGCATCGACCAACGCCGAAGGACTTGTACCCAACAACACACTCGACCGCTACAATATCGCCATCCGCAACACCAGCGACCTTTTCCACAACAAGGTACATCTCGATCTCAGCACGATGTATATGAACATCAGCGAGAACAACATGGTGTCTGAAGGACAGTACATGAACCCTATCGTGCCGGTCTACCTGTTGTCGCCAAGTTACAGTCTCGACACCTATCAGATGTATGAGGTATACAACGCCTCGCGCAACTTCAAGACACAGTTCTGGCCCTGGGGCACGGAGCAGATCGGTATGCAGAACCCCTACTGGATCATCAACCGCGACAACCTCACCAACCACAAGAACCGCTTCATCGCCAGCGGCGGACTCACGTGGGACATCGCCAAGGGCATCAGCATCGCCACACGCGCCAAGATAGACTATACTTCGGGACTCTACGAGAAGAAATACTCAGCATCGACCGACGGCGTGTTCGCCGGAAAATACGGCTACTACCAGAAAAACGACGAGACCACCCGACAGATCTACGGCGACGTGATGGTCAACATCGACAAGTATTTCGGTGACTGGTCGCTCACCGCAGCCGCCGGCGCAAGCATACAAGACATCGACTACAAATACTACTCCGTAGGCAGCGATCTCAACTCGGTAGCCAACAAGTTCTCGTTCAGCAATCTCAACGTATCGAGCCTCCAGCCTACCAGCACACTCTACCACGACCAAGTGCAGTCGATATTCGCCACCGCACAATTGGGTTGGAAGAGCCGCCTCTACCTCGACCTCACCGGACGCAACGACTGGGCATCGGCCCTCGCCGGCACATCGACCACTGCCGTGGCCTACCCCTCAGTAGGTCTGACGGCCATCCTCACCGATCTCATACCGGGACTAAAATCCGGCGTACTGTCCTTCCTCAAGGTCAGAGGCAGTTACAGTGAGGTGGGCAACGCGCCCATGCGCCACATCCCCAACCAGACCTACCCCTTCGCCTCGGGTACTCCGGCCACCTCGACCACCTATCCCAACAACGACATCAAGCCCGAACGCACCAAAGCATGGGAAATAGGTATGGAGACACACCTGTGGCGCAACAAGGTCAATCTGAACGTGTCGCTCTACAAGACCTCCACCTACAACCAACTCTTCAACCCGACCCTGCCCAGCACTTCGGGCTACAGTTCGATATACATCAACGGCGGACAGATCGACAACAAGGGTATAGAACTCTCGCTCACGCTCAACCAGCCGCTCGGACCGGTAGACTGGTCGTCGACCTTCACCTATACCATCAACCGCAACAAAGTGGTCAAACTGCTCAAGCCCACCACCCTGTCCAACGGACTGACCATCGAGCAGGATCATCTCGACCTCGTCAATCTGAAGAATGTCAAGTCGATGCTCACCGAGGGCGGATCTATGGGTGACCTCTACGTCACCTGCCTCGCCATCGACGAGAAGGGATACATCTACGTAGACTACCAGACCAACGAGGTGAAGCGCGACGAGACAGCCGGACCCTACGGCGACGGCTACATCTACGCCGGCAACGCTTCACCAAAGTACACGATGGGCTGGCGCAACTCGTTCTCATGGAAAGGCCTGACGCTCGGATTCCTCATCAACGCACGCATCGGCGGCGTGGGCGTATCGCTCACTCAAGGTCTCATGGACAAGTACGGCGTATCGCGCACGACGGCTGCCGCCCGCGATGCCGGACACGTCACCATCAACGGCGGTCCTGTCTCGGCCGTACAGAAATACTACGAATATGTGGGTGTAAACTCGGGTGCCAACTATGTGTACGACGCCACCAACGTACGGTTGGCCGAACTCACCCTGGGCTACGACGTACCCGTCAACCGCTGGGTATCATGGATCAAAGGGCTGAACCTCTCGCTCACCGGCCGCAACTTGCTCATGCTCTACTGCAAGTCGCCCTTCGACCCCGAACTGACAGCCAGCACGGGAACGGGCTTCGACGGCATGGACTACTTCATGCTCCCCAGCATGCGCCAACTGGGATTCTCCGTCAGAGTAAACTTCTAAAAGACTGTACACACGATGAAAAAATCAGCACATACATACTTGCTCGCCATCCTCACACTGATAGGATGCGCGACGCTCGGTTCCTGCACCGACGAGTTCGCCAAATGGAACACCAATCCCAATGAGGCCACCGAGGAAGACATGGAACACGACAACCTCAAGACCGGCGCCTACTTCGCACAAATGGAGCGCAGCGTCTTCATCGTCGGCGAAAACCTCGGCGGACGATACCAGCAGGACCAAGCCCTCGAGGGCGATCTCTTCGCCTCCTACTTCGCCACATCGACCAGTTGGGGCAACACAGCCTATCACAACGACCACTACGCCCTCTACTCCGAATGGTACGACTACCCCTTCAACGATGCCTACGAGCGCATCATGCAACCGTGGAAGCAAATACACGACGCCACCGATGCCACATCGCCGGCACGCGCCATGGCGACGGTGGTCAAGGTGTTCGGCATGAGCCGCATCACCGATATGTACGGTCCGATACCCTATAGCAAGTTCGGACAAGACATACATGTAGCCTACGACTCGCAACAGGAGATCTACCGCCAGTTCTTCGCCGAACTCGACTCGGCCATCACCACGCTCACCGAGTATGCCGACAACAACAGCGACCTCTACCTCGCCGACTACGACAACGTCTACCAAGGCAACGTGCAGAAATGGATAAAGTTTGCCAACACCATACGTCTCCGACTGGCCATGCGCGTGTCCTATGTCGATGAGACCACAGCCAAGACACAAGCACAAGCCGCCATCGCGAGCAAGTACGGACTGATGAACAGCGCATCCGACGATGCCGCCCTGCACCAAAGTTCCACGCTCGTCTTCAAGCATCCGCTGTGGGAGATAGGCACAAGTTGGGACGACGAACACATGAGCGCCACCATGGACTGCTACCTCAACGGATACGCCGACCCACGTCTCTCCGTCTACTTCCAGCCGGCCACCGCTACTGGCGAATACCGGGGCGTGCGCAACGGTATGCCACGACTACAAAAGACCACCTACCAGACCAACACGTCGCGGCCCAACTTCTCACAAAACTCCGATATGAACTGGATGCGGGCTGCCGAAGCCTACTTCCTCATGGCCGAAGCCAGTCTCAGATGGAACATCGGAGCGATGACACCGCGGAAATACTATGAGGAGGGTGTACGCGCTTCCTTCTCTTCCTGCGGACTCGCAGGGGCCGACACCTACCTTACAGGAACGGCGTTGCCACTGTCCAAGTATACCGATCCGTCCAACGACCGTGAGACCGATGTCAGCGGTATGCTCTCCATGCTCCCCGTAGCCTGGGACGAGACGGCCGATAACAAGACCAACCTTGAGCGCATCATGCTGCAAAAATGGATCGCACTCTATCCCGACGGACAGGAAGCATGGAGCGAAATGCGACGCACGGGCATGCCGGGCCGAGTACATATCTACTCCTACCAGTACCAAAGCGAGGTGGCCGACGGCGAACTCATCAGCCGACTGAAATACCCCACCACGGAGTACTCCAACAACACGCAGAACACGCAGAACGCCCTGCAACTGCTCAAGGGCAAGGATTCTGCCGGCACACGCCTCTGGTGGGACGTGAAGAGATGACGGAAGATGCCGTCACACATTATTATATATCACATAAAAGACTAAAATATGAAAAAGATAAAATATCTCTTCGCCGCCCTGGTCATGGTCGCTTTGGCTACCGCCTGCGACACCGATGTCGAAAACAAGGTGATACAGAACCCCAAGACCTACAGCGACCAATACTACAAAAACCTGCGCGACTACAAGAAGAGCGACCACGAAATCTCATTCATGTGGTTTGCACAGTGGAGCGCACAAAACTCCATGGCCGTACGCTTCAACGGTCTGCCCGACTCGCTCGACATCGTCTCCATCTGGGGAGGCGGCATACCGCCGAAAGAGAACACCCAACTCTGGGAAGACCTCCGGTTCACCCAAAAGACCAAAGGCACCAAGATGCTCTACGTAGCCATCACCCGACTCGGGGCCGAGGACGATTCGCACGACTTCAAAAAGGTACTCAACGAGGCCCTCGCCATGCCCGAAGGCGATGAGCGCGAGGCCAAGATACACAAGGCCATCGAGATGTACGCCTTGTACTACGTCGACCAGGTGTTCGAGAACGACCTCGACGGTTTCGATGCCGACTACGAGCCTGAGGGTGATATGCTCGACGGCGAGTATTTCGTACACTTCATGAAGACGCTCGGTCTCTATATGGGGCCCAACCCCAACCAGACCAAGGAGGAGCGACTTGCACTCATCCGCACCCGCTACGGCAACGAACACAACGACACCGAGAAACTGCTCTGCGTAGACGGCAGTTCGAACACGGGCGTCGAACCCTACGTCAACTACTACCTCGTGCAGAACTACAACGGCGGATCACCCAGAGAGATGAGCGGATGGCCGGCTGAAAAATGCGTATGGTGCGTCAACTGGGGCGACAATTGGAACACCAGCGGCGAACAACTCTACACCCAGGCACGATGGGAACCGAGCAAAGGACGCAAGGGCGGTTTCGGCGCCTTCTACGGACAGCGCGACTACTTCATACACAAGTACAACCCCGAACCGTGGTACCGATTCAGACAATGTATACAAATACAGAACCCGGCCATCCAGTAACCGCCAAACAAGTCTGACATATTAACATTTAGAATTCATCTTATCCAAGACGACATGACAATGAAAAAATATATGGCTATCGTCCTCACCGTAGCACTCGCACTCACGGGCTGCAAGGACGAACCGTCGTACGGCGATGCCGTATTCATGACGGGAACACTCAATACCAACACCATGCGCTTTGCCGTCGAAGGCGAGTCGTCGCTCGGCATCACCGTATCGTCGAGTACCAAGGCCGACGGCGACGTGCGCATAGACCTCGCCGCGGCTCCCGAACTGCTTGAGGCGTACAACAAAGCCAACAGTACCAAATATGTGGCGCCGCCCGCAGAAAGTTATTCGCTCGACGCAGACCACGTCACGATAGAGACGGGCAAGGCCGTCTCCACCCAACTGCGGCTCTCGGCCGACGGTGACAAACTGCGCGAGGGCGAGAGTTACTGTCTGCCCGTCACCATCACCAAGGTGGAGAACGGCGGACTGCGCGTGATAGAGTCCTCACGCACGGCTTTCGTCGTCTTCTCCAAGGTCATCCGCACGCAGGTGGCCCAGATGAAGGGCGGCGCCTGGTTTGACATCCCCTCATTCAAGGGGGAGAACAGTCCGGTCTATGCCCTCGATCAACTCACACTCGAAGTGAAGGTGCGCCCCTCGGCGCTCACACCCGAGATCGCAGAGTCATACATCAACCCCATCCTCGGCAGTCACGAGAGTCTGCTGCTGCGCTTCGGTGACGGATCGAACATACCGTCAAACAAACTCAACTTCGCCAAGGTATCGATCGGTACCAACTACCACCCCGACAACAAGCCGCACTACGAAAGTACCTTCGAACAGACCTTCGAGAACGACAACTGGTATCATGTGGCTGTAGTGTACGACGGCACTAAAGTGAGATTCTACCTCAACGGCGAGTTGCAGATAGAAAAGAGTACCACGGGCGGACAAATCAACCTCGCCATGTCGTACGGCGGACACGGATGGGACGACACCTTCGCCATCGGACGGAGTTACGGCACGCACTGGACCTACAAAGGCTGCATCAGCGAATGTCGCGTATGGAAGGTGGCGCGTTCGGCCGCCGACCTGCAAAGCAGTATCTGCTACGTAGACCCGACCACCGACGGACTGGTAGCCTACTGGCGGTTCAACGGCGAACTGCAAGACGACGGTTCGGTACTCGACGAGACCGGACACGGACACAATGCCGTACCCTCGGGCAACATCACATGGCCCGACAACCAGCGTTGCCCGTTCTGATACGCAAGGTAGAATGTGTAAAATACATAGGACACGCCGCAAACTACAAACGAAAAACCTGTCAAGATGAAAAACAGATATATCATCCCCTCCGTCGCACTGACCCTGCTCGCCCTCACCGCAACAACGGGCTGCAGCGACGATGTCAAATACGATGTCGACGGCACCAACGACAACCTCGTGTATATCGCGCCACGCAATACCGACACACCCTTCGAATGTGAAGTGATGACCACACCGGCCGGTGTATTCGGCCGCGTGGCCGCCGACCTCAGCATCAAGACGCAGTACCCCACAAACGACAGCGTACGCGTGACGGCCAAAGTCAATGCCGATGCCGCCCTCGTGGAACAATACAATACGGCTCACGCCACCACCTACCGTCTGCCCTCCACAGACATACTGCAGGCCATGCAGGTCACCCCGTCGGGTGTGGGTGCCGGCAAGAATCTGTCATCTGTACCCGTGACCGTCGCCCTCGATGACAAGAAGATAGAAGCCTTCCGCTCCACCACCGACAACGAACCGCAGTACATCATCCCCGTAAGTCTCGTACTCGAAGGGACTGACGGCAAAGGCAGTGACCGGCCCTACGGACTGAGCGAACGGTACAATACGGCGTACATCATCGTCAAGACTTCAAAGACCGACTATCTCACCTCCATCGTCGGAAACAATGTCATTGCCAGCAACATCGTCAAGACGCCCGCCGGAACATTCGGCGGCATCTCGGCCTCAGTGAAGATCAAGAACCTCATCGCCGTCACGGGCGACATGCAGGGTACATTCGCACCCGACAATAGTCTCGTGGCGGAATACAACAAGAGTCACGGCACGGCCTTCTCCCCACTACCCGACAACGTACTCGGCGCAGTCACCGTCACGCCGACCGTCATCCGCGAAGGTCAGATAGAAAGTGAAGAGGGTATTCGCGTCAGCGCCCCCGACAACGTGGCGCAACAACTCGATGGAGCCTATCTGCTGCCCCTCCGACTGAAGACCACCTTCGCCAACGGAGCCAAGGTAGACGAGGACGATGTCGTGTACATCACCATAGAGACCAAGTCGCAACTCATCAACGACAATGCCACCTCCATTCCCGGCACCCTCGCCGACATCAGCACGGCAACCGTCATTTCCGCCGACAACCTCGACCCCGAAAGTTACTTCAGCCTCTTCGATGGCGGATGGGATGCCATGTGGCCCTTCCTCGAACAAAGAGAAGAAGCCTCGTTTGCCATCGACCTGGGTGAAGAAAAGTCGCTTACGGCCTTCTACTCGATGTGCTACGGATCGAGCGACACGGAGATGTTGTTCAGCACAGACAACGTCACCTGGACGTCGGCCGGTACCACCAACGGACACAAGTCCGTCTACGACAGCCAATACAACCGCGGCTACGTACTCTACGGAGCCGTGAAGTGCCGCTACGTCAAGTTCCAGTACCCACTCGACACCACCAACTGGGCCTGGGACTATGGTTACGCCGGCGTATGGAGCATAAAATTGTGGTTCAACTGAAACTACTATGGCGGAAATCTCTCCAAGATCCGCCTGACGACAAAGAAGAGTACATTTTCATTAGGTAAATAATAAAATTTTGTTCATGGGACGGTCGCCGAGACGGTGGCCGTCCCGTCTTTCTTCACCACCGCGAATAAGAATACAATATAAATACGTTAACAAAACATAAAACGTAGAATACAAGGAGAACGCTTCACATTATTTTATCTATATTTGCAACGTGAAAGACTGCATAGGCAGTTGCTGCCGTACTTATGCTTTCGGCAGAAATCCGACGAAAAACCCAGTGATGCGAAACGCCTGAACGACAATACCAAGGAACGATATTCTACACTATCTCCCCGCCATCACGACTTGAAGAAAGCCAGACCCCGATGGAATGTCATCCCCATGACGCTCCACTCACTCACTGCTACACAGGGACAATTGTGTCCCGACCAGACGCTATTCCTTTGTCATTTTCAATACCAAACCTATAATATGACCAACTTTACCCGCAAACGCCTCATCCTTGCCGCAGGCCTCACTCTCTGCGTCATGGGAGCAAGCGCACAACAATTGCGCGAAGGCTACATCACTCCCGGCAACAACACCGGAAGCGAAATGTTTCATAAACTCGTGACTAACTGGACACCGGGAACACCTATTTCCGAAGACGACAACTTCTACATCTCTCGTGTACGTCCCCACTACCGTTTCCGCAACGCCGCCACTCAGGTGCGTTCCTCGCTCACCAGCGAGAACGACAAGAAACTCTTGGCTTGGATACCGGTAGGCGACACAGATTTCAACGCGCTGCCCAACGGCGTGTTCGACTCTGAAGTCTTCTCCATGTGGTCGTACGTGACCCACTATGGCGACTGGACAGCCGGACTCGGCCGTATACCCGCCGCCTTCCTCGATGTGGCCCACAAGAATGGTGTAGCCGTATCGGGTGTAGCCAGCATCCCCAACGCCACCCTCTCGGGCGACTGGAAGACCATGCTCCAGAACCTCGGTACAACAGTCGATGTAGACAAGGCTGCACAGTTCCTCCACTACTACGGTATCAACGGCTTGGGCTACAACTCTGAGTTCAGCGACTGGTCGGGTGTCACCGAAGATCTCCGCGACTTCCACGCCGACCTCGTCAGCAAGATGAAGGATATCGACCCGCTCTTCGAAAACGTATGGTACGACGGTACCAACGACAACGGAAACATCACCTTCGACCGCGGTCTCGGTTCACACAACGAAGAAACCTTCGGCGACAGCGAGAACAAGCGCACCTCTCTCTTCTTCAACTACAACTGGAACTATATCGACCGCGCCGGATCCGTGACCAAGGCCGAAGCATTGGGCCGCGACCCGCTCGACCTCTACTGCGGTGTCAACATGCAGGGCGGTGAGCCTAAGGGTACATCCTGGTCACTGCTGCCCGACGTACGCCTCTCCATCGGTCTTTGGGGCGCTCACTCCAACAATATGTTCTGGGAGAGCCGCGGCGAGAAAGGATCTTCTCCCGAGGTCAAGCAGAACGCCTACCTCCAGCGCACCGAGCGCTACTTCACCGGCGGTACACGCAACCCGGCCAACTGCCCGGCCATCGTCGACCGCCACGCCTACAATGCCGACAACTACACATGGCACGGCATGTCTACCTTCATGACCGCCCACTCCGCACTGAGTTGGGATTTGGCCGAAGAACCATTCGTGACCTACTTCAACCTCGGCAACGGTAAATACTTCAACCTCAATGGTGTGCGTCAGAACAGCAACCCATGGTACAATGTCGGCATGCAGGACTACCTGCCCACATGGCGCTGGTGGTTTGCCAGCAAACTGCTCGGCAACGCCGCCACTGACGTGCCCGCTACGGGTCTCGATGCCAACTTCACTTGGGATGACGCCTACTTCGGCGGTTCCACCATCCGCATATCCGGCACCACAGCCGACGAATATCTGCACCTCTTCAAGACAGAATACGGTCTGAAGAAGGGCGATGTGGTCACCTTCAAATACAAACTGGCCGCCGGTACATCCGACATCGATCTCGTATTCTCTGCCAAGGGTAGCGAGACATCGGCCGTAAACTACACCGTACAGGGCACATCACAGAAGGCCGACGACGAGGAATGGCTCACCAAGACCTTCACCATCGGCTCTGACTTCGACGGCAAGGATCTCGCTCTCGTAGCCCTGCACTTCAAGAACGCTACCAACCTCAGCCTTCTCTTGGGCGAGTTCTCCATCGTACGCGGCACCGCCGCCACTCCCGAAGCACCGGAAATCACCTCTGGCAAACTGCTCTACAACAGTTATGCCGGCATGGACGGCAAGGTCATCTGGAACATGGACAACAACAAGGCCACCGGAGAACCCTGCTACAACACTGACGTGAAGACTTCCTACTTCAAACTCTACGCACAGGAAGAAGGGCAGGAACCCGTACTCGTCGGCACCACCACATCATGGGCCGGCATGTACTTCTCCATCCCCGTCAAGGACAAGAATTCCAACGTACGTCTCGGTGTAGCCGCCGTATCGCTCGACCACAAGTCACAGTCTGCTACCTCTTGGACAGACTATATGGCGCCGACCTCCTACACCTATAGCGACGATATCGAGATCGACAAGACCACCATCAAGCCCGGCGAGAAGTTCACCATGGGCTACGTCGACAGCGAGCACGAGGCCGGCACATGGAGCCTGGTCGACGGCGACGGCAAGGAAGTATACACTGGTAGCGGCAAGACTGTGACCGTAGAAGACGGCATCAACACCATCGGCAGTTACACGCTCCGCCTGACCGGCAAGGTAGGCAGCGAGACCACCACCCGCGAGTTCCCCGCCTATGTACAGATCACCGACAATAGCGTAGGTGCTCTGCCCGAAATCTACACGCTCACGGCCAACGACTCCAAAGACCCCATCAGCATCAAGGTAGGCGACAAGGTGACCATGAAGTACACCGGCCGCGACGCCGACGGTGCCGGATCACAGGGTATCGACCTCTCCGAGAAACGCTATGGTGCCAAGTGCGCCGATCTCGGCCTGGTAGGTGCCAAGTCGTTCTCGGTAGCCTTCTGGCTCAAGATCAACAAACTCGCTTCCGGCGAGACCCAACTCTTCTCCATCGCCAACAAACTCGACTCTTGGCCAAAGACCGATTGGGGCTGGATCTGGAGCAATATCAATGAGGACGGTTCTATCGGCAGTTTCACATGGCGCGGTACCGATGCCACCAGCAACAACGAGATACGCTACAAGTACGCCAACTCCAAGTTGCCCATCGGCACATGGGTACACGTCTGCTACACCTTCGACTACAACTCCTCCGGCGCACTCCGCGGCGAGTTCTACATCAACGGCAAGAAGCAGGAACGCACAGGATGGAACCGTGCCACCAACGGTGACACCTACTACACCACCGATCCCGGTTACCAGTCCAATCCGTACAACATCACCGACGGACAAGTGCTTGCAGTAGCAGGCGATGCCTTCGGACGCAACGGTATCGACGGAGCCGTAGACAATCTTCAAGTATGGGACAAGGCGCTCACCGAGGAGGAAGTACAGACTACCATGGGCACCTTCGACAATGCCAACCTGCCGTCAGGCCTCGTAGCCCTTTGGGACACCGAGACACTGGCCGACGATGACTACACCTTCCCCGCAGTGGGTAGCAAGGCAGGCGTGAAAGCCGGTCTGCACTCCTACGAGGCATCAGGCAGCGAGGGTCAGGGCCAGTTTGGATGGATTGCACCGAAGTACACCTCCGGATGCCCGTTCATCTCCGGAACATCCTACAAGGTAGAGACCACTCCGACATGGAGCGCTCCCAAGGCCGACCTGATCTCCGCATCGGGTACCGGCACATCAGGCGAGGCCGTACTCTCCTACGAGAAGGAAGGCGTACGCAACGTGACCCTCACTCTGAGCAACTCGCTCGGAAAGGCACAGCGCACCTTCACCGCCATCACCATCGGCAATAGCACAGGCATCGATGACGTGAAGACCAGCGACGTGAAGGCTTATACCGTAGGCGAAGACGTACTCGTAGAGTTTGCCGCCGACGGCAAGTATACAGTCAATGTCTACTCCGTCAACGGACAGGCACAGGCCACCGAGACCGCAGAGATCACTGCTGGTGGCAACATGCAGATACATCTTGCTACAGCAGGCACCTACGTACTCTCCGTCAAGAAGGACGGCAAGGTGGTACGCACCGTAAAACTCATGAGAAAATAACCGCTTTGATAGAGTAACGAAGGCGGCAGTATCTGCTACGGCAGCACCGATTTCGCCGCACGCAAGAGACTGCCGCCTTCATACCATTTCACATGACCTTTTTATTCCCTTAACCTAAACCAAGAAAAAAATGAGAAAGAGACTTACCCTTCTCGCTTCGGCACTGCTCTGCGCATCCATCGGATTTGCACAGCGCACACCGACCCACCCGCTCGACATCGCGGATACTGGGTTTGACAACGTGCTCAATCTGATAGGCACATGGTCACCAGGCGCACTGCCCCCGGGCGTTTCTGCCATGGACAACGAGTTCTATATCTCTCGCCAACGCCCGATGCCCCGCATCACCGACGGCGACTACACCGCCGTGCAGGGTGTAGACCCCGAACGCAAGATGTGTCTGTGGGTACCGCTCGACGACCCCACATCTTCATGGAAAGCCCTTCCCCGCTACTGCTTCGAGGGCGATAACTTCAGCCTTTGGTCGTACGTCAACATCCACGGCAACTGGACAGCACCTTGGTTCCGTGTCACCGCCGGACTCTCCGACGTGGCCCACAAGAACGGTGTCAAGGTAGGTTGCGTGCTCTCCATACCATGGGCACAGACCGTATATCTCGATGGTAGCGACACCTACTCCAAGATCTTCACCAAACTCACACAGCGCGACACCGAAGACAACTTCATCTACCTCGACAACTTTGTGAAGTTCCTCCGCTACTACGGCATCGACGGTATCGGCGTCAACTCCGAGTTCTCTTCCGACTACGACACCATGTCGGAGTTGCAGGACTTCTTCGCCCAGTGCCACAAGAAGGCAAAAGAACTGGGTTGGGAATTCCAACTGCACTGGTACGACGGCACCAACGACAACGGAGGCATCTCCTTCGACAACGGTCTCGGATCACACAACAAGAAGATGTTCGGCGACAAGGACAATATCGTCACCGACATGATGTTCGCTAACTACAACTGGTACTCTAGCACCCTCTCCAAGACGGTGACCTACGCCGAGCAACTCGGCCGCAGCAGTTACGACTACTACGCCGGCTTCGACATCCAGGGCCGCGCACTGAAGAACAGCAACTGGTCGGCACTCGACAACAACAAGATATCCATCGGATTTTGGGGCGCCCACTCACAGAGCCTCATCCATCAGAGCGCTACCGACGACGGTACATCTGATGTGGCCATCCAGCAGGCTTACCTCCGCAAGCAGGAGATGATCTTCAGCGGCGGCAACCGCAACCCGGCCAACCAGCCCGCACTCAACACCTTGTGCGACCTAGGCAACGCCAGCCTCACCAAGTTCCATGGTCTGGCCCGCTTCCTCTCCGCCAAGTCTACCATCCAGAGCGTGCCGTTCGTATCACGCTTCAACCTCGGCAACGGTCTCAAGTTCCGCAACGAGGGTCGTGTGACCTTCGACCACAAGTGGCACAACCTCGCCACCCAGGACATCATGCCGACATGGCGTTGGTGGATCGTTGACGGCAACGAAAGCGCCACCAATGGCGGACTCGTCAGCGCAGACCTCACATGGGACGATGCTTACTTCGGTGGCTCTTGTCTCCGTCTGAGCGGCGCTACCACCCTCTCCCGCGTGAAACTCTTCAAGACTATGGTTGCCACGGAGCCTACCTACAATCTCTCCGTGACCTACAAGATGAGCAACGAACTGGCCACACACGCCAAACTGTTTGTCGCTCTCAAGGACAACCTCACCAACTACAAGGAGATTGAAATCCCCGCCGCTCCCAAGTTCGGCGAATGGACCACGTTCACCACTTCACTCGACAAACTCGGTCTGAAGTCTGGTGACGAGATTGCCATGATCGGTATCACCGTAGACGGCACAGAGAAAGACTACAACATGCTCATCGGCGAGATTGCCCTGCGCAACCCCGCACAGAAGTTCAACGCCGTGACACCCAAAATCAAAGACGTGAACATTCTTCGCGGAAAGGGCAGCACGGTCGACTTCAAAATACGTTATGCCAGCAAAGACCAGACTGGTCTTGAAGTGCCCACCTACAACGACGAGGTCGACACATGGTATTACGAGATCTACATGCAGCAGGAGAACCAAGCCTCTCAACTGCTCACTACCACCACCTCTTGGGCTGCCTACGTCATCGACGCTCCCCTCGTGAGCGGATATGAAGGCCGCCGTGCCCGCTTTGGTGTGTGCGCCGTTTCACCCGACGGTCAGCAGAAGTCTGACATCGTTTGGAGCGACTACAAGGACATCCCCTACGACACGCCTTCTTCTGAGGTAGTCATCGACCGTCAGGTAGTCAAGCCCAACGAGACCTTCACCGTATCGCTCGAAGACGAGATGGCCGACGCCGCTCAGTCTTGGACCATCACCAACGCCCAGACTGGCGCTGAATGCTACACCACCACCAACGTGAAGTCGTTCTCCACCTCTCTGCCCGAACTTGGCGTATACGACATCATCGTGACCGACTCCAAGGGTACCACCACCACGCTCCGCGGCAAGATCCACGTCACCTCCGAGGCTACCGGTTCAGTTCCTGCCATCAACAGTTTCTCTGTAGACAAGAACACAGCCAAGACTGGTGAGAACGTGACCTACAACTACAACTACCGCGCTGGCGAAGGCACTGTATCACGCGCCGTAGCCATCAGCGACCCGAACATGCTCATGATACCCGCCGAGGTACAGACTGGCAAGGTATACTCCTACGCCCTTTGGGTGAAAGCCAGCAGTTACGCCCACGACAAGCAGGGTACCAACCTCATCAGCAAGAACACCATCGCCGACGCATGGCCTCACAACAACTGGGGTGACCTTTGGGTACAAATCCGTCCCGAATGGACCGGCAAAGCCAAGCACGCCGCCAACGAGGTATCCTTCAATACCTACGGATGGACCGAGCACGACAACCCCAACGAGAGCATGATGTCTACCGGATACAGCCTCAACCCCGGCCTCTGGAACCACATCGTTGTCACTCAGGATGCCAGCAATAAGCAGACCATGTACTTCAACGGCAAGAAGGTAGCCGAGACCACCTTCTCCGCTTCCTCACGCCGTGAGAACTCTACCGACTCACGTATCGACAAGGACGTAGCAGCCAACATCTTCATCGGTGGCGGCGGTGTCTACAAGGCCGGATTCAACGGTTGGGTAGACGAAATCCAGATCTGGAACAAGGCTCTCTCTGAGTCTGAAGTGCTCGAGTGCATGAACGGTTACGACACCAACAACGTACCCGAGGGTCTGCAAGGCTACTACACCTTCGAGAGTTACAATGCAGCCGACTCCACCTTCGCCAACTACGGACACGCAGGCGCTTCCTACGTAGCCAAGATGGTACGCACCATCGACGCTGGCGGCGAGAAGACCGCCGAGGCTTCCTACCAGAAGCAGGGCGCAGACAACACCACGACCGGTTATCCCGGCGTGACAGGTACACTAGAGGTGAAGACCACCCGCAAACTCACCCTCAACGGTGCCCGCATCTCTACCGAGAGCGACCAGGCAGCCGTCGTGACCTACGCTATGCCCGGCACCTACGACGCCACACTGACCCTCACCAACGCTTGGGGTGAAGACGAGCGCACACTCGCCGAGGCCGTAGAGATCACCGGCGACGCTACCGGCATCGACGAGGTGAACGGCGGAACAGAGTTCTCCGTATTCCCCAACCCGTTTGTAGAGAGCGTCAACTTCCGCTTTGCCGAGCAGGGCGACTACGTTGTCAACGTGCTTGCCGCCAACGGCACACTGCTCCAGAGCAACGGTTTCGAGGCCGCAGCCGGACAGACCGTCAACGTGACCGTCACCGCTCCCGCAGGTCTCTACCTCGTACAGGTACTCAAGGACGGCAAGGTATACAAGACCGTCAAAGTCATCAAGCAGTAACAGTCATCCCCCTTTGACCACAGACCATCTAATACAATAGCCACTTATACGGACGTGACCGGGACAAGAAAAACAGGCTTGCCCACCGGTCACGTTCTCTGGGATTTTGAAAAATATACATTCACAACAAAAAGACATGAATAAATATTCTAAAGAAAGAGGACGGATACTTGCCAAGGCCGCCGTGGCCTTCCTCGCAGCAGGCGTACCCATGCAGTACGCCGCAGCAGCAGGCAACACCGCTCCCAACGCTCTCATCCAGCAGCAAGGCACACTCGTGCAGGGTACTGTCACCGATGAAAAGGGTGAACCCCTCATCGGCGTCAGCGTCACTGTCGAAGGTGTCAAAGGCGCAGGTGTCGTGACCAACATCGACGGACAGTACAAACTCACCGTCGCCAACAAGAACGCCACGCTCGTGTTCTCCTACATCGGCTACACCGCTCAGAAAGCAAACGTAGGCGGCCGTAGCCAGGTGAACATCGTGCTCAAGGAAGAGAACTCCATGCTCAAGGAGGTCGTCGTGACCGCCATGGGTATCAAGCGCAAGGAGACCTCACTGACCTACTCCACCCAGCAGGTGAAGGCATCCGACCTCAACCGCGTACAAGACCCCAACGTAGCCAACTCGCTCGAAGGTAAAATTTCTGGCGTGACCATCACCCCGAGTGCCGGTGGTGCCGGTGGTTCGTCGAAGATTCTGCTCCGCGGTAACAAGTCTATCATGGGTAAGAGCACCCCGCTCATCGTTGTCGATGGTGTGCCTATGAGCAACAGCACCCGCAACGAGGTGGGCAGCGGCTCCATGCTCGCCGTCGGTGCATCAGAAGGTGGCGACGCCCTCTCCATGCTCAACCCCGACGATATCGAGTCTATCAACGTACTGAAGGGTGCCAACGCCGCCGCCCTCTACGGTTCAGAGGCCGCCAACGGTGTCCTCATGATCACCACCAAGAAGGGACGCGAAGGCAAGTTGGCCATCAACTACAGTTCGAACATCACCTTCGATACTCCGCTCACCACTCCCAAGATACAGAATGTGTACGGTGCTGAAGTCAACGACGACGCCCACACCCTCGGTATCTACAGTTGGGGCGGCAAACTGGCCGACCGTTCTTCCAACAACCTGCTCCTCGACGTGACGATGGGACAGGAGAAGTTCAACGGACAGACCAACACCGTACACCTCCGCAACTCGGCCAAGAACGACCTCGACGACTTCTATCGCACGGGCGTGACCACCAACAACTCTATCGCCCTATCCGGCGGTACCGACAAGATGAGTTCCTACTTCTCCTACAGCAACGCCCACTCCAACGGTATGCTCGAGAACAACTCCTACAACCGTAACACGCTCTCCTTCCGTCAGAACTTCAAGTTCTTCGACCGCGCCACCATCGACGTGTCGATGAACTACATCCAGACCAAGACCAAGAACCGTCCCGGTGGTGGTATCGCCATGAACCCCATCTACCACATGTACACCATGGCCCGCAATATCGACATCGACTACTATCGCAACAACTACGTCAATGCTTCGGGCAACTGGAACAGCGAGCCGCAAGGTCTCTACGTGAAGGACAACAAGACCGGTACATACTCTTGGACCACACAGCGTGTCGCCCTCACCGGACCGATGCAGAACTGGGCTTACCAGGAGAACGGACAGAACAACCCCTACTGGCTGCTCAACCAGAACAACAGCGTACAGAAGGAAGACCGCTTCTTCGGCAATATCACCGGTACGCTCGACATCTACGACGGGCTGTCGTTCCAGGCACGTCTCGGTCTCGACTTCACCAAGTACGAGAACGACTCCCGCCGCTACGCTACCACATGGATACCGTCGGGCATGGAAGACTACGGACGCTACTGGTGGGGATACAACAAGACCACCGAACTCTACACCGACTTCATGCTCAACTACAACAAGACCTTCGGTGACTGGGACGTGAGCGCATCACTCGGATGGGTAGGCCACACCATTAAGGGCAACAGCAAGTCGTACGACAGCGGCAACGCTACCTACTACTACGGCAACCGCCAACACCTGTCTGATGTCATCAACTACTTCTCCACCTCTGCCGGCGGCCCCGGCGCTACCTCTCAGAGCACATCCTCTGACTGGAACAAGGGTGCCTTCTTCACCGCACAGGTAGGATGGAAGGATATGGTATACGTCGACGGATCTTATCGTCGCGACTGGTACCGTGCCTACCGCCAGTTCAAGGACCGCGGTACGCCAGAAGACTACGGCTACTTCGGCTTCGGTGCCAACGCCGTTGTCAGCAATATCGTCAAGTTGCCCGAGTGGTTCAACTACATGAAGTACCGCGCCTCCTACTCTGAGGTAGGTAACTCTATCCCCAACCAGGTATACGGTTCGCAGACCATCAACTACGAGACAGGCGCCTACACACCCTCTCAGTGGGCTACCTTCAAGGATCCGCGTCCTGAGAAGACCGCTTCCTTCGAGACTGGTCTTGAGATGTTGTTCCTCAACAACCGCCTCAGCCTCGACCTGACCTACTACAACGCCACAATGTCCAACCTCTACCTCGTGGGTACCAACGCCTCCGGCAAGTCTATCCCGATGAACACCTGTAAGATACGCAACCAAGGATTTGAAGGCACCATCGGCTACAACTTCAAACTCGCCCAGGGCTTCAACTGGAAGACCTCCTACAACATCTCCTACAACAGCAACAAGATCCTCCGCACGGCCTACGACGAGAAGACCGGCAAGGAGAACGTCATCGCAAATTATGTAGGCGGTGTGCAGGTACTCTACAAGGAAGGCGGCAAGTTCGGCGATATGTACGTCACCGACCTCAAGCGCTACAAAGCCAACGACGATGCCGTGAAGAACGGTACTGCCAAGGAAGGCTGGTACGTGCTCAACTCGCAGGGCGGTGTCCAGATGGACTCCGAGAATACCTACGGCAAGTACGTCGGCAACATGAACGCCAACTGGCAGATGGGATGGTCGAACACCGTCACCTTCAAGGACTTCACCCTCTCCTTCCTCATCAACGGACGTATCGGCGGCAAGGTGCTCTCCATGACCGAGTCGTTCCTCGACGGATACGGACTGTCTCAGCGTTCGGCTGACGCCCGTCTCACCGCAGAGGCCAACAAGACCTATGCCGACGTATCCTACGGCAACAACGTGCTGGGTATCGAACTCAACGACGGTAGCGGCCGCATCGTGCCTATCGAAGCCTACTACCAGTCAGTCGGCGGCGTATCTCCCCAGGACATCGAGCGCTACCTCTACAGCGGCACCAACTTCCGTCTGCGCGAACTCTCGCTGGGTTACACCTTCCGCGACCTCTTCGGCGCCAACCGCAACCTGACCCTCTCGTTCATCGCCCGCAACCTGTTCTTCATCTACAAGGACGCTCCCGTCGATCCCGACGTATCGCTCTCCACAGGTACAGGCCTCAGCGCATTCGAGGTGTTCAACATGCCGTCATCGCGTTCATTCGGATTCTCGCTGAACGTCAATTTCTAACCAATTATCAAGAAGAAAAAAAATATGAAAAGATCGAAGATATTTTTGTATTCTGCACTGGCCCTGTCGGCACTGAGCCTGCAGTCATGCCTTGACTACGACACGCCCTCCGACGAGTTCCAGCAGAACCAGATTGTCGAGCCGCCGGTCATCGAAGTAGGCCAGGCCGACGAGATCAACTATATGAAGGAGATCAGCGAGGCCGGCTACACCGCCGCCTACAAGAGCCTGCGCTCCAGCCTGGGTACCGCCCAGACCGGTATATACGGCATCCGTGGCGGCAAGGACGGCAACCTGCCCGCAGCCCACGCCTACCAGTTCCAGTTCTGCCTGGGCCCGGACAACTATGTGCAATACAGTTGCGTACCCCACTCCGACTTCCCCTACTCCAACGCCGAGTTGAAGTCTACCTACCACCTGTCCAAGGGATTCAACGGCGGCCCCGGCGGCGGCTTCTCGCTCGCCCGTCAGTGTCTCGCCCCTATCCTCAACAATGGTACGCTCGACTCCATCCCCGAGTTGAAGGCCGCCTACCTGTTGCTCTACAACTACGCCGCCATAGAGAATGCCGACCTCTTCGGTCCGCTGCCCTATGACAACTTCAAGGCCAATCAGGAGGAGTCTCCCTTCAAGTACAACGACGTGCGCACCATCTACTACAGTGCCGAAGCCAACATCGACACCTGTATCAATGCCTTCAAGCACTTCTCCGAGCGTCCCGACTGGTACAAGACGAAGGTCATCAAGAACATCTTCGCCGGCCGTCTGCCCCTGCTCTTCGACAGTAGCATACTCGAGACCGAAGGCCTTGAGGTATGGGTACGCTTCGCCAACTCGCTCAAGTTACGCATGGCCATGCACATGAGCAAGGTAGAACCTACGGTCGCACAGAAGTGGGCCGAGGAAGCCGTCAAGGGCGGTGTCATCGAGACCACAGCCCACGAGATGGCGCTCTATCCCTTCGGTAGCGGTTTCGACCATCCGCTCACCCAGGTATCCGAGTGGGGTGACTCACGTCTGAGCGCATCGTTCGCCAGCATGCTCATCAGCCTCGACCATCCCTACATCAAGTACCTCTTCAAGACCAACACCGAGGACATCGCCAAGGTAGGCACCAACGGTTCAGCCCCCGCCATTACCAAGGCCGGCAGCGCCATCATCGGTATGCGCGACGGTACAGTGCCCGGCATCGGACAGAGCGCAGGTACCAACTCCTACATCTCGTTCAGCAAACTCGACAACGAGTACATGAACGGTTCGTTCCCTCCCTGCTACTTCATGAAACTCTCTGAAGTATGCTTCCTCCGTGCCGAGGGTGCCCTCCGCGGCTGGAACATGGGCGGCTCCGCCCAGCAGTTCTATGAGCAAGGCATACGCTACGCCAACCTCGAGGCCCGCAACTCTCCCAAGAACGAGTACAAGAACTACCTCGAAGACTACCTCAATGTCACATCCCCCAAAGCCTACACATACGTAGACCCGACAGGAAACACCCCCGACATTGCCAGCGTCACCAAGATCGGCGTAAAGTGGGACGAGTCGCTCCCGCAGGAGACCAAGTTGGAAATGATCATCACACAGAAGTACATCGCCAACTTCCCCTACAGTTACGAGTCATGGGTTGACCTCCGCCGTACAGGCTATCCGAAACTCTTCCCCGTGCTCAATCCTGAGGACGGAGACGGATCGCTCACCTCCGGCGACAGTTCCGAGTTCTGCTCCGGCATGAACATCATCCGCCGCATACCTTGGTTCTCTGACGATCCTCAGACCAAGGCCGACCTCGAAGAGACAGGTATCCCCGCCCTCGGCGGCGCCGACCAGCAGGGTACACGCCTGTGGTGGGATGTCAACGAACCCAATTTTTAAAGACACCGCTCGACGATAAAATCATCGCTCGATCATAAAGCCATCGCTTTATAAAAACGAACGACGAACGCCTCTCACTTTTTTCTACCGCAGCCTCCACAACGGGCGGCGGTAGAAAAAAGCCAAAAAGAAAGAAACCAAAGCGCGACGGCTATTGCCTATGCGCTTCAACCAGTTCCAAACCTAATACAACAAAAAACAACATGAACATGAAAGTAACTTTACCCGCCATCGCATTTGCATGTATGCTGGCAGGAACGAGCCTTCCGGTCATGGCCGACGACGTGACGTACTCACCCACCGCCACCGACTCCATCTATGACTTCAGCGGATTCTCCGACACCGGTCTCGTCAACCTCTTCACCAAGGCATGGGAAGACGGTCAGCGCCGCTACCCCACCGCCGCCGAGTTTGCCGCAGCAGGTATCCAGCAGTCTGACATCGCCTTCATCCGCTCGCACGTGCGCAACATCGGTATCCTCAGCCGCAGCAACCGACTGATCTCCGATACCTACGAGAAGCGCGACCTCTGGATGAACATTCCTATGGACGAGGGCAAGGACGGCGACGTAGGCCAGCCCAACACCAAGTTCGCCTCCGACGTGTACTCCATGTGGAACTACACCAACATCTTCGGTTCCTGGAACCACGGCCTCTTCTCCGCACCCGCTGCATGGACCGATGCCGCCCACAAAAACGGTACCGACATCTATAGCGGTATCAAGTTCTTCGACACCACCGGCGGACGCGACGGATCAGCCACCGGCTGGATCGACTACGTCACCGAGACCGACGACAGCGGCAACTTCCGCTACGTAGAGCCTATCATCAACTGTCTGATGTACTTCGGCTTCGATGGTATCAACTACAACTGGGAGGACTCCGGCTTTAGCGATGACGACATCGTAGAATTCCACAAGCAACTCTACGCTTCGGCCAAGAAGCATGGTTTTGACAACTTCCACTGCGGTATCTACACCTCTTACAGCGGTCTGAGCACGCCACTGGCCGATGCCCTCTTCGGCAACTCTGAAGGCCGTACACACGACCTCATGCTCAACTACTCCAACGGCGACTTCTCCTACCAGATGAGCAACTCCGCTACCGTAGCCGAGAACGCCATGGGTACCACCGAAGGCCTCTACGCTGGTGTATGGATCGTATCCATGAACCGCGGCTGGACCCGCCTCAACGCCGACGAACAGTCAAAGAAGGTGAGCCTCTGCTTCTGGGGTGAGCACGCACAGAGCCGTCTGTGGTCGTACAACACCGGTGCCGACTCCTACGAGCAGCAAGCCAACTACCAGGCCTTGCAGGAGCGTCTCATGTCGGGTGGCAACCGCAACCCGCTCAACCGTCCCGCCATCAGCAACACAGGCAACGAGTGGGAAGAGACCTCCGACGGAGCAAAACCGCTCTCCAAGTATGCTGGTGTGGCTTCCTGGATACCCGAGCGCTCTGCTATCCACGGCAACCTGCCCTTCGCCACCAACTTCAACCTCGGCAACGGCGACCGCTACTCCTACAAGGGAAAGAAGACGGCTGGATCATGGTACAATATGTCCAACCAGGACCGCGTGCCTACCTACCGCTGGCTCGTTGTCGCTCCAGGCACACAGACCGTCAGCACCGACATCCAGCCTGAGTTCTCACACGCCGACCAGTACAACGGCGGTACAAGCCTCCTGCTCACCGGCAAGGCTACCTCTACCGGTACCGACATCGTGCTCTACAAGACCGAACTCAATGTCAGCGCAGGCGGCGCTTACGCCAAGGTGGCTGTGAAGAACGGCAAGGAAGGCACCAACGCTTCCAACCTCTACGTCATCCTTCAGAAGAAAGACGGCTCCTGGATCGAGACTCCCTACGGCAACGTAGAAGGCAACACCTGGCAGGAGAAGAAACTCGACATCGCCGCCCTCTCACAGAGCGACATCATCACCGCCATCGGTCTGCGTGTAAAGGGTTCTGACGATGAATACAAACTCTATGTGGGCAAACTCGAGATCAACGACAACGTGAAGACCACTCCCTCCGCTGTCAAGGATGTCAACGTAGAAGTAAAGCAGGAGACCCAGACCTCCATGTCTGCCAAGATCTGGTGGAATGTCAACGCTACCGCACAAAAGCGTGCCGACTGGGATCTCGTCTACAACGACGAGGCCAACATCGACCACTTCGAGATTCTCTACAAGAATGGTGAGAAGGGTGCCGTATCTGAGGTTGCCCGCACCACCACATGGGCTTGCTACGTAGGCGACATCGAGTTTGAGAGCACCGCCGACGAACCGTACATCGGTGTACGCGCCGTCTCCACAGACCTCAAGACCTACTCTCCCGTAGAGTGGGTGAAGGTAGGCCGTGCCGACCAGGCTACACTCCCCGAACGCGAGGACAACTCCTACGGTATCTCTCAGATGAACCCCACCTGCGACGGTGCTGACATCGCCCGCCAGCAGCGCTACGTCACCTCCGTCACCACGACCGGAGCCGACCAGAACCTCGCTTACACCGCTACCGGCCCTGTTGCCGACGGTACTCAGTATGTCGATGCCACCGACCAAGTGCTGAAGGTGAAGCAAGGTCAGACCGTGAGCATGAACATCAAGTGCGCCGACTTCTCCGACGGTCTGAAGTATTGCTTCGCCGGCGGATGGATCGACCTCAACGGCGACCATGTCTTCAATCCCGACAACATCGAAGACAACCCCACCGAGGGTGAGCGTCTCTTCTTCGCCGGTACGCTGCGTGCCGAAACTCCCGAGTTCCAGACCACAGGTGTCAACTGCACCTTCACCATTCCCGAAGATGCCGTCACCGGCAAGAGCCGTCTGCGCATCGTCTTCTCCGACGCATGGTTTGCAGGAGCCTTCCTGCCCACCGGCCTCCACAACAAGGGCTTCTCTATGGACTTCGGTGTAGAGATCACCGGTACCAACCCCGAGCGTGAGGCACCCGTCGACATCCACGACCAGGGTACAGCCGAGCAACCTGAGGGTCTCGACGGCGAGTCTACTGGCATCCATGAGACTGAAAGCGCCGCATCGCGCGTCAGCGCCGAAGACGGAGCATTCACCTTCGAGAATGTCGACAAGGCATGGATCTACGACGCCAGCGGCGCTCTCGTACAGTACGCTGTAGCACCCACACGCATGGCCACCACTGGCTTCGCACAGGGTATCTACCTCGTCAAGATGCAGCAGGGCAACGTTCTGCGCACTCAAAAGTTGACCGTAAAGTAAGGCTGACATAGATGAAACATAGCGGACGCCTACCGTCCGCTCCACCCCGGCCCGGAAGAGGAACAACGCACACGCAAAGAGGTGCAGTTTTCCCCCCTCCGGGCTTTTTTGTTTTATCGGTGTTTGGTAAAAATATTTATTGGTGAATGGTAAAAATATCGCAAATGACGAGTCCCCATTTATCCGCCCCTTTATCCGAATTTCCACACCGTTGCCACATCCAAATACTACAAAGGCCTTGTACGGTTCGTACAAGGGCCTTGTAGCAACCGTACAAAGGCCTTGTAGCAATCGTACAAGGCCTTTGTAGTATTTCGGGTCGGCAAACGGCTTTGGGGAAAACAATTTTCGGAAAATTCAAACATTTTTGCGACAAAACTACACATTTGTAGGAAAGTTTTTATAACTTTGCCGCCAAACCATATACATAGACATCTATATAACCCACGCCCCAAGACATTTTACCGCCGACGCAGCATTACCCCGCGCACCATTTATATACGACATACAACCCCATTCGGCCACTGGCCGACAGAAGGGCCGCCCAAAAAACCGCGGCATATACTATCCACCGAAACATCGCCCATACATTTATATATGATAAAAACCTTTACTTCCGCACTCGCTCTTTTGGGCTTGATGGCCCTCCCCGTATCTGCTGACGACTACAAGGGATCAGTCCCTGCCGACGGCCAGACCTACTATCTCTACAACGTAGGCCGCAAGCAATTTCTCTCTGCCACCGACGGACAGATGACCCTCGGCAGCGCACAGACTGCCGTCACGCTCGGCGCGTCAGATGCCAACCATCCTGGATACTACTGGCTGACGGCCGCCGGACAACGCTTGGGCAGCACCTTCCACGCTGGCGTGCAAGCCGATGGCCAGGCGCAGTACGACGAGTGGCGATTTGAGGAAGTAGAGGGCAAGAACGGTGTCTACACCCTCGCCGGACGTTGCCGCGAAGCCAACGCCGACCAGTACCTGCTCTACGACGGCCAACTCGCTCTGCTCGCTCTCGAAAGCATGCAGCCCGGCAGTTACGCCGATGCCCAGTGGCAACTCGTCAAGACCGATGAAATCGGCGAAAACTACGTACTCATCGACGAGAACAGTGAGACCTACACCGCCTCTACGGCCACAGATGCCACCGTACACCTGAAGCACACCTTCACGCTCAATCAGTGGAACGCCGTCTGTCTGCCCTTCGCAGTGACCGTCACCCAGTTCCACGCCCAGTTTGGCGATGATGCCCGTCTGGCCGAATACACCGCCCGCGAAGGTAGCGCCGTCTACTTCACCAGCGTTTCCACACCGGCCATGGAAGCCGGCAAGCCCTACTTCATCTATCCCACCAAGGCAGCCACCACCGAGGACGACGGCACCTACTACACCTTTACCAACGTGTCCTCCTTCGAAGAGACGGCCACCGATGTTACCTACGAGGGCACGACCTTCTGCGGCACCTACGCCAAGACCTCCATCTCAGGCAACGACAAGCGTTACCTCTTCTACGGCAAGCTCTATGGTCTGTACGGCGGATCGACCAAGATCAAGGGTTGCGGAGCCTACTTCACCAGCGATGAGAGCACAGCCGCCCTCAGCGAGTGGAAACTCGACCAGCCCACCGGCATCAACACCGTCACCGTCGACGGCACACCCGTCGATGTCTACGACACCAACGGCCGTCGCGTCAAGACACAGACCCGCGACCTCGATGGTCTAGGCGAAGGCGTGTACGTAGTCAAGGGCAAGAAGATTGCTAAATAATCGAGAATAGCCCTATACAAAACAAGTAGAGAAACAAGAGAAAAAACATACTATTTTATTATTCACCAAAATCACATTGCTTATGAAAGTATTCGACTTCAAGAAAAGCATCTTGGCCGTAGCCGCCATCGCGATGAGCCTCACCGCATCGGCACAGACCAAGACCGACATCGTGGAAAGTGGTTACTGTCCCGCTGGCTCTTCCTTCTCCAAGGAAGCCTCCATCGATTGGGACACACAGAAGGTAGTTGCCTCTATCGACCTTACCACTTGCAGCACAACCACCCTCAATGAGAACATTCTCTCCGTAGGTCAGAATATCTCTACGTGGAACGGCAGTTGCTTCCACCTGTACTACACCAGAGCCAGCAAGTCTCTTCAGGTGAACTACTGCTCCGGCACCGGAAACCCCATCCGTGTCGACATCTCCAACATCTACGACACCATCCAAGTAGAGATTACCAAGGCTGGTGGTATCACCGTCAATGGCGTAGCCTACAACGTGATCAACAGCGGATACTCTTCTGCTGACTCACTCGCTGCCTACACCACTCTTTGGGGACTTTCCTCCATCAAGTTGGGTGGATGCCAAGGTGACGTCTTCAGCAACGCTACCTACAACGAGTTGAGCATCACCGACCTGGCCACTGAGCCTGTAGAGAAGGAAGACACCGTCATCACCTTCGACGCTTACGGCAGTGACGGTTGGTATCAGAAGCCCGAGGTAGACGGCACCGCTACCGTACACCTCTATCGCAACCTGACACTCAACCAGTGGTCTACTATCGCTCTGCCTTTCGACGTCACTTTGGCTGAAGCCAAGGAGCAGTTCGGTGAGGACGCCAAGTTCGGTCAGATCACCGGTATCGAGGACGGCGTGCTGCAGTTCGCCAGCGTATCTGAGGAAGACGGTCTGAAGATGGATGTTCCCTACGTCATCTATCCCACCAAGGCCGCTGCCGTAGAGGTAGGCGACAGTGCATTCTACGAGTTCAAGAAGGTCGCTGCCTTCTCTGAGGGCGAAGACGAGGTTGACGGTATCGAGATCGGCGAAGAGGCCGTGCTCGTACCCACCTACATGTATACCTCCATCAGTGCAGGTATGACCTACATGAAGGATGGTGAGTTCACCACCACAACCGATCAAGAGACCCTCATCGACGGATTCCAGGGTGTCATCTATCCCATGGACTGGGAAAGCACCGTAACCTATCGCCGCTGGGCACTTGACGGTGAAGAGATCACCACTACCGATCCCGAGCCCGAACCCGAACCCGAACCCGAGCCTCAGCCCGAACCCTCCGACACTATCGTTCTGAAGAAGGACTATGTAGCCGACGGTACTGGATTCGTTGTCACCCACGATATCGACTGGGAGAAGCAGTATGTCAAGGCTGTGATCGATATGAGCACTTGCCAGCGCTCTGTTGAGGATGTCTTCTCACTCGGAACTACAGCCATCGACTGGAACAACAACGTCCACGTCTACAAAGAGTCTTCAGGTTTGAAAGCATACTATGACGCCGGCGCCGGCAACAACAACACCGGCTACTTCTCAGCAGATGATGAAACCAATGTGACCTTCGTTGTCGACAAGGCCAACGGTCTCGTAGTAGACGGCACCACAAAGATTGCCGCCGACAACATGTCTGGCCTCTACGACCTCACGACTATCGCTATCGGTAGCGGTGAAGGCACCAACCAGCAGTCTTACGCTACCTACAAGAGCATCGAGATTCTCCCCATCGAAAGCGAAGTGCCGACAGGCATCGAGACACTCGACGTACAGAACAAGACCAACTTCAACGTATACGGCATCAACGGCCAGTTGCTCAAGTCGGGCGCTACCGACCTCAACGGTCTGTCTCACGGCATCTACGTTGTCAACGGCAAGAAGGTGCTGAAGTAATCCTGCGCTGACAGAACATTTATTGACCAATATGACAGAAAACATCAAAAAAGTATTTCTGTTGCTCATAACGCTGCTCGGCACCCTGTGTGCCGGCAGCGTTTTTGCATCAGAGAGCAGCACGGAGAACGTGCTGTGGAGCGACTACTCCCCAGGCGGATCGTCGTTCTCCAAGTCGGTGAGCGTCGACTTCACCAAGCAGACCATCACCGCAGTCATCGACCTGAGTACCTGCAAGAGTACCACTACCTACGAAAACGTGCTCTCCATCGGTACCGACATCGCACAGTGGAGCACCTCGTCGGCATGCAACGTGCACATCTACTACACCAAGTCGAGTAGTTCGCTGCAAGTGAACTACCTCAACGGATCGTCCTACCCGCTGCGCGACGACATCTCCGACATCTCAGGCACCGTCACCATCGTTCTCTCCTCAGAAGGACTCACCGTCAACGGCGAGACCCACGGCGACGCCAGCACCCTCGCCGCACTGCTCGGCGAGACCACCGTCACCATCGGCAGCACACAGGGCGACACCCGCAGTTGGGCCACCTACAACAAGGTGAGCATCTCCACCGCGTCGCAGTTTGTCACCCCCGCCATCGGCAGCACCTACAACATCTGCCCCGCCACCGACCCCTCCAAGGCACTCGGCGTGAGCACGGGCAACAACGACGAGGCTATCGCCGTCTCGGCCCTCACCACCGGCGAAGGCCAACAATGGGAGATTGTACAGAGTCTCTCCACTACCTACCCCAACCTACTGAAGAATGTCTACTCCGGCAAGGCCCTCGACCTCGCCGGAACAGGTTCCACCGCACCCTTGCAGTGGACCACGGAGTATGACTACGACAACACCGCCAACGCCAACCAGGAATACATCTTCGAGAGCGCCGGCGACGACACCTTCTACATCTACTGCAAGCCCCAAGGCGCATCGTCCAACTACTACCTCGCGCTCAACTCCGCAGCCGACGGTCTGACCAAGACCACCAGCAAGAGCGAGGCGACGGCCTTCGGATTTATCAAGGTCACCTCAAGCAGCACGCCCGACACGGGCGACCGCGCCTTCGACGTCAGTTGGATACAAAACCAGAAGAAGTTTGCCGACTACAAGGAGGACGCCCACGCCACCTTCATCCCCTACGCATCGGTAGAAGACATGAAGGCCGACGCCAACTACGCCCAGCCATGGCTCACACCCACCAAGGCCGAGACCATCGCGCTCAACGGCACATGGAAGTTCAAGTATGTGGCCGGCACCACCTCCGGCCCCGGCGCCAGCGATTTCTTCGCCGCCGACCTTGACGACAGCGCCTGGGACACCATCCGCGTTCCCCTCTCCTGGGAAATGGCCGGCTATGGCAAACCCGTATACTGCAACGTAGGCTACGCCTTCCGCAACAACCCGCCCAACGCCAATGTGGGCATCTCTGAGGCTGGCGTGACCGACAACAACTCCACCGGTTTCTACCGCCGCACCTTCACCTTGCCCGAAGGATGGAGCGACAAGCGCGTCTTCCTCCACTTCGACGGCGTATACAGTGCCGCCGCCGTATGGGTCAACGGCAAGTATGTAGGCTACTCGCAGGGATCGAACACCGATGCCGAGTTTGACATCACCGCCTTTGCCACCACCGGCGACAACCAACTGTCGGTACGCGTCTACCGCTGGTGCGACGGTTCCTACCTCGAAGGACAGGACATGTGGCACCTCTCAGGTATCCACCGCGACGTCTACCTCGTGGCTACACCCAAGGTATTCGTCTCCGACCACTATATCAGCACCTCCAGTCTGAGCGACGACGCCACCTCCGGCACACTCTCCGTGGCCCTCACCGTCGACAACCGCGACGCATCGGCCGCCAAGAAGACCATCGGCGTGGAACTCATCGACCCCTCGGGCAAGAGCATCAAGAGCGGCACCGCCTCCTATGACGGCAGCGCTACGTCGACCCTCACCGTCACCCTCGACGGACTCACGGGCCTCAGCCCCTGGAGCGCCGAGCATCCCAATCTCTACACCGTCATCGTCACCCAGCAAGACGAGAACGGCGCTACCGAGATGGCCTTCTCCACCAAGTACGGTTTCCGCAAGATCACCCAGTCGGGCAACCTCGTCTACATCAACGGCAAGCGCGTCTTCTTCAAGGGTGTCAACACCCAAGACACGCATCCCGAGTACGGACGCGCCATCGACACCGAGACCATGCTCAAGGATATCACCATGATGAAGCAGGCCAACGTCAACATGATACGTACCTCACACTATCCGCGTCAGCCGAAGATGTACGCCATGATGGACGCCTACGGTCTCTACTGCATGGACGAGGCCGACATGGAGTGCCACTACAACCAGAACCTCGCCTCCAACTCTACTTGGACATCGGCCATCACCGACCGTGAAGTACGCATGGTGATGCGCGACCGCAACCACCCGTCTGTCATCTTCTGGTCGATGGGCAACGAGAGCGGCAGCGCCTACGATCTCTCCACCTCTATCTCTACCGTGCGTAGTCTCGACAGCCGCATGATACACTACGAGGGCAACAACTCGCTGGCCGACCTCGGCTCGAGCATGTACCCCACCATCTCTGTCGTACAGGGACGCACATCGGGCTACTACGGCAAGCCCTACTTCCTCTGCGAGTACGCACACGCCATGGGACAGGCCGTCGGCAACCTCAAGGAGTACTGGGATATCTTCGAAGGCAGCACCGGCATCATCGGCGGTTGCATCTGGGACTGGGTAGACCAGTCCATCTACAACCCCGAGAAACTCGCTACCGGCGAGAAACTCACCGCCGACAAACTGCACTACTGGGTATCGGGCTACGACTACAACAGCCCGAGTTATGTAGGTCAGGGCTTCCAGGGCAACTTCCTCAACAACGGTATCATCACCCCCGACCGCTCCTGGACCGCCAAACTCACCGAGGTGAAGAAGGTATACCAGAACGTGACCTTCACCAGCCTCAGCGGCAAGACGCTCACCCTGACCAACAAGAATGCCTTTGCCGATATCTCGGAGTATAACCTCGACTATGTCGTACTGCGCAACGGACAGTTTGTAGAGCGCGGCTCCATCACCCTGCCCTCTATCGCAGCCGGCAGCACCGGTACCGTCACCCTGCCCTACACCACCGAGACCACCGACGATGCCGAGTATCTCGTCAACGTACGTCTGACCCTCAAGGAAGACGCACTCTGGGCCAAGGCCGGATATGCCGTGGCCGAAGAGCAGTTCTCGCTCAATGACCGACCCGACCTCGGCACCCATACCGCCGACGGCGGCAGCATCGCCGTGAGCGGCAACATCGTATCGGGTACGACCAAGGACGGCAAGGCCTTCTCCATGACCTTCTCGGGCGGCAAGATGACCGACTGGACATTCGACGGCCACAAGATGATAGCCGAGGGTCCTGACTTCAACAGTTACCGCGACATCGACAACGACCGCAATATCTCGTCGATCGGCTTCGCCAGTTCGTCGTCGACCAGCGTGACGGCCAACCTCAGCAAGTCGGGCGAGACAGCCACCATGTCGATGAAGGGACAGGCATCCAACTGCTCCTACACCATCGACTATACGTTCTACGCCGACGCTACGGTCGACATGAAGGTGACCTTCACTCCGAGCGGAGCCACACGCCGTATCGGTCTAGGCATGCAGTTTGCCGCCGGACTCGAAGACGTGGCCTACTACGCCCGCGGCCCGTGGTCGAACTATGTCGACCGCAAGACCGGATCCTTCCTCGGCCGCTACACCACCACCGTCGATGATATGGTAGAGGAGATGATACATCCGCAGACCTATGGCGACCATCAGGATCTGCGCGAACTGACGCTCACCAACCCCACCAACGGTCTGTCCATCGGCATCAAGACCGCCGGCAAGGTAGCCTTCTCGCTCTCTCACTACGACGAGACCGACTGGTGCGGCGAGGGCGACACGATGTGGAGTACCTGCCAGCACTGGTACGACCTCACACGCCACGACCAAGTGTTCGCTCACTTCGACTACTGGCAGCGCGGTCTGGGCAACAACTCCTGTGGCGGCGACTCCTGCCTCTCGCAGTATGTCTGCCCCACCAGCGGCAGTTATACCTACACCCTGCGCCTCACACCATCGAGCGCGGAAGAGTAAGCGTTATAGCACGTCAACGATAGCCAACAAAAATCCCCGGGGCAACACGCCTCGGGGATTTTTTTATTGCTTTTAGTGTCCGGGAAAAATATCGCAAATGGTAAGTCACGCAGGATAGGGTGTTCAAAATCGGATTAAAACATGTGCAGGATTTTATATTGGTATAAATTCGCAATTAGTTGATTATCAGAAAGCATTTAGTAATTAAAGCCCTGGAAGGGCGCCACGATCGCAGCCCAGGGTGAGGATGGAGCGAAGCGACATCCGTAACCCTGGGCTACGATCGTTACGCCCTTCCAGGGCTTAGGTATGCAAAACTCCACAAAAAATCGGACTTTTTTATTTACTGAATTCATAACGCTCTACCCTATAGGGGAAAGGACGCATAATTCATTATCGCTATGTATGTGTAAGGGATAAAAATCAAAGAATAAAAAAAGAAACAGTGCCTCTATAAGCCGGGTTTTGTCTACCGCAACGTGTTGCGGCTGTCCCTGTCATTTATCTACTCCGCAGGTCACCCTACGGCTCTAGCGTCCTACCCTCCATCACAACTAAGTTTCGGGCGGGCTACCCTCGAATGATGGTATACGCGGACTTGCAGCCCCCAGATGGCACAGCCCGGTGATCACCCACCGGCTGGTGGTCTCTTACACCACCTTCTCACCCTTGCCGCACACAAGGCGCGGCGGTTGTTTTCTTCTGCCGACACTTACCGTTGCCGATAACTTCCAGTTTCAGAAGTGGGGTGCCCTATGCTGCCCGGACTTTCCTCTTGCGCACTTGATGTGCGCCAGCGACAGGACCGAGGCACTGTTTCCAAGCGCAAAGGTACAAATTTATTGCGAATGTGATACGATTGGTCGTACCAAAAGATGGATTTGTCCCTGAAAGGGGCGCATAATTCAACGCTTTCTTAAAACCGTTTCCTCGTCTTCACTTCTTCTCCATCTCCAGATACTTCACGAGCGCCCAGCGCACGGAGCGGAGACCGAACTGCTCGGTGTGGATATCTTCGGGGCGGAGCCACAGACATTCGGCGGCATCGTCGGCGGCCTGAAGCACCGAGAGGTCATCGACCTCGCAACGGAAGAAAAGGTCGAGCGTGGGGATGTCGACATCGCCATAGTGGTAGACATTGGGCAGACTGAAAAGGTATTGGGCCGAGGTGACGGCAAGTCCGGTCTCCTCCTTCACCTCGCGCACAACGCCTTCCTCGGCCGTCTCGCCAGCATCGGCAAAACCGCCGGGCAGATCGAGCATACCCTTGGCCGGTTCACGGTTGCGGCGCGTGACCAGCAGTTCGCCGCGCTCATTGACAATAAAGGCGGCATTGGCTGAACTGGCGTTCATGAAATACTCAAACCCGCAGTTGTCGCAGCGGCGGCTCTTGCGGCTTTCCTTCTCAAAATGTCGGCTGCCACACTTGGGGCAGTACTCCAGTTTTTCTATGATTTCCATTGATATGATGTTCTAGGCGTGTTCTATAAATTCCACGCACTGTTAAATTTATATTTTAGGAAGGTTGCTCTTTGTGTCTTTTTGTTTTTATCCGACATCTTTTCCTTTCTTCTTTAGTCGCATAGCCCGC
>CAVJZJ010000011.1:0-72630 GCA_963653995.1 Flexilinea sp.
GTTTGACCGGTAATTTCCATTTCTTTTTTCGTTATTGTACTCTCTGCTATTCTTTGCTTGACAACTTGTTTTCTTAGTCAGATGTCAGTAATTGGAAATTTATTCGTAACTTAGCGAAATAAATTGTCAACAACACGGAGCCATACCATGAACAAACGATACCACACACAACGAAACGCCCCCCTCATCATCCTTCTCTTTGTCATCGTCTTGGGCTTTTGTTTCTCCTGTGGAAAAGGACACAATAGGCAGTCTGCTATAAAAACCGATGCAGATAGCCTTATTATCGTCCACCGTGCGCAAGGCAAGGCGCTGCGGGAGAAAAGTCAGTTTGCAGAGGCTATCTCTGCCCACCAACAAGAATTGGCACTTGCCCGTCGTGTGGCCGATACCCTGTCGATGGTGCAGGCCCTCAACAATATCGGTACCAACTTCCGTCGGATGGGTATCCTCGATGAGGCTTCCGAGCATCACTACGACGCCTTGCGACTTTGCAATGCCTATAGTGAAGTCGCTACCGACAGTACCATACGCAAGAATCGAGTGGTAGCGCTCAATGGCATTGGCAATATCTACCTCTCGTTGGGCAACTACGAGACGGCCGATTCTGCCTTCCGACAGGCTTTGGCAGGCGAAAAGTCTCTTGGTAGCGGACTCGGGCAGGCCATCAACTATGCCAACCTCGGTGCCGTGTTCGAGGGACTCCACCGCATTGACTCGGCCTGGCACTACTACGAACTGTCGATGGAAGCCAACCGCAGCATACACTCCGATCTCGGTATGTCGTTATGCCACAACCATTTCGGTCGGCTCTACGAAAATCGGGGTGAAACACAGAAAGCCATCACCGAATATACCCGCGCCTACGATATCATGAGTCATAGCGCCGACCGCTGGCACTGGCTTGAGGCGTGTGTGGCACTGGCCCGTATCCATTTGGCGCACGACAAGATACAGGAAGCCCGTCACTATATCGACGAGGCCCTCGACGAGGCCCAACGGCAGAACTCGATAGAATATCTGGCCGACATCTACCTGCTCAAGTACGAACTGGCCCGCAAGACGGGCGACACGCCGCTGGCTTTGGAATGCTTTGTGCGCGGCAAGGCTTACAAAGACAGTGTCAGCAGCGAGAAAAACTACAACCGCCTGCAGACCCTCCACAACCATTACACTCGTGTGCGCCATCAGGCCGACATCGACCGTGTGAACGCCGATCTTCTTGTGGAGAAACGCTGGAAGACGGGCACTGTCATCGTGGCCGTACTCGTGGTGGCTCTCGCCCTCGTACTGGTAGGTTTTCTCTACTACGCCCTTCTCAACCGTAAGCGTCGCCAACGTATCATGATGCAGGCCGAGAAAGCCCGCACCACGTTCTATACCAATGTCACCCACGAATTTCGCACGCCGCTCACCGTCATCCTCGGTTATTCGGAGATGATGGAGCGAGACGAACTATCTGCCGACGACATCGCCTCGGTAGGCGGTGTCGTCACCCGGCAAGGCCGCTTGTTGCTGTCGCTGGTCAACCAGTTGCTCGACATCTCGCGTATCAAGTCGTCGGTGGCAGAACCCGAATGGCGCAGCGGAAACATCATCAAGTATGTGTCGGTGTTGGTCGACAGTTTTCAAAATATGGCCCGCAAAAAGGGCATCACGCTCTCGTACCGACACGATGAGGGGAATGCGGAAATCAATTTTGTGCCCGAATACTTGCAAAAGGTGGTCAACAATCTGGTACACAACGCCATCAAGTTTACTCCCGAGGGAGGTCATGTGACCGTGACCCTCGGCGTGCAACCGCAGGAGACCGTGCTGACCGTCAGCGATGACGGTTGCGGTATCAGTGCCGAGGAACAACAACACGTGTTCGACCTGTTCTGGCAAAGCGATACACCCCAGCATAGTGGCGGATCGGGCGTGGGACTATCGCTTGTGCGGCAGATTGCCGAGTCGCTCGGCGGCAGAGCCACCGTGGAGAGCGAGGTGGGGCGCGGCACAACCTTCCGTATCGCTCTGCCTCCGCGTAGCGGACAATTCCCGCCGTTGGCCGAACCGGAACTGCCGGCACCGACAACCTGTGAGGAGACCTCTGTCAGCGATGACCGCCCCACGGTCTTGATCATAGAAGACAATGCCGACGTGTCAGACTATATGCAGATCGGTCTGAAGAAACACTACCGCCTGCTTGTGGCGCATGATGGCGAGGAAGGACTGGTAATGGCCACCGAGCAGGTGCCCGACATCATCGTCACCGACCTGATGATGCCGCGTATGGACGGCCAGACCCTTTGTCGTCTTGTACGCAAGTCGGAGGTGCTCGCACATATCCCCGTCATCATGGTCACGGCCAAGAGTACCGACGCCGACCGTCTGGAGGGACTGCGCGACGGTGCTGACGCCTATGTGTTCAAACCCTTCAATGCCGAGGAACTGCAAGTGCGCATCGCCAATCTGCTAGAGCGACAACAGCGTATGCGGCAACGCTATTCGCAGGCCGTGAGCGAGAATGATCCCCATCCGGAGAACCGTCTGTCGGAGACCGACCGCACGTTTTTGGAGAAAATCAAGCAGGCCGTCATCGAAAAGATGGCTTCCGAGGATATCAATGTCGAGTCGGTGGCCTCGTCGCTTTGCTTGTCGAGCCAGCAGTTGCGCCGCAAACTCAGCGCGATCACCGGTGAGACGCCTGCCGTACATATCCGTCAGGTGCAGATGGGAGAAGCCCGTCGTATGCTCGAGACATCGCCCGAGAAGTCAGTTTCAGAGGTCGCCATGGCTTGCGGCTTCTACGATACGTCGCATTTCACCCGTATCTTCAAGTCGGTGTATGGAGACACCCCGTCGAAAATCAGACAAAAAACATCAGCCTGAGCCGATGTCCGCTCTATCGGTTTTTCTGCCGATGTCCGTTGTGAAACGGTAAAAAAATACCCCGAAAAGGTGTAAAAACAGCGGTTTTTGCCCAAAATGAACGAAATTGGCCATTTTTTGTAAGAAATATCCTAACCATCAGACCCGTTTTTACCGAACTTTGCCATCGGAACTACAACCCATTCCCATACGTCAGCCGCACCTGTGCGGCGCGTATGCGTACCTAACATATTTATATAACACTGCAACAACACAAAGAACATGAAAATACTCAAGCAAGGAACACAAGACCCCGCAGTCGTGACACTCAAGAAGGAACTCGCCCGACTCGGATACAAGGTAGACACCTCCACACTCTTCGATGAGGCCACCCGTACGGCCGTCATCGAGTTTCAAAAGAAACAAGGATTGTCGGCCGACGGTATCGTAGGATACAACTCTTGGGAGAAACTCTTCTTCACCGACCGCCCCGCCGGAGCAAAACTCTCCGAAGAAGACTTCACGTTGGCAGCCCGTCTGCTCGATTGTGAGACAGCAGCGATGAAGGCCGTGCAAGCCGTGGAGACTGGCGGAAGAGGCGGATTCTTCGCCGCAGGCAAACCAGCCATCCTCTTCGAGGGTCATATCTTCTGGAACCAACTCAAGCAGCGCGGCATCTCTCCCGAAAAGTACGCCACCACCTATCCCGATATCGTCTATCCCAAGTGGAACAAGAAACACTACATCGGCGGGGTCGCAGAATATACCCGCTTGGAAAAAGCCCGCAAAATCCATGTAGAGGCAGCCAATGCGTCGGCCAGTTGGGGTATGTTCCAGATCATGGGCTTCAACTACGCCCTGTGTGAACAGAAAGATGTGGCCACCTTTGTCAAGGCTATGTGTGCCAGCGAGCGCAGTCAACTGCTGCTCTTCTGCCGCTTCATACGCCACTCCGCACCGCTCCACCAAGCACTGAAAGCCAAAAAGTGGGCCGACTTTGCCCGACACTACAATGGCAGTGCCTATGCCGAAAACCAATACGACAAGAAACTCGCCAAGGCGTACAGTAGCCATTCCGTCAAGTGACGGCCTTCATACACCCCTTGTCTATTCGCACTCCAGTCAACGCAAAAAAACGACGTACCTATGGCAAAGAAAAAAACACTTGACGATATCAAGCAGCAGAAGAACGGCAAATCGTCTTCTACGGCGGCTTCCTCTACGGCGACACAGACTACATCGTCGGCAGCACAGACTAACAGCGGTTCAACGACAACCTCTTCCAACACTACAACAACTTCAACTACACCAACTTCAACTATGCTAAACGCTGCATCGACCACCCAGAACAATACTACCACTACCGCGGCAACCACAACCAACGGAGGAACATCTACCCATCGTGACAGACAGAGAAAGCAGATTGTCGAAACGGTACAAAAGGAGCCCGAGGCCGTGAGCAGTTCGCTCATCGCTATCAAGGGTATCTGCAAGAGCATTCGCGACACGCTCAGCCAACTCGGCATCTACGACGTGACCGGTCTGCTCAAAGCCGGAGCCACCGCCGCCAAGCGCAATTCGCTCGGCACACGGTTGGTCAACAAGATGCTCGAAAACAACAGTAAGATTGTCGATGAGCAGTTGCCCACCATGCAACAAATCAATCTTTGGGTGCGGCAGGCCGACCTATGGCGCGTGTCGGGTATCACCGTCGATGCTGCATGGCTTATCGCCCAGGCCGGTGTACGCTGTGTGGAAGACCTCGCCAAGTGTGATGCTACACGTCTCTATCCGGTAGTCAAGGCTCTGGCCGACGGACAACTCACGGCAGTGACCTGTCCCACGGAGAGCGAACTGACCCAGTATATTGCCGTCGCTGGCATTATCGCTCCCAAGAAGACCTGTGTGAGCAATCTGGTCAACCTCCGTACCATGATGGGCGTAGCGCGGATGGACGATGCCCTTGTCCGTGCCCTCCATGCCATCGGTATCTACCGTATCTTCGCATCGGATAGCGACAGCAACAAACAGGCTGACGACTACAGTCTGCTTTCCCTCGATGCCAAGAACGACGTGCGTATGCTGCAGCGCATCTACCGCAGCGAATTTTCAGGTATCAGCAGCCAGTGCGTGCCACCCACGACTGCCGACCTACAAAATATACAGACCAAGGCCAAGGAGTACAAGGAGAAGTACCCCAACGATAGCCACTACCAAATCTATGAGTCAGCCAGTGCGTTTGTGCTCGATGTGTCCGGACAGGATGCTCCCACCCATCTCTACGCCCTTGTCGACAATTCCGAGACCAAGACCGATGCCGTCGGCACTTTCGCGGCCATCTCCCAAGCCATCAAGGCCCTCAATGTGGAAGACACCAGCGGACTCCCGCAAGTGATCACCGGACGGGTGGAAGTGTCGGGCAACGGACATAGTCAGGCGTTGGAAGGTATGTTGGTACAACTCACCGGTTTCCTCACCTCGGTCAGCGACCTATCCTCTATACAAAAGCCCGTACAGGCGTACACCAATGCCAACGGATGTTTCGAGATACGGATGCCCGAGAAGTACAATCTCTGTTCGACACTCACCTTCACCTTCAGCAATGCCGACGGTCAGCAGGAAGTGTACAAGTCGGCCGATGAAATCATCGCCAACACCACTTCCAGGCAGACCAGCGATGCCTCGGTGGCCGTAGTGTGCGACCTCACCGCCCAACCGTTCTCCCTCGACAATACCCGTTTCAAGGCAGCGGAGGCTGAGAAAAATACGCTTCCGAGCGTACGTCTGCAGGGCGAGGAAGGTGCCCATCCGGTATACCTTGACCCCGATACCTCCCCGTCGCGCACGTTCAACTACAATCTCTTGCAGCGCCTCTCCATACCCTGTACCACCAACGGACGTGAGACGGTAGATGCCCCCATCGATGTGTATGGCTTCAAGAGCAACCTGCGACTCCATCATGACAATATCTGTCAGAGCGGCGGACTGAGCATCGGATATGTGCTCGGTATGAGTCAGGCCTGGGTGCCCGACGGTTATGCCTTGGGCAATCTGCTCTACTCCCTTGTGCTCGCTCCAGGCGAGGAACAACGCCTCGTGGTCAAGGAACATACCGAATCGTACAGCGTGAGCGACACCGCCGATGGTACTGACCGTGTGACCGACTCCTCCAGTCAGTATCAAAGCGACTCGATAGAAGAGATTTTCTCGCAGACGGCCGCCCAGACCTCTGCTGCATCGCAGTCGTCGCAATATTCCACTTACGCCAAGAGCCGTGGAACAAGCGGTATGGGACTGTTTGTCGGTCTGCTGGGAGGATCGTCGAGTACATCGAAGAGCAACGGTTCATCCTCCTCGTCGGCCAATTCTCGCAACGCCTATAGCAATGCTTCGCAAGCCGCCGAACGGTTTCAGACGTCCATCGTCAGCACCAGCACTCGCTTGGCACAAAGCAATCGTGTCTCCATACGCGCCGCTTCGAGCAGCGACAGCGAGTCGGTGGCCTCCAAGGTGGTGGCCAACCACAATCACTCGCACGTCATGACCGTGCAGTATTGGGAGGTGATGCGCCGATACAAACTGCAGACCTGCATCGAGAACGTGAAACTCGTGCTCTTTGTGCCGTTCAAACTTATCCCCTTCTATGCGGGTGGCGACCTTGGAACAATAGACTATAGCGTATACGTACAGAGCGAAATTACCCCCATCCGCTTCCAGCGCCGCTATGCCGGACTTGTGCGCTACGCCGACGTGCTCGATAAGTGCCTGTCGTGGAGCAACCGACGCAGTCTGACTCTCTGTCGCAACATCTTCACTACGCCATCGTGGAAACTGAATACTGCCACATCAGACGTTAACGTCTGCATCAAACTCTGTGGCAATCTGATCGACGCGGATATCATCGAGATGTCCCTCCGAACATCCGACGGACAGGTATTCTATCCCGAAGTTCGTAGAACGGATGTACTCAAATCCACCATCGACAGTTACCAGCCGACCATCACCTCGACATCAGACCTGAGTGATCTGGTAGCGCAAACACGCAATGACGTGGACACTGCCAAAACCGGAAATTACTACAACTTCCGTATACCGGCAGATAGCGCTGCCGACGAGACCTTCACCGTAGAGGTCACCCGCCGATGCAAGTCACTGACGGTATACACTATCACTGAAGCCGAGCGTAAAAGTATGATAGAGAAGGCACTCAATGGACTGAATGACAAACTCAGTGACTTTGCCAAGGACAATACCAATAGTAGTGGCGACATCAAAGATATCAATCACTATGACTATGCCATAAAACTGGTGCAGAATTTCTCTGTCACACTCAGTGCCCAGGAGGTGCTCAATGCCGCCGACCTGAACGTACAGATCAGCATAGAGTCTACCACTAGCAATGATAAATTCACACTTAGCGGTGTGGGCAGCATACTCGGCAGCAAAATGAGATTTACGCTCTGCCGGAAAGGTTCTACCTACTTCAGCAAGGACGACCTGCGCCGCGTGGAAGAACTCTACCAGCACGTGCTGGCCAATACCTACGACTACTCGCGCTTTGTATGGGAAGGTATGAGTGACGGCGAGCGGGTACTGATGCTCGAAGGCTACACCATCGACCTCGATGCCGATGCCGACGGTACATCAACCGCCACCTCCTATCCGCTGCTCAACTGCGTGGATGCTCTGTCACCACTCGGTTTCTACGGCAACAATATCGTACTGCCGTTCTACATCCCCGACAACGACGAGGTGAGGGCTGCCTTGGGCAAGGAACTCTTCGATGAGGATACCGACGACTTCACTAGCGCGATGTTGCAAGACCGCATCTACAAGTTCCAGTCGATGGGCTTCCGTGTGCCGACGGCCACCGTCTCCGTACCGACAAGCGGCATGATCGGCGAGGCCGTGCTGGGCGAGACCAATGTCAGCGAGAAGATAGACATCACGCGATTCTGGAACTGGAAAGACTCCGATATCGACCATGCTACGCTTGACTCCAGTTATCTCAGCACTTCCAGTCTGCTCAGCAGCGCCAATGCCAATGCACCTACGATTACCATGCCGACACAGGGCGCAACGCTTCCGCAGCACATACAGACTGCCGGCATACTCTCCGCTTTGGCCCAGTCGCCGCAGTTTGCCGATGCGCTTGCCAGCATAGACATGCGCGAATTGCTCAAGTCAGCGGATGCCAATACCGCTACGGGGCGTGACAATATAGTGACAGCCAACTCTGGTATCGTCAACAATGCCGTCACGACGGCAGGAAACGTCATCACCTCACTACTCGGCGCTAAGTCAGGCGGCGATGAAACAAAGAAAGAGAATCCCAAGAAAGACGAGGAACCCAAGAAGGATGATGAGGCCAAGGCCGACGACAACCAGAAGTGTGAAGACACCTCAAAGAGCGAGCAAACCGAGAAGACCGACTCCACCGACAACAATGCGTGCAGCAGTTCGTCGTCTGAAAAGTCTGAAAGCCAGTCGACCGCCAAGGAGTAGATCTTCTGCCCTCACTCCAGGTCGACCATAATATACGAACCCATAAAAACAGCAAAAATATGAACGAGGAGGCTATCAACAACCTGTTGTCTGTCTTGGCCGACGTGATACGATCGGAATCGTCGGAAGAAATGAAGGCCTTGCGCCTACGGCTGATGCAACGCATCATCGACGAGACACAGACAGTGACGCCGCGTATGCCGGCACCGCTCAACATCACCGAGATAGGCGGATACTACAATCTGCTGAACAGTATCGGCCAAGAGACCGTCACAATGAGAAAAAGACTGATCGCCACTGCATTGGGCTTGCCCATGGAGTGATACTGAAACACTGAAAGAGAATAAGATACAAATTCGCAGGCTGGAGGCAGCGCGGTGGCTCCTGGCGGGGATAGAGAACTCCTCGACTTCTCAGGTTCGATTCCTGAGGCGCAACAGGGCCGAAGGCTGCGGCCGTTGACAATGGAAAACGTGAAAGGAAAAGGACAGAAGTAGAAGGACCGAGATGACCCGAGCGGGGGCATAGAAGCGAAATCTCTTACGCAAATGCTGAAAGGCTGGTGGAGCAAAGACCACAATCTTTGATGTCTACAGAGCGTCAGTATGGCGGGCAGGACGAACAGGCTATCCTTTACTTGCAGAAAGCCAGGAAGAAAGCAGGACTGACATCGTGAGTGAAACGTGAAGCACTGTCTGGCAAGATGACAAGGTTAGCTTGACATCGATGGAATGGAAAAGGAATGTGAAACGATAGAGAGGTCGCTTACCCTACGCATCGTGAAAGAGGAACGACGAAAATGGAATGGAACAGACGCTGAAGTACTGCGTGCAACGGTGGAGGGTGTGTACACGATGTGGTGACGCACCCTCCTATTTTTTTATTGTCAATAAAGTATTGCGCTTACCTTATTTCTCCTTTGGAGCAATCACGTGCCATACGCCGGCTGCCAGTGCGCCGCCGACCAACGGACCTACGATGAATACCCACAACTGCGAGAGGGCCTTGCCGCCTTCAAAGAGAGCCGGACCGATAGAGCGGGCCGGATTGACCGACGTGCCGGTGTAGTGTATGCCGACAAGATGAATGAGCACGAGCGACAGACCGATGGCCAAACCTGCAAAATTATTGGTGGCACCATTGGTCTTGCTGGTGGCTCCCAGTACGATCAATACAAAGAGGAAGGTCAGCAGTATCTCGGCTACCAGACCGTTGACCACATTGTCAGAGGCGCAGGCGTTGGCTCCAGTGGCCGTACCCTGTACAAGGCTCGGGTCGGTGCCGACCAGCAAGGCGAGCGCAGCGGCGGCGATGATGGCGCCAATGGTCTGTGCGATCATATACATACCGCAGTCCTTGCCGCTCATTTTCCCGCTCAGGAATACGCCCAGCGAGATGGCGGGATTGATGTGGCAACCCGATATGCCACCGATGGTGTAAGCCATCGCCACGACTGAAAGACCGAAGGCCAGGGCTGTGCCCACTACTGATGCGGTGTCAACACCGCAGTTGAGGCTCACGGCGGCACCGCAGCCCAGGAAGGTCAGCACGAACGTGCCTACCAATTCTGCAAGATACTTTTTCATAGATGTTTGTTTTGAAGGTTTTGATTATTGACGGCGTGTTATGCAACCCGCCCTTTGGTGAATAATAAAGCAAGGTATGCTGCAAAGATAGGGATTGTCGGTGACAAAATCGCATATAAAGTACCGATATATTTTTCTTTTTGAAGATTTTTCAGCGAAATGGACATTATTGTCAGTTGATAAGCCATAGAAAAATCGTAATTTTGTGGTGTGCCACCATTCTATTTTCTCCATCCATACCATGCAGAAACCCATCACCACGCTCCAGTCCTTGCGCTTTGTCTTTATCTTTCTGGTTTTTCTCTCCCATTTGCCTTCCGGTTTTGAGATGGGCGGTGTATGTGGCGTGTCCTTGTTTTTTGTGCTGAGTGGTTTTGTGCTCTCCGAAGGGTATGGACAACGTGTGGAAGCGGGGCAGTTGCATTGGCGCACGTTCTTCTTTCGTCGCTGGACCAAGATTTATCCCCTGCATCTGTTGGGCGCGCTGTGGTATTTGGTGGCCTATCGCCATCATATCGATCCGTCGGGTTGGCCCTATTCGGTATGCAATCTTGCCCTTGTACAGAGCTGGGTGCCGCTACACGACTGCTACTTCTCGCTCAACGGCGTGTCGTGGTTTGTCTCCTCTATTTTGCTCGCCTATGCCCTGTTTCCCTATATCTGGCGGATGGTGAATGGTTGTCGGTTGCGTACGGCGCTTGCGGTTGCTGCCGCCATCGTTGGTATATATCTGGGTGTGGTGGCATGTCTGCCAGACTCGGTGACAGAGGCTTGGTTGTACGTTTTTCCTCCGGTGAGACTCCTCGATTTTGGTCTTGGCGTATTGACGCATCGCGTCTATCGGTGTGTGCAGAATTCGGGCGGACTACGCCATGCCGCTTTGTGGGAGTGGCTGCCTGTGGCTTTGTTTGTAGTCAATGTGATCGTTTCGCCCTGTCTGCCCGAACGCTTCTTCTATGTCGCACAGTTTTGGCCGACAGCCGTGGCCACCATCCTTATCTTCGCTTTGACCGATGGTGCTCACGCAGGATGGCTCACCAAGTGTCTCCGTATGCGCTTCATGGTGGCGTTGGGCAATATCAGTTTTGAGTTCTATATGCTCCACAGAATATTCTTGGGAACCATCATCTACTTCTTCTTCCGACTGCACATCGCCCTACCTGTGGAAGTACAGTATGTGGTGGCGTTTCTTGTCGTCCTTCCGTTGTGCTGGATGGTGAAGCGTGGGCTGGGCGCATTGACGTATCGTATGCTCCGCTGACAAAAGGACACGATAGAGATGATGTATTCGCGGAAACTGCATCCGACTGCGGCAAAAACACGGTGTATCGTTTTGTGCTATACACGATTTTGGCTATATTTGCAACATGAAACAAGTAAGACCGAAGAAAAACCTGGGCCAGCACTTCCTCACCGACCTCGGCATCGCCAAGGCCATCGCCGACACGGTAGATGCCTGTCCGGACATTCCGGTACTCGAAATAGGTCCAGGTATGGGCGTGCTCACACAGTTTCTTACCACCAAGGACCGCGAGGTGAAGGCCGTGGAAATCGACACCGAGTCGGTGGCCTATCTCAGCGAGGCTTTTCCTGCGCTACGCGAGAATATCATCGGTGATGATTTTCTGCGTATGGACTTGACAACGGTCTTCGGCGGACGGCAGTTCGTACTCACCGGCAACTATCCCTACGACATCTCGTCGCAGATCTTCTTCAAGATGATTGACAATCGCGACCTCATACCCTGTTGCACGGGCATGATACAGCGGGAGGTAGCTCTGCGCATGGCCTCTGCTCCGGGATGCAAGGCCTACGGCATACTCTCGGTACTCACACAGGCATGGTACGATGTGGAATACCTCTTCACCGTCGACGAGCATGTGTTCAATCCGCCGCCAAAGGTCAAGAGCGCTGTCATCCGTATGACGCGCAACGCTACTCAGCGGCTCGGTTGCGACGAGCAACTCTTCCGCCGTGTGGTCAAGACTGTGTTCGGTCAGCGACGCAAGATGCTTCGCGTGAGTCTGCGCCAACTCTTCCCCGGTGGTGCGTCTGACGATTTCTATACCCGTGACATGATGACCCGCCGTCCTGAGCAACTCTCTGTAGAAGAGTTTGTAGATCTGACCAATCTCGTGGCCGCCGAGATGCAACGGCAATAAACCGTCTTTTGATACATCCCCAAATGACAATCCTTAGTATCCGAAACTAATACAAGAAATATTATGATCGACGTAAAAGAAACCCTCAACGGCGCTTCCGAGCGCATGGAGATGGCCGCCCTCTACCTCGAGGAGCAACTCGCCCGCATACGTGCTGGCCGTGCCAACGTGGCCATACTCGACGGAGTGCGGGTGAACTCCTACGGATCGATGGTGCCGCTCAATCAAGTGGCCAACGTCTCCGTGCCCGACGCCCGTACCATAGCCATACGTCCTTGGGACAAGAAGGCTATCCGCGATATAGAAAAAGCCATCATGGACAGTGATGTAGGCATCACGCCCGAAAACAACGGCGAAATCATTCGTCTGGGCATACCCCAGCCTACCGAGGAGCGCCGCCGCGACCTCGTCAAGCAGTGCAACAAGATTGGTGAGAAAACCAAGGTCGAAGTGCGCAACGTGCGTGGTGAGATCAAGGACAAACTCAAGAAGGCCATCAAGGACGGACTCTCCGAAGACCTCGAGAAGGATGCCGAGAACGATTTGCAGAAGGTGCACGACAAGTACATCAAGAAAATCGATGAACTGCTCGATGCCAAGACACAGGAAATCATGACCGTGTAAGTCACGGACACAATACAAGGGAGAAAAAGCAAAATACCATACGCCGTACGACTACCTCCATTGGAGTGAACGTCATCGCGATGCCATCTTGCTTTTTCTTCTTTTTTTTTACGGCGAATGCCAAGAAATTCCGCCTAACGAGATATTATACAATGCGTGGACTAGTCATCAAGAATACCGGCAGTTGGTACACCGTCAAGACAGAAGACGGGTCGCTCGTCGACTGCAAGATCAAGGGTAATTTCCGACTCAAGGGTATCCGCAGTACCAATCCGGTGGCTGTGGGCGATTATGTCGACATTATCCGCAACCAGGAGGGTACGGCATTTATCTCCCATATCTGCGACCGTCGCAACTATATCATCCGCAAGTCGCAGAACCTCAGCAAGCAGAGCCACATCATTGCGGCTAATGTCGACCAGGCCTTCCTTGTCGTCACGGTAAATCATCCGCAGACGAGCACTATGTTTATAGACCGCTTCCTCGCTTCGGCCGAAGCCTACCGTGTGCCAGTGGTGCTGGTGTTCAACAAGACCGACCTGCTCTCCGATGAGGAACGCCACTACCAGGAGATGATGATGACGCTCTACCGCACCATCGGTTACCAGTGCTTGGCACTCTCAGCCGCTACCGGTGAGGGTTTTGACGCGCTGCCCGACCTGCTCCACGACAAGATCACCTTGCTTAGCGGTAATAGCGGGGTGGGGAAGTCTACGTTTATCAACCGCCTTCTGCCAGGAGTCAACCTGCGCACAGCCGAGATCAGTGATGCTCACAATACGGGCATGCATACCACCACTTTCTCAGAGATGTTGCCCTTGCCCGATGGCGGCTATATCATTGATACGCCCGGAATAAAAGGTTTTGGTACGTTCGATATGGAACCGGAGGAACTGACCAGTTACTTCCGCGAGATCTTCCACTTTTCAAAAGACTGCCGGTTCAGCAATTGTACACACACCCACGAACCAGGTTGCGCTGTACTCCGTGCCCTCGATGAACACTATATTGCCGCCAGCCGATACCAGAGTTACCTTTCAATGCTCGAGGACAAGGACGAAAACAAGTACCGCGAAGCCTATTGATCATCGGCTTGCGGTACTGTCAGTCTTTTGCGGTAAATCTGTGTTATACCCCCTCTTTCCCGTTTTTGCTTTTTTGCTTGGGCAACCGCCCTTCCTTGCGCAGCGCTTCGGCGATGATCCACTGCAGTTGGCCGTTGATAGAACGAAACTCATCATCGGCCCATTGCTCGATGGCCTCCATTGTGGCGGCGTCTACGCGCAGAACAAAACTCTTTGTCGTTGATTCTTTCTTTGCCATAACATGGATTATTTTCCGTTGGCGATGGAATTGTCACTGAGGATTTCTGATTGTCCGTCAGCGTAGCGGTGGGTTTCCTTTGGAGAATGGTCGTATTGGTAGATCAGTAAGGCCGAACGCAAGCACTCGAGTAGTACAAGAACAGAGAGTCTCAGTCCACTCGCCATGTGGGAGCGTATCCTGTCGGCACTGAATTCTCCGTCGAGAGCGGTAAGTATGGACGAAATGATTAGGAATACAACCAGCGTATTGAAAATCGAGTAGGCCGTGTATGCCAACAGGTTGCGGTGATAAAGCCGGAAGGCAAGACTGCCTGGAGATATAGTGCGCTTTATGGGTTTTGTGCGTAGACGCCAATAGTAGATGCCGTAGATTGTCAATGCTATACTGATGCCAAGAAAGGTCAAGGTTAGACCCAGCGATAAACGGTCGCTGATAATGGCGCTCGTCATAAATACAACCAGCAATATGCCACCAAGAAGGGTCGTAAAGACACCCTCCAGTTTAGGACTGCACAGAAATTCTATTTCGCGTCGGTCAAGGACGTACTTCCAAAGATATGCCTTGATGTTTACCATATTTTTCTTGTTGTTTTTATCGTCTCTTAGTGATGGAGAGTGCCGGTATTGACTACAGGTTGGGCAGACTCGTCACCACAAAGTACGACGAGCAGATTGCTGACCATGGCAGCCTTCTTGTCTTCATCGAGTTCTACAATCTCTTCCTCGCCAAGTCGCTGCAGGGCCATTTTTACCATCGAAACGGCACCCTCCACAATCTTCTCGCGGGCGGAGATGATAGCCGATGCCTGCTGGCGTCGTAGCATCACGGCTGCGATTTCGGGAGCGTAGGCCAAATAGTTGATACGGGCTTCCACCACTTCGATGCCAGCCATGCTTAGACGGTCGTCGAGTTTCTCTTTGAGTTCGCTGTTGACCTCATCACCACCATTGCGAAGCGTTGTGCAGTCGTGATCGGTGTCGTTGTCGTCGTAGGCATATTGTCCGGCTACTTGGCGCAGGGCGGCGTCGCTCTGCGTCTTGACGAAATTCTCAAAGGCCTTCATCACGTTTGATACGTTTGTGCCGACGGTATTCTGTGTATTGCTTTGCGCCATGGTCTGTGCGTCGATTTCGAACATGGCTTTGTAGGTGTCCTTGAGTTTCCATACCAACACGAGACCGATCATCACCGGGTTGCCCGTCTTGTCATTGACCTTGATAGGCTCTGCATCGAGGTTGCGGGCACGCAAAGACAATTTTTTAGTGACGATAAAGGGGTGTACCCAGTAGAATCCTACACGGGTGAATGTACCTTTGTACTTGCCGAAGAACATCATCACGCGGGCCTCGTTGGGTTCCACTTGCACAAATCCGCACCACAAGACGAGAGTGATAATCAGCAGTAGTATACCTGTAACAATCAGCGCAGCACCTACAGCGTTTTCCAATATGCATCCCCATACGATGCTTCCTAACGATGTCAGTGTGAGGAGAATGTTGAGGAAGAGCATAGGAAATCCGTTGAGTGTCTTCCCCTTGAACGCAAATTCTTGATTTTCCATATTGTGATGTTTTTTTTAATGTTAGTTCGTGTGATATTATTTTGATATCGCAAAGATATGGATATGGATAATACCAAACAAGAAAGCATACACAATATTAACATAATTTAATAAGATAACACTGGCGTTTTATGAGAAAGTGTGGTTGTGGAAAAGAAAAGGAAGTCGTCGCTATTCTCTGTCCTATCTGTATCGAGATATGATTTGTTGTGCGGATAGCACTGTTTTCTTTTTGTACAAAGGTCTTGTACGGATACTACAAAGGCTTTGTACGATTGCTACAAAGGCTTTGTACGATTGCTACAAGGACCTTGTACGATTGCTACAAAGGCTTTGTACAAGTCAACTTTGTGGCTCGTCGTGTGCGATTTTGTGTAAACTAAGCAATTGGGGATGGTGGACAGTACGATTAGGGTGGAATTGTAAATGAAAAAGCCCTGCAAGTTGTGCAACTTGCAGGGCTTGTGTTGGGTGCCCGGTGGGACTCGAACCCACGACATTCAGAACCACAATCTGACGCTCTAACCAACTGAACTACGGGCACCGTGTCAGTGCTTCCTTTTGAAAGCGAGTGCAAAAGTAGGGATATTTTTTGGATTGTCCAAATATATCCGTTTCTTTTTGTATTCGTTAACTATTATTTGGCGGGTTGTGCCGGTGCTGCGGGTGTGTTTTGCTGTGCGGGCGCTGTCTTTTGTCCGGCTGCTGGCTGCTGGCTAGCACCGAAGCCCTGAGTATTGGTCGGGTTGGTGGCAGGTGACTCGGTGGCTGCTTTCTCCATAACGCTCTGCTCGCCTACGGCTACGGGAGCGACGTATGCGCAGATGACGCTGAGTACAACCATGGCTGCTGCGAGGCCCCATGTGGTCTTCTCTACGATATCGGTGGTCTTGCGTACGCCCATGATGGAATTGGAGGAGGAGAAATTGGAGGCGAGGCCGCCACCCTTGGACTCCTGTATCAGCACGATGCCAATCATCAGAAAGGCGGCTATCACGATGAAAATCACGAACAAGTAATAAACCATTTTGCTATTTGTTGTTGTTGTTATTTAATATCAATTTCTGTAAAAATCGGATTTGGTCTGCAAAGTAAGCATTTTTTTTTGGATAATTCAAATTTAATCGCTGAATAATTTCCAATGCCTTGGAATATCGGCCTTGTTTGATGTAAATGCCGGCTAAAGTCTCGGTGAAGTAGCCGTCGTCCTCGTCTTTTGCGCCTTTTCCGTTGTTTTCGGGCAGTTGCGGTGTATATTCGGGATTTTCCTTGAGTTGTATCTTTCCGCCGGCATCGTTGAGGAAGTTGTCGATGAGGTTTTGTCCATTGAGTTGGGGAGTATCTTCCTTGGGTGCATTGGGCTCTGGCGTGTCGAGGGACATGAGGTAGGCGGTGTAGTCGACAGTGGCGTCGGTGGGGGTGGGCTTGCGGCGTACGGGTGCAGTGGGAGTGGTGGCTTCTGCGGCTTCGGAGTCGAGAAAACCGTCGATGAGGTCGAGGGTGCGGTCGGTGCCGTCTGTTTGTGGTGTGGGTGTGGGGGCTGGCGTATTGGGGCGAAGGTGGTAGTGGGCCGACTCTACAAGGTCGAAGAGGGTCTTGCGGTTGGTGATGTAGACGGCGGCGCGCCTCATCTCCTCTTCGAACGATGAGTCGTGCAGCAGATACAGATTCTGCAGCATCAGTAGGCGGGCGGGCTGGTAGTAGGGGTAGAGCGCGGTGAGCCGCCGGAGTTCAAAGAGTGACTCCTTGTCGAGTAGTTCGGGATGGTCTGTGAGCCGTGTGAGGTCCATGTTTGCGCTTTCCGTTGATGTGGTGTTGGTGGGATTGCCGTGGTGGGGATTACCAGTTGGCTACTGTGGCGTTGTATATTTGGTCGGTGATGTCTTCTATCATCTGTGTGACGAGTTCTTCCTGTACCGAACTGAGGCTACGGGTGTTCTCGTAGGACTGTGATGCGGAGAACTGACGTTCGAAGTCCTCGTCGTGCTTGGTGTTGTTGGTGAAGCGCACGTTGACGGTCATGGTGAGTTCGGTCTGCGCTGAATGGCCATCGGCTGATACCGACTTGTTGCGTTGGGAGTATTGTGTGATTTCGCCTTCTATCTTGAGATCGCCGTTGCGTTTCACTTGTATGAGTTTGGTGTGGCTGGCAAAGATATCCTTGAGTTTGTTGTTGAACATCGGTGCCATAGGTCCCCATACATAACTGGCGCGTATGGGGAAGTCGGCGATCTGTATGGTCTTGGTCTTGGTATAGTCGATGCTGGCACCGTCAAGACGGTATTTCACGCTGCAGGCGGCCAGGGCAATGATGCAGACCAATAGCAGACTGGTGTGCATGAGACGGAATCGTAGCCGAGAATTTCGCATTTTGCCGGCTGGTGTGGCGGTATGTGGGTTATGAGTTGAGTCCATATTGCTTGATTTTTCTGTACAGGGTGCGGTCGGAGATGCCCAGTTCCTGTGCGGCTTTCTTGCGGTTGCCTCCGTTGCGTTCGAGTGCCTTTTCTACCATGTGTCGTCCGAGGTCATTGAGATTGAGGCTTTCGTCTGTTTCATCGTCGGTAGTATGGTGGTGTGCAGACGCGGTGTTGTCGGTCGGTGTGTTGATGGTAGAGAGACAGTCGCCCAGTTCGCGAGCCGCCTTCATGTAGTTGCCTCCGTTGCGCTCGAGTGCAGTTTCCACCACTTGCCGTCCGAGCTCGTTGAGGTTGGATGTTTCCACGTCCTTGATTTCCTCTGCCTCTACGTCTTCGATGGCGGTGGCTTGCGGTGTGGGGATGTTTATGGGCGCAAGTCCTGTAGCGTTGCGGTCGATGGAGGTGAGGGTGGCGGGGTAGGTGGTGTCAATTTTGTTGACGGCATTGAGTTGTTTGCGCAGACTATTCATTTCGCGGCGCAGGTCGCTCACGTTGCCTCGCAGTTCGTAGAGTATCTTGTAGAGTATCTCGCGTTCGCTCTCGTAGGAGTGGGTGCCTGTGGAGGTGACGGTGGCGAGTTCCATGCTTTCGGGATCTTGGGGAATGAACTGTCGCATGGTGGCGGCATCGATGTCGCGTACGGTGCAGAGTACCGACATCTGTTCGGTGATGTTCTTGAGTTGGCGCACGTTGCCGGGCCACTTGTATTTGAGCAGCAGTTGCTGGGCATCGTCATTGAGCCGGATGCGTGGCAGATGGTATTTCTCTGCGGTCTGCATGGCGAAGAGGCGGAAGAGCAGGAGAATGTCCTGTCCGCGGTCGCGCAGGGGCGGCATCTGTATGGGGATGGTGTTGAGTCGGTAGTAGAGGTCTTCGCGAAAACGTCCCTTGCTGACGGCCTTGCGCATATTGACGTTGGTGGCGGCTACGATGCGGACGTTGGTCTTCATGATTTTCTGTCCGCCCACGCGGATGTATTCGCCTGTTTCGAGTACGCGCAGGAGTCGGGCTTGGGTGGCCAGTGGAAGTTCGCCTACTTCATCGAGGAAGATGGTGCCTTTGTTGGCGGTGCCGAAGTAGCCTTCGCTCTCGCCGATGGCCCCCGTGAAGGAGCCTTTCTCGTGTCCGAAGAGTTCGCTGTCAATGGTACCTTCGGGGATGGATCCGCAGTTGATGGCGAAGTACTTTTCGTGCTTTCGGGGTGAGTTGTCGTGTATGAGCCGCGGTATGATTTCCTTTCCTACACCGCTTTCGCCCACGATGAGTACGGAGAGATCGGTCGGTGCGACCTGCAGTGCGATGTCGAGGGCATGGTTCAACGCATCGCAGTTGCCTACGATGTTGTAGCGTTGTTTGATGGTTTGCAGTTCGGATGTGTGCATAGTGAAAGACAAAATTACGCATAAAAATTGGGATGCCTATACACTCGATGGCTTTTTTAGTGACTTTTTAGTGGCGGTGAAAAAATAAGTCGGACAACCATTAGAAGAAGTATTCACTGTTCTCAAATTGTACCAAGTTGTTTTTTGTCGTCACTTAGCGCCCGCCTTAATTCTCTTTGGTAGGCTTGCTTGAATGGCGTTCAGCCTTGATAAGGAGTAGTCCGAGTCCGGTCCATACCAGTTCGCGCAGGCGAACGATGAGTGCGACGAATATGCCGGCCGTGCTACCCAATCCCAGTGCGGTGGCAGACATGAGAAATCCGCCTTCGCGTCCGCCTATTTGTAAAGGCATGAAGAAGAGCAGATTGGCAAAGAGCGAGGTGAAGGCGAGGATGAGGATGCAAACTCCATAGTCTGCGTTGGGCATGAGTACGCGCAGGATGAAGTAGATCTCGAGGGCGGAACATACTCGACAGGAGAGTTCGAGCAGTACTGCGGCGACGAGTGTGCGACGGTTTTGTTGGTGTAGAGTGGCGGTTTGGGCATCTATGGTATCGAGCGCGGTACGGTGCTTCTCGACAAATGCGGCTGCCCAGCGGCGGATGAAAGGAGTATGTCGAGCCACGTTCATGGCTCTGACGGCAAGTCCCTTGCGATAGCCCGACAGGAAAAACCACAACCCTAGTACGCAAAAGACGCTGGCGGCGGCTAGCAGTATACCCATCGGAAGGGTCAGTGAAAAGAGTATGAGGTAGAGCGGTATGGAGAGCATCCAAAACCAGAAGTGACTGAAGATGTGGGTCATGGCGTAGAGTATGACCGACGAGGTGGCCCGCTCGGTGCCGATATGGGGCGCAAGGGCCATGATGCGGTAAGGCTCGCCGCCCATGAGTCCGCCGGGTGTGGCGTAGTTGAGGGCAAAGCCCGATACGGTCACCTTGTAGAGCCACAAGAAACGTATTCTTGCAGGGCCTCCGGCGCGGATGATGAGGTACCAAGCCGTCGTGTTGAACATATAGAGTGCGGCCCACAGACCGACTACTGCAAAGAACCAGTAGCCGGCGTGTTGCAGACCGCTCCATACTTCGGCGAAGTCGAGTTGGTTCACCATGATGGCCAAAAGGACGATACCGAACCAGAAGAATATGTTTTGGTATTTGGACTTCATTTCTTGTCGGCGTTGTCGCGCGGCTGCGCTTTGCCTTTGGACGCGAACTCATGCTTCTTTGGGATGGAGAAGCGCACCTTTTCGCTCTCATCGCGACGCTCGTGGTAGAGTTTTTGCAGTGGGTCTGCGTAAGGCTCGTCGTACTCTGCGCGGTGGCGGAAGATGTCTATGGCGGTGAAGATGGCGCGGCGCAGTGATGACTCATCGGCGATGCACTTTCCGGCAATGTCAAATCCGGGGCCGCCAGTGGGCATAGTGCAGACGATGGGCAGTCCGGCCAAGTAGTAGATGCCCGGTTCGGCGGTGAGTGTGGTGAAAGGTATCATGGCCTGGTCGCGGTACATGGCCAGTGTGCAGTCGAAAGCATCAAATTGTCCCTCTGCAAAGTATTCTGCGGTAGCGTAGGGACCGAATACCTGTGTGCCGTCACCTGGAGCGGCGGCAATGGCGGGGAGGATGGCCGACTGTTCTTCTTCACCGTTGGCTTGGGGATTGTATCCGAGTACGCCAACACGGGGTACAGACAACATGAAGTCACGGCGCAGGCTGGACGTGAGCGTACTGAGGCTTGTGGTGAGATCTTCGGCGGTGATGGCATCTGACACTTTCTTCATGGTCGTGCAGTCGGTGGCTATGGCGATGCTCAGCGTGTCGTTGAGCAGTATGCCCAGTGAGGTCTTGCCTTCGCCGACGCTTGTCTCGATGTATCTTTTCAGACCATGGAAAGGAAGTCCGGCCACCTTGATGTTGTCGTTGCAGACAGGGCAGCATACGAGTACATCGAATGCACCCGATCGGAAATCTGTCAGTGCTCGGTCGAGCGACTTGATGGCGGCCTGTCCTGACTCTTCGGTGGGCGTACCAAGGTCTACCTTCACGTCGTCGTCGAAGCAGGTGAGCAGGTTCACACGTCCGTCGGCAACTTCCTCTGCAGTGGCGATGATGCTGAAGTTGGCTGGTATGCCCAACGCTTTGCGGTGGTAGGCGGCCACCTTGGGAGAACCATAGATGACGGGAGTGCAGAGTTCGAGCATCTCTGGGTCTGCGAAGGTTTTAAAGATCTGTTCGTATGCGGCGCCGTTGGTGTCGCCGTGCGTGATGGCTACGCGTATTTTTCTGTTTTCCATTGATATATGAGTTGTATGCTTTTTCTTGTCTTATTTTTCTCGGGCAATTCTGCTGGTCTTACGGGGCGCGATGTTTAGCGTGTAGAGAGCGGCTTCGGCGCGAAGTAGCAGGTTGCGCTTGGGCATGGAGGGGGCGTAGACAAAAGTCTCGGCCACGATGGTCTTGCCCGACAGACTGTCGGTGAGGGTATGAGAGACGAACGGTCCGCCCATGGCATCCCCCTTCATTTCCCATAGTCCGCGTGTGACAACGACCGTCTGCCCGTGTGGGTAGACCTGTTGTCGGGTGACACTCCGTGCGACGGTGGTCATGTACATGTCATCGGTCTCTCCCTTGATGTTGATGCGCATCACGCTGTCTCGGTTCTCGGAGGTGTAGACGCAGATGTTCACCATACCGTAGGCGGAATTGTCGGATAGCCAAATGAAGTCTTTGCCTTGTTTTGATGCCATCATTGTGGAAGGTATGGACATCGTGCAACCGAACATCCGGCGTATGGCGGCTTCGGCCTTGGGATTGTGGTGAGACCGTAGACGGGCTATTTCGGCATTGTACTCGTGGCGCACGAGCAGACGCACGAGGGAGTAGTTGACGCTGAGGTATTGTCGGAGCGTGTCTGCGTTCGGGGCATGCAAGTGGACAATCATCTGCGGTGTGGCGTACACATTTTTCTCGCTTCTGATGCTCGCTCGAGTATATTGCGTGGAGTCGATGTCGACGATGACGATACTTCGGGCCAGTCTTGTAGCCGTGGCCATCTGTTTCTCATCGGCCGTGGTGACGTGGAAGAGTGGCTCGCACTGTGGCAGTCCCGGCACATCGGTCTCGAGTGTCTGTCTCACGATATCTCCGCTATCCCCTATAAGGATGACATCGAAGGGCGTGCCACTGCTAGACGGCAAGACCGTATGACGTCCGTTGCAGGCTACAAACAGCAGTACGGCGTACAGGAGCAGACTATGCTTGATGACGTTCATCTTCTATCTTTCTTGCTGTACTCAGCAGTCCGCAGGCGGCGAAGATATCTTGTCCGCGGCTGGCGCGTATGGTGGTGAACACGCCGTGTGCGGTGAGATAGTCGCGGAAGTCCTCCATACGCTTCTCGTCGGTGCCTTTGAGGTCGATGTGGGGTATCTGATGGAAGCGTATGAGATTGACCCGGCACTGCAGCCCGTGTAGCAGGCGGATGATTTCGCGGGCATGAGTCTGCGAGTCATTGATATCTCCGAACATGATATATTCGAACGACAGACGGCGCTGGTGGGCGAAGTCGTAGTTGCGGAGCAGGTCTACCACCTCGGTGATGCTCATGCCGCGCTCGGCCGGCATAAGTGCGGCACGCTGTTCGGGTAGCGGGGAGTGTAGCGAGATGGCCACATGGCAATCGCTCTCGGCAAGGAATCGCTCGAGTTTTCGTCTTACACCGACACTGCTCACCGTGATGCGTTTCGGACTCCAGGCCCAGCCATAGTCGGCCGTGAGTACCTGCGTGGCGCGGAGTACATTGTCGAGATTGTCCATCGGTTCGCCTTGTCCCATGAACACGATGTTGGTGAGTCGCTCACATTCCGGCAGTGAGTATACTTGATTGAGTATATCGGTAGCGGTGAGGCTTGATTCGAAACCCTGTTTGCCAGTCTGACAAAAGAGGCAATTCATCTTGCAGCCCACCTGCGACGATACGCAGAGTGTGGCGCGTTCGCCGTCGGGTATGAATACCGTCTCGACACGTTTGCCGTCGGAGGTGGGGAACAAGTATTTCTTGGTGCCATCTACCGACTCCTGCCATTCGGTGGGTGGCATACAACCTATAGTGTAGGCTTCGGCGAGGCGCTCGCGGTTGGCCTTCGATAGGTTGGTCATCTCGTCGATGTGGTGTACGTGCTTGCCATAGATCCACTTGGCGATTTGTCCGCCAGTGAAGGCAGGCATGCCCAGCGAGCGGGCCACGTCCTTGAGTTCATCGAGTGAGAGTCCGAGCAACGGCTTTTTATTGTCTGTCATGTTGTGTACTATTCTTGGAAAGAGTCTGTCGGAAAGGTTTTCCGAAGTATGGTCTATACCGACATTTATGCAAAGTTACGGAAAAACGGGTGCAGTGCAAAAGAAAATATTTGATTTTTGGTTCTTCTGCCTGTTGCCTTTGTCATGACAGGACAGGGTGGTGAATGGTAAATATACAGGAAAAACGCGGTTTGCGGCAAAATACCTGTGCCTGTGCTTGGCGCTTCTTGTATTTCTGCGTATTTTTGCGATGTATATTTCAGAAATCACCCTTATATTGTCACTCATGAAAAGATACCTACGAAAAATTGCCTCACTGCTAATGTTGTTGTCCGTTTTCCTATTGTCGCTGACTTCCTGCGAGAAGGCCGATAGTGATACTTCCGGTCAGGATGAGGTGGAGCGCAAGGAGGGTCAAGCCGTTGTACGACTGCGTCTTTCGCGCTACGACGTGACCCCGTTTGATACGAAAACGGCGACGGATGCCTCCACACGACCTGTCGATGATGTATGCACGATGATCAGCATAGCCCTGTTCAAGGATGGCGAGCGCGTGAAGAGCCTCTCCCAGTCGAAGGCAGATGGCGGCACATTTGGTTCTGTCGAACTTGCCATTGACAAGGGACAATATATAATTGTGGCCGTTGCCCACAACGGTACGAAGGCGGCTACCGTGACCAGTCCGGACAAGGTCACCTTCTCCGACAACAAGGTGACCGACACTTTCTGTTGTTGTGACACGGTCGACATCGGTGATGATGGTGATGTCGACTTGTTATTGCGCCGTTGCGTGGCCATGTTTCGCCTGAAGATTGTCGACAATGTACCTTCGGCCGTGACCTCAATGAAGTTCTACTATACTGGCGGTAGCAGTACGCTCGACGCTGCGGCTGGTGCGGGATGTGTCAACTCGCGCCAGACGGAAACGCTTACCGTGGATGCTGCGGCTCATAGCGCATCGTCGGTGTATGAAGTCTATACCTTTCCCCATACCGATGGCCGCAATATGCGTGTCACGGTGAGTGCGCTCGATGCCAAGGGCAATGTGCTCTATGAGCGTACCTACGAGGAAGTGCCGGCTGTCACGGCACATATCACGCAGTACTCTGACCACTTCTTCGAGGAGGATGCCGCAGCCAAGCATCAGGTGAACATACAAGTGGACGATACTTGGACGGTGGACGAGCGTGACGTGTAGTTGTATCGATTGTCACTGAATTGTAATATGTATGCAATATGTATGAACAGACGTAGGCTTACCTTTGCGGTAGAAATTACGTCAAAATGAAATACAGATGAACAAACCTTACCGCATACTCATCGTAGACGACGAGCAAGATCTGCTCGAAATACTCAAGTTCAATCTCGAAACCGAGGGCTATGAGGCAGATACGGCTACCTCGGCCGAAGAGGCGCTGACCCTCGACATCGCTTCTTATGACCTGCTGCTGCTCGATGTGATGATGGGTGGCATGTCGGGATTTGCCATGGCCAAGCGCCTGAAGGAAAATCCTACTACTGCCGAAGTGCCTATCATCTTTCTGACGGCTCGTGACACGGAGAACGACACCGTGACCGGATTCAATCTCGGGGCCGACGATTATATCTCAAAACCTTTCTCCATACGTGAGGTGTTGGTACGCATACGGGCCGTCATACGCCGCACGGCCGTCGCTGAAGGAGTGCAAGAACCGCAGACAATCAGTTATCAAGGCATTGAGATGAATCTCGACAAGAAGACCGTCTCCATCGATGGTGAGGATGTGCCCTTCACCAAGACCGAGTTTGAAATACTCAAACTACTCCTCGAAGAGCGTGGTCGTGTATTCTCCCGTCAGGAACTCATCGACCGTATTTGGCCGAAGGATGTCTTGGTGCTCGACCGAACGGTCGATGTCAATATCACCCGTTTGCGCAAGAAAATTGGGCGGTTTTCCAAGTGCATTGTCACTCGGCTGGGCTTTGGCTACTATTTTGACGCATAGTGTTTGAGGTGGGCTCTATCAATGCCCACCTATCAAAAAAATACGGAAATGGCAATAAGAATGAGGTGTGTCAGTGTTGGCACACGTATCTATCTCAGCGTGATGGCTGTGTTTCTCGTGTTTGCGGTGGCCTTCATCGTATTTCAGCAAACCCGAGAGAAGCAGTTCAAAACCGATATGCTCAACCTGCGCCTGCAGGACTACAACCAGCGTATGGACGATGTGCTCCATGCCTATGGCCGCTATGACGAGAAGGCTTATGACCAATTCGTCGATGAAAATCACATGAAGGGGCTGCGTGTGACCATCATTACCCGCGACGGCAGTGTCGTCTACGACAACCGCAGCAAGGGCTATGCGCAGATGGGCAATCACGCCAACCGCCCCGAGGTGCGAACGGCTCTCCGACAGGGCACTGGATCTACCGTAGAGCGCAATAGCCGTACGATGGGTGGCGACTATTTCTATTCGGCCACCTATTTCCCGGAGGATAGTCTAATCATACGCTCGGCCTTGCCGTACAATGACAATCTCTCGAAATCGCTCCGTGCCGACCAGCACTACATTTGGTTTGCCATTACTGCCATTCTGCTGCTGACGGTCATACTCTACCGGTTTATCAATCGTCTGGGTGACAATATCACCAAACTCCGTACCTTTGCCAGTCGGGCCGATCACAATGAGTCGCTCGATACGGAAGATCTTGTGGCGTTTCCCGATGACGAACTGGGTGAGATAGCCGAACGCATCATCAAAATATACAAACGCCTACAGACTACCCGCAAGGAGCAGGATGTGCTCAAACGTCAACTTACCCAAAATATCGCTCACGAACTCAAAACGCCAGTGGCCAGCATACAGGGGTATCTTGAGACGATACTCGACAATCCGCATATCAATGAGCAGACCAAGGCGCAGTTTCTCTCACGCTGCTATGCACAGAGCCAGCGTCTCACGGCATTGCTGCAGGATATCTCCACGCTCAACCGTATGGACGATGCGCCCGGCATGACCGATTTTGCCGATGTTGACATCTCGGCTATGGTAGAGAATATCGTACACGAAACTGCTCTTCAACTGGCCGAGCACGGCATGGCTTTTCGTAACAGTCTGCCTGCTGACATTGTTGTTCGTGGCAACCAAAGTCTGTTATACAGTGTGTTCCGAAATCTTACCGACAATGCCATCGCCTATGCCGGACATGGTACGACCATTTCGCTTGAGGCTCGACAAGAGAATGGTATGTGGCACTTCACGTTCTCGGACAATGGTGGCGGTGTACCCGCCGAACACTTGCCCCGCCTATTCGAACGGTTCTATCGGGTCGACAAGGGACGCAGTCGCAAGATGGGCGGTACGGGTCTTGGTTTGGCCATCGTCAAGAATGCCGTTCTGCTGCACGGCGGCACCATATCGGTCTGCAATCAAGAAAAAGGTGGTCTGCGTTTCGATTTTTCTATCAGAGCGAAGTAGAGCATTTTTTTATTGACGAGATATCAACACACAAAAACGCCCGGTCATAATCGCTATGGCCGGGCGTCGTGTATCGTACTGGGACGATGGTTTATCATTTGAGAGATTTCGATATCGAATTGAGCATATTGTTGAGGTATTGGTCGAAAGTCCAGGTTCTCATGTCGCGAAGACCGCTTCTTACGACTTCCTTCTCGTCGGCATTGAGCAGGTCGCCTTTTCTTTTGAGCAGTTGGGCGGTGCGGTTGACAATGCCGGTCTTGAATGCCAGCGACGTGGGAGAATCGGGGTCGCGGTAGGCTGTATGCAGATTGCCGAAGGCCTGGAGTACGTCGGCTGAGTTTTTGATGTCATCGTAATTGATGTCGACGGTCGATGTGACTCCTTCTGCCAACATTTCGTCAGTTACCTTTCGAGGGTCGCGGCTGTATATCTTCCATGCGCTGCCGCGTATGGTACCGTCATCCTCCTCGCCCCATGACAGCGCGTAGCAAGTACGGAAATTCTTATCTTTGGGGTCGCGGAAGAGGTAGATACGGTAGTTTCTATTGCTTCTTGTGCCGAACGAGATGCTCTTTTCCAAACGCTCTCCGTAACTGATATTTTGACGCTCTTTGCTGTCGTCTGCTTTGTAGTTCTTGGCGGAATAGGATTGCATCATATCGGTGTGAAAAGCATCGAGCAGACGGGTGAGATCGGGCTTTTCAGCCGGAATGTGAAACTCGATGCCTTTGCAGATACCTGGGGTTTTGTTCCAGTGGTCATTGAATTCGTAGGTGGATACCGACGTGATGTTTTGGGCGGTATTGCAGTCGTTGACGAATTTGTCGAAGGCTTTGCTGATGTGTTCTTGTGCTGCAATATAACTGGGCAATATTGCAACGAGAAGGAACAGAATGAAGTGACGATGTGTTTTCATATTGTATCTTGTTTGAAGGGTTTTTTTACGATGTTTTTTGTTCGTTTTTTTTTGATGGAGTGAAACGTTCGTTATGGATATTCCTCGATAGGCATTTCTTCTCCGTCGATGGCTTGCGCCATCTCCCAAGTCTTTTTGGCTTGTTGGATTTCAACTTGGCGCATCAGATTTTCTTGTCGGAGTAAGGCTTCCTCTATACTGCGGGCCTGTTCTTCTTCTATTTGTCGGAGACGGTTGTCTACTATATATTCGTCGATGGGGGAGGGTGTGATGATGTTCTCGGAGTCGCAGAGCGATGCAAGGTAGGTGTGAGGCTTTGCTGGTGTGTCGCGGTAGCGGCGCGCGGGCTTTTTGCGTGCGGGCTTTGCGGTGGGCACAACTTTGATGGTGTCGCGTTGTGCGCGGCTTACCGTATCGCTTGGCATCTCGGTGACGGCGGCCATGCTGGCGGTGGGTGTGACGGCTGATGGCTGCGGACTGCTGGTGGGGCGCAGAATGAAGAAGGTCAGTGCTGCGGCTGCGGCCACTGAAAGACCGGTCCATAGGGCGACGGTGCGATGGTGTTGCGGACGTTTTTTTTCTTCGGCTTCGCCAGTTGGCATGCCTGCATCGAAGTAGGCGAACATCTCCTTGTAGGCTTGCCATGCTTCAGGCACGTCGTACGAGCGGAAGTAGTCGGCCAGGCGGTCTTCCTCTTCGAGTGAGGTCTGTCCATCAAGGAAGCGGTCGAGCAGTTGCTGTATGTCGTTGGGGATGTTCATGTGTGGTGAATGTGTTTTGTTCTTTGTTTATAACTTTCGAGCAGTTTGCGCCGGGCGCGTGCCAATAGAGTGGGTACAGAACTTTCTGCGATACCGGCGATGGCTGCTATTTCTTGAGTGGTGCGGCGTTCCACCTGTCGAAGGTGGAGCACTTGGTACTCCTTGTCGGGGAGTTCGCGAAGGCGGCGCTCGAGCCAAGCCTCGTTGTCGAGGGTCTCCAACCGTTGGTCGGGCATCTCGGCTGTGTCGGCTAGCGGCTGTCCGTTGTCGACCGTCATCGTCGGCGGACGTCGCAGACGGTCGAGCACGAGATGTCGGGTGACAGTCACTGTCCATGCTTCGACAGATCGCAGACGGTGGAGTTCGTCGCGCAACGCCCATAGTTTGAGCAATACGTCCTGAGCCACGTCCTCGGCAGTATCGTTGTCAAGACCATGTGACCTTGCTTCGGTCAGTATGCGACGTCGAAGGTTGGGGACGATATGTTCGAACTCTTTTTGCTGCACTTTTTGGTGTTTTCAATGGATAGACGGAGAACGGGGTGAAATATGGACAAGATTAACTTCCGTTAACAACCTGCACGATTTTCCATTTGCGTGCTTCATCTATGTTACCGCCTAAATGAATATTGCCCCTGTAGAAAACGTGTGTTGTTTTCCACAGGGGCAATGTGTTCTATGAATGTCCGTCGCGGGAGACGGATGTTATGCTTTTTTCTTGGGATACTTGCGGAACCATCCGTCCCATCTGAGCCGCATCACGCCGAAAAAGGCTTCACCGAAGATGCCGCCGTTCATCTTGGATACGCCTTCGCGACGATTGACGAACACTACGGGTACTTCTTTGATCTTGAATCCGATTTTATAGGCTGTGTACTTCATCTCTATCTGGAAGGCGTAGCCCTTGAAGCGGATTTCGTCGAGGGGAATTGTCTCAAGCACCTGGCGGCGGTAACACTTAAATCCGGCTGTGGTGTCGTGTACATGAAATCCGGTCACGATGCGGACGTATTTTGAGGCAAAGTAACTCATGAGCACGCGGCCCATCGGCCAGTTCACCACATTGACTCCGCTCACATAGCGCGAACCGATGGCCACATCGTAGCCCTCATCATGGCAGGCGGCATAGAGCCGGGGAAGGTCATCGGGATTGTGGCTGAAGTCGGCGTCCATCTCAAAGACATAGTCGTAGCCGTGGCTGAGCGCCCACTTGAAGCCTGCGATGTAGGCAGTGCCCAAACCGAGTTTGCCCGACCGCTCAATGAGGAAGAGCCGTTCAGAGAAGTCGTTGTCCATCAGACGTTGTACGATGGCGGCCGTGCCGTCGGGACTTCCGTCGTCGATGACGAGGATGTGGAAGCACTTCTCGAGGGCAAAGACGGCCCGGATGATCTTTTCGATGTTCTCCTTCTCGTTGTATGTGGGGATGATGACGATACTGTCGCTATTGTTCATATTCTTCGATTGTGTCGGATAGGTCTGTTGTGGTTGCAAACTTACATATTTTTTTCGTATTGACGGCGCGTGCCGTCATAAAAAGTGTTTCCTTTGGCTTGGCTGCGGAATGTCAGGCTTTCAGCCGGGCTATATCGTCGGCCTCGCCAACAACCCAGAGCATATCTCCGAGCATAAACCGGTAGGTGGGCGATACGGTGGAGAGGTTCTCCTTGCCTTCTTCCATGCCGACTACCATGCAGTTGTACTTGTCGCGGATGCCGCTTTCGCGGAGGGTCTTACCCAAGAATGCACTACCATTGTCGATGAGCAGACGACTGAGTTTCATCTCGCGGTGTTCGATGTCGGGATCGTCGGGGTAGATGTCATTGTCGAGCGTGGTCTGTAGTGTGGCCAACTGGTCGTCGCTGCCAATCACCTGTACGCGGTCTCCGGGGAAGAGCACATCGTCGCCGCCTGGGATATTGATGCGCTGGTGGCCGCGGAGTATGCTGCTCACCATGATGCCGAACCGGCTGCCGAGGCTCAGTTCGGCGAGGGTCTTTCCGGCCCAGGTCGACCCTTCGGGTATCTCTACCTGACTGATGTGTATGTTGCGGTCGAGCAGATGTCCGGCGTAGAGAGGACGTTTCTGTCCGAGCACTTCGGCCTCGATGTCGCGTGAACGGAGGTTTTGCAGAAATAGCCGTTCCATAGCGATGCTACGCTTTTTGAGCGTGCGCGACACAAGCATGAACAGTACAACGGCCACGGCGAGGGTGATCATGAGGGCGTTGGTGAAGCGGGTGAGGTAGTTGCAGATGTAGAATACAAATCCTACGGCGATGACCATACGCACAAGCACGGTGAAGATGAGCGGCAAACGGTTGATCCGGCTCTCGCGCCAAAGGGTGTGAAACTCCTCGCTGTGGTTTTTCTTCATCACCATAGCGCGGAGGAAGGGAGAGATGGCCACGACGGTGAGCACACCGCAGATGCCGTTGGCCCACCAGTGCAGACCGGGCATGAGATGGCGGACAAAGGGCAGAACAAATGTGAACATCAGTATGATGACCGCTACTGAGAGGATGGCGTAGATGAGTGTGATGCGTGTCATCGATATGAGCAAAGGCCGCCAATGACCACCCTGCGCCTTAGACGGGTGACTGAGCGTGGTGGCATTGAGTCCGGCTATCCATCGCTTGGGTAGGCGCGGTTCGAGGTAGTTGTAGGCCGGTACGGCAAGGCGTATCATATAGGGAGTGAGGAAGGTGGTGATGACCGATACGGCCACAACTACGGGGTAGAGAAAGTCTCCGATGACACCCAGCGACAGACCCAATGAGGCGATGATGAACGAGAACTCGCCAATCTGTGCCATCGAGAAACCGCATCGCATGGCCGACCGGAGGGTCTGTCCGCCGAGCAGGTATCCGAAGGTACCAAACAGGGCTTGGCCTACCAGTATGGCCAGCACCAGCGCGAGAATAGGTAGGGCGTAGGATATCAGTATGGCCGGGTCTACCAGCATACCGACTGACACAAAGAAGATAGCGCCGAAGAGGTCTTTTACTGGAGAGACAAGCCGCTCTATGCGTTCCGCCTCAATGGTCTCTGCCAAGATAGATCCCATGACAAACGCGCCGAATGCGCTGCTGAATCCTACCTTTGTCGAGATGACGGCCATCATGCAGCAGAGGGCGAGTGAGACGATGAGCAGGGTTTCATCATTGACCAGTTTGCGCACGTGGCGCAAGAGCAGGGGTACGGCGAAGATGCCGACCACAAACCACAACACGATGAAGAAGGCTATCTTGAGCACAATGCCAAAAATCTGTCCGCCGTCGGGATTGTTGCCCACGGCTACGGCCGAGAGCATCACCATCATGACAATGGCCAGCACGTCTTCGAGGATAAGCACGCTCATGACTGGCCCGGCAAACTGTTGTTGCCGGAGTCCCATATCGGTGAAGGCTTTGTAGATAATGGTGGTCGAACTCATGGCCAGCATACCCCCGAGAAAGATGCAGTCCATACGGTCCCAGCCGAACGCGTGGCCGACCACCACTCCCGTCACCATCATGCAGAAGACGATGGTACAGGTGGTGATGACGGGCGCAATGCCCATCTTGACAATCTTCTTGAACGAGAAGTCTAGTCCGAGCGAGAACAACAGGAACATCACGCCGATGTCCGCCCAAGTGTGGATATTGGCGTTGTCGATGACCGACATGGTGTAGGGCATGTGCGGACTGACGATAAATCCGGCCACGACATAGCCCAACACAAGGGGTTGCTTGAGGCGCTTGAAGATGAGTGTGACGACGCCGGCGGTGATGAGTATCAGGGTCAGGTCAGTGATGAATGCGGGTATTTCTGACATGGTGTTTCGGATAGAAAAAACACGGTATCCGGATACGGCGTGTACCGGATACCGTGGCTTGTGGGTAGATTATTAGGCGAGTTCTAAATTGTTGGAACGCGCCATTAGTCGTTGTACTGTGCAGTCAGTTCGCAGATGCGCACGATGACGCGCATGGCTTTTTCCATGACTTGGATGCTGACAAACTCATACGGGCCGTGGAAGTTGACACCTCCGGCAAAGATGTTGGGACAGGGAAGCCCCTTGAACGAGAGTTGGGCACCGTCGGTACCGCCGCGTATGGGCTCTACCTTCGGGGCGACACCGCTATCCTGCATGGCCTTGAGCACGATGTCGATAACATGCATCACGGGGTCAATCTTCTCTTTCATGTTGTAGTACTGGTCCTTGATGTCGGCCGTGACGGTGCCCTCTCCGTATTTCTTGTTCATACGGTCGACACACTCCTCGATGAAGGCTTTGCGGTCTTCAAAACGTTCGCGGTCGTGGTCGCGGATGATGTACGACAGGGTGGCGTTCTCGATGTTTGACTGTATGCCGAGCAGGTGGTAGAATCCCTCATAGCCTTCGGTGGCTTCTGGGGTCTCGGCGGCGGGTATCATGTCGATGAACTCGGCTGCGAGGCGGTTGGCGTTGACCATCTTGCCCTTGGCGTAGCCCGGGTGTACGCTCACGCCGGTGAGGTGTATCTTGGCCGAAGCAGCGTTGAAGTTTTCGTACTCCAGATCGCCGAGGTCGCCGCCGTCCATGGTGTAGGCCCATTCGCAACCGAACTTCTCCACGTCGAAGTGGTGGGCACCCATGCCAATCTCCTCGTCAGGATTGAAGGCAATGCGTATGTCGCCGTGCTTGATCTCATTGTGGTCGCGCAGATAGCACATGGCCTGCACGATTTCGGCGATGCCGGCCTTGTCGTCGGCACCGAGCAGGGTGTGGCCGTCGGTCACGATGAGGTCTTCGCCAACGTGTGCCTTGAGTTCGGGAAATTTCTTCGGCGAGGAGACGATGCCCTCTGAAAGGGTGATGTCGCCGCCATCGTAGTGCTCGACGATGCGTGCCTTGATGTCTGCACCGCTGCAGTCTGGACTGGTATCGTAGTGGGAGATGAAGCCGATGGTCGGCACTTCCTTCTTGATGTTTGACTTGAGTGTGGCGTAGATGTAGCCGTTGGCATCCATCTCTACGTCATCGAGGCCTTCGCGCTCAAGTTCCTTTTTGAGGTACTCGGCGAAGATGAGTTGTTTGGAGGTGCTGGGCACGGTCTCCGATTCCTCGCTCGACTGGGTGTCGAACTTGGTGTAATTCAAAAATCGTTCGGTTATTTCCATAGTCTTGCTTGTATATTCTGTATGGATGTGTGTTCTGTATGATGTGTGGGGATGGTGTCCCGCTTTTGATAATAATAATGTGTCTACCTTATCTTCAGATGAGGCCGAAGTGCTGGAGTGCATTCCATACGCCATCGTCATCGACACTGGTGGTCACATGGTCGGCCTTGGCTTTCACCTCATCGAGGGCGTTGCCCATCGCTACGCTGATGCCGGCTGCGTCGAGCATGGGAATGTCGTTGCCGCCGTCACCGAAGGCCATAGTCTCGTCAATGCCGATGCCCATCGCTTCGGCGATGGAACGTATGCCGTTGGCTTTGTTGGCGGCCGACGAGGTGATGTCGCAGAAGGCGGGATACCAGCGTGAGGAGATGCAGGTCTTGAGCTCGGGTAGGATAATGGACTCCTGTTCTTCGGTGAGGAAGGGCGTGATTTGGAGTATGCCCTGGTCTACAACTTCCATAGCCGGAACGTCAAACTTGTCGTAGGTCACCTTGAGCATGTCTGTCCATACGCGACGCATATTGTCGTCGACATTGCAGTATTGCAGATCATCGACGCCGACCAGGACGTAGGGTATCTTGCGCTCGTCGCAGAACTGCATGAGTGCCAGCACTTCTTCGCGTGGTATGAGGTCTTTGCGTACGGTCTTGCCGTCGAGTATGCAGTGGGCTCCGCTGGCCAGCACGTAACCGTCGAAGAGTCCGTCGACCATCGATCCCAGATTGTTGAGCAACTGAAAGGGACGGCCAGAGGCGGTGAACGTCTTGATACCTTTTGCCCGTGCGGAGAGAATGGCCTTACGGGTGGAGTCGGGGATGACGTGCGTCTTGAAGGATACAAGAGTACCGTCGATGTCGAAGAACAGGGCTTTTGTCATTGTCAATGATGTGCGTCTTATGATTTTCGGAAGCGGGAAGGTATCAGTCGTCCTCAGAGAAGAGCGGGTCTTCGGGCATGACGGTGACGGGTTTCGATTCGAATTCCTTGAGCAGGTTCTCGGGTACGTACTTCTTGTCGACAACAAGGCGGAACATATACTCATTGAACCAGCGGTTGGTCATGATGAGGCAACCCTTTTCGCCGTAGTCGGCTCCCCAACTGTTTTCCACTTTCCACTTCACGGGATTGCCGTCGGCGTCGAGGTCAACGGCGGTAAGGGTCATGGCGTGGGTCGACCCGCTGTCGAAGGTGGAGATGCGGTCGGCCTTGTTCATGCTGAACGTGGTGGAGAAGAGTGAACCGTAGTCGTAGTTCTCGGTGTCGAGGTAGCCGCGCTCACGGTCGAGTTGCTTGCCTACGTCATAGGAGGAGTACATCTTCTTGCCGTCCTTGAGTGAGGCAATGGCCAGTTGAGCAATCTCGCTGGTAGGCAGATTGAGGTACTTCCAGTTGGTGCCGTCGTAGACGTGGCGGTCATATTCTACCTCGTAGGTCTTGTGGTAGGGGCGGCGCGGATCGTTCATCACCATGATAAACGTGCCTTTGAGCGGTTCGCCTACTGTGGCTTTGTAGAATTCGAGCGGGGTGTATTTCTTGGCTTCGCCCACGGGTTTGCCGTCCTTGTCGCGGAACTGGTAGGTGAACTCCTTGACAGGCTCGCCCAGCGTGACGGCCAGCATGTGGTAGACCGTGGCGAGCATTTCGCTCTTGCGGGCTTCGATGGCGGTGGCCTTCTTGCCGTCGGCTACCATCTTGCGCAGTTCCAGTCCGTACTCGCGGAGTTTCGAACTGATGAGGCTTGACATCTTTGAGGTGTTCTCAGCCGAGAAGGTCTCGGGTTGTACCGACTTGGGTACAAGACCGTACTTTGGAGCAAGGTCGGCGATACCGCAGAAGGTGCCGCCGTCGTTGATGGGATTCTTGAAGAAGAACTGCACACGGACGTCATCCATTGGCTTCTTGGCATTGTCGATGACACCCTGCAACATGAGGTTGGCCTTCTCCAGTTGGTCGTAGAAGAAGAGATAGTCGTGAGAGAACTCCACGGTAAGGCTGTCACCGTGCTGGCGGGCAAAGTCGGAGCGCAGTACGTTGAGGCCGGAGAACATCCAACAGCGGCCGGAACTCTTTTGGTCGTGTATGCTCTGCTTGGGGGTCTCTACGCTGAAATGGGTGTCGAACGTGCCTTTGTTGGCGAAATTCTTGGCCAGATTGTCAATCTTGTTGGATGCGATGGCGTTGAACAGAGCCTTGTCTGTGGATGTGGAAGGCTGTGCGGCTTCTATTTTATGGAGCATGGAAGCGGAGATGCCGCCTCCTGCATTCTGAGCCGATGCCTGTATGGTGAGGCAGAGGGCGAGGGTGAGGACGGAAATTTTCGTTTTTTTCATAGATGGTGGTATTTTTTCGGACATGCCCGGCGTGTGTGCATGGCCGGTGCGTTGTCTGCGGATTGTTTATTCTTGTGAATCTTGCGGATGGCGGAAGATGGAAAAATTGACGCTACCATAACTGCGGTGTTCTACAAACCGTGGGTCAGCGGAGAAGTCGTTGTGCTTGCCGTGCTCGAAGACAAATATGCCATCGGGGGCGAGCAGTCCGGCATCGAAGACGCGCGACGGTATCTCTGCCAGTTCGGGAAGGGCGTAGGGAGGGTCGGCAAAGATGATGTCGAACTTCTGTTTGCAACTTTTCAGAAATCGGAACACGTCACCGCGGATGAGAATGTCGTTGTCGGCTTCTATCTTTTTCATACACTGGCGGATGAAGGATGCATGGTCGCGGTCGCCCTCGACACTTACTACCTGTCTGCAGCCGCGTGAGAGCAGTTCGAGCGAGATGCTTCCCGTGCCGGCGAACAAATCAAGGGCGACGGCATCGTCAAAATCTGTGTAGCCTTGGAGTACGTTGAAGATATTCTCCTTGGCAAAGTCGGTCGTAGGCCGTGCTTTGAAGGTGCGGGGTATATCGAAATGTCGGCCTTTGTATTTTCCTGTGATGATTCTCATCTTGTCGTGGCGTAAAGGGCCTGCACGTCGAAGGGCATGACGGTCTTCGAGAGTCGTCCCGATGCGTCGGTGCCGGCCAAAGGGTTGGTCTTTTGTATGTTGTTGAGAAATTTGCCCAGTGCTGTGTCAAGTTCGGCGGCGTAGGGCACGCCCCCCACGATGTACAATTCATCGGTGTGACTGTCGTAGCCGAGTTGCTTCCATGTGTTGAGCAAAAAGTATACGGCATCAGCGCAGTGGGTGGCGTCGAAGGCATTGCAGAATTCGAAGCGGTTGCGACGGAAGGCCATCACCTCGACGCGGCGGTCATGGAAGTAGGCGAAAAGTTTGCGTGATGTGCCTGAGAAACTGCGTCCTAGAAGGTAGGTCCATACGGGTTGTACAACGGGCATGAACGTATATTTCTTGAAGTGGTCACCTATTACGACGCGCAGGTCGCGCGGTATGGCGAAGAGTGCCACGGCATTGAGCCCTGTCACTGCGCTCGACAGCACTTCCTCGTTCTCCTGCAAGGCAAAGGTGTATTTGTAGAGGGTTGTGGCCGTGTCTGTCGAAAATTCTTCAGCGGGGATGAGCGATACCGGTGCATCGACCATCACGGTTGCCTCGTCGCCCCCGAGCGAGAGCAATGGACTGTCGGTGAAAGCCTGGCGCAGGTTGGCTGCGGGCGAGATGCCCGCCTTTGCGGGATATCGCTCGTACTTGATGATACCTTCCTGTTGCGGCCGGGTGGCAGCAAAGGCCAGGGTGTTTCGGCTGATGCGTATGGTCGTTCTCATTGTTGATAGGCGTGAATTATATTTTCCACGCATAGTAGAGTGGGGTGGTGGCGTGGAGGAAAGGGCTATTCCCAGTTTCCGGCATTGTCGGTGGGGGTGTTGATATCTCCAATCTTGAGTCCTGCGTAGCGCCCTGAGGTGTTGGCCGCCTCTGTCAGGTTGGCCACAGAAGTGGCGTCGAGACCGTCGAGGTAACTGCTATAAGGGGCAGCACATTCCATCAGAGGAATCGTGCGGCCCGACTTGGCTATCTGTACGGTGACGGCAAGGCTGAATACCTGTCCGCCGGAGTAGGGGATATAGCGTAGGCTGTCGGCTATGTATCCCTGTGCGACGAGCGTGTCGAAACTTCCCGTATACAGACCCGTGGCCTTGCGGTAGCGCTCCTCGGCGCTGCGTATCTGTAGCAGGCGGTGCTTGACGCTTTCCTCCCGCTGCGCCTGCTCGCGTCCGAAACGTATCGGGGCCGAGACACTGAGGTAACAGAGCGTGGCGAGTGTCAGTACGCAGACGGTCAGGATGATGTTGGTGCGTCGCATGATAGAGTCAAATCAAGGTCAGCGTGTAGAGGTAAACTACCGCTGCGGGCATGGCCATGAGTGCGGAGTCGAAGCGGTCGAGCATACCACCGTGGCCGGGGAGTATGTTGCCGCTATCCTTGATGCCGAGGGTGCGCTTGAAGAGCGATTCTACAAGATCGCCCCAAGTACCGAAGATCACGACCACAAGACCGAGTCCCATCCAAGCAGGGATAGACAGGGCTACGGGGGTGAGCCCATCGGTACTGTTTTCTATATATCCGATGAGGGCGGCTACGGCCAATACGAGTATGCCGCCGCCTATGCTTCCTTCCCAACTCTTGCCCGGACTGACGCGGGGAAATAGTTTATGCTTTCCGAAGAGCGAACCGCTACAATAGGCACCTGTGTCGTTGGTCCAAAGGAAGATGAAGATGCTTAAGGGCAGCAGACTATTGAAGGCAATGCCGTGTCCCGTATCTTGAAAGGCCAACACGTTGACCATCGAGAAGGGTAGGGCGATATACATCTGTGAGAGCATCGTGTAGGCCCAGTCGGCGATGGGGTTGGCATTCTTGGTGTACAGTTCACTGATGAACAGGTAGACCACCGTGAGCAGGTAGGGGATGAAGACAGCGCTGGGGGTCACACCCGAACAGAATCCTGCTACGGAAAGGAAAAAGTAGACGCCAGCGGCGGTTGAGATAAAGCGGTTGACGGTGATGCCTTCCAAATTGTTGACCAACCCGGTGAACTCCCATACGGCCAAGCCGGTAATAAGGGCAAACAAGGCAATCATGCCTTCAGGCATACGGAAGCCCACGACGATGATTGCGACGAATAACACACCTGTGATGGTGCGTGTGATGAGGTTTTTCATTTTCTCGCTCATACGTTTCTTTATTCTTTGTTTTCCTTTTCTGCGGTTTCGCTCTCTGCGGACAGATCTTCTTTGTTCGCGTTGTCTTCCTTGACAGCCTGCGCTTCGGCCATGGCTTTCTCATGTTCGGCTTGTGCGGCTTTCACTGCTTCGGGCATATCTTCGAGTTTAGGCGTATTGTCTTCGATGATTTCTTGTGAGCGGCTCACCCACGGGCGTTTGCCAAAGATACGCTCCACGTCTTCAGCGTAGATCACTTCGCGTGCTACGAGCAGGTCGGCCAACTGGCGATGTCCGTCGGCGTGTTCCTTGAGGATGCTTTTGGCGCGGTCGTACTGATTGTTGATCATGTGGAGTACCTCATCGTCGATGACCTTCGCCGTGGTCTCCGAGTAGGGACGCTGGAACTGATATTCCTGATTGTTGTAATAGCAGATGTTGGGCAGACGGTCGCTCATACCGGCGTAGGCAATCATGCCGAATGCGCTCTTGGTGGCGCGCTCAAGATCGTTCATAGCACCAGTAGAGATGTGTCCGGTGCAGAGTTCTTCGGCGGCGCGACCTCCGAGCAGGGCGCACATCTCGTCGAGCATCTGCTCCTTGGTGGTGATCTGACGCTCTTCGGGCAGATACCATGCGGCACCGAGTGACTGTCCGCGGGGTACGATGCTCACCTTGACGAGTGGGTTGGCGTGTTCACAGAACCATGAGATGGTGGCGTGGCCTGCCTCGTGGAAGGCGATGGCGCGCTTCTCCTCTGCAGTCATCACTTTGGTTTTCTTTTCCAGTCCGCCGATGATGCGGTCGACAGCGTCAAGGAAATCCTGTTTGCTGACGTATTTCTTATTGTGACGGGCGGCGATAAGGGCGGCCTCGTTGCACACGTTGGCGATGTCGGCACCTGAGAATCCGGGAGTCTGGCGCGAGAGAAAGTCTACATCGACGGTGTCGTCGGTCTTCAGCGGACGCAGGTGTACGTTGAAGATGGCTTTACGCTCGGTGAGGTCGGGCAGGTCGACATTGATTTGGCGGTCGAAACGCCCTGCACGCAACAGGGCTTTGTCGAGCATGTCGACACGGTTGGTAGCGGCGAGGATGATGACACCGCTATTGGTGCCGAAGCCGTCCATCTCGGTGAGTAGGGCGTTGAGCGTGTTCTCGCGTTCGTCGTTGCCGCCCATAGAGGGATTCTTGCTGCGGGCGCGTCCTACGGCATCGATCTCGTCGATAAAGATGATGCAGGGGGCTTTCTCCTTGGCTTGACGGAAGAGGTCGCGTACGCGGCTTGCGCCGACACCGACGAACATTTCGACAAAGTCAGATCCGCTCATTGAGAAGAAGGGTACGCTCGCCTCGCCGGCTACGGCCTTGGCCAGGAGGGTCTTTCCTGTTCCCGGAGGGCCTACGAGCAAGGCTCCCTTGGGTATCTTTCCTCCGAGTTCGGTGTATTTCTGTGGTTCCTTGAGGAAGTCTACTATCTCTTGTACTTCCTGTTTGGCACCTTCCTGTCCGGCTACGTCCTTGAAGGTGATGCCGAGGTCGTTGCCCTTCTCGTACATCTTGGCTTTGCTCTTGCCTACGCTGAACACGCCGCCGCCTCCGACACCGCCGCCCATCCGACGCATGAGGAAAATCCATACGGCGATGATGAGGAAGAAACCGCCGAAGTTGACAATCAGATTGGTGAAGAGACTATTGGTCTCGTTCTCATAACTGTAGTCGGCTATCTTGTGTGACTGCTGGGCTTGGGCGAGGTAGCGGTCAAGTTCGTCCATCGGTCCGACATTGACCTTGACGAACGGGTCTTTGCCTACTTGACGTGCGCTTGTGCCAAAGACGTCGCGTATGTTCTTGGCACGGACGTACATGCGTAGGGTGCGCTTGTCGTTGTTGACCACCACCTTTTGGGCGTAGCCTTTGTCGACGTAGGTCTTGAATTTGGTATAGGTGGCTTCCTGAGCAGGTGTGGCACCGCCCATGAGGGCATCGCCTCCGCCTGTGAAGAAGAGTATGGCGAGGGCGATGATGATAAGGGTATAGAGCCAGTTCATATTGAACTTCGGCATCTTGGGCTGGTTGTTGTCAGACTGGTGATTGCTGTTGTTGCTCATATCATTCTTTCTTGTCGGGCCGAATGGTGCTCCGGCCTTCGCATGGATTAGTCGATGTTGGGGACGTGGATCAGTTTGGCATCCTGCCAAAGGTTTTCGAGATCGTAGTACTGGCGTGTCTCGGGCAGGAAGATGTGTACAAGCACATCGGAGTAGTCCATGGCGACCCATTGGCTGAGTCCGAGTCCTACGACGTGGGTGGGCTTCTCGCCGAGTTCTTCGCGGGCCATATCGCCTACTGACTCGCAGATGGCTTCTACCTGTGCGGGCGAGTTGCCTTGACAGATGATGAAGTAGTTGGCCACGGTGCCGTCGAGGTCGCTGAGGTCAGCGATGGTGATATCCTGTCCTTTCTTTTCCTGTATGCCTTTGGTGATCACTTCTACCAGTTTGTTGTTCTTTTCCATTCAGTCTTTTGCTTGTGGTTTTGTTGCGTTTACTTTGTTATTTAGGCGTGTTCTATAAATTCCACGCACTGTTAATTTATATTTTAGGAAGGTTGCTCTTTGTGTCTTTTTGTTCTTATCCGACATCTTTTCCTTTCTTCTTTAGTCGCATAGCCCGCTATGCTCCTTCAGAAAGAAATAAAAATCTGCTCGGCTAAAATTCAAAAATCCAACAAAGGTAATTTATAGAACCCGCCTTTAGCCTTTTTATTCAATGTACAAAGATACAGTGAATTATCCGAAAAACGCCGGTTTGCCATTTACAATTTGGTTTTTTTAGAATATATCATTGTAGCATGACTTTCCGTGTGTAGCGGACTATAGTTTCCTATATTGCAAAAACCGTACCGCTTTTTTCTTCTTTCTTGTTTTGACAAGTTGACAAAGCCTCACAGTTCTCTGATTTTTTTGCCAACTCTTGGTTTTCTTGTATGTAGCATCTTGAAAAAACTCCTTAAAATGCAATGTTTTTGAAAAAAAACGCCGAAAATCTTTGGTGTTCGGGAAAAGATGATTACCTTTGCATCGCAATTCCGAAAAGAATTGTGTGAATATTGGGATATGGTGTAATGGTAACACTACAGATTCTGGTCCTGTCATTCTTGGTTCGAGTCCGAGTATCCCAACTCTACAGGAGCATCAGCCACAAGGTTGATGCTTTTTTTGTATCCGTACCATCATTTTATTTCGTATATATCTTTGACATTTAGTCATAAAAAAAGGACTATGTCCTTATCTTGGCATAGTCCCTATTGGTGTATCTGCTTTCGCGTGTGTCTTAGAATTCGGCCGACTTTGGAGTACGGGGGAAGGGAATGACGTCGCGGATGTTCTGCATGCCGGTGACGAACAAGATGAGTCGCTCGAAGCCGAGACCGAATCCGGCGTGAGGACACGAACCGTATTTGCGGGTATCGAGATACCATGTCATGTCCTTCATCGGGATGTGGCGGTCTTCAATCTCTCCCATCAGTTTGTCGTAACTCTCTTCGCGTACCGAACCGCCGATGATTTCTCCAATCTGCGGGAAAAGTACGTCGGTACCCTGCACGGTCTGGCCTGACTTGCCGCCGAAGCCTGACTCCTCTTCATCAATCTTCATGTAGAAGGCCTTGATGGCTTTCGGGTAGTTGGTCATGATGACGGGTTTCTTGAAGTGCTCCTCGACGAGGAAACGCTCATGCTCGGACGCGAGGTCGTCGCCCCACTCGCAAGGGAACTCGAACTTCTTGCCGTTCTTGATGGCTTCCTGCAGTATGCGGATACCTTCGGTGTAGGGCAGGTGTACGAATTCGGAGTCGAGCACGCCCTGCAGACGGGCGAGCAAGCCCTTGTCAATCATCTTGTTGAGGAACTCAAGGTCGTCCTTGCAGTGCTCGAGTGCCCAACGTATGCAGTACTTGATGAAGTCTTCCTCCAATTCCATCAGTCCGTCGAGATCAAGGAACGCCACTTCGGGCTCTACCATCCAGAACTCTGCGAGGTGGCGGGGAGTATTTGAATTCTCGGCGCGGAAGGTCGGACCAAAGGTGTAGATGGCACCGAGTGCGGTGGCACCCAGTTCACCTTCCAATTGTCCCGATACGGTGAGTGAGGTCTGCTTGCCGAAGAAATCGTCGGAGTAGTCTATCTTGCCGTCCTCGTCCTTCTTGAGGTTGTAGAGGTTCTTGGTGGTCACCTGGAACATCTGTCCTGCACCCTCGCAGTCGCTTGCGGTGATGAGGGGAGTATTGAAGTAGAAGTATCCGTGCTCGTGGAAATAGGTGTGGATGGCCATTGCCATATTGTGGCGTATGCGCATGACTGCACCGAAGGTGTTGGTGCGGAGGCGCAGATGTGCATACTGACGCATGTACTCGAAGGTCTGTCCCTTCTTCTGCATGGGGTAGTCAGACCCGCAGGTGCCGTATACCTCAAGGCTTTCGCACTGTATCTCGGAGGTCTGTCCTTTGCCTTGGCTCTCAACGAGTGTACCGACGGCGCAGATGCAGGCTCCTGTGGTAATCTGCTTGAGCAGGTCGGCATCGAACTTTGTGGGGTCGACGACGATCTGTATGTTGTTGATGGTGGAACCGTCGTTGAGGGCGATGAAGTCAACGGCCTTGCTGCTGCGGTGGGTTCTGACCCATCCTTTCACGCAGACGGTGTCTCCGAAACTGGTGCTGCGGAGTGCGTCTACCACCTTTGTACGTTTTGTTTTCTCCATTGTTGTTGATGGCGTGTTCTGTGAATTCCACGCATTATTAAAATTCGTATTTTATTCGAATGCGCCCATCTGGAGCATTTCCACTTCCTTTTGGGTGAGGAAACGCCAGTCGCCACGGCGCAGGTTCTTCTTGGTGAGTCCGGCGAACTGTACGCGGTCGAGTTTCACGACGTGGTAGCCCAAGTGCTCGAAGATACGGCGCACGATACGGTTTTTGCCGCTGTGAATCTCGATACCTACCTGGCTCTTGTCGGTGTCGGAAGCGTACTCGATGGCATCGGCATGTATTTCGCCGTCCTCAAGTTCGATACCATCGGCAATCTGCTGCAGATCGTGTGCGGTGACGTTCTTGTCGAGATATACGTGGTATACCTTCTTCTTCAAGAATTTCGGATGGGTGAGTTTCGAGGCGAGGTCGCCGTCGTTGGTGAGCAGGAGTACGCCGGTGGTGTTGCGGTCGAGGCGTCCTACAGGGTAGATACGCTCGGGGCAAGCGTCCTTGACGAGATCCATGACGGTCTTTCTCTGCTGGGGGTCGTCACTGGTGGTGACGCAGTCTTTGGGCTTGTTGAGTAGTACGTATACCTTCTTCTCGAGGGTGACAGGCTGGTCGTGGAACATCACAACGTCTGTGCGCATCACCTTTGTACCCAGTTCGGTTACGACGGTGCCGTTGACGGTCACCACGCCTGCCTGGATGAAGTCGTCGGCTTCGCGGCGGCTGCATACACCAGCGTTGGCGAGATATTTGTTCAGACGGATGGGCTCGTTGGGATCGATGTGGGTCTCAGCGTATTCGATACGCTTCTTCATGCTATATTTGGCATTGGGATCGTAGTCGGCTGAGTGCTGACGGTAGCCGCCCTGCTGGTAGCCTCCGCGCTGCTGATATCCTCCGCGCTGCTGATATCCACCGCGCTGCTGATATCCACCACGCTGCTGATATCCACCACGCTGCTGATATCCTCCACGCTGCTGATATCCTCCACGCTGCTGGTAGCCGCCTCTAGGCTGATATCCACTCTGCTGGTAGCCTTCTTCCTGCTGACCGTCGGCATTGTAGTGGGGACGATACCCGCCCTGCTGACGGGGCTGATATCCGCCTTGCTGCTGGTCATCGCCACTGGCGGGATTGTTGTAGCGGGGACGGTAGCCCCCTTGCTGACGGGGCTGGTATCCACCCTGCTGACCGTCGGCATTGTAGCGGGGACGGTATCCGCCCTGCTGACGGGGCTGGTATCCACCTTGCTGCTGGTCGTCACCACCGGCGTTGTAGCGGGGGCGGTAGCCACCAGGATTATTATTGTTGTAGCGGGGACGGTAACCTCCTTGCTGGCGGGGCTGATAGCCGCTCTGTAGGCCGGCACCGAATCCTTCGGGACGGAATCCGCCCTCGTCGCTGCTTTCATTTCTGTCGGTGTTGTAGGGACGCGGCGTGTGGATGCGCGGACGGCGTCCGCTCACGCTGCGGTACTCTTTTTGATAGCCGTTAGACGGACGGCCATATCCTCCTTCTGTGTTTGTGCTTGTCTTTGGGTCTGCCGATGCTTGCGGCTGTTCCTGGGTCTTGTTTTCGAATTCTGAATCCATAACGATAATATGTTCTTGTTGTTGGCCTCACGGCCTGGGTTAATAATTTCTTTTCTTCTGTTTCTTTTTCTTTTCTCTTCTCGTATATGTATGAGTATCGGGCTGTTGTATCCTTCTTTGTTGTCTATGCCCGTCTGTGCTTCATATATAATGATGTGAAAATGTCGAATAGTGAAAGATAACCTTACATGCCCGTGTAGTTGTGGGGAGTGATGGCCATCAGTTCTGCCTTGACCTTGTCGCTGACATTGAGTCCACTGATAAACTCGTGTATGGTCTCCTCGGTCATGGTCTTGTTGGTGCGGGTGAGTGCCTTGAGTGCCTCATAGGGATGGGGGTAGGCTTCGCGGCGCAGTATGGTCTGTATGGCTTCGGCCACTACTGCCCAAGTGTTGTCAAGGTCTTCGGCAATCTTGTGCTCGTTGAGTATGAGTTTGCGCAGGCCCTTGAGTGTGCTTTGCATGGCGATGATGCCGTGTCCGAGGGGTGTGCCGATGTTACGCAGTACGGTGGAGTCGGTCAGGTCGCGCTGCAGACGGCTGACAGGTAGTTTCTGGGCGAGGAACTGGAGTATGGCGTTGGCGATGCCAAGGTTGCCCTCGGAGTTCTCGAAGTCGATGGGGTTGACCTTGTGGGGCATGGCCGATGAACCTACCTCTCCGGCCTTGATTTTCTGCTTGAAGTATTCCATGGAGATATACATCCAGAAGTCGCGGTCGAGGTCGATGATGATGGTGTTGATGCGGCGCAGTGCGTCGAACACGCTGCCGAGGCAGTCGTAGTTGCTGATCTGTGTGGTATACTGTTCGCGCTCAAGTCCGAGTTTCTCGCTGACAAACTTGTTGCCGAAGGCTTTCCAGTCGTATTCGGGGTAGGCTACGTGGTGGGCGTTGTAGTTGCCAGTGGCTCCGCCGAATTTGGCGGTCATGCGACATTCGCGGAGTTGGCGCAACTGCTCTTCGAGGCGGTAGACAAACACCATGACTTCCTTGCCCAGACGGGTGGGTGATGCGGGCTGTCCGTGGGTTTTGGCGAGCATGGGCACGTCTTTCCACTCTTCGGCGTATTGGCGCAGTTGGCTGATGAGTTCCTCAACAAGCGGGCAATATACGTCGGTGAGGGCTTCCTTGATGGAGAGGGGTACGCTGGTATTGTTGATGTCTTGTGAGGTGAGGCCGAAGTGGATGAACTCCTTGTAGGCATCGAGTCCGCCAATCTTGTCAAATTCTTCCTTGATGAAGTATTCCACGGCTTTCACGTCGTGGTTGGTCACCTTCTCGATGTCTTTGACGCGCTGGGCGCAGGTCTCGTCGAAATGGCGGTAGATGTCGCGAAGGGTGTCAAACAAGTTGTGGTCGAATGTGGCGAGTTGCGGCAGGGGCAGTTCGCAAAGGGTGATGAAGTACTCTATTTCTACACGTACCCTGTAACGTATCAGGGCATATTCCGAGAAATATTCGGCCAGGGGTTCGGTTTTTCCTCTGTATCTTCCGTCAATGGGCGAAATGGCAGTCAGCAAATCGAGTTTCATAAAAAGAAAATGATAATATGTATATTACTGGTCTGCAAAATTAGTAATTAATTCCGAGACTATTCGAAAACATTTACAAAAGTTCTACAAAAAACTTGCCCTAACTCCGTACTTCTCTCCGTTCGCCTGGCGGTAAGAAATATCTCAAATCTTACATGATGCCCGTCTCTTTGTCTTTGTTGTTGATTCTACGTTCTGTTTCCTTGTATTTTTTACCGCCGTTCAGTCTCCATACTACACTGAGTTGTACGGCGTTTCCCGCATCTTTTGAATGCAGGGTTGTGCATTTGTTGACCCACTGGTTGAGTAGGGTTGAGCGGTTTTGCAGCGGATTGTGTAGGAAGGGGTTTACGGCGTACACCGTGATGTCGCAGTTGCCGATGCGGTAGCCGACAACCCCCATTATCGTGCCTGCGTTGCATCCTTTCATTTCAGCCTCCATGAAGCGCCATCCGCTGTCGGCCGACAGTTGTACGGTCCATTTTCCGAAATAGCCTGTCATGTTGCCGCTGGCGGCGAACGATGTGTAGCAATGGTTGTAGTCGTCGCCGCGGTTGAAGAACCGGGCCATAGTGCCGCTGAACGCCAACGTGAGATGGTCGGGGATGATGCTCACGCTACTGTAACTGTTCAGGTAGATCATGTTGCAGTGAGGCTGGTTGGTTTCGGAGTATAGAAACTGGTTGTCGGCCGTGCGGGTGTATTTCCCCAGATTGCAATTGTTGTTGATACGGTACATGGCCATAAACTGGGTGTAGAAACTGGGGCGGCTGTATGACACGGACAGGTTGTTTTCCAGTCGGCTATTGGGTTTCAGTGCCGGGTTGCCCACTTCCCACTCCATGCTGTTCTGTCGGATGCGCGTGTCGGAAATCATCGCGATGCTCGAGATGTGCTGCGACAGTTCGATGCTATAAGCCAGTTGGATGCGCTGCGACAATGGGTACGACAGTTGCATCTTTGGTCGCCATAGCCAGTAGCCGTATGTGTTTTCGCCCTGACGGTAGTGCTCGTAACTCGCACCGACACCGGTCATGTACCCCAATTTTCCCAGCATACCGTTGAGCTGCGCAAAGGCGTAGGTGCCTATGCGGTGGATGTTGTTTGCGCTGGCCACGTCTCCGCTATAGACATTGCTGATGTATTTCCATTTGGTGTTCAGTCCGGCCGACAGGGTGAACGGTTTGAGGCGGTTCTCGTACATCGCCTCGCCAATCAGAGAGTAGGTGCCCCCGTCTACGTCGTAAGCATAGGCACCGCCCTCGTCATAATAGTTGCTACCCCGTGTTTGGATGTACGTTCCCACTGCATCGACCGTCAGTGTTTGATGCTCTCCCAATTGGCGGTGATAGTAAATGTCAAGGGCCGGCGAGGTGCTTCTTTCCTTCTTGCTTCCGGTAGCGGTGTAATCTGTCTTCCCAGTTTCGGTGATCAGCCAGTGCGAGAAGGTGCGGGGATTGTTGCTCAACGCGGTCGAAAATGTCGCTTGAAACACATAGGTGGCGCTGTCGGCCAAGTTGTATCTCAGTTCGATGGAGTTGTCATAGCCACGTGTTCTGTTGTCGAGCATATTGCGGTTGATGCAGTATGATGTACCGTCGTTGAGCAGGTAGTTGACCGTCTCGCTTTTCAGGCTTCCTTTCGTGTCTCGATAGCCTTGCTCATAGAATACACGAAACTGACTTTTTTTGTTGTTGACAGCGGCATAGACATTGTTGAAACCGCTGGCTGCGGTCAACGTGTTTACGGCCTGCGCTCCTACTGCGTAACCCATTGTCGGTCGGCGTGTATGGATGTTGATCACATAGGCGATGCCGTCGCCATAGCGTACACCGGGATTGTCGATGTAGTCTACCGAAGTGATGGTGGCCACGTCTATCGACTGTAGATCGGTGGTGTTGGCTGCAATGTCATTGATTCTGATTTGTACTTCGCCCCGGTTGGATATGGACTGCACCGAGCGCGACAATTCATCGACGCGTATGTCGGGGAGTGCGAGATTCTTCAGTAGGGAATAGCCGGAATGCGAGTGTTCTTTCTCCGTCTCGGTCGGAAACAGGGTCTTGCCGTCGATGCGCTTTACCACGCGTGCCCCTTTCACTACCACCTCGCCGATGGTCACGGTGTCATTCTTTTCTTGTCCGAAAATCGTCACGCTGAATAGTGACAACATGAAAACTACCGTTATGATTCTTCTCATAGTCATCAATGCTTTTTTTTGATGGCAAAAGTAAGAATACCCCGTTTGCAAAGGAAAAAAACTGTCTGACATTAGTCTGACAACTGATGTTTATGTTACTAATATGTGAAAATAGCGTACTTTTTTGTTTCTTGAGTGATGTGTATATCCACAAAATACCTATCTTTGTACTGAACCATAAGACTTGCGCATGATGAAAATGAAACCCTATCATTCCGTACTTGTGTTGGCGGTGCTCATCGTATCTTCCGTTGTCACAAGTGTCAACGGTTACCATCGTATGCAACGTGATATCGAGTGCGACTTGGATCGTGCTCTTGTCATTACCCTACATGAAAGGCAGGACAAGTGGTTGACCCCCGACACCATACAAGACTACCGGTCGCACTTGAGTATCGCTTTTCTGAAAGAGACGAGTTTGCTCTGCTATGTCATTGATGACAAGCGCGGACTCAACCGCCAAAGCGCCGAAGATGACCGAACGCATCGGCTCGCCAGCAAGACCATGACGCTCAATAGCCATGCCGTCAGAGGCTACGCCAACTGCTCTTTCGCCGATGTGTTCGGCCAAAGCGACCAGCGTCTGTCTTTTTTGTTGATGCTTTTGTCTGTATTGTGGTTGGCTTTTTCCACTTGGCATTATCGTGGCCGACGTATGGCAGGTGTCAATGTTATAAGGGATGTAGCACTTGCGGACGATAACCATATGCCCGTTGTCGGTGCGTCAAGTACAGTGGGAGCGTTGTCCTATTTGGATGATGAGGATCGCTTTTACAATCATGTCAGTCAGCAAATAGTGCGTTTTACGCCCATGCAGCATCAGTTGATGCGTATGTTCTTTGCAAGCAAACTCCATCAAATCTCCAAACAGGACATCTGTGCATCGCTTTGGCCGAAGAAACCCGATGCAAGCGAAACCTTGTATACCTTGATACGGCGTATCAAACCGATTGTTGAGAACAACCAGTTGACCATCGAATCGGAAAGAGGCATGGCCTATAGACTGCGGGAGCGTACGGAAAAGGATTGACAATGGTCAGACTTTCTGTGTGTGGGTAAAGTCATATGTCATCAGTATTCGGCCTCGCACACTCGAGTATTCGGGCTGAATACTGCTGTATTTCGGCCCGAATACCGTAGTCGTTTGGCCCGAATACTCGAGTATGCAAGGCCGAATACTCAAGTATTTTGGCTCGAAGACCGCCGCAGATGGGTAGAAATGGTATGCCGATTTTGTATTTGGTGACGGTTCTATGGACTTTGTATTAATGGTGGGCTTTAAAACAAGCCCTGAAAATCCTCCATAAAATAAAAAATCAACCGATTTTGAACGCCCTACATAGGATGGATTGTTTGGGCGTGAACAAAAAAGGTAGGGCATAGGCCCTACCTTTTAATCTGTTGTCCCTACGGGACTCACTATTTTCGATATCAACTCGCACCCATCAATTGAAAATCGAGGGTGTGTGGAATTTCGAGATATCTTAGATGTTCGGGGTGTCCCACACTTTGGTCTTGGTACATTCGACGGACTGTGTCAGACTGCCGACCTTGAGCAGGAAATCACCCTCTTCGAGAGTCCACTTGCCGTCGGCGCCGACAAAGGCAAGACTCTTGGCGGGAACTGTGAAGGTGACGGTCTTGGTCTCGCCGGGCTGCAACTCGATCTTGGTGAAGTCGCGCATACGCTTGTTGTCGGGTACTGTTGAGGCGACGAGGTCGCTGGAGTAGAGCAGTACCGCTTCTTTGCCTGCTTTCGAACCGGTGTTCTTCACATCGACGGTGACGGTGATCATGTCGTCGGCGGTGAACTGTGTGCGGTCGGCCTTGAGGTTGCTGTACTCGAAGGTGGTGTAACTCAATCCGTAGCCGAAGGGCCACTGGAGTGAAACCTTGGCGTCATAGTCATAGGCACCGTCCATCGTTCCGACCTCTTCTGATACCTTGTAGTCGTAGGTATGGAGCGCATTGATCTCTTTCGGATAGGTGTAGGGCAGTTTGGCAGAGAAGTTGGCGTCGCCCGCCAGAAGATTGGCGAGAGCATCGGCACCGTAGTTGCCCGGCAGGAGAATGTCGACCACGGCGTTGGCCAGCGGTTCGATGTCGGCGATGAGGCGCGGACGACCCTCATTGAGGATGAGGATGACGGGCTTGCCAGTCTTGGCAAGTTCTTTCACCAAGTCGCGCTGGTTGGCGGATAACCAAAGGTCGCTGAGGTTGCCGGGCGTCTCGCAGTAGGAGTTTTCTCCGATGCAGGCTACAATCACGTCGGCGGTAGCGGCAGCCTGAATGGCACGGCCAATCTGCGGTTCATTCTCCTCGTAGTATGCTCCGTCTTCGTTGTAGGTCACGCCTTGCTCGAGGATGATGTTCTCCTTGCCGTACTTGTTGCAGAGTGCCTTGTAGATGGTATTGTACTTGGTGGCGAGGTCTTCGGCTTTTGATCCTTGCCAGGTGTAACTCCATCCTCCGTTGAGGCAGCGCATTTGGTTGGCATTGGGGCCGGTCAAGAGTATCTTCTTGCCTTTGACGAGTGGCAGTATGCCGTCGTTCTTGAGTAGTATCTCGGCTTCTTCGGCGGCGCGGAGTGCTTTTTCTGCAAACTCGTCGCAGCCGAACTTCTCATATCCCTTGCCGCCTGTGTTGGGCTGGTCAAACAGTCCGAGACGGTATTTCACGCGGAGGATGCGGCGCACGGCATCGTCGATACGTGCCATCGGCACCTTGCCCTCCTCGACCAGCTCCTTGAGCAGTGGGCAGAACTCTACGCTATAGGGATCCATTGACATATCGATACCAGCGTTGATGGCTATGCGGATGGCATCCTTCTTGTCTTTGGCTACCTTTTCGCGGGTGTAGAGATTGTTGATGTCGGCCCAGTCGGTGACAATCATACCGTCCCAGTTGAGTCCTTCTTTGAGCCATTCTGTGAGATACTCATGGCTGGCATGGACGGGTACTCCGTTGATGCTGGACGAGTTGACCATGATGGTCAGTGCGCCTGCCTGGACGGCGGCCTTGAACGGTTCGAAATATTTCTCTCTCAGCATGGCAGGCGAGAGGTAGGCGGGCGTGCGGTCTTTGCCCGTCCAAGGTGCACCGTAGGCCATGTAGTGCTTGAGACTGGTGGCTACATTGTATTGGCCGAGATGGTTGGCGTCATTTCCTTGGTATCCCTTGATCTCGGCTGCGGCCATGCGTGCGTTGACGATGGCATCTTCACCGAAACTCTCCCAAATGCGGCTCCAGCGGGGATCGCGTCCAAGGTCGGTCACGGGATTGTATACCCACGGACAGTTGGCTGCGCGGCTCTCGTAGGCGCAGATTTCAGCCCCGGTGCGGGCCAGTGTCGTATTGAATGAGGCACCGAGGTTGATGGGTTGGGGGAAAAGCGTGCCGCCCTGTACATAGGTCACGCCGTGGTTGTTGTCGAGGCCGTAGATGGTGGGGATGCCCATGTACTTGGTCGACTTCTTTTGTATCAGTCGTATCCATTTCTGCCACTGGGCAACGGTGGCGGCACGGGTGCAAGGGGCATTGAGGATGGAGCCTACCTTCCATTTTGAAATACAGGTGTCGACTTTCTCCTCGCTGAGTGCCCATCCGTCTTTATCGGTCGTGGTACCCAGTACGTCGAGAGTCAACTCCAGCATTTGCCCGATTTTCTCGTCGAGCGTCATCTGTCCGAGTGTTTTCTCAATCTTGGCTTCTATCTTTGCGTCCCGAGGGATGGCGGGCTTGATGCCCTGTGCTTTGGCACCCAGGCCTAGTGACAGGAGGGCGGCCAACAAAATGTTCTTTTTCATGTCTTTATCGGTTTTCAGTCGGATTCTTTTCTTTCTTCTTGATTTTCACGTTGTCAATTGGTATTTGACTTTGGTGGCGGTATATTTAGTACTAGTCTAAAACAAAAAAGAGAACAAACCGAAGTATGTTCTCTCTTTGTGGGCGCTGAGGGATTCGAACCCCCGACCCTCTGCTTGTAAGGCAGACGCTCTAAACCAGCTGAGCTAAGCGCCCTTATGTTTCTTGTCTGAAAGCGATTGCAAAGGTAGGGAATGTTGTGGATATATCCAAATATATTAACGTATTTTTGCAATAAAACGTCTTGAATGTGGTTTTTGAGGCTTTTGGGGACACAGGTGTGGCTTATTTGTCTTGTCTTTGCCGTCACTTGCTGTCGTTTTCCTTTTCCATTTCCACCTCTTTGACCTTCCGGAATAGTTCGGAGGCGAAGACGAGATCGTTAAGTCGCTTGTTGGTGGAACTGATGACTTGGTCTTTGTTGCCCTGCCACTCCTTGTGCCCTTTGTAGATGAAGACGATATTTTCGCCGATGCCCATCACTGAGTTCATGTCGTGGGTGTTGATGATGGTGGTGATATCGTACTCCTTGGTGATGCTACTGAGCAGTTCGTCGATGACGAGCGACGTGCGGGGATCGAGTCCAGAGTTGGGTTCGTCGCAGAAGAGATATTTGGGATTGAGCACGATGGCTCGTGCGATGGCAACACGCTTCTGCATACCACCCGATATTTCGCCGGGATATTTGTTTTCGGCTCCGGTGAGGTTGACACGGTCGAGGCATTCCTTGGCACGGTGTACGCGCTCGCGGTAGTTCATGGAGGAGAACATATCGAGCGGGAACATCACGTTCTCCAGTACGGAGAGCGAATCGAAGAGGGCGGCACTCTGGAAGATCATACCCATCTCGCGGCGCATGCGTATCTTTTCCTTCTTGGTCATGCTCACGAAGTCGCGACCGTCGTAGAGTACGCTGCCGCTGGTGGGGGTGAGCAGACCGACAAGGTTTTTCATCAGTACGGTCTTTCCGCTACCGCTCTGTCCGATGATGAGGTTGGTCTTGCCGTCTTCGAATACGGCGTTGATGTCGCTAAGGACGGTCTTGTCCTCAAACGACTTGCAGAGATTTTTTACTTCAATCATTCTACGGATTTTTTGGGGTGACGGATTAACTGAGCAGTTGGGTAAGGAACACGTCAGAGCAAAGGATGAGCACGCTCGAACTGACGACGGCATCGGTACTGGCCTTTCCTACTTCTACCGATCCGCCCTCTACGGTATAGCCATAGTAGGAGGAGACGCTGGAGATGATGTATGCGAAGAAAAGACTCTTGATGATGCTCATCCACATGAACCATGGGTTGAAGGCGTGCTGCAGACCGAGTGTCAGATCGTCGGGCGAAAGAATGTGTCCGACATAGGCCGTGCCGTATGCACCGAGAATACCTGTGGCCGACGAGAAGATGACGAGGAAAGGCATGATGGTCACCAGGCCCAATATCTTGGGTAGGATGAGGTAACTGGCTGAGTTGACGCCCATGATTTCCAAGGCATCAATCTGCTGTGTCACCCGCATGGTACCCAACTCGGAGGCAATGTTCGACCCGACCTTTCCGGCCAAAATGAGACACATAATAGATGAGGAGAATTCCAATAACAGAATTTCGCGGGTGGTATAGCCCGATACCCAGCGTGGCATCCAAGGACTCTGAATGTTGAGTTTCATCTGGATGCATATCACCGCTCCGATGAAGAAAGATATGAGTAGGACGATGCCGATGGAGTCGACTCCGAGTGTAGACATCTCCTTGATGTACTGCTTGAAAAACATACGCATACGCTCGGGACGTGAAAAAGATCGTCCCATCAGCATAACGTAGCGACCAAGTGTGGTCAGAGATTTGACAATAAACATGCTTGTTGGCGTTTGTGCGTGCAAAAGTAGCAATAAAATGCGGAAACTACAACGGCCCTTGGAGTTTTTTGTGTAGTGCAATGTCTTCGCGGGCGGAGCACTTATTATATTTATAATGTGTGTTTTCTCAATCTTCGGACCTTTATAGGTGGCTTCAGACGTATTATTTTGCTTCCTTGTAGTCGTCGGCTCGGAAATTTTGACTATATTTGCAAGCAATTTTTGCGCATCGCCGTCACTGACTGTTTTTTGTGATAGGGTAGGGCGGCGGTCAAGCACAAACAACCACCTATATACATGATGGGCAATACCGAAACCATAGAGAATAATGCAGAGCAACGCAGTATGGTACTGCGTACGGAAGGACTGGTGAAACGCTACGGCAAACGAACCGTTGTCAACAATGTGTCCTTCAACGTGCGTCAGGGTGAAATTGTGGGTTTGCTCGGACCTAACGGTGCCGGAAAGACCACCTCGTTTTATATGACGACAGGTCTGGTGGTGCCCAATGAAGGTCATATCTATATCGATGATCATGACATCACAGACTATCCTGTGTATAAGCGTGCCCGGGTAGGTATCGGCTATCTGGCCCAGGAGGCCAGCGTGTTTCGCAAGATGAGCGTGGAGGACAATATCATGTCTGTGCTGCAGATGACCGGACTCACGCGCAAGGAGCAACTTGAAAAACTGGAGGATCTGATCTCTGAGTTCAATCTCGGCAAAGTGCGCAAGAATATGGGTGACCGCCTCTCCGGAGGTGAGCGCCGACGCACGGAGATAGCCCGTTGTCTGGCCATCAATCCTAAGTTTATCATGCTCGACGAACCGTTTGCCGGCGTCGACCCTATTGCTGTGGAAGACATACAGAAGGTGGTATGGGAACTCAAGTACCGCAATATCGGTATTCTTATCACCGACCATAATGCCCAGGAAACCCTCAATATCACCGACCGGGCTTACATGCTTTTCGAAGGCCGTATACTCTTCCAGGGTAGTCCCGACGAACTGGTAGCCAACGATACAGTGCGCGAGAAGTACCTCGGACACAATTTCGAACTGCGCAAGAAAGACTTCCAGTTGCTCACCGAGCGACGCAGAAAGCAGAAACAGGAAGACTGATGCAAAGTGTCGGCGAAGGAGCGCCGGTTAGGTTAAAAAAACAAATTTTCCATTACTATATAGTGCAATTACGCTGATATTGCGTAATTTTGCATTTCCGTGACGCAAAATCGAGACAAAAATAAATTTAATACAATACATCGGAGATGAAAATTTTATTTGAGAATCCCGACAAAGTGAATGGTCTGTTGACCATTACAGTCGAAGAGGACGATTACAAGGGTAATGTCGAGAAGGCATTGAAGGACTATCGCAAGAAGGTTACATATCCAGGCTTCCGCCCTGGTATGGTACCTATGGGCCTGATTAAGAAGCAGTATGGTCCGGCCGTTAAGATGGATGCCATCAATAAGTTTGTAGGCGAGCAAATCTACAACTATGTGAAGGAGAACAAGATTGCCATGCTCGGCGAGCCCCTTCCTTCTGAGAAGCAGACAGAGGCCGTAGACATCGAGAAAGAAGCACCCTATACCTTCATGTTTGACATTGCCGTTGCTCCCGAATTCAAGATCGAACTCAACGGAAAGAACAAGATTGACTATTATACCATCAAGGTAGACGACAAACTCGTAGACCAGCAGGTGGATATGTACGCCAGCCGTGCCGGCCAGTATGCCAAGGGTGACGTATACGACGCAGAGAAGAACGATCTGCTCAAGGGTGACCTTCGTGAGCTCGATGCTGAGGGCAACACCAAGGAAGGCGGCATCACTGTAGAAGGTGCTGTGCTCATGCCCTCTTACATCAAGGTAGACGACCAGAAGGCACTCTTCGAAGGTGCAAAGCCTGGTGATATTATCACCTTCAACCCCCGCAAGGCTTATCCCGAAGGCGAGGCTGAACTCTCTTCGCTGCTCAAGATCAGCAAGGATGAGGCAAAGGATCTGACTGCAGACTTCAGTTATCAGATCACCGAGATACAGCGCTTCGAGAAGGCTCCCGTTGATCAGACCATGTTCGATGCCATCTTTGGCGAGGGCGAGGTGAAGAGCGAGGAGGAATTCCGTAGCCGTATCGCTGAGGAACTCAAGCAGCAACTTGTAGGCAACAGCGACTACAAGTTCTTGCAAGATGTTCGCACCTACTGTGAGGAGAAAGTCGGCAAACTCGAATATCCCGATGCCCTGCTCAAGCGCGTCATGTTGCTCAACAACAAGGATAAGGGTGAAGAATTTTTAGAAAAGAACTACGACGAGAGCATCAAGCAACTCACATGGCACCTGATCCGCGAGCAACTCGTTGCTGCCCACGACATCAAGGTGGAGGACAGTGATATTACAGAAGCCGCTACCGCATTTGCCCGTATGCAGTTTGCGCAGTATGGCATGGCCAATGTGCCCGAGGACTATCTCGTGAACTATGTAGACGGGATGCTCAAGAAGCGCGAGAACGTAGACAATTTCGTTGATCGTGCTATCGACCTGAAACTCACCAATGCCTTGAAGGCTTCCGTGAAACTCAATGAGAAGGAAGTTTCTCTCGATGAGTTCAACGAGATGATGAAATAATTCAAAAAAACTTCTTCCAATAAAAGAGGTTATCGACTTTTTTTGCTATCTTTGTACAAGGTAGGCTGCATTTCAGACGGTTGCGGCGCATTCTCGCCGCCAGTCAGTGAAGGCCTCCTTTGCGAAGAAGGAGCAAAAGCAGTCGGTAACCTCTCTTTTTTTATCGGTAGAAAAGCAATTATTCGCACAATAACAAATCATGAACGACTTTAGAAAGTATGCGACCCGTCATTTGGGTATGAATGGAATGGTGCTCGACGATGTTATCAAGGCACAGTCACAGTACATGAACCCCTATATTCTCGAAGAACGCCAACTTAATGTTACCCAGATGGACGTGTTCTCTCGTCTGATGATGGACCGTGTGATCTTCCTCGGTACCGAAATCGATGACTATACCGCCAATACCCTCGAAGCCCAGTTGTTGTACCTCGACTCCGTAGACCCGGGCAAGGATATTTCCATCTATCTCAATTCTCCCGGCGGAAGCGTTACTGCAGGTCTCGGTATCTACGACACGATGCAGTTTATCAGCAGTGACGTGTCGACCATGTGTACAGGTATGGCTGCTTCGATGGCCGCCGTTCTGCTCGTGTCGGGTACAGAAGGCAAGCGTTATGCCCTTCCCCATAGCCGAGTGATGATACACCAGCCCCTCGGAGGTGTTCAGGGACAGGCCTCGGATATCGAGATTGAAGCCCGCGAGATACAGAAGTTCAAGAAAGAACTCTATACCATCATCTCCGACCACTCCCATACTCCCTTTGACAAAGTATGGCAGGATAGCGACCGCAACTACTGGATGACAGCCGAGGAAGCCAAGGCCTATGGCATGATCGACGCGGTGATGACCCGTAAAAAGGGCGAGGACAATAAATAAGTAAAATATACAACAAGAATAGGAAAACAAAATGCCCAAAAAAGTTTGCAACTTCTGCGGAAGAGGCGAAAGTGATGTGCCTATGCTCATCACCGGTGTCAAGGGATTTATCTGCAGTGACTGTGCAATACAGGCTTACCAAATAGTAGAGTCCTCTGGTCTGATAAGCGACCCTAAGGAGGGAAGACACGAGGCAAGCACCCATTTCGAACTCAAACAGGTGCCCAAGCCCAAGGAGATCAAGGAATACCTCGACCAGTATGTCATCGGACAGGATGAGGCCAAGCGGTATCTTTCCGTTGCTGTATACAACCACTACAAGCGTCTGCAGCAACCCAAGGATGACAATGGTGTGGAAATCGAGAAGAGCAACATCATCATGGTGGGTAGCACGGGTACAGGAAAAACCCTGTTGGCCCGCACCATCGCCAAACTGCTTGATGTGCCCTTCACCATCGTCGATGCCACCGTCTTCACTGAAGCCGGATACGTGGGCGAGGATGTGGAGAGCATTCTCTCCCGTCTGTTGCAGGTAGCCGACTACAACCTTGCGGCGGCTGAGCGCGGTATCGTCTTCATCGATGAAATAGACAAGATTGCCCGCAAAGCCGACAATCCCAGCATCACCCGTGATGTCAGTGGCGAAGGCGTACAGCAAGGTTTGCTCAAACTGCTTGAGGGTACTATGGTCAACGTACCGCCAAAGGGCGGACGAAAGCATCCCGATCAAGACTATATCCACGTTGACACACGCAACATCCTCTTCATCTGCGGTGGTGCCTTCGATGGTATCGAACGCAAAATTGCACAACGACTCAACACCCATACGGTGGGTTTCAACGCAATACAGAATGTGGCCCATATCGACCAGAAAGATCTCATGCAGTATATCCTGCCGCAAGACTTGAAGTCGTTTGGACTCATCCCCGAGATTATCGGTCGTCTGCCAGTACTCACTTATCTCAATCCGCTCGATCGCGAGGCACTCCGGCGCATACTTGTCGAGCCGAAGAACTCCATCATCAAGCAATATGTGAAACTCTTCGGTATGGACGATATCCAACTCACCTTCGACGACGATGCGCTCGACTTCATCGTCGACAAGGCTGTGGAATACAAACTTGGTGCTCGTGGACTGCGCTCCATCGTGGAGTCAATCATCACCGATGCCATGTTTGAAGCCCCATCGACAGGTGAGAAGACTTTTGTTGTGACCCTCGATTACGCCAAAAGCCAAATAGAAAAGTCACGCATACAGCAGATAGAGACGGTCTGACAACGTTCTCCATCATATAGCCGGTGTCGATCCCGGCAATAACCCCTAATCGGGGAGTGACCTCGTGAGAGCCGCTCCCCGCAACCCATACAGATCTATGACTACGAAAGTGAATCTCAACGAACAACTGAAGCGGTACTTTGGCTTCGACTCGTTCAAGGGCGACCAGGAAGCCATCATCCGCAATCTACTCGACGGCAACGATACCTTTGTCCTTATGCCGACCGGTGGCGGAAAAAGCCTGTGCTACCAACTGCCATCGCTCATCATGGACGGGACGGCCATCGTTGTGTCGCCGCTCATCGCGTTGATGAAAAACCAAGTAGACGTTATCAACGGGCTCAGCGAGGAAAACGGAGTAGCCCACTATCTCAACTCGTCGCTCAACAAGGCGGCTGTGCAACAAGTCACCGACGATATACACAGCGGAAAGACCAAACTGCTCTACGTCGCCCCCGAATCGCTGAACAAGGAAGATAATCAGACCCTCTTCCAGTCGATGAAGATTTCCTTCTATGCCATAGATGAGGCCCATTGTATCTCGGAATGGGGACACGACTTCCGTCCCGAATACCGTAACATACGCCCTACTATCAATCGCATTGGTCAGGCGCCAGTCATTGCGCTCACCGCAACGGCTACCGAAAAGGTGCGTACCGACATCAAGAAAAATCTCGGCATCGTCGATGCCAAGGAATTCAAGAGTTCGTTCAACCGCCCCAACCTCTATTACGAGGTACGACAAAAGACCAAGGATGTCGACAAGCAGATTGTCAAGTTTATCAAGCAGAACGCCGGCAAGAGCGGTATCATCTACTGCATCTCCCGCAAGAAAGTGGAGGAACTTGCCAATGTCCTAAGGCTCAATGATATCAAGGCCGCTCCCTATCATGCCGGACTTGATTCCGCTACACGTTCCGCTACCCAGGACGATTTCTTGATGGAACGCATAGACGTCATAGTGGCTACCATCGCCTTTGGTATGGGTATTGACAAGCCCGACGTGCGCTTTGTCATGCATTACGATATCCCCAAGAGTCTTGAGGGTTACTATCAAGAGACAGGACGTGCCGGACGCGACGGCGGCGAGGGACAATGCATCACGTTCTATTCCCACCGTGACCTGCAGAAACTGGAGAAATTTATGGAAGGCAAACCCATCGCCGAACAGGATATCGGTCGCCAACTCCTACAGGAAACTGCTGCCTATGCCGAGTCGTCGGTATGCCGCCGCAAGTTGCTGCTTCACTATTTCGGCGAAACCTACACGCTTGACAATTGTGGCAACTGCGACAACTGTCTCCATCCGAAGGAACAGCGAGAGGGCAAAGAACTTCTTGTCATTGTACTCAAGGCCATTCTCGCTACCAAGGAAAACTTCAAACAAAACTATATCATAGACTTTGTCAAAGGACGGGCTACCGATGAGATAGTGTCGCACAAGCACGATCAACTCGAAGTGTTCGGAGAAGGCGAGGATGCCGATCCGAAACTTTGGAATCCCGTCATTCGACAGGGCATCATCTCAGGTTACATCACCAAAGAGGTGGAAAACTATGGCATACTGAAAGTGACCGCCGCGGGTCGCCGCTTCATCCATCATCCGCAGCCGTTCATGATTGTCGAGGACCGCGATTTTCATGGCGATGAAGGCGAAGAAGAACAGGGTGGCAAGGCAGTACTCGATCCCGATCTCTACGCTATGCTCAAGGATTTGCGCAAGAGCGTGGCCCGAAAACTAGATTTGCCCAGTTATGTCATCTTTCACGACGTGTCGCTCGAACAGATGGCTACACTCTATCCCATCTCCATCAAAGAACTCTACAATATCCAAGGTGTCGGCGTGGGCAAAGCCAAACGCTATGGCGAACCATTCTGTGACCTTATTCGCAAGTACTGTGAAGAGAATGATATCTTGCGTCCTGAAGAATTTGTGTTCCGTTCGGCCCCCAAGAGTACCAATATACAAAAACTTGTCACCTATATCGAACGACAACTGCCGCTCGACGAAATCGCCAAAATGATGGGGTGGGAGTATGAAGAACTGCTCGACAAGATCGATATGCTCGTCCAGAACGGGGTGCGCGTCAATATCGACTACTATCTGAAAACCTTCCTTGACGATGATCAAATAGAAGAAATCTACGAATTTTTTCAGGAAAACCGCGACTTTGCCAATCCCGACGAGGCCATGGAAGGAGCCATCGATGAACTCGGTGAATACTACGAGGACAACGAAATACGCCTTGTCCGCATCAAATTCCTTTCGGAAGTAGCCAACTGACCTGTAGACTGCATTATGGACATCCTACGGGTGTGAGATCCCCCATTTTTTTTAAATTGAAATGGAGTGACAGAACTCGTTGTGCGGCCACATTGGTGTACCCGCCGAATGTGGCGTTAAATAGCATTAACAAGATGTGAAAATGGGCCAGGCATTGTCTATGTATGGATTTTTATTGCTAAATTTGCACGCAATAAATTTTTAAGTTATTATATGTCATCATTTGTTGCAGATAAAATTGTACTGGACGGTCTGACCTTCGATGACGTCCTTCTCATTCCCGCTTATTCAGAGGTGCTGCCGAAGACAGTAGAGTTGAAAACACAGTTCTCGCGTCACATCAGCCTGAACATACCGTTCGTGACGGCTGCTATGGACACCGTCACGGAGTCGGCAATGGCCATCGCCATCGCACGCGAGGGTGGTATCGGAGTGATACACAAGAATATGTCCATCGAAGAGCAAGCCCGTCAGGTGGCTATCGTGAAGCGCGCTGAGAACGGTATGATCTACGATCCGGTGACCATCCGCCGCGGAAGTACCGTAAAGGACGCTCTCGACATCATGGCTGAATACCATATCGGAGGTATCCCCGTGGTAGACGATGAAAACCATCTCGTGGGTATCGTCACCAACCGCGACCTTCGTTTTGAACGCCATCTCGACAAACTTATCGATGACGTGATGACTCATGAGAATCTTGTTACCACACACCAGCAGACCGACCTTGTTGCTGCTGCACAAATACTGCAGGAAAACAAGATTGAGAAACTGCCCGTTGTGGACAAGGAAAACCATCTTGTAGGTCTGATTACCTACAAGGATATCACCAAGGCCAAGGACAAACCTATGGCTTGCAAGGACGAAAAAGGCCGTCTGCGCGTGGCTGCCGGTGTTGGTGTCACGGTAGATACACTCGACCGCATGTCTGCTCTCGTTGAGGCCGGTGCCGATGCCATCGTTATCGATACCGCACACGGACATTCTAAATATGTTATCGAGAAACTGGTAGAGGCAAAGGCTTCTTTCCCCAATGTGGATATCGTCGTGGGTAATGTGGCCACAGGCGCAGCCGCCAAGATGCTTGTCGACAACGGTGCTGATGCCGTCAAGGTAGGTATCGGTCCGGGATCTATCTGTACCACACGTGTGGTAGCCGGTGTCGGTGTTCCCCAGTTGAGTGCCGTTTATGACGTATATAGCGCACTGCAGGGTACGGGTGTGCCCCTCATCGCTGATGGCGGCCTTCGCTATTCTGGTGATGTGGTCAAGGCTTTGGCAGCCGGCGGTAGTAGCGTGATGATAGGTTCGCTCGTGGCCGGAACAGAGGAAAGTCCTGGTGATACCATCATCTTCAACGGACGTAAGTTTAAGAGTTACCGCGGTATGGGTTCTCTTGAATCCATGGAGAACGGCTCTAAAGACCGCTACTTCCAGGCCGGTACCAAGGATGTGAAGAAACTCGTGCCCGAAGGCATCGCAGGACGTGTACCCTACAAAGGCACCGTACAGGAAGTGGTATACCAGCTCATCGGTGGACTCCGGTCGGGTATGGGCTACTGTGGCGCACAGACTATCGATCTGTTGCACAATGCCAAGTTTACGCGTATTACCAATGCTGGCGTGTTGGAGAGTCATCCCCACGATATCACCATCACCAGCGAAGCGCCCAACTATTCGCGTCACGAATAAAAATCGGACCGTACAGACAAAATGAACAAAAACCGATAGTCGGGATACTTGTCACCACTCCGCAGAGCACATACTCTTGCGGAATGGTGGCTTTCTCGGCTTATAACACACAAGTGTGGCGTAGTACGCGCCTTTATGCAAATGGCGGGTTCTATAAATTACCTTTGTTGGATTTTTGAATTTTAGCCGAACAGATTTTTCTTTTTTCTGAAGGAGCATAGCGGGCTATGCGACTAAAGAAGAAAGGAAAAGATGACGGATAAAAACAAAAAGACACAAAGAACAACTTGTCTAAAATATAAATTTAACAGTGCGTGGAATTTATAGAACACGCCAAATATAAAATAGATGAAGAACAACATGCTGCTGGCTCTTCTCCTCTTGCTTCTTGGGGGAGTTGCTGTCGCTCAGGTAGACCCCACGGTGATGACCGTCAACGGTGTACCCGTATCAAGGTCGGAATTTGAATATTCCTACAATAAAAATAACTCGGAAACAGTTGTTGACAAGAAAAGCGTCAACGAGTATGTCGACCTTTTCATCAACTACAAACTCAAGGTGCTTGCTGCCCAGGCCGCAGGTATCGATACGACGCGCTCCTTCAAGTCGGAATTCAAGATGTACCGTGACCAGCAGTTGCGTCCCTCCTTTATCACGGATGCCGACGTGGAGGCTGAAGCCCGCCGTATCTACAATGAGACGAGTCATCGTATCGACTCTTTGGGTGGGCTCGTACATCCGGCACATATTCTCGTGATGCTTCGCCAAAAGGCAACACAAGCCCAGCAAGATAGCGCCAAGTTGCGTGCCGACTCCATCTACAATGCACTGAAGCATGGTGCCGACTTCGCGGCACTCGCCCGCAAATGTTCAGACGACAAACGCTCAGCAATAGATGGCGGTGACCTAACGTGGATACAGCGCGGACAGACACTCAAGGAGTTTGAAGAGAAAGTGTATTCCATGAAGAAAGGCGAACTCAGTCAGCCGTTCCTCTCTCCTGTAGGTTACCATATCGTATTGCTCAAGGATAAGGGTAATTTCTTCCCCTACGACTCTGTACACGCCGACATTCTGCGGTTTATCGACCAACGCAACCTACGTGACCGCATAGTCAGTGCCAAAATAGACTCTATCGCAAAAGCAAGCGTGCCGGTCTGCACTTCCGAGGATGTGCTTGACCGTCGCTCTGAAGAGTTGCAGGCCAAAGACCCCGACCTACGCAATCTGATTCGTGAATACCATGACGGACTGATGCTCTACGAAATCAGCAACCGTACCGTTTGGGACAAAGCTGCCAAGGATACGGAAGGACTGGCCGCCTATTTCAAGAAGAACAAAAAGAAATACCAGTGGGATACTCCCCGTTTCAAAGGTATCTCCTGCCATCTGAAAAACGAGGCCGACATCAAGCGTGTCAAGGAAGTCGTCAAGAACTTGCCTTTCGACCAGTGGAACGAGGCCCTACGCAAGACCTTCAACGACAGTACCGTTACCATCAAAGTGGTGAAGGGTATCTTCAAGGAAGGCGACAATGCGCTTGTCGATAAGGAAATCTTCGGCAAGACTGCAGAAGTCAAACCCGTGAAGGACTATCCCTATACACTGACCTACGGTGAGAAACTCAAGGCTCCCAAGACCTATGAGGATGTACGCGACCAAGTGGTGGCAGACTATCAAGACTATCTCGAGAAGCAATGGGTAGAGTCTTTGCGCCGTCAATACCCCGTCACGGTAGACAAAGCCGTACTTGAAACGGTCAATAAACATTAGGCCATTGGCCGTCTCATATAGTATAGACTACACACATTTATGAAAAAGGAATACAAAATATTCTCCGCCTTTTTGGGCGCACTGCTCTTCCTTGGTATGGGAGCGCGTGCTGCAATGCCCACACATACCCCCGCCACTGCTCCGTCAGACAGTACCATGACCGAGGAAACACCGATGCCCGAAAGCAGTGTTGTCGACGAGGTGATTTGGGTTGTGGGTGACGAACCGATACTCAAGTCGGATGTCGAAATGATGCGTCTCCAAGGCGAATTGGCTGGCATCAAGTGGAAAAATGATCCCGACTGCACCATCCCTGAGCAGATTGCCGTACAGAAACTCTTTCTGCATCAGGCTGAGATAGACTCAATCGAGGTATCCGAATCGGAAATCGCCAGCAATATCGAGATGCAGATCAACCAGTGGATTCAGAGCGCCGGTTCGCGCGAGAAACTCGAGGAATATCGCAAGCAGTCGATCTCCCAAATACGTACTCAACTCTATGATGACTTCAAGAACAACCAACTCATCCAGCAGATGAAGGAAAAACTGGTGTCAGGCATCAAAGTGTCGCCCGCTGATGTGCGCAACTATTTCCGTGATCTGCCTGAAGACAGTATTCCTTTTGTTCCGACTGAAGTGGAGGTGGAGATTATCACCAAGCAACCCCGTATAGATCCAGATGAGATTGCCCGTATCAAGAACGAACTCCGTGAATACACCGACCGTGTCACCCGTGGCGAAACATCATTTGCTACATTGGCTCGCCTCTACTCAGAAGATCCAGGGTCTGCTCGACAGGGAGGAGAGATGGACTACGTAGGCCGCGGATACCTCGACCCCGCTTTTGCCAATGTAGCCTTCAACTTGACCGATCCGAAGAAAATCTCCAAAATCGTAGAGTCAGAGTACGGCTACCATATCATACAACTTATTGACAAACGCGGTGACAAGATCAAAGTACGCCACATCCTTCGCATACCCAAAGTGTCAGCCGAGGCTACCGAAGCCGCCCGCGTACGACTCGACTCCATCGCAGACAACATCCGCGACAACAAGTTCTCCTTCGAAGAGGCCGCTTCTGTGCTCTCCGACGATAAGGACACCCGCAACAACCATGGCCTCATGTCCTACAACTCGCAAGAAGGACGCACCTCCAAATTCCAAATGCGTGATCTTCCCACAGAAGTGGCCCGCGTGGTAGAAGACATGAAGGTAGGTGACGTATCAAAAGCATTTCAAATGGTCAACGAAAAGGGAAAGACCGTCTGCGCCATCGTCAAACTGAAGAACCGCATCGACGGTCACCGTGCTACTATCACCGAAGATTTCCAGACGATGAAGAACGTAGTGCTCGCCCGTGAGCGAGACAAGTTTCTCCATGACTGGGTGGTCAACAAAATCAAGACCATCTACGTCAAAATGAACGACCGCTACAAGAACTGCGATTTTGAATATGAAGGATGGATCAAATGACGCCTGACAACCGCAACGTACAAAAATATCAAGGGCATAGAATCTTTCTCGTATTGGTTCTATGCCTTTTTGGACTTTTTCTCGTCTCTTCCTTTGCCGCACCTGGTAAAAAGAAGAAACGTCCCAAGACTGACGAACGCATTCATCTCGTCAACTCGCGAGAACTTTATCATGACATCAGAGGTGCCCATCCTGATGCAGACATTGTCAAGGGCAATGTACATTTTACCCATGCCGGATCTGATCTGTGGTGTGACAGTGCATATTTCTACAAGGAGTCGAACTCATGTAGAGCCTTTGGCAATGTGCGCTACAAGCAAGGAGATACCCTCACGCTCACCTGTCACTATGCCGACTACGACGGTATGGAACAAATGATGCACGCCCGTCACGATGTATGGCTTCACCACCGTACCCAAAAACTCCATACTGATAGTCTCGACTATGACCGTCTCAATGATGAAGCCTATTTCTTTGATGGCGGACGGCTTATCGACAACAAGGATATACTCGATGCAGACTGGGGCGAATACCATAGCGACACCCGTGAGGCTGTGTTCTATTACAATGTGAAGATGACCACGCCCAAGCAGCGGGTCGAAACCGATACGCTCTTCTACGACACTCGAAAGCAATTGGCCCATGTCACAGGACCTTCCAAAGTGTTCTCCGCCGACAATGTCATTCACACCTCGGATGCCTGGCTCAATTCCAAGACCGATCAGTCACAACTCTTCGGCCGGTCCACCATAGTCAATGGCGAAAAGAGTATTGTGGGCGACAGTATCTTCCATGACAACAAGACAGGACTGAACGAGGGCTTTGGCAATGTGGTCTACCTCGATGCCAAGAACAAGAACGAGCTTGACTGCGACCATCTTTACTATAATGACAAGACTGGTAATGGTTATGCCACCCGAAAGGCTGTTGTCAAGGATTTCTCACAGCGGGACACCCTCTACATGCACGCTGACTCTATCAAAATTTATACCTACAATATAGAGACCGACAGCGTCTACCGCGTGGTGCACGGATTTCCTCACGTCCGTGCCTTCCGTGTCGATGTGCAGGCGGTGTGCGACTCTTTTGTCTACAATAGCAAGGACTCCTGTTTGACCATGTATCGTGACCCTATCGTGTGGAATGACAACCGCCAGTTGCTCGGTGAAGTGATCCGGGTGTACAACAACGACAGTACCATACGGTATGCAGAAATTGTCGGACAGGCACTCTCTGTGGAAAAAGTCGACAACAACAATCACTACAATCAGTTGTCCTCAAAGATAATGAAGGCTTACTTTATCGATGGAGCATTGCGCAAGACCGAGTCGATAGGCAATGTCAAGAGCATCTATTACTTTTCCGATGACAAGGACAGCGTACTCACTGAGCATAACTATATGGAGGGTGACACGTTGCGGGCTTTCATCTCGCCCGAGAAAAAACTGGAGAAGATGTGGACATCGAATCCTGTCGGTACAATGTATCCCATCACTCAAATCCCGACAGAACGTCTCAAACTGCCCGAGTTCAACTGGTTTGCCGATCTCCGTCCGAGAGACAAGGACGATATCTTTGTTTGGCGCGGCAAGAGTGAAGGACAAAAACTCAAGGAACAACCGCGCATTGAGGCTCCCCTGCAACATCTTGGCGAAAAGAAGACAATACAACAGAAATGATATTCTTCAGCAATCGTAAGCCTCGCGGTTTTCATCATACGTTTATCTACGTCAATAGTCGTCGCGAATTGTTGCGACAACTCCATGAACATGCCGTCTCCGTATCGTCGACATCGAAAACAGAATGTGACGCAGAAATGATGCACCGCGCTTTTCGCCATCCGCCCCGCCGTGAGCAGTGGTGGATGGTGCGCGGTATGCTGCTTCCAGTGGTGTTGCTTCTCTTGCTGGTTTTTATCCTCCTTTTGGTTCTCGAGAAATAAACAAATCTTTTTTCTATCTACATACCAACCGTCATGAGTGATATCATACAAGTCTTGCCCGACTCCGTAGCCAACCAAATAGCTGCGGGCGAAGTCATACAACGTCCTGCTAGTGTGGTAAAGGAACTCGTCGAAAATGCTATCGATGCCGGAGCAACGACCGTCAATGTACTTACAGTCGACTCCGGACGTACCTCCATCCAAGTGATTGATAATGGAAAAGGTATGTCGGAAACCGATGCCCGGCTGTCGTTCGAGCGTCATGCAACATCGAAGATACGCAAAGCCGCTGACCTTTTCGACCTGCATACCATGGGATTCCGTGGTGAGGCGCTCGCTTCTATCGCTGCCGTAGCGCAAGTGGAACTCAAAACTCGTCAACCCGGTGAAGAGGTGGGTAGCCATCTTTCGCTGGCCGGTTCGAAAGTCGTTGGGCAAGAGGCATGCGCCTGTCCTGTGGGTAGCAACTTTATGATAGAAAATCTGTTCTATAACGTTCCTGTACGACGCAAATTCCTCAAGTCCAATGCGACAGAACTGACCAATATCATCACCGCTTTTGAGCGAATCGCTCTTGTCAATCCTAACGTGGCCTTCACCTTGCAGAACAACGGTTCAGAGATGTTTTCACTTAAAGCGGCTGGACTGCGTCAGCGTATTGTAGATATTTTTGGCAAGAAAATCAATCAAAGCCTTCTGCCCGTGGAGGTCTCCACATCGCTTTGCAAGATTACAGGTTTTGTGGGAAAACCGGAATCTGCACGGAAGAAAGGTGCGCAGCAATATTTCTTTGTCAATGGCCGGTATATGAAGCATCCCTATTTCAATAAGGCTGTTATGACCGCCTATGACCGTCTGATACCTGCGGGCGAACAAGTGCCCTATTTTCTCTATTTTGAGGTGGAACCCGAAAATATCGATGTCAACATCCACCCGACAAAGACGGAAATCAAGTTTGAGAACGAACAAGCCATTTGGCAGATTGTTGCGGCTGCCGTCAAGGAGAGCGTAGGTATGTTCAATGATGTCACGGCCATCGACTTTGATACTCAAGATTGCCCTGATATTCCCCTTTTCGATCCTAACAATGTCAGTACTCTGCCCAAGGTGCAGTACAATCCCGAGTACAATCCTTTCCGTTCGGACAATGCACCCACTGCTCCAGTCTCTTCTTCCGCAAAACCATCTGTTGAGGGTTGGGAACAACTCTATGAAGGACTCGGACGTGACGCAGATCCGCAGACCCAATTGTTCGATTTCGAAGAAGTAGGGTCGGGGATTGTTGCCTCGCGTTACAATCCGTCGGCCTCTTCCCTTGAAGATGCCGTGGCTGCTCCCGCAGACATCATCCCGTCGACCATGTCGCCCGTCGGCGAAACCATGTCAGAAGAGAAGTCCCCTGTACACTATCAGTACAAGGGCAAGTATATCATGACTGCCGTCAAGTCGGGACTGATGATTGTCGATCAGCATCGTGCCCATCTGCGCATACGCTATGAGGACTACCTCTCCGCTTTGCGCAGCAAAAAAACACGCGCTCAAAAAATTCTCTTTTCAGAGGCACTCCATTTTTCGGCTACGGAAAACGTTACCTTGGAGAGAATTCTACCCGAACTAGAAACTATCGGTTTCGAACTTACCGATCTTGGTGCCTGTACTTATGCCTTGGGCGCCGTCCCCGAAGGACTCGAAGGACTCGACTATGTGTCCATACTTCAGGATATCGTGTCCTCGTCGGCCGAAAACCGCACCTCGGCTATTGATGAAATCAATCACAATATTGCCCTCAGTCTTGCCCGACATGCAGCTATCGGTTATGGAGAGGTGCTCGGTAACGATGAAATGGAGAGTATTGTCAATTCGTTGTTCGCCTGCTCCAACTTCAACTATACCCCCGATGGGAAGAAAATCATAGGTGTGCTCAGACAGACTGAAATTGAACATTTGTTTTCCTAAGAGCCGTTTCTATCGCTCTTTTTATGCTTATTTTCATCGTGCTGCACAATATTTTCAATGAAAAAATGTATCATTTTAATTTTTATTACTAACTTTGCGCTCGAATAGGGGGTATTGTCCCCGTATGAGAAATAATATTTTGATTGTTAAATACATAAAGGTTATGAAAAAATTATTGATCATGTTGGCCTTTGCTGGCGTTTCTGCCACAACAATGGCACAAGACGCTGACCCTGTACAGAAGTACAGTGTAGCCACAAACTCATTCTGGAGCAATTGGTTCATCCAGGTTGGTGCAGACTGGAATGCTTGGTATTCTGGTGAAGAGCACGGACAGGGACTTGACAGAAGCCCGTTCAAGAAATTCCGCTCGAACCCCGGTGCTGCTGTAGCCATCGGTAAGTGGTTCACTCCCGGTATCGGTCTCCGTACCAAACTCCAGGGTATTTGGGGTAAGACCGTAACTGACGGTGACAACAAAGGTAATGGCAACAAGTATTGGACTCTGAACGAGCACGTGCTCTTCAACTTGAGCAACATGCTTTGCGGATACAACCCTAACCGTGTATGGAACTTCGTTCCTTTCATTGGTGCTGGTATCACTCGCTCTTGCACATACAACCGCTACGGTATGGACCTCAGCGTAGGTATCCTCAACCAGTTCTACGTAAGCAAGAAGACCGCTATCAACTTCGAATTGGGCTGGAACCGCTACGAGGGTGACCACGACGGAGTTGAATTGTCCGACGGTCAGCGCGGTTGGGACAGCCACGACAACCACCTCTATGCTGAGTTGGGTCTGACTTTCAACCTCGGCAAGGCTTCTTGGGACAAGACTCCCGATGTTGACGCTATCAAGGCTCTCTCTCAGAGTCAGATCGATGCACTCAACGCTCAGCTCAACGATGCTAACGCTGAGAACGCTCGCCTCAAGCAGCTCCTCGCTGCCAAGAAGGATGAGCCCACTGCAGCTGTTAAGGAGTTCGTCAACACTCCCGTATCTGTATTCTTCAACATCGACAAGTACAACATTGCTTCCAAGAAGGATCTCGTTAACGTAAAGGCTCTTGCTGACTACGCTAAGGACAACGATGCTAACCTTCTTGTTACTGGTTATGCCGATAGCGCAACTGGTAAGCCCGCACACAACCAGACTCTGTCTGAGAAGCGTGCAGAGACCGTTGCCAACGAGCTCGTTAAGATGGGTGTAAGCCGCGACAAGATCACTACCGCTGCCAAGGGTGGTGTGAACGACTTGTCCCCTATCTCGTTCAACCGTCGTGCTACTGTTCAGGTTAAGGACTAATCATTCTCTGACATCATAGCAACAAAATAGAGGGGTTTCTTCTGATATAGAAGAAACCCCTCTTGCTATTATAGACTCTTTGATATGGTTGTGGTGTGCGGTGATGGTAAAGCATTATGGTAATCATTACAATAATCTTTTTTTTGTAAAAAAACTCCGAAAAAGTTTGTGAGTTAAAGAAAAAATCGTACCTTTGCACTCGCTTTCAGATAGCAAGTCTGAAGGGCGCTTAGCTCAGCTGGTTTAGAGCGTCTGCCTTACAAGCAGAGGGTCGGGGGTTCGAATCCCTCAGCGCCCACAGGGGTGTTTCCCCGTGGTTCTTCGGAGCTGCGGGGATTTTTTTATATCTATTTCTCTCGTATTTGTGATACTATTTTAGTGTCTCCTACCCCCCAAAAAAAATTGTTCAGAACTTAGTGACGGTGAAAAAAGAAGTTGGTATGATTTGCGGCTTATATTTTTGAGATGTTTTTGTCTCTTGAAGAG
>CAVJZJ010000012.1:0-68442 GCA_963653995.1 Flexilinea sp.
AAAGGGGCTTCGGGCAGGATTTTTATGCCATTTTGAGTTTTAGCGGACAGCAATAATTGACAAAAAAATTTTCCTCTTTAGACTAACAAGGATTTTTCCTTAATCCGCACACTTTTGCAGGTGACCCGTCTAAGTTGGGTTACTTTAGAATCCGCCCACAATCAGTCTTCGGCCTTGCATACTGGAGTATTCGGGCCGAAGACTCAAGTATTTGAGTCTGAATACTCCCGTGTGGAAGCCCGAATACTCGAGTGTGGAAGCCCGAATACTCCAGTATTCCCGCCCGAAGACTATGACGGAACGGCTTGATATGGATGACAAGGCAGATAGAACTGATGATAATTGCTGAGGTGCAGCCTATCTTATCCAAAGAAAAATCAGTTTGACTAAAGGTGGATTCTATAAATGAACAGTGCGGTAGAAAATATCTGAAGTCAGTGTTAAAACCTGGGGAAGAACATCTACAGTCTAATGGTTTTATACTAACTTTGCATCAATATAGGCGGGTTCTATGAATTACCTTTGACGGATTTTTGAATTTTAGCCGAACAGATCTATCAATTCTTCATTGACCCATCATAAAACCATCATCAGATGAAATACGACATAAATATCATCACCGCCACGCTCCTTGTGATGTTGCTTCCAACAACCTACTCCTGTACCAACGACAAGGAAGAGCAAATGGTCAGAGACCGTGCCACAACGTTTGCCAATGCCTACTTCAACAATAAGTACAATGACGCAATACACAATGCCACTGCCGAGTCGGAGAAATGGATACGATATGTAGCCGGCAACCTCACGCAAGAAGACCTCGACAAAATCAATGCCAGTGACGACACCTCTGACTGCGTCGTAACCGACCTACAACAAGAAAACGACACAACGGCGAGCACAACGCTTGCAGTGACCAACGCCTTCATTCCCGACACCATCGGCAAAACCTGCCACATGATAAGCAAAGGCAATGTACATCTTACACTCAAGAAACGCAACGGGCTGTGGGCTGTACATTTGAATAATGTACCACAGATACTTACGACAAACAAATAACACACAATCTGCATACATATCACGGCAAGATTTCGTAACTTTGCAGAATATGAAAAAATGTGCAACCCTTCTCGTCACTATCATCAGCATACTTCTCGGAGCATGCCAAAAGACGCAAGTGGCTCACATAGACGGCCTGACCATGCATGAGGTCGTCCTTGACACCATATACACACTCGGGAAAGAAGACAAAGCCCCATTGTGCCACGTCTCCGTACACATACAATACGCAGAGGGTAAGAACGCACAAAAAATCAATGCGGCCATACTCGGAGCCAACATTCTTTTCCCCGAGTACCTGCCTAATGAATCAACCGACATACCATCGGCTGTCAAGACGTTTGTCAACCAATACATCAGACGCTACCGCGATACAAATACGCCACTCTACAAATACGACCGCGCACACGACAAAGACTACGGGCAGAGTTTTCAACTGACAGTTTCCACACAATCCCGTTATCAGAACATACTCACCTACATCGCAACCATCAAAACACGATACGGCGAGCAACCAGAAACTTCACAAACCATAGTCCGAAACATTGACACAAGAAGCGGAAACATTCTCTCTCTTGATGACATCTATATACACGGAGCAGAAGAATCCATCAAAGCCGTCATTGTCAAGAAACTAGCCAAAAGCCACGACACTGACGGACTTGACGGTCTTAGAGACCAGCATATATTCGCCGAAAGCGAAGTATACATCCCCGACAATTTCATTATCGATCGAGACAAAGTCGTCTTCATCTATCAACAAGGAGAGATAGCACCATACGAAGAAGGCGAACTACGCATCACCGTCAGCAGGACCGACATAGGCAAACTGATGAGACAAGACATAAGCGACGGAAAATATATAAGTAACATACACTATAATGGAAGAAATACTCAAATACTTTCCCCATCTGACAGACACACAATGCCAGCAGTTCACTGCGCTTAAGGCGCTCTATACCGACTGGAACAGCAAGATAAATGTCATTTCCCGTAAAGACATTGAGCATCTGTACACCCACCATGTACTACATTCGCTTGCCATCGCCAAAGAAATAAGTTTCCGCCCACAATCCGAAATACTCGACTTCGGTACAGGCGGAGGATTTCCCGGCATACCGCTCGCCATACTATTTCCAGAATGCCAGTTTAAACTCATCGACCGGACAGCCAAGAAAATACGGGTGGTCAACGAGGTGGCCAGCGCCATCGGTCTAAAGAACATAACCGCACTGCAAATCTCTGGCGAGGAAGAGAAAGGTAAATACGACTTCATCGTCAGCCGCGCTGTCATGCCCCTACCCGACTTGGTAAAAATCGTACGCAAGAACATTGCCAAACAACAACACAACGCTATGCCCAACGGACTAATCTGTCTCAAGGGCGGAAACATCGAAGGCGAGACCCAACCCTTCAAAAATATCGTCGAAGTGACACCTATCAGCGATTTCTTCGATGAGGATTGGTTCAAAGAGAAACACCTCATATACCTACCATTATGATCAACATCAAGACATTCATCTGCAACATGCTCCAAGAAAATTGCTATGTGGTCAGCGATAAAACTGGAGAATGCGTCATCATAGATTGCGGAGCCTTCTATGAAGAAGAGCGCAAGGCTATCGTAGAATACATCAATGCCAGCCACCTGCGCCCCAAACACCTTTTGGCTACTCACGGACACCTTGACCACAATTTCGGCAATGACACCATAGCCGAAGCATTCGGTCTGCACGTAGAATTGGAAGAGCGTGACCAATCGCTCATTGCACACGCCGACCAACAGGCAAAACTTTTCTACGGAGAGCCACTGAAACAGCCTCTTCCCCCAACAGGGACACCGCTCACAGAGAACGGCAATATCACCTTCGGTACCCATATTCTCCAAGTGCTGAAGACTCCAGGGCACTCACGCGGTTCGGTCACATTCTACTGCCAGGAGGAAGGCATCGCCTTCACGGGCGACACGCTCTTTAAGCACTCCATTGGCCGAACCGATTTTGCGGGAGGCAATATGTTCCAAATCATACAAAGTCTACGTATGTTGGCTCAATTGCCCGATGAAACCATTGTCCTGCCGGGACACGGAGACCGCACAACCATCGGTGAAGAATTAGCCCACAACCCCTACATGGACAGATAAATAAAAAGTGGCAAACAGTATCGAAAAAATCATTCTCGGAATAGACCCAGGCACCAACGTGATGGGATACGGCATACTGCGTACTATCGGTAACAAAGCCCAAATGATAGCCATGGGAGTCATTGATATGCGGAAAGAGTCCGACCCGTATCTGCGTTTGGGGCGGATATTCGAAGACGTAACCCATATCATAGACCAATACTTACCCGACGAAATGGCCATTGAAGCACCATTCTTCGGCAAGAATGTACAGTCAATGCTCAAACTTGGACGTTCACAAGGAGTGGCTATAGCCGCTGCCATACGCCATAGCGTACCCATACACGAATACGCCCCGATGAAAATCAAGATGGCCATCACTGGACAAGGACAAGCCTCCAAAGAACAAGTCGCAGGCATGCTGCAACGCCTACTGCGAATAGCCGATGAAGACATGCCGAAATTCATGGATGCGACAGATGCCCTCGGTGTGGCTTACTGCCATTTTCTTCAGGCATCCAACCCTGTCAACGACGTACATTACCACAATTGGAAAGACTTCATCAATAAGAACAAGGAGAGAGTATGCAAGACATCATTGCCATGACCGACGGCGTGGCACGGTTGTCCGAATGGCAACTGGCAGCACCTGCAACGTTCTGCCTATCGACCGGTGAGCACATTGCCATCATAGGACACAACGGGAGTGGGAAAACCCTTCTGACAGAAATGATTACCGGGCGCCACCCATTGCGTTCAGGCCTCCTAAAATATGATTTCTCGCCTTGCAAAGAAAACACGGTATCAAGCGGTTTGCGCTACATACGGTACAAAGATGCATACGGCCGAGCCAATGACCGCTCGTACTACCTGCAACAGAGATGGAACCAAACTGAAATAGACGAATCCACACCGACAGTCAAAGACCGCATCGAACAAGCCTACGCTACATCCGGCAAAGACACCGACGAGCGCAGGCAGATGCGAGACCACTTGACAACGCTTCTTCGACTGGAGGGATCTATGGACAAGTTTATCATCTCACTCTCCAGCGGGGAACTCCGCAAACTGTCATTGACTACGGCACTAATGGCACATCCGCGCGTTCTGATCATCGACAACCCGTTCATTGGTCTTGATACAGAAACACGGCAACAATACAGGGAAACACTTCGCACACTATCCGAAAAGCAAACACTACAGATTGTACTCATCGTCAGCGATGCAAATGACATACCCGACTTTGTAACACACGTCGTGGAAGTAACCCACAAATGCGTCGCCCCAAAATGTTCACGGACAGCGTACCTACAACGCTGGAAAGAACAAACAAAGAGTGAGCAAAATCTGCAAAAACGTCAAACAATCATAAAAAATCCATACATAGACAAGTTTTCCCATAATTCGGACGTTATTTGCATGAAAGATGTCACAATACGTTACGGCAGCCACGTCATCCTCCAAAACATCGACTGGACGGTGAAAAGCGGTGAATGTTGGGCACTAACGGGACGTAACGGAAGTGGAAAATCCACTCTTCTGAGCCTAATCTGCGCCGACAATCCTCAGGCCTACCGTTGTGACATCACACTCTTCGGCCGGAAACGCGGAACAGGCGAAAGCATTTGGGACATCAAGCGCCGCATCGGCTATGTATCACCAGAGATGCACCGCGCTGTCAAAGCCGACATCTCAACAGAACAGATGATTGTCAGCGGACTACAAAGGCTGGGAACACATCGTGTCAGATTCTGTCAAGAAGATTTACAAATGTGCCATTTATGGATGGACGCTTTCGGTATCAAAGCACTCGCACAACGCCGTTTTCAAAGTCTGTCAAGCGGCGAACAACGTATGGTACTGTTGGCCAAAGCATTCGTTGCAGACCCCGAACTACTCATTCTTGACGAACCGTTTCAAGGGTTGGACACCGACAATCGTCACCTGGCGCAAGAAGTCATCTCGAACTATTGTGCCCGTATCGGCAAAACGCTGATATTTGTCACACACGACCCAAGCGAACTTCCACCCTGCGTCACCCATACCAAGCATCTCGGGAATAATACAAAGGTGGATTCCATAAAAATTTCCACATTATAGTATATAAGAAACAAAACAACAATACATACAAATTATGAAAAAATTGTTCATCATTGTCACCCTGTGCCTCCTCACCTTGAACGCCTCCTCACAAGAAATCTACAAGGCAGTGGTACAGATGAAAACAGAGGTCGAGAAATTTGCCAACGATACGACAAAGAACATCGAAGCCCGCAAGATAGCCTGCTTCAAGTATGACGCGCTCTACTACCTGATCGACAAAGCAGGAAACGCAGAACACTTCTCCGAGTACGAACTCGGCACTCAAGCCAATGCCATGGTAGAATTTGTCAACCTTTTTGTCAAGCGTCTTTCCTCAGAAAAGAAAAAGAAAGACAAGGACGTGATTCTTGCCATCTTCAAGAATGCCTCAGTAAGCAATCCGCTCTTCCACGATTCAGAGAAAGACATCACTTACGGCTACGTAGACAACGAGAACTATCTCACGCAGTTCTCGCTTGATACCGATTGGCCCAACGCACTCGCCGCCGTCAAAAAATGATACGCTCTACAAATAGCACCAAATAGCAGTACATAAACGATAGGCACTGGGAATTATGAATAAATATTGTTAAATAAAAATAAAAGACATCCACCGCAACATTATTCACATCATTTAAATAAAACCAAATGAGTAACTTTGCGGTCTAATTCAATATTATTCACATAAAGTCTAACTTTATTAATTTTAAAAACAAACATTATTTTTATGTCAGATTTGAAGAACGTACAACCGTTGGCAGACTTCAATTGGGAAGAGTTTGAGAATGGTGGAAACGTAGAAACCAACAAGCAAGACTTGGCAAAGGCCTATGACGAAACCCTCAACAAGGTGTCTGAGCATCAGGTCGTAGAGGGAGAAGTTATCTCCGTCGACAAGAAGGAAGTAGTCGTTAACATCGGCTATAAGAGCGATGGTATCATCCCCGCATCTGAGTTCCGCTACAACCCCGAACTGAAGGTAGGCGACAAGGTTGAAGTTTACGTAGAGAACCAGGAAGATAAAAAAGGCCAACTCGTTCTTTCTCACAAGAAAGCCCGCCTGAGCAAGAGCTGGGAGCGTGTCAATGCCGCTCTCGAGAATGGCGAAATCATCCAGGGCTACATCAAGTGCCGCACTAAGGGCGGTATGATTGTAGACGTATTCGGCATCGAAGCATTCTTGCCCGGAAGCCAGATTGACGTTCACCCCATACGCGACTACGACGTATTCGTAGGCAAGACCATGGAATTCAAGGTTGTCAAGATCAATCAAGAGTTCCGCAATGTTGTCGTTTCTCACAAGGCCCTCATTGAGGCTGAGTTGGAAGCACAGAAGAAAGAGATTATCAGCAAACTGGAGAAGGGACAGATTCTTGAAGGTACTGTCAAGAACATCACTTCTTACGGTGTATTCGTTGACCTTGGCGGTGTTGACGGACTCATCCACATCACCGACCTGTCTTGGGGTCGCGTAAGCGATCCTCACGAAGTAGTACAGCTCGACCAAAAGATCAATGTCGTTATCCTCGACTTCGATGACGAGAAGAAGCGCATTGCCCTCGGTCTGAAGCAACTCACTCCTCATCCTTGGGATGCTCTTGATGCCGACCTCAAGATTGGCGACCACGTCAAGGGCAAGGTTGTTGTCATCGCAGACTACGGTGCATTTGTAGAAATCGCCCCCGGCGTAGAAGGTCTTATCCACGTTTCAGAAATGAGCTGGAGCCAGCACTTGCGTTCTGCTCAGGAATTCTTGCACGTAGGCGATGAGGTAGAGGCAGTCATCCTCTCTCTCGACCGTTCTGAGCGCAAGATGTCTCTCGGCATCAAGCAGTTGAAGGAAGATCCTTGGGAAACCATCGAAGTGAAGTATCCTGTAGGCAGCAAGCACACAGCAAAGGTACGCAACTTCACAAACTTCGGTATCTTCGTAGAGCTCGAGGAAGGCGTAGACGGACTGATTCACGTAAGCGACCTTTCTTGGACCAAGAAGGTAAAGCATCCTTCTGAGTTCACACAGGCTGGTGCAGACATCGATGTTGTAGTACTCGAAATAGACAAGGAGAACCGTCGTTTGAGCCTTGGCCACAAGCAGCTCGAGGAAAATCCTTGGGACAAGTACGAGGAGATTTACACTCCTGGATCTGTACACAACGGCAAAATCACCGAGCTGATGGACAAGGGTGCTGTCGTAACTCTCGACGAGGGTGGCGAAGGCTTCGCTACTCCCAAGCACCTTGCTAAAGAGGACGGCACCACCGTACAGTTGGGTGAGGAACTGCCCTTCAAGGTTATCGAGTTCGTAAAAGAAGCCAAGCGCATCATCCTTTCACACAGCCGCACATTCGAGCAGGTGAAGGAAGAGAAGCCCGCACGCAAGCGTGCTCCGAAGAAGGAGTCTGCAGCAACCATCAACAATGTTGCCGCAAGCACCACACTTGGTGATATCGATGCACTCGCAGAACTGAAAGCAAAAATGGAAAAAGGCGAATAATCATCGCCGCAACCATTTATAGCACATAATCCATTAGGAGGCAAATGTCCATTATTAGGTATTTGCCTCCTATTTTTTTTATCTACTAGTTTCTACGCGAACATTCAAGGCAGGTTCTACAAATTACTTTTCATAGATTTTTGAATTTTAGCCGAGCAGATTTTTCTTTGCATAAGATAGGCTGCACCTCAGCAAAGCATACAAGTTAACTTGTCGCTTTGCGTTCGGTTTGCACTATCATTGCATAAGATAGGCTGCACCTCAGCAAAGCATACAAGTTAACTTGTCGCTTTGCGTTCGGTTTGCACTATCATTGCATAAGATAGGCTGCACCTCAGCAAAGCATACAAGTTAACTTGTCGCTTTGCGTTCGGTTTGCACTATCATTGCATAAGATAGGCTGCACCTCAGCAAAGCATACAAGTTAACTTGTCGCTTTGCGTTCGGTTTGCACTATCATTCTTTCTGAAGGAGCATTGCGGGCTATGCGACTAAAGAAAAAAGGGGAAAATGTCGGATAAAAACAAAAAACGAAGAGCATCCTTCCTATAATACTGATTTAACCGTGCATGGAATGTATAGAATACGCCTCAAGTAACACATGTTAAAATAAGATAAAAAAACAATAGTTTATATTCGTCATCACTATTTTTAGTATTTTTGCGACAGATACAAAACATCAAGACTATGCGACATTCTTTTCTGTTAATACTAATTCTTACTTGCTTATTCTCCTTGCGCAATTCAACGATTTCTGCTCAAGACGAATACGACAAACAAGACGATTGTACATTTGCTTTACAGATGTATGACGGTGACGAACTACTCAATCAAGTACTCCTTGATGCCGTAGACTCTACAGGGCATCCGTATGCACACATACTGGTAAATGGACGAGTATGGGACCCATACTACACACAAGAACACTTTGCGGGATGTAATCACAAATTGTGTAGATGTGCTTATGGACAATATCCATTCACATTTTTTCCAGCCACCCAAATTAAGAATCCCCGTATCTGTGCTACTGAAGGAGCCACCAATATATTCGAAGAATATTGGGATAGTTGGCGTCGTAAAGTTTATCTTGACGCGGAAGAGTTGAGATACTATTATTTCAAGAGATCAAGAACAAATCCTTTTGCCCTATATATTTTTGACGGCAAAGATCTCTACTACTCCACAAGCCTCACCAAAGACGGCGAACCATATATTGTCGGAGATGGCCATTACCAGATTGATTATGCTTTTGGAACGGTGCGCGAAGGCTATGAAATGTACTCGGAATATTTTGGGAAATATCCTGCCGAACCAATAGATGAGAACATCGCTTACTGGGATAAAATACAAAAAAGAATAAATAAATTTCGTTTCCTAAAGGGAACACCTGAAACATTATCCATAAACACGCACAAACTGGAGAGTACAAATATAACCCTAAAATATGACGCAAACACCAAAGAATTGCATCATTACGGCACAAACGAGGCTACAATCCTTTTATACACGACAGGGGGACAAATGTACAGAGAGTACCATTCTACTGGAACCATTCATTTGAAAGACCTACCCAACGGCATATATATTGCAAAAGCCATCTCGAAAGACGGCCAAATAGCTGTTAAGTCGATTGCCATTTAGACATGTTCTAAATTTTCCACCATAAGTGAAGAAAAAGCAAGTTTCACTCCATCAATCTTAAGAATATGTTACGACACTTTGTATTCTATGTTATTTTAATTGCACTGCATCTACAATGCGAAGCACAGGAGGTGATCTCAAAATCATCCCATAAAAACACGTTAGTTGTTCGACTAACTTGCAACGACACACTACAAATAAGCAATTTAAAAGTCATTCCCTACTATGAAGCTTACCATGAACATCAAACAGGTGAATGGGCCGAATTCAGCGGTGACTCTTTGACCTTGCCCATAGATATGATTGAAGAAATGTCAATAATAAAGGGTCAAGAAGTCATAAAGAGCCAATTCACATTAGGAGATAATATCGGTGTACTCGGCGAAAACTCCCAAAAATGGTTTGTCGACTCTATCTTTCCAGAATATGATTTTGATAACACAAAAGAGATACGTCTCTATCGTGCTAGCGACTATAGATATAGATACAACAAAAACCCAGTCCACATGGTATTTATGGATGACCCTGATGAAACGAATGGCTTAAAATCATGGGGACAATACCAAGGCTACACTCCAGAATATGCGTGGGGAGCGTTATGCTATGGAGACACCATTTGTTTTGATACCGTTCACTACGGGAATAATTATTATTACTTAGAATATCAGTACATAGATATGGGTAATGACATTGCACGCACCCAATACGACTACTTTGCAAACATCGCCGTAGAGCAAGCGAAACAACAAGGCGTGGAAATATCCCCTTCTGATAGCCCTATATGGATGGCATCAAAAGCAGATGTAGAATATTTACTCAAAAATTGCGGAAGAGACATTATGCGGGAGGAAAATATAGAAGAGACTTGGCATACAACATATACGGACATAAGCAAGAGGAATTGTAAGACTTACCTAAGATTATACAATCCCAATGACTATTGTCTTTACATTGCGTCACGCGAAAGACGCATGAATTGGGATGGTCGAGACTATGAGTATACAGATCCTGTTACCTTCATCAGTTCGGTGAGCCGAAGAACCCTAAGAGATTGTCCAACAGTAGGTCATTGGTCTATTTCTGGAGTACAAGAACAAATACCAGCAAGGTACGCTTGCCTGTGGACTTCCACACTTGCGCCAGAAGGAGATGATAATACTAAAGCATGGGCACTACAAATCACACCGGACGGATGTTGTCTGGTAAAAAAAGACCGATCATGTCATTTTCCGGCTCTTATGGTAGGCAGACCGATTGATTCCAACGTGATATCAACAAGAAAAAACATCAATTTAAAGTATTAAGGTGGGTTCTATAAATTATCTTTGCTGGATTTTGAGACTATTTTCGAATGCATATCGTCAGCGAGTAAGGAAGTAATGCGGGCATTACGACCGATTGAGGTGGCGATATAGGCCGAAAAGAGTTCAAAAGACGGCAAAACGTAACCCATATTTATTTATTGTTTGTTACGGCGGTAATTTATAGAACCCACCTTAAGGTATACACACCCACACATAGTTACCCTTACTAATATGGAAGAGAGCCCTAACACAAAATCGGCAAGTGTTCTATCTGCCACACTGCCCATACATGTATTCAACTACAAAGAGAATGATAGAGGTTACATCGGTTTATGTTTTTCCGTGGACATTCCAACAGAAGCGCCTGAATCATTGATAACATGGAAGGGGGAAGTTACAGTAACAGCCGAATACGGAATTTATAATTCCAAAAAGGCCATGCGCCTGTACTTTCACAGCAATGGCCTATGCCTACTCTATTTTCCCGACAAAGAAAAGTTGACAAATATCACCTTAGAAAACAATATGCAACCACTTGCGCGTATAAGCGCAAAATGCCTCAACAATTTTCCCAACATCATGTCTATCCGCGAACCGATGGCATGGTGCTTACAAGGAAATATAAATACATTGAATAATTTTGAGAAGTTGAACACATTACAAATCTCCGGTATGTGGGGTGATGTCTGCGAGATGAAACAAGACTTTTCCAATATTATAGACTTGTCCTTTTCAAACTCAAGCGTCACTGGCAATCTAAACAAAGCATTGAAAGGAACGAACAAACTTGGCGAACTTATGTTGGAAAGCAATGACATAACGTTCGACATAAACGGCGATGGAACAAGCGCACTCTACAAATTGTATAGTCGCCATTCCCCCAACGTTTTTGGAGACTTGGGCAACACACGTCTGTTGAGAGTCATGTCAGACGAATACAATGTATTTTCATGGGAGACGGATCGCGACGCTTCACTTATCCCCATGACGCTGAAGAATGTATACTTCAAGACTGTCTGTGATGTAAAACACATGATAAGCGATTTTTACAAATGTAAAAATCCCGGAAACGAGGTTTCAATTAACGTAAGCACACTTGATAATCAAATACCTTCCATCACCGAGAACGATAAAAACATTCTTAACAAAAAAGGCATTGTTTCCTTTATTGTTAACCAAAGGGAATTATTCTAACAAGAACAAAAAACGTTGTATAGATGCAAAAATCAAAATTTATATTTGTTCCCGAATATCCGCTTGACGATATGTGCTCAGACAACACTTCATTTGAGGACTATACAGACGCATCGTCTTTCAAATTTTCTCTTGTCCCTGAGGGAGACGTTGTCGTTGACCCACCCACATTCACAAAATCTATGAATGTAGCAAATGTGGGCGATGAGAAAGGACTCAAATCAGCAATTTCCTCTTACAACAACGGAGAGAATGTTATCATACGTCTCACCAATGACATTATTGTCACGACCTCAATAGAGATTACAGGTACAGGGGATTTCATCATAGACGGATGCGGCCACCGCATATCTTTTATCAAAACACGATATACCCCTAAGTCATATATCGGAGAGACTGCAGTATGCCCATATGAAGGGGAATTAAAAGAAGGAAAGAACACGTTTGTCACACCTGACGGAACAATACTCAGACTATCTCGAAGTGATTTTTACAATGCTGCTGGGGAAATAACGAAATCTGAAAGCCAATACTCATTCTTACTTCCCGAAGAATTGGAAAGTCTGAATATATCACAGAACGAGAATATTTTTGTCAATTTCACATTCTCCTTCAAGTCTTACACTGCTAAAATATGGACTAACACAAAAGATGGAAGCAGTAGTCTGTGTTTTCAAATAAATGGAACTTATAATTACAATGCGGACTACGCTGATTACCATAGATGCACTAGTTTCTTCTTTATCAACAAAGACCTGTCGCATGACGCTTGCCTCGTAAAAGATTCAAATCTATATTTTCCTTCCCGTTATGAATGGGTAGGTGAATTGCAAGGTGGTTTTACGGTTAAAAGCAGAAATATCAAATTTCAAAATCTGCAATTGACTGGATCTGCCCCCATAAAAGTGGAAGGCAAAGCCTGCATGCACCTACACCAATGCACCATCTACGGTGCGACAGAAGAAAGTGCAATTGAAATAGCATTACAAGCAAAAGCCTATCTATCACAATGCGAGGTATATGATTGTCTTGGAAATGGAATATTGGCAAAATACAGTAGCACTATCTATGTCACCGACTCCCATTTTCATGATATTGGTCTATTTCGCGAACAGACGGAAGCCATAGAATCTCGCGGAAAATATTACATTGCACGAAACAGAATAGAGGACTTCTGTTATGGGGCAATTAGAGTGGGTATTATCGATTTAGAAACTGCGTCATCAGATGCGAACAAAACGAGGGTGGATGAAAATCCATTCCCTTGTTGTGGCATTGTAGAATACAACGATATTTCATTGTCGCCTGCTTTTTACAACAATGCAGACCATTTGGTCGTCATGGATGGTGGAGCCATATACATTGCGACCAACAATGGAAATGTGGAAAAGCCCTTAGACACAGAGACATTCATAAACAAAAATATCGGACGCACGTTGGATGACACAAATGTTTGCGTTGTGCGATTCAACCACATCAAGAACTATCGGGGAAGAGGTTCAAACCGCGGTATATTTTGTGACGACGATGCCTACAATTTCTTATTGCTCGGCAACATCATAGAGAACACTCCCAATGATTTTTCTATCAGCGCACGATATGCAGGAGCAAGTCGCACTTCATTCTATTCAGATGGTTATAATAAGAAAGTCTTTTACAATGTGGTTGACAATGGATACCGCTTTGAGGGGAAGATAACATCAGTAAATAAATTAGGAGATGGGGAAAAATTCGACGGATGTGAAATGAAGTACAATCTGTACTTGAACAAATACGGCAATCTGTCCAACATCATTAGATACACAACACGCGACAACAATGCATATATAGACGATAGCGGCTTCTTCACAACAGACGGTCGCATAGACTCTGCATATAATATCAAAGAATGGAACATCAACATAAAAAACAGAAGACATGAAAGAAAATAACAAAAAGACAAACGCAGCAAGCAAGATATATTTTCTGCTATTGGCAATCTTTGCGTCAATCGGTAGCATATCCGCCCAAGAGTTCAAGGTCGACACTATCAATAGCGTAGTCGACTCCGTCAGTTACCTCAGAATCGTGACCAATGACAAGTATTTCCCGAAGAAAGAAATACAAATACCAATGTATCTTGTGGCAGACATTCGCTTCATCCACCGCGACAAACTCCCTACTCCAGTGACCGACACACTGTCGGTTGCTGATTTCCACATGGAAAGCAAGACATTGTGGAGCGGTATGAATGTCGGAGCCAAACGTAGTTGGGAAAGCGGTTCGCTCTTCAAATGGGGAGATACCACACCGATGACAACAGACCAACAAACCACCATCAAAAGACGTCTGCTTGCCCTCAACCGCGTACCGGGCACAGAAACGACATGGACTGTAGACGGGAAAACCTACAACGCCAAGCGTATCATTCCTGGCAGTAGCGAAGATGCTGCAACACAAGTGATGGGCAAGGACTGGCGTATACCGACCGTGGAACAACTGCAGGAACTCGCATCCTGTTGCGAGTCAAACGTTTACCATCGCAAGAAGGGCGTCACGGTGATGGAACTGACCCACAACGGCACATCTATTCTTCTGCCCTACATCGAAGGTGAGAACGGTGACCGCCTTTGCTTGCGCTCAAACGTAGTCTATACCGGTGCTGACAAAAAACTATACTGCCCCACACTCGTTGTCGACAAAAACGGAAAATGCGTGATGCGTGATTGCCTGATGACCACTGTGACCAATCTACCCATTCGCGCGGTAAAAACCAAATAAGAATCAGAACATCACACAAAATGCAATTAAGTAGGAGGAAGACGAAGTTGTTTTTCTCCTATTTTATTCCTGCTCATCCGTCATAAAATACAGACTGCGCAAACGACACTTGTTTGCACATTCCATCGGTTAAGTAGTGTTAATCACAGAAAGAAAAAATGCAAAGCGACCGCTAATTACTGTATTTTTATTACCTTTGCATTGAAATACGACCGATGGGTTTCACAATCGTGAAACCAAATAATCATCACTTTCATTTTACTTATCAGAATGTATAGCAAAGACGATTTATCATCTAAAGGCATACCCGAATTGTTGGATATTGCCAATGAGATAGGTGCAGACTGCAATGGAAGCACAGACCATGACGAACTGATCTACAATATATTAGACAAGCAAGCCGAGGTAGAAGGCAACAAGAATCCATTGGGTACAAAGCGCCGACGCACCCGCATTGTAAAGAAAGACACCGACCGGGTATATTCCGTAAACGGAAAAGAAGGCGAGAATTTCGACCTCAAAAAAAGCAAAACAGAGCACCCTGCACAACCCAACCTGTTCAGTGAACTTCCCACTGTTTCTGACAACGAGGCAACAGAAGAGAAAATTCCTGCCACACCAGCCAAACATCGGGGAAGAAAATCCAAGAAGGAATTGGAAATCCTAGCCATGACGGAAGAGGACAACAATAGTACAACCAATGCCATAACACCTTCCGCAACCATCCAAGACGAGGCACAAGAACCTGCAACAGAGACCATTCCCGAATATGAGAATGTCTCGATTCCGGAATCGGAAATGCCAGTCACCGACAACGACCAAATACCCGAAGCAGCATTTTCCGCCAGTGTAGAAGAAGGCAATAGCGAAGACGAAAACAACCTCCTCGAACAACTCCAAGCGAAAATCAATGCACACAACGAGAACGTAGAAGAGGCACGCGACAACATCGAGAAGGGAATATGGGAAGGCGATCCTGGCGACGGTACAGATTTCATCCCCATCGTAGACCTTCCGATAGAAGACCAAGGGGCAGTACCGACATACGATATGTTCGACAATCCTACAACGGCTCCCATGCAACCGTCTGTAGCCCCGACCTTCCAGCAGATGCCGTCCGGCGAAAGCGGACAATATGATTTCTCTGATATTATCACTGCCAATGGTGTTCTTGAAGTGATGCCCGACGGCTACGGATTTCTCCGTTCCAGCGATTACAATTACCTTTCTTCCCCTGATGATGTATACGTTTCTACCCAACAGGTGAAACACTACGGACTCAAGACCGGCGATGTCGTACAATGCCACGTACGTCCTCCACGTGACGGAGAAAAATACTTCCCCCTGACAAGCATTGACAAGATCAATGGGCGCAACCCTGCCGACGTACGCGACAGAATAGCCTTCGAACACCTCACACCGCTCTTCCCAGACGAGAAATTCACCCTCTGCGGCGATCCAGCCACTACCAATCTCAGTACACGCGTTGTCGATCTCTTTTCGCCTATCGGAAAAGGTCAGCGTGCCCTCATCGTAGCCCAGCCCAAAACGGGTAAGACCATATTGATGAAGGACATTGCCAACGCCATTGCCGCCAATCATCCTGAAGCCTACCTTATGATGCTCCTTATCGACGAACGTCCGGAGGAAGTCACCGATATGGCCCGCACCGTCAATGCAGAGGTGATAGCCTCTACCTTTGACGAGCCAGCCGAGCGTCATGTGAAGATTGCCGGCATCGTACTCGAAAAGGCAAAGCGAATGGTAGAATGCGGTCACGACGTTGTCATCTTCCTTGACTCCATCACTCGCTTGGCAAGAGCATACAATACAGTGTCTCCCGCATCGGGAAAAGTTCTGACCGGTGGTGTTGATGCCAATGCCCTACAAAAGCCCAAGCGGTTCTTTGGAGCAGCAAGAAACATAGAGGGCGGCGGATCATTGACCATCATCGCAACGGCCCTCATCGACACTGGTTCGAAAATGGACGAGGTCATCTTCGAGGAATTCAAGGGAACCGGCAACATGGAACTTCAACTCGACCGTTCACTCTCCAACAAACGTATCTTCCCTGCTGTCAATCTTGTCGCATCAAGCACACGCCGCGACGATTTGCTGCAAGACAAGACCACACTCGACCGTATGTGGATACTCCGCAAGAATGCTATTGCCGACATGACCCCATTGGAAGCCATGAATACCATACACGACTCCATGCAAAAGACACGAACCAACGAGGAGTTCTTGATTGCGATGAATTCGTAAGAAATGGATCAATACATTGACATCAAAGGCGCACGTGTCAACAATCTGAAGAACGTCAGCCTAAAAATACCCCACAACCGCTTTATCGTCATAGCAGGAGTTTCCGGATCAGGAAAATCCTCGTTGGCTTTCGACACGATCTATGCCGAAGGCCAACGGCGCTATGTCGAATCACTGTCTTCCTACGCTCGTCAGTATCTGGGGAGGATGAGCAAGCCCGAATGTGATTTTATCAAGGGGCTACCCCCTGCCATTGCCATAGAGCAGAAGGTCATCTCACGCAACCCAAGAAGTACGGTCGGCACCTCTACCGAAATCTATGAGTATCTCCGCCTATTGTTTGCACGCATCGGGCACACCTATTCCCCTATCAGCGGCAATGAAGTAAAGGTACATTCCACCGATGACATTCTACAATGTGTCGCCCAATACTCCGAAGGGACAAAATACTCTATACTTGCCCCACTACACATCACAGAAGGCCGTGATCTCAAGACACAACTCGGAATAGAGATTCAGCAAGGGTATTCGAGAATATGGCACAAAGGACAGTTTGTCAAAATTGACGATTTTTTGGAAGATGAAGAACAATATTCCCGTACACCAGCCGAAGAAATATACCTTCTCATTGACCGAATGAGCGTCAGCACCTCAAAGGATGCCGTTTCCCGCCTCATTGATTCTGCCGAAACAGCCTTCTACGAGGGTGACGGACGGTGCCGCATCGTTCTCTTCCCATCAAACATCACCTACGATTTCTCGACAAGTTTTGAGGCCGACGGCATCAAATTTGATGTACCCAGCGACAACTTGTTCTCCTTCAATTCCCCATTGGGAGCATGCCCTGAATGTGAAGGATTCGGCCGAATCGTGGGCATCGACGAAAAGCTCGTCATCCCCAACTCCGGTCTAAGCGTATATGACGGTTGTGTGCAATGTTGGCATGGAGAAAAGATGGGGATGTGGAAAACAGAATTCTGCCGCCGCGCAGAAAAGGACAATTTTCCCATCTTCACCCCCTACTATCAACTCAGTCTCCAACAAAAGGATATGTTGTGGCACGGTCTTCCGTCCGAACGAAAGAAAGACATCAAAGACAGAGTCTGCATCGACGCCTTCTTTCAGATGGTCACCGACAACCAGTACAAAATACAATATCGAGTTCTGTTGAGTCGCTACCGTGGAAAAACCATTTGTCCCAAATGCCACGGCACACGCCTTAAAACGGAAGCAACATGGGTGAAAGTCGGCGGAATGAGCATCACCGAACTTATTGAGATGCCTATCGTAAATCTCAAACAGTGGTTTGACGCACTTGCCCTTCCAGAACAGGAAATTACAATAGCCAAACGCCTGCTGTCCGAGATCAGCCACAGACTTCAGTTTCTCCTTGATGTAGGTCTTGGATACCTCACCCTCAACCGGGCTTCCAATACACTAAGTGGCGGAGAGAGTCAACGTATCAATTTGGCAACTTCCCTCGGCAGTCCGCTCGTCGGTTCCGTATATATACTGGATGAGCCAAGCATCGGTCTCCACAGCCGGGACACCGACCGTCTCATACATGTGCTCAAATCGCTGCAAAAGATGGGCAACACCGTCATTGTAGTAGAACATGACGAGAATATTATACGGGCAGCCGACTACCTCATAGACGTAGGTCCGGATGCAGGACGATTGGGAGGCGAGATTGTATACGAAGGACCGCTAAACGAGATGGCCGCATCCGTTGCGACCGATAGTCGCAGCCATACCATCAAGTATCTATTGGGACAAGAACCCATCCTCACACCCACAAGCCGACGCGCTTGGAACCAGGCGATAGAAGTACGTGGAGCACGGATGAACAATCTCTGCGGTATCGATGTCAAGTTTCCGCTCAACGTGCTGACCGTTGTCACTGGCGTTAGTGGTTCTGGCAAGTCCTCATTGGTCAAAGGTATCCTCTACCCTGCTCTGAAACGCCATCTCAACGAGGTGGCTGATGCTCCAGGAGAGTATGCGTCACTCGAAGGCGATTGGCGACAGGTACACCATGTGGAGTTTGTCGACCAAAATCCGATTGGCAAGAGCACGCGTTCCAATCCGGCAACCTACGTCAAAGCCTACGATGCCATCCGTCAACTATTTGCCGACCAGCCCCTGTCCAAGCAGATGGGCTACACAGCACAGTATTTCTCATTCAATACAGAAGGCGGAAGATGTGAAGAATGCAAAGGAGCAGGTGTCATCACTGTAGAAATGCAGTTCATGGCCGACCTTGTACTGACTTGCGATGCTTGCCATGGTCAACGCTTCAAACACGATGTACTCGAAGTGCGCTATCACGGGAAAAACATCAACGATGTACTGGACATGACCATCTCCGAGGCCATCGAATTTTTCACCATGCACAAAGAGAAAACCATTGCCAACCGTCTCCGCCCGTTGGAGTCTGTCGGTTTGGGATATATCAAACTCGGCCAAAGTTCCTCCACCCTATCGGGTGGCGAGAACCAACGTGTAAAACTGGCTTATTTCATCGGACAGGAAAAACAAGAACCAACACTGTTTATCTTCGATGAACCGACAACGGGACTTCATTTCCACGACATACAAAAACTATTGTCATCCTTCGATGCCCTTCTATATAGAGGACACTCTATCATTGTCATAGAACACAATATGGACATCATCAAATGTGCCGACCACGTCATAGACCTCGGTCCGGATGGAGGCAACAAAGGAGGCCGGCTAGTCTGTTGCGGCACTCCTGAAGAAGTAGCCGCCTGCAAGGGAAGCATCACGGGGAAATATCTGGATGAAGCGATGAGAACAAAGTAATTTCTAAAGAAATTGCTCTAAAACAAACACATATGGCGACAAAACAAAAGGTTTTGTCGCCATATGTGTTTGTTTTAGAGGCGCGAAAATTGTATTTCCTTATTTTCCGTACTGATAATAATACCAATACGTATTTCCAAACGTATCTCGCAATTTCACCTGACGCTCATGCGCATTTTTCGTATCCGCCTCCAATTTCTGATAGTCCTGAAAATCAGCCTCCATGATATTGTTTTTGTAGACCAATCGAGGACTGGAATGACGGTGTGTATAGAGAAGAAGGGCCTCGCGATAATGCTTGGGCAAAGGTGCAGAATCGTTGACCGAATAGTACTTGCCGATATTGTCGACAAAAGCATCAAGTTTTTTGTCCAGCAGATACCCGCATAGAAGATAATCCCCCACTGGCGTTTTGGCCCGTCCGTACTTTCTGATTTTTTCCAAATAGAGCATTGAGGGCATTGGTCGGGAGAACATTCCCCCCATACTTCGGAAAAGATCATGCGCTGGATACAAGATAAATGTCGGTCCGGTACAATCTGTGGGTAGAAGAGCAGCGGAGCCACCCGTCACAACTTGCTCGAAAAGACGCTCTCCCAATTCGCCTTTCTGTGACAAAGCATAGGCCCGCAACATGAAAAGATTGGAGTCGGGCTCTTGCACCTGTTTGAGTGTAGCAAGCGCACCCTCCACATCACCAACCATCAAACGCGCCTCAGCATGGGCTCGGGCATGCCACACCTTGTCATTGTTGCACAAACACATTACGGTAAGAAGCGACATCACCATCAACCCGATGTTGACGAGCCATTTGCAAGCCACCGTCATGTGACGCATAAGACTCTGCACAGCGATGTCCATCTGTCGCAAAACCGCAACAACGACAACGTAGAGCACCAGCAACACGACAAACCAGATGGTTACCGGGTGGAAAGTATATTCTCCACCGTCAAACCGCATACTTGACAGCAATCCCAAACACAAGGCCGATGGGAAAAAGGAGAGCCCCGGCAACAATGAGAAATTGTGCCACAATCGCATTACTCCGATATGCAGGAGCATCAGCACAACAGTAATCAACGTTGCACCAATGAGTCGGTCGTAGTGGGTACGCCCATGTGAAAGGACGGCCTGCGTCACAGTGAGCAAGTCGTCCTGATAACAATAGAGAAAGACAAATGAGAATGCGCAAAAGAGGATTGCGCATATCCCATAAGTCAGTGTGTCAAAATTCTTTCTTTTGTCTGAATTCATTGTCAATTTTTCTTCAATACCACAGCAGAACGTGCCGGGATATAGAGTTTCAGCCATTCCTTATGTTCATCAATGTAGGCTGGATCGTAATTGGTAAGATGCGTCATGGTATCATCGGCAAATCCGTTGCCGCCAAACTCCTTTGCATCCGTATTCAGCACAACATCATAGGAACCAGTCGGTACAAGGAAACCATAATCGGTATACGACTTAGTCGGACTGAAGTTGAATACGAATACCAAGTCACCACGCCGATAAGCCAATATCTGGTCACCGTCATTGTGCCAAATTTCCACAACGGGGTAGTTCTGTATGTTTTTCTCCATCTTGAGCACCTTCAACATGGCTTTGTCGAAATCACCAAGGAAATGGTAGTCCAATTCGGGATTGTCGACCAGATTCCATTGACGACGGGCATACTTGTAACTCCATCCGTTGCCTTCACGGGGGAAGTCGATCCATTCGGGATGTCCGAACTCATTGCCCATGAAGTTGAGATAACCGCCGTTGATGGTAGATGCCGTCACTAGACGTATCATCTTGTGAAGGGCGATACCACGGTATGCCGTCTCGTTTTCGTCACCGCGACGGAAATGCCAGTACATATCGGCATCAATCAAGCGAAAGACGATGGTCTTGTCGCCCACCAAAGCCTGGTCGTGACTCTCACAGTAACTGATAGTACGCTCATCGGCACGCCGATTGGTGACCTCCCAAAAGATGGAACTAGGCTTCCAAGCCTCGTCGGGCAGTTCCTTGATGGTCTTGATCCAGAAATCGGGTACGTTCATGGCCATGCGGTAGTCAAACCCGTATCCTCCATCCTCAAACTTGGCAGCCAATCCTGGCATACCACTCACCTCCTCTGCGATGGTGATAGCGTTGGGGTTCACTTGATGGATGAGTAGGTTGGCCAAGGTCAGATAGCAGATTGCATTGTCGTCCTGATGGCCATTGAAGTAATCGCCATAGTTGCAGAATGCTTCACCAAGTCCGTGACTATAGTAGAGCATAGAGGTGACACCGTCAAAACGGAAACCATCAAAATGGAAGTCTTCCAACCAATATTTGCAGTTGGACAAGAGGAAGTGCATCACCTCGTCCTTGCCATAGTCGAAGCAGAGACTATCCCAGGCGGGGTGTTCATGACGTTCACCTGGATAGAAATACTGGTTGGGATCACCGGCCAAGTTGCCGAGACCTTCCACCTCATTCTTCACAGCGTGACTGTGTACGATATCCATGATAACGGCAATGCCGTTGGCATGGGCAGTATCTATCAGTTCTTTCAATTCCTCAGGCGTACCGAAACGACTGGAGGCTGCAAAGAAACTGCTCACATGATAACCGAATGAGCCATAGTAGGGATGTTCCTGTATGGCCATGATCTGAATGCAATTGTATCCGTCCTTGACAATGCGAGGTAGCACATTCTCGCGAAACTCATTGTAGGTACCCACTTTCTCGGCATCCTGTGACATACCGATATGGCACTCGTAAATCAAGAGCGGTGACTTGTTGGGACGGAAGGTCTTTTTCTTCCACTCATAAGGTTTCTCCGGTTGCCATACCTGGGCGGAGAATATCTTGGTCTGTTCGTCCTGCACTACGCGCTGACACCATGCGGGTATACGCTCACCATGGCCACCGGTCCAATAGACGTGCATCTTGTAAAGGTCACCGTGCTTGATGGCCTTTTCACTGAGTTTCAGTTCCCAGTTGCCAAAATCGTCAAGTCGCTTGGCACGGAAACGTTCCGACTCTGTCCATCCGTTGAAATCACCTACAAGATAGATATCGGTAGCATTGGGGGCCCACTCGCGGAACACCCATCCGCGCGACATTTTATGGAGGCCATAGTATTTGTGACCGTTGGCGAAATCCTTAAGTTTGTTCTTACCGTTCGATGTAAGACAAGCCAACTTCCACAAGGCATGGTCGTGACGGCCACGAATGGCTTCTTCATAAGGTTGCAGGTAAGCATCGTTTTTCACAAGTCCCATATGTACGGGGACCCTTTTAGGTTGCGTATTTTGTTTTTTTGTCGCAACTTTTCTTGTTGTAGCCATAATAGAGAAAAGTTTTTTGGGTGGGTTCTAATAGACACACTTACAGTGGATATTGTCAGATTCCACCTTTTTTTTATCTGATACTTGATAGATTGTCTTTCTGTCGGAGAACGTCTCAGTCTTCAAACCGACGACCACTTTCATAATGACCCTGTTTGACAACAGCACCGTTGCGGTCTTTCTCCACAAACTTGCCATCGCGTTTGTCATCCACATAGGATCCTTCGAAGCGGGTGCCGTCCTTGGTTTCCTCGATGGCAGCCCCGTTGCGTTTGCCGTTCTTGTACGTTCCCTTAAACTTATTGCCATCGGCGTAGTGTATGATGACCTCGCCGTCTACTTTTCCTTTCTTGAATGAACCTTCAAACACATCGCCGTTTTTCTTGACGAGTTTGCCTTGTCCGTTCTGCATATCGTCCTTCCATTGTCCGACGTACATGTCTCCGTTCTTCCAGACCAGCGTACCCTGTCCATCCTTGCAGCCTTCATTGAAATGTCCGGTATACTTGTCACCATTGGAATACTTGAAGATACCCTCTCCGGTACGTTCCCCGGCCAAGTAGTTGCCTTCATAGATATCACCGTTTTGGAATTTATAGATACCGTTGCCGTTCTGTATGTCGTCTTTCCAGTCGCCCGTATAGACATCACCATCGGCATAGCGATTGGTACCGCGTCCGGAACGTTGGTTGCCCAACCACATACCATCATAGGTAGTACCGTCGCCCCAATCGAAAAATCCCTTACCGCTTTTCTGATCGTCTTTCCAGTTACCCGTATAGTAGGCACCGCCTGCAAACGTGTATACGCCTTTGCCTTGGCGTTTATCCTGAAACCAGTTGCCGTCGTACTTATCACCGTTGTAGTAATACATCACTCCATGGCCTTGCTGGTAGTCGCGAAACCAAAGTCCGACATACTTGTTGTTGTTCATGAAGTAGTAGGTACCATAGCCGTGCTGCTGGTCTTGAAACCATTCGCCCTCGTACTTTTCACCGTCAGAGAAGGTATACACCCCTTGTCCCTGACGTTTGCCCTTGACATACTCGCCCTCGTACGTATCACCGTTTTTGTATACGGTATTGCCTTTACCATGCGGTTTTCCACCTTGCATTTCGCCTTTATAGAGTCCTCCGTCACGTGTGGTACACGAGCCGAGGGATATTTTCTGCGCAAAGAGGCCCGCAGAAGCGAGCGTCAGCAGTAATGTCAGTATGTGTCTTCTCACTTGATGTTCTTTTTGGAAAACAGACAGACTTATATGGAGATGCCAATAAGTCTTGCAATATATGGTCAAAGATAGATAATTTGAGCGAAACGGCAAAATGTATTTAGTTTTTTTATAACAAGGAAGACCTGTCACAAGATTCATAAGAGTCATGTGACAGGTCTACATACGTTTTTTTTGCATCGAAATGCTTTTTCTATTTTTCTCTACTGCATGACGAAAGTCAGCGTGCCACCGCAAAGTAGTTCATCATGGGCAAATGATGTTCCACGGAGTTTCTTTCCGTTGAGCAACACACGCTTCACCTCATATTTTCCCGACTGATATCCTTGACTCTCTATGACAAATTTCTTGCCGGAAGGCAAATGGATGGTTATATGCGGGAAAAGAGGAACGGCCGTCTCGTACCGACAACTGACAGGATTAAGAGGATAGAAGCCCATGGCATTGAGTACATACCAGGCAGACATCTGTCCGCAATCCTCGTTGCCGCAAAGTCCTGCCGGACTGTCATTGTAGAGACGGGTGAGTATCTCATGGACGTAGCGTTGGGTTTTGTGGGGTTGACCGATTACATTGTAGAGGTAGGCCACATGATGACTCGGTTCGTTGCCTTGCGCATACTGACCTATCATACCCGTACTGAAAAGAGGCAGTTTGGAGTTTTCCAGCGGTCCACACTCGAAAAGACTGTCAAGTTTGGCTGCAAAACGCTTTTTCCCCACCAATGCTACAAGGCCCTCGGGGTCTTGCTGCACAGACCACATATAGTGCCATGCATTGCTTTCACAGATGTGAGAAGTGTACTCGTCGGGAGAGAAAGCGGGTTGGAATTGTCCCTTGGAATCGCGAGGTTGCATGAAGGTGGACACAGGATTGTACACATTGCGCCAGTTGCCTGACCGCTGGGAGAATGTGAGATAGGTATCGTGGTGTCCCAAATGTTTGGCAAGGGCCGCAATACAAGCATCATCGTAGGCATACTCCAGCGTGCGGGAGAGCGACCAGTCATCGCCGAGGGTCGGTTCCTTGACATCATAGGGCACATATCCCAACTGCTTGTACAGACCTATGCCACGGTAACTGTCAAGATTGGCCGTGGCGACACACTGGCGTAGGGCTTCTTCTGCATCAATACCGGAGATACCCTTGAGTATGGCTTCCGTGATGACACTGACTGCATGGTAGCCTATCATCATGTCGGTCTCAGATGCCCACATGTTCCACACGGGCAGGCGACCATTCTCGCGTCCAAAGGCCAAGATAGACTGTACCATGTCTCCAGCACGAGTCGGGTCGATTATGGTATACAGAGGATGAGCGGCACGGTAGGTATCCCACAGAGAGAAGGTACCATAGTTTTTCCACCCCTTTGCACGATGCACCTGACGGTCGGCTCCAAGGTAACTGCCGTCTACATCGCAGTTGAGTGTAGGCGCAATCATGGCGTGGTACAGAGCGGTATAGAAGGTAGTACGTTCTGCCGCACTGCCACCTTCTATTTCAATAGTACCCAAGGCCTTGTTCCATGCACTCTCCGTCTCTGAGAGATATTTATCAAAATCGTCAGTAGGAGCCTCAGATGACAAATTCTTTGCTGCTCCTTCAAGAGAGGTGGGAGAAAGGGCGGTGGAGACAACAAGAGTACGTTTGCCCTCGTCTCTGAACGTCAGATGGGCCACACAACCTTTTCCCGTTGACCTTTCTCCGAGCGAGATGGTATCAAGACGCATTTCCTTGATAGGGAGCGAAAAACGGGTACGGAACCAAACACGCTGGTCACGGGCCCATCCATCTGAGAAGCGGTATCCCTCAATGGTATGCGCATCGACTTGATGGATATCGGTAGCAATTGTCGCATCCCAGTTCATGGCCTTGGCCAGATTGAGGATAACCTCACGCTGACGGCCATTGTCGGGGAAGGTATAGCGTTGTATACCACAACGCGGCGTGGCGGTGAGTTCCACCCGAATGTCATAGTCGGTCAAGCGCACTTCATAGTATCCGGCGTGTACATGCTCTTCGGCGTGGTCGAAACGGGAATATACGCCCAACGGAGCCTCAGCCTCACGCACAGGTAGGGTGACGGGCAAGAAAGAGATATCGTAAAGGTCGCCAGCACCCGTGCCACTCAGATGGGTATGACTGAATCCGGCTATAGTACTGTCGGGATAGAAATATCCGGCTATGCGGTCCCAACCGGGAAGTCCATTGTCGGGACTCAACTGCACCATACCAAAAGGTGCTTGGGCACCGGGGTAAGTATTACCAGTAAAGTCGGTACCAATCAGCGGATTGACCATGTGGGCATAGTCTTGAACTTGGGCACGAACCATAAACGTCATGCCAAGAAGCAAAACGGAGGCAAGTATTGATTTTTTCATTGTTTTACATCATAAAAAGACTCGCCATGAAAGTCTGCTCCGCATTGGGAAACGGCTTTCGAGGCGAGTCCATATTTCTATCTGATATAGGTCTACTTAGTCGAGTTGGAGACTCTTCTTGATAGCGGCAACCTTTTCACTGCCTTCTTTGTCGCAGCGCTCGTAGCATCCGGCACATTTCATGGTACCCTTCACCTCGATATAGAACTTGATCTTCGGCTCTGTGCCGGAAGGACGGACACTGACCTTGGACTCATCTTCGCAGAACCACTGCAGTACGTTGCTTGTGGTAGGCATATCAAGGTGGGTGACATGACCTTCGGCATCACGCTGCTCGAGAGTAGAATAGTCTTTCCAAAGCACAACCTTGCTTCCACCGAGTTCTTTTGGGGGATTGCTGCGGAAATTCTCCATCATAGCCTTGATTTCGTCGGCGCCAGTCTTTCCGGGACGAACGACGTTGACTGTAAATTCCTTGGAGAATCCGTACTCAAGATAGACATCCATCAAGAGATCGTAGAGAGTTTTGCCCTGATCCTTGGCGTAAGCGCAAATCTCAGCCAAAAGCGAGCAGGCTGACACTGCATCCTTGTCACGCACAAAATCCTCTGCAAGGAAACCATAACTTTCCTCACCGCCGCCGATATACTGCTGCTTGCCTTCAGAAAGAGCAATCTCGCGTGCAATCCACTTGAAACCAGTATAGCAGTCGCGCATCTCAATGTGTTGCTTCTCTGCAATCTTGCGTATCACCTCTGTCGTAACGATGGTCTTGACGATAAAGTCGGTGGGCTGCATCTTGCCAGTCTTGATACGGTTGGTGATGATATAGTAGAGGAAGATAAGGCAAGTCTGGTTACCATTGATGAGTATCCATTCTCCCTTGTCATTCTTGCATGCCATACCTACACGGTCGGCATCAGGGTCGCTGGCCATCACGATATCGGCATCCAGTTCTTTGGCATCGCGGAGAGCCAAAGTGAGGGCTTCACCATTCTCGGGATTGGGACTCTTGACGGTGGGGAAATCACCGCTCTTGACCATCTGCTCCTTCACGCAGTGTACATTCTCAAATCCCCATACCTTCAAACTGCGCGGTATCATGACCATACCTGTGCCGTGGAGCGGAGTATAGACTATCTTGAGGTCTTTCTGACGCTTGATGACTTCGGGATCAATCGAGATAGCGTGTACCTGCTCAAGATATACCTTGTCTATCTCCTCACCGATGATTTCAATGAGAGCCTTGTTGCCTTCAAACTTGACATCTTCCACTTTCACCTTATTGACCTCGGCAATGATGCCTACATCATGAGGAGAGAGTACCTGTGCACCATCTTCCCAATAAGCCTTGTAGCCATTGTACTCGCGAGGATTGTGTGAAGCCGTGATGTTGACACCGGCCTGGCATCCGAGATGACGGATAGCAAACGAGCACTCGGGTGTAGGACGCATATCATCGAAAAGATAAGCCTTGATACCATTGGCAGAGAAGATGTCGGCCACGGTCTCGGCGAAGAGACGGCTATTGTTGCGGCAGTCGTGGCAAACGACTACGGAGATCTGCTCACGGCCAGCGAAGTTCTTCTTCAGATAGTTGGCAAATCCCTGCGTGGCCATACCAACAGTATAGATATTCATGCGATTGGTACCGGCACCCATGATGCCGCGCAGTCCACCCGTACCGAACTCAAGATCCTTGTAGAAACTGTCTATCAAGTCGGTCTTGTCGGCATTGTCGACCATGGCCTGCACTGCTTTTTGCGTAGCCTCATCGTAGGAAGGTGTCATCCATTGCTTTGCCTTTGCCTCACACTGGGCAATGAGCACATCGTTGTTTTCCATAATTATTTTTTTATATTATTGATTGTCGGTTTTGGTATGCACAAAGATATACATTTTATCTTGCCAAGACAACTAATTCCGTCTTTTTTATAAAATTTAGTAATTACCTCATTGGTTACGCCAAAACCTACCGTTAGCATACGCACAATACAGATAAATAGCCCGATGGAATTACATGATTACTACAAGGGCCTTGTACTGTCACTACAAAGGCCTTGTACTGTCACTACAAAGGCCTTGTAGCAATCGTACAAGGCCTTTGTACAAAACCAGATTGGAGATACAGGTTTAACGACCCCACAATGATGGTTTTTGCAGAAAATACAGGAAATGGATGCTTATTCCGCTTCCGGCACATATCCTACTTTGTCTTCCGGAGTCACCTTCCGCAATACTCGACAAGGATTGCCAGCGGCGATGACCCCCGACGGAATGTCATGAGTAACCACACTCCCGGCCCCGATGATTGTACCGTCACCAATAGTCACACCCGGCACAACCGTCACATTGCCACAGAGCCACACTCTTTTGCCGATGGTGATGGGCTTGGGTATCAGTCCGCCCGCAGCGCGCTCTTCGGCATCCGTGGTATGATTGCCCGAGAATAGTCCTACATTAGGGCCGATAAGGACTTGGTCACCGATGGTCACCTGACCACAGTCGAGAATGACGCAACCAAAATTGATGTACACATCATTACCGATGGTGATATTCTTGCCAAATTCGCAACGGAAGTCGGGCTCTATCCATACGTTCTTACCCACCGACCGGAACAATCGTTGCATGATGTCATTGCGTTCTTCTACCTCATCATCTGCCAAACGATTGTAAGCACGGAAGAGTTTTTTGGCATTCACTCTTCTGTCAAACAGGTCACGGTCGAAATCATTGTACACTTCTCCGGCCTGCATTTTTTCCCATTCTGTCATTGGTATTTCGTTTATTGTTCGTTATCCACGTTTGGATGCGCAACATTTTTACGCCGTTTCTATATCAGACTTGCGACCCGTCATTATCCAACAGATGACAAAAGCCACAAGCAACATCAGAGCAAGCAGAAGGAAAGCATGTTGGGAACCTGTCGCCGTAGCCTCAGCAAACTGAGAGGCTGGAACGGAAAGTTGTTGTGAGGCTACTATTGTGGAAACCACCGCCGTACCCATTGCGCCGGCCAACTGCTGGAAACTATTGACCAAGGCATTGCCGTCGGCCGAGAGGTCCTTGGGCAACTGAGATAATCCGAAGGTAATGGCGGTGGGGCATCCCAACCCTTGTCCAATGGTATAGACTACATAGAAGCCATAGAACATCATAGTGGAAAGACTGTCGCCAAACCATGCAAAAAGGGCAAGCGAGAGGAGCATAAATCCATAACCCGCCACAATAGGAATACGCGCACCTACTTTATCGAGCAATCTTCCGCTAAGCGGAGAGATAATGGCTCCCACTACGCATCCCGGCACCAATAGTCCACCCGCCGTGAATGCTCCGGTATGATTGGCAATCTGCGAATAGTTGGGAATGGCATAGCCCAAGGCCAATACTGCAAACTGGGCAATGAGAATGGTGGCAAGAGCGAGCATGAAGTTACGATGACCAAGTACTTCTACGCGCAACAACGGATGGGACTCCTTGCGAGACTTCCTTACAAACCACGCCATTGCTACCACTGCAGTCAAAAGAAGCGAAATGACCGCCACGCTCACCCAACCTGCCGACGAGGCTTGCACCAAAGCGAGAATGAAGGTGGTATAACCTACCACGATGAGGGCATAGTCGAAAAGATGGAAGTGGGAACGTTCCGCCGGCACCGACCGCTTGATAAGTTTGCAACCCACAACAAGCGATAGCAACAGCAAGGGTAAAAGTGAAAGAAAAATGTAACGCCACCCGAACATGTCAACGATAAAGCCACCCAATACAGGCCCCACCGCCGGGGCTACGGCTGTGACCAGCATGCCGATGCCCATGAATGTGCCCATCTGCTCCTTGGGAGCCTCGCCTAGGATGATATTGTACATCAGCGGCAGGGCAATACCCGTTCCCACTCCTTGCACCATACGCCCTATCATAAGGACGGTAAAAGAGGGTGCGGCAAAGCAGGCCAGCGTAGCAAAGATAAAACTCAAGATGGCTATGAGGAAGAGCGTACGCTGCGAGCAGTTGCGTTTCAGATAGGATGACATCGTGATGACCAATGCCAAGACGAGCAGATAACCCGTTGTAATCCATTGCACCGTACTTGTGCCAACGCCAAACTCATGCATCAGTGTCGGGAAGGTGACGTTCATCGCCGTCTCGCTCACCACACCACAAAACGACATCACACCCGTGGCGAAAATTTTCCCCACCAATTTTGTATTGCTTGTATTCTGCATTTTCTATTTTTTCTTTTTCCGTCTGCAAAATTACAAACAAAAGGGCAAACAAGACAAAAAAAACAAGTATCGAATTTGTCAAAATGGGAACATGACCAATCTTCCTTAGATGGTAATTTCTATTTCGATATTCTCCGGGCCTAGTATACAACTCTCGTAATAACCATCCCCTGTTGTTCGGGGACCGCTCAAGCGCTGATAGCCATCTTCCTCGAGACGCTGAGTCAGCGCGTTCACCGCACCTTGACATCCGACACTCATACTCATATGTGTCATGCCTTGTCTATGCTTTCCGTGTCCAGCAGACGTTGCGTCAGGCCACGACATCAGTTCGAGTTTCGTACTGCCGACAGGGAAAAGCAACATCCAAGTATGGAGTCCCGTCTTCGGATTGCGGTATTCTGCACCAATTTGGGCCTTGAAATATTTTATAAAAAACTGTTTGGTCTGCTCAAGATCCAAGCAATTGATGGCGATGTGATTGATTCTCATGTCTTTTGATTTTTTGATATTTCAAGCGGATTTGAAGAGTTTCTTTCTCAACCATGCACGTACAGGCAAGTCGTAGAGTTTAAAGGCAGCGTATGCTACAAGAATAGAGAGAACGAATATGCTCACGGCCACGAAAATATGGGTAGCAAGGGGAGCATCGGGATGCTTGTCTGCCCATGCTATCTGCATGTAGATAAGTGGAAAGTGAGTGATATAGATAGGATAACTGATATCTCCCAAAAACTTGTTGATGGCTTCTGACCTACCACCCCTCACCGAACATCCGGCACCTATCATGACGATAAGAGGAAACAATACAAGGATGCATACAGCCTCATAGAGTCCGTTGGTCCAACGACCGTCGCCCGTCTCGTCCAGTCCCATCCAAGGCATGCACAATAGCGCTACCACCATCAGAGAACACCACCAGAAGGCACCTCTCACCTTGATGAGTTCACCGGTACGCGAAATAAGCAGTCCACAAAAGAAGGGATAGAGTAGACGGGTAAGGCCTATCTGCAACTGATCGGGGGTGAGACTCCATCCGCCTATGACTGTATAGGAGGCATACTGACGCATTCCAAGCCAACCCGTCACATCAAGATCCAAACAAAGTATGAGGGTCATGATGGCAAACAAGGCCACACAAATGGCAAGTGCAAATTTGGAAAAGCGACGGAAAAAGAGAGCATAGAGGATATTGGCCAAATACTCCCACTGCAACGACCAAACAGGACCGTTCAGTGGATTGGTCTCCATCCACCCACGGATATCCATACTAGTCGGCACAGGAATCATCGTAAATGCCCAAACCATCACCAGTAGCACCATATACCACGGAGTGTCACTGATAAGAGGGAAAGAATGGCAATCGCCCCAATAGAACAGGGCCACACCTATCAACGTTCCGAATATCACCATTGGATGAAGACGTATCAGTCGGCGCTTGACAAAATTCCACGTTGACATACGATTCCACCGGTCATCGTAGGCATAGCCGATGACAAAGCCCGAAAGCACGAAGAAAAAGTCTACGGCAAGATAACCGTGATTGATGGGTTGGTTCGGTGCAGTATGATAATAAGTTTCAAACAGATGATGAGCCACGACAAGTAGGGCTGCAACACCACGGAGACCGTCAAGGATTTCGTAGCGGGGTTTGGAAGCGAGATAAACGTTATTGCTCATTTCTTCAAGGCGTGTTCTAAATATTGGTATGGTTTGCGGTGGAAATTTACAGAACGCACCTCAAGATTGCTCACAGGTTTTGGCCAATACTCTTAGTGTGAACTGAATTCGTGTGCAAAGGTAACCATAGTTTTTCTTGTCTATTTGTTGCATTATTCGAAATACTTGTCGTATCTTTGTTTCACGATGATAAAAACCAATTCTATCAGTTATGACCATGTCTTGCTGAAACCCAACGAGCAGATTGGCTTGCACCACTGGAACTCTTGGGAAATGTCATACATTATCTGCGGCAAAGGTCGGCGCATCCTCGGCGACACAGAGGAACCATTCGGTGAGGGTGAAGTGGTACTGGTAGTACCGGAGATGCCGCATCAATGGATTTTTTCGCCAGACAAAACAGATTCGGAAGGGAACATTGAGAATATCACCATCTCCTTTTCTACCGACTTGCTCAAGAGGTTGTCTGCCGTACTACCGGAATTCTGTCCTTTGGCAGAGTGGTACGAGCAACTTGACACATCCATCAAGTTCAAACGCTCGGAGTGTGAGAAGATTGCCCTCGTCTTGCGCAGGATGGAGCATGAAACTTCCGCAGAGCGCACCCTTTCATTGCTACATCTGCTCACCTCCATCCAACGAAACAGGAACTACACCGTAGCAGGCCGCTTTGCTCCATCCTCCTCAGTAGAAGACAAAATAAAGAAGATAAAAATTTATATCAGTTGCAACTACAACCATACCATCAACATCGACCAGTTGGCCAAACTTGTTGATATGAACCGCAGTTCCCTCTGCACGATGTTCAAACGACTCACAGGAGAGACCGTCATTGAGCATCTGCTCAACCATCGTATCAAGATTGCCAAGTACCTACTCTCCTCCACCACCGAGAGTATTTCTTCCTGTTGTTACAATTGCGGTTTCAACGACGTTCCCCATTTCAATCGCACCTTCAAACAAATAGTGGGCATGACGCCAAGTGAATACCGGACACAAACTACCCAATAAGGCGAGACAGGAAACATACGCATTTCTGGAAAATGTCAGCAATCTGTTCAAATCTTCATTCTTATCCAAAGCCAACGGGGTATGAGTCGCCAAAAGAACACAAGCAGAGCATATCGTCCATCGATGATTTTCACACTCTTTCCTTTTTCGATGGCGCAGACTATACACCGCGCCACGTCCCGCGCATCAAGTTGCAAGGGATAATTGCTACCAGCAATGAGATCAGTCTTCACAAAACCAGGTCGGATATCAGTAATTGAGATATTAAGGTGGCGCATGCGTGCCTGCTGACTGAGACACTCAAGGTAATGACTTTGGAAACGCTTGGTAGCCGAATAAGCAGGGGCAGCCCCGAGGCCCTTGGTTCCAGCGATGGAAGTGATGCAAGCAATACGCGCCATACTACGCTTGCCATCAATCCTGCTACCATCGTGACGTTCGCTTTCCGCAAACCAACGGAAAGCCGTATCGACCATTCGCACAAACCCCACCCCATTGGTTTCGACGGTCTTCAGTTCTTTTTCGATATCAAGCGAATTGTTTTGCCAACCGATGCCTGAACTATGAAAATACAAATCCATGCCTCCAAGTTCGGCGATGAGTTCGCGCAGAAGTTTCGGAGCATCAGGAGAGGTCACATCGATTTGGCGACAACACACTATATTCTCATTGCCGTTCATCACCTCTTCAAGTCTTTCCATACGCCTTCCGGCAATGCCCACCTTCCATCCGCGCTCAGCCAAGAGCAGAGCCACCTCCATGCCAATGCCTGATGTGGCCCCCATCACGATTGCTTTTCTCTCCATGTTTCTTCATTTTCGTAGCATACACTACGAAACAAAACGACCCATCTACAGTTTTATTGTATTAGACATCTTCTTTCGGCCTTTCATCAGAAGATCAGATAAAACTCCATGCATGATTGTTCACTTGATTTAGGCATACAAATAAAAAAACTTATAAATACGTTAAGATATACTAAATCCGGGGGGGGGTAAAATAAAATCGAATACCTTTGCCCCTGTTTTGACGCGCAACACAAAGAGAGATGATAAACAATATATTGTACAAACTGTATTGGAGACTTACCGTCAATGAGTGGCAGATAGGGTTTCCGCAAACAACACTTGAACATATCGCATCGGGCGGCAACTACAAGATGGCATTGCTAAAAGGCGTGCCCAATGACAGATGGTTTGCAGACCCGTTCATACTTGACGTTACTCCGACACACATCATATTGCTTGTCGAAGAATTTATTTCCGCTAATGCCAAAGGTCGCATTGCACGCCTCATCATTTCACGGAAAGACTACACACTCGAACGCAACGATACCCTACTCGACCTTGATACTCACTTGAGTTTTCCCACGATTGTCAGACAAGATGATGCCGTATACATCATCCCCGAAAATTCAGCAGGTGGAAAACTGAACGCCTACATATATGATGAAACAGAGGCAAAGTGCATACCCTACAAAACTCTATGCGGTGAACCGCTGATTGACGCCATACGCCAGGAGATTGACGGGGTTGAATATATTTTCGCCACAAAAGGTCCCGATGCCAATGGTACCACACTACACATTTACCGAAAAGGCGAAAAGGAAACGTATACACACTGTCAAGCCGTCACCTTCCCCAACAATATCGCCCGAAACGGCGGCGCTTTCTTCCCCCTCGGCAACAAACTGTACCGACCGGCGCAAGACTGCAATGGAGGATATGGACGGGGATTGTCCATACAAAGAATAGAGAAGGATGACAAGGGACAATTTACTTTCACAGAAACAAGACGACTGAAATCACCACGAAAACATCTCGATCACGGCATGCATACGCTGAACGAATACAAAGGAGTGACGGTTGTTGACATATCGAGTTATCGTTGGCCCGCAATAAGCAGTTTCGTGGACAACATTTGGAAACGATTCCACTTGCCAGTCAGTCTTGAATAAGTCATTTGGAAAGGCGAGAAACAAGAATTTCCGAAAAACTGATTTCCCACAAAAAACGCTCCGTCTGCAGACCACATTGAGGTAGCAGACGGAGCGTTATATTTTTGGTTTATCTCACACTCTTATCAGAAGGTCACGCGAAGACCTACCTGTGCGTGCCAGCGGCTGGACACCGGACTTTCGTTGACCTTATTGCCAAGGAACTGGTAGGTAGCAGAATAGTTGCCATCTGCACCCTTCTTGGTCTCGGTCACCTTCAGTATGTTCACGCTCCATGAGTCGGCATAGACCGTACCCCACTTCTTGTTGAGCATATTGGTAAAGTTGATGATGTCGAAGGTCAGCGAGATTTTGCTTCCACGCTTATTGAGGTAGTAGAAATCTTCGGCAATGTGCAGATCGACATGATTCTCCCACTTGGCCAAGTTAGAGTTGCGCTCTGCATACTGACCACGGTGGCTATGAGCATAACTGTCATCTTCTATCCATTGTCCGAAGGCTGCACGCTGCTGGGCAGCCGTAGAAGTCACCTTGCCGTTGGAGGTAATATCGGCAAAATTCATCTTGTCAAGTTCGGTTGCAGTCGGAATGTATATCAGCGAGTTACCAGTACGCCAGTCACCATTGAAGGAGGCGCTGTTGTCACTGTAGGTGAGACTATAGCGCTGACCGCTAAATCCGTTGTAGGTCAGACCGACGTGGGTCTGCAGACGATTGCCGGCATAGCGGGGCGAATTGTAAGATACATTGACAAGTACCTTGTGGGGTTTGTCAAACATTGAGTGTGAAAGTACCGCCTTGGTCGGATCTACACTGTAGCAGTTGCCCCAGTTGGAGGCTGCGACAGAAGATGTACCGTCGTTGACTGAATAAGAATGACCAAACGTGTAACTTGCCATCACATCAAGACCAAAATTGAAACTCTTCTCCAGTTTTGCACTTACCGAGTAACTATAGCCCTTGTTGGTATTCTTCAGGTGATAGATAGCAGAGTAACTAGTGTTGTCGGAAGAGAAATAGGTCGTGGCAGAACTTTCACTACCGCTGACGGCATATACTTTGGCAGAAGGACTGAGAGCGAGATTCTCAAACCATACGTTGTTGAGATCCTTGGAGTAAAGTCCTTCGAGCGTCATTTTCACATCACCTGGCAAGGTGTGTTCCAAAGCAAGATTGGCACGGAGTACTTGCGGGAACTTGAAGTCGCGAGCAACGGTATTGATGGTCGGCTTGGTGGCGGTAGACTGGTTTTCTTGCATCAAGCGCTCCACATCGGCACCGTACTTTTCGAATGAAGGTACATTGCTACGAATCTGTGCGCCCTTCATCTCAACACCTGTATTGGTCCAGATATTGGAGAGCCATACAAACGGGGCACGACCACTGAACACACCTACTCCACCACGAACGATGGTGCGGTGGTCTTTGGTAGCAAACCAGCGGAAACCGACACGCGGAGAGAACATCACTGACGATTTGGGTTTCTGTCCGGTACGCACCTCGTCGGAAGCATACGAACTGGAGTTGAACTCATCATTGGTAGAAGGAGTACAGAGGTAGAGAGGTACATCGATACGCAGACCATAGGTCAGCTGCAGATTGGTATTGATGTCCCACTTGTCTTGTGCATAGAAACCGAGTTGTCCAGCCTTGAAGGGAGCAGCCCATCGGGTAGATCCTGTCAAGGCCTTGTCAGTATAGTTGTAGATAAACTGCGACGCATTATCATTGAGGAAGTTCTCTACGCTGGTGTACACGTACTCGCCGTAAGCAGCCTGGATGAAGAGGTTTTCAAACTTATAGAGTTCGTTGTGTGTTCCGACAGAAATAGTGTGGTTGCCAGCATAGATAGAGAGGTTGTCCTCGAGTGTCCAAATATCCTGCTTGAGGTAGTTGGCACCTGACGAATAGTCAGTACCGATATTGATCTTGTTGCTACCATTGATGTAGATGGTCGGTCCGCCATAGGGTACCTCACGGTTGTCGCGAACAAATGTTGCGCCGGCACGGAGTTCATTGTAGAGGGAGTTGCTCAAGTGGGAGTTCAACTCGGCGACAAACGAGTTGGTCTTATTCTTGATACGATAAGCACTGTTGGCAAAGTAGTAAGTATAGGAACCCGATCCGTAGGAATCCTTGTAGGAGTCATTGAACTGGTAGCGGAACGAGAGTTTGTTGTTCGTATTGATATTCCAGTCGATACGTCCCAAAAGCGAAAGACCCTGCTTCTCTATTTTGCGAGAACCATAGTTGTCGCGAATACCTGTCACCCGCTCATACTTGTCGACAATCTGCTGGGCCACTTCAGGAGTCAGGAAATATCCGTCAGAGGGATAGTAAGAGGAGGGATAAGAGTTCTTTAGATATTCAAGGTTGACAAAGAAGAAGAGTTTATCCTTGATAATAGGACCACCGAAGGTGAAACCATAGGTCTGGGTATCCTGTTTGGTGAGACGATCCTTTTTGTTGTAGAGTTGGTTCCATGAACCATAAAGATCCTGATTGGTATAATAGCCATAGGCCGATCCTTTGAAGGAGTTGGTACCCGACTTGGTGATGGCATTGATAGCACCACCTGTAAAACCACTCTGACGCACATCAAAGGGAGAAACAACGACCTGCAACTCTTGGATGGCATCCATCGAAATGGGGTTGGCTGCGGTCTGACCGCCGTTTGTACCTGTACCTGCAAGACCAAACACGTCGTTGCTCACCATACCGTCTATTTGGAAAGAGTTGTAGCGGTTGTTGGCACCTGCGACAGAAAGTCCACCACCCTTGTTCTCAGCAATCAGCGGCGAGAGTTTGGCCACGTCATACACACTGCGGTCTACCGTCGGAGCATTTTCGATCTGACTACGCTTGAAATTGGAGGAAGCACCCATGCCGTTGTTGGATCGAGCACCAGTGACAACGACCTCACCCAACTGTTGGGCATCTTCTTTCAACTTCACATTGAACGTACTGGGTTCGCCAAGGGCCAAATGCACATTCATCAATTTCTCGTCCTTGTAGCCGAGATAACTGATAGTGATGGTGTACGGACCACCTACACGCATACCCTGAATGGAGTAGCGTCCCTTCTCATTGGTCACCGCCATATAGCGTGTGCCAGAAGGATCATGGACGGCAGTTACCGTAGCACCGATTACCTCAGTGCCTTCAGCGACTACCTTACCCGAGATACCGGAGGTTGTGACCTGGGCCATGACTGTTGTCAAGCAGACAACGAGCAGCGCCATGATGGATACAATCTTTTTCATACCTGTTTTGTAAGTAAATGGAAATAAATCGTTATGTGTGAAAATTGGTTTCACGTTGCAAAATTATACAAAAAATACCAAACAGGATATTACGATGCTATGAAATTTGTCCTCCCTCACATAACAGCACTCTAAAAACAGGAACAATCGGATAATGCGCCTCGGTTACGCCATAAAAAAGGTGGCCGCAAGCGCCATTATGACGACTTGCGACCACCCTCATATTTTTATTGATGCGCGTTTGATTACATCATGCCGCCCATACCCGGCTGTGCCATCGGCATTGCGGGCTTGTCTTCGGGCTTGTCGCAGATGAGGCACTCAGTGGTAAGGAACATACCTGCGATGGATGCGGCATTCTCAAGAGCCACACGGGCTACCTTTGCCGGATCGATGACGCCCTCCTTACGGAGATCCTCATAGACATCCTTGCGGGCATTGTATCCATAATCGCCTTCACCCTCACGTACTTTCTGTACGACAACTGCACCTTCGCCACCGGCGTTGGTCACAATCTGACGGAGCGGCTCTTCAATGGCACGAGCCACGATATTGATACCGGTCTGCTCGTCAGCATTGTCACCCTTGAGTCCTTCGAGAGTCTTTTGGGCACGGATATAAGTTGTACCGCCACCGACAACAACACCTTCCTCAATGGCTGCGCGGGTAGCGCAGAGTGCGTCGTCTACACGGTCTTTCTTCTCCTTCATCTCTACCTCGCTATTGGCACCGACATAGAGTACTGCCACACCGCCGGCGAGTTTGGCCAAACGCTCTTGCAGTTTCTCCTTATCATAGGAACTTGTGGTATTGGCAATCTCGTTCTTGATCTGTGCAACACGATCTTGAATGAGTTGCTTGTCACCAGCACCATTGACGATGGTGGTATTGTCCTTGGTGACGTTCACCTTGTCACAGGTACCGCACATATCAAGCGTAGCCTTGTCAAGCGACAAACCCTTTTCCTCACTGATAACCACACCACCAGTCAGCACGGCGATATCTTCGAGCATGGCCTTGCGACGGTCACCAAATCCAGGAGCCTTGACTGCACAGATTTTCAATCCGCCACGCAGACGATTGACTACCAATGTGGTCAGAGCCTCAGAGTCAACATCTTCTGCGATGACCAACATCGGGCGACCGCTCTCTGCAGCAGGCTGCAAGATGGGAAGGAAGTCTTTCAGTGAAGAAATCTTCTTGTCGTAGATGAGGATATAGGGGTTCTCCATGACGCACTCCATCTTGTCGGCATCGGTCACGAAGTAACTGCTCAGATAGCCACGGTCAAACTGCATACCTTCTACTACGCCAATGCTGGTATCGCGGCTCTTGCTCTCCTCGATGGTGATCACGCCGTCTTTTGACACCTTGCGCATGGCATCAGCAAGTAGTTTACCTATCTCTGCATCGTTGTTGGCAGAAATAGTAGCCACCTGCTCAATCTTGTCATAGTTGTCACCTACCTGCTCGGCATTAGCCTTGATAAAGTCAACAACTGCCGTTACGGCCTTGTCGATACCGCGCTTGAGATCCATAGGATTGGCACCGGCAGTGACGTTTTTCACGCCCTCGGTCACCATTGACTGAGTCAAGATGGTAGCGGTTGTTGTACCATCGCCTGCATCATCACCAGTCTTACTAGCAACACTCTTGACGAGCTGTGCGCCGGTATTTTCAAACTTGTCCTCCAATTCTACTTCCTTGGCGACTGTCACACCGTCTTTTGTGATTTGAGGAGCACCGAATTTCTTTTCGATGACCACATTACGGCCCTTAGGACCAAGTGTTACTTTGACTGCATTAGCCAATTTGTCAACACCGTTCTTGAGCAAATCGCGGGCTTCTACGTTGTACTTTATTTCTTTAGCCATTTTTTCAATTCCTTGTTTTAGTTAGACAAATTTCTCGCATTCGATTATTTCTTGACCACGGCGAGTACATCGCTTTGGCGCATGATCAGATACTTTGTGCCCTCATACTCGAGTTCTGTACCAGAGTACTTGCCATAGAGTATCTCATCACCTTCCTTCAGAACCATAGCCTCATCTTTTGTGCCTTGTCCTGCGGCAACGATTGTACCATGCTGAGGTTTCTCTTTTGCGGTGTCGGGGATGATGATACCTCCGACCTTTTCCTCTGCCGGTGCGGGGAGCACCAGCACTCTGTCTGCTAACGGTTGAATGTTCATAATCTTATTACTTTTTCTTTTATTTCCTTTTTTTCTGTTTGATTGCCCTTGCGAGCGATACACCCTCTTATCTACCAAAATCATGCCAACCGACAGACGTGACATTTCTGTCATACTGCGACTGACAAAATAGTCAGTAACGTCTTACCTGAGAGTAAGGTGAGGTGTTTGCATATCTCGAAAATTTCACTTAACTTAGCGGCCCGCAAGCCTACTTTCAGACATTTATGACAAAAGACAACGTAACATCCCTGAAACCGCATTTTCTCAAAAGGATTTATGCTACATATCCAAGAACAGGATACCTGCTATCCTTTTTCTTGACCATTTGGGCATACTTCCTTCTACAAAAGCCCCTATTTATGTTTTGCAATGCCGGCAAGTCCTATCACTTATCCGACTACCTCAACGTGATGTACCACGGAGCAGGACTTGATGCGACAACCACAGGATACGTGACAGCCCTTCCCTTTCTGCTGACATTGGTATCGGTATGGGTACACCGATTGCCTATAAGGAAAATCTTGTTGCCTTACTACATTGTTATTATAGCAATTGTGACGGTGATTTTCTATGGTGACTTGTCGCTTTTCTCGTTTTGGCAAAGCAAGATGGACGCTTCGATTTTCATTTATATCGACTCGCCCAAGAACGCGATGGCCAGCGTTTCCACCGGATATATCCTCGCAAGAGTGTTGCTTATCGTACTGACAACAGCCGCAATATGCTGGTTCCTACGGCGTATCACGCCAAAGAAAATGCCGAAGTTGCCAAGTGTAAAGCACCGCACCCTATCCACGCTCGGCATGACAGTACTTGGTGGGCTCCTGTTTCTCGTCATTCGAGGAGGCATCAGAGTGTCTACAGCCAATGTCGGCGATGCCTATTTCAGCACCGACCAGTATCTTAATCTGTCGGCCATCAATCCTACATTCAATCTTTTGTCGAGCATCAGCCGACAGAAACGCTATGAGGATGAGTTCAATTACTATGACGAAAAGACACTTCGCCACAAGATGCAAGGTCTTTTCACGTCCAATGATACCAACAATACTCCATTCGTACTCAACACCCGACGCCCGAACATCCTCGTGATATTCATGGAGAGTTTCGGCGCGACCATGATTGATAGTCTCGGTGGTGTAGCGGGAGTATCGCCCCACCTTGACAAATTGGCACACGAGGGCATCTTCTTCACACAAGCCTATGCCAGCAGTTTCCGCACTGACCGCGGCACTATATGCGCCTTCAGTGGTCATCCCGGTCTGCCCTCCGTATCCATCATGAAGATACCCAGTCTCTGCCCTACCCTGCCCAATATTGCCGCCACACTCGACAAGGCAGGCTACCACACAGAGTTTGTCTATGGCGGCGACATCAATTTCACCAACACCAAGGGATACCTACGAGCCGGGGGCTTTCAAACGCTCGTGTCACAAGACGATTTTCCGATGGCGGCACGCAATTATAGCAAATGGGGCGTACGCGATGACATCACCTTCGACTATCTGTACGATCGCCTGTCCAAACGTCACGACCAGTCACCGTGGTTCACCGCCATGCTCACGCTGAGCAGTCACGAACCGTTCGACGTACCGTTCAACAAGTTCCGTGACAAGACCTGCAACGCCTTCGCGTACACCGACGATTGTATCGGACGGTTCATCGCACGGCTACGCAAATTGCCGATGTGGAAGAACACCCTCGTCATTCTTCTGCCCGACCACGGCATACCCTACCCCAAAGACGGCGAGCGATTTGGCCCGAAATATTTTCATATTCCCATCATTTGGACAGGTGGAGCAGTGGCACATCCCATGAAATACGAAAAAATCATAAGTCAGACCGATTTGGCAGCCACCCTGCTTGCTCAGTTGGGTCTTCCCCACAGCGACTTTCTTTATAGCCGCGATGTACTCAGCCCATCCTACACCGTTCCCTTCGCCTTCTACTCCTTCCCAAGCGGATTCGGTTTTGTCGACAACAACGGGACAAGCGTTTACGATACCGCCTCCGACCGCGTGTTCTTCCGCACTTCGCCTGACGGCACAAGAGTCGAAAAGGGCAAAGCCATTCTGCAGACGCTCTATGATGATTTGGGAAAGAGAAATCGCATGAGAATGAAGGGGCACTGATTTCCGACAAAAAAATGGCAAACGCCATCGACGAAGGTGGTTATACACATTTCCATCAATTTGGAAAACGTATAACCACCTTTTATTCACGTTCTATGACACCTTGGGCTTAGCGTTATTTGACATGAGACTGCCTCGGTATCTCCATCAGATAATCGTTCTTTGCAAACATTCTGTCATATTCGGGTTGTAATATAGATGCGTCCACTTTTTCACCTTTCACCCATTTTATTATGGCCAATGGAAGATTCACGCCAGCCTCATAACTGAAGGGGAAACCTCCACCAAACCGGGGATTAAGTTCCAGCACACAATAGTCGCCTGCTTCATTCTGCATGATGTCTACATCAAGATTTCCGATATGCCTCAATGCTGTGCCAATCTTTCTGCCGAGTTCTCTCAATTCAGGCAAATCGCGTGTCACCGCCTTGTCGGTTTCGCCAGAACGCATGGCAAGTTTTTGTTTTACACTCACCGCAATGTTGTTTCCATCAAGATCGTTCATCACGTCAAGTCCATACTCATTGCCGGTAAGTTTTTCTTGAATAAGGATGTAGTCATCACCCACAGCGGCATTGGCAAGAATAGTCTTCTTGATTTTATCACGCAACTGAGAATAACAAAGGTTCAGTTCCTTCTCATTGCATACCGTTTCCAAACCTATTGAACCTGATCCCCATCGTGGTTTCAGAAACAACGGGTATTGCAGTTCACCATTACTTATCGCCATCTTCGCATCTGAACAACGAATAAATGTTTTTGGCGATTTCAATCCCAGCGCTTCTATCCATTTTGCGGTTTTGTATTTATCGAAAGCAATGTCTATCACCGTCGGGTCGCTAACAATCATTTTCACACCAATCTCCTCAAAACGCAACTTGCTGTGCGCAAGTATGGGCAATTCCAAATCATTCAGCGATATGATGGCATCGACTTTATGATCTTTACAAATCTGCAGTGTAATGTCTATATATTGAGAATCGTAGACAGAGGGTACTTGAATTTTTATGTCGGCTGCCTGCAAAGCCGGCGCTGTGAGTTGCATATCGGTGGCTATCACGCAGTCACCGTCTTGCATGTTTTCCTTGAAATATTTGAGTAGATAGGTACGCCTGCCTGCACAGGTAAAGAGTATGTTCATCGCTTTTCGTTGTTTTCAATCAATATTTATTGTCCCCACCTGTACAGTGGTAATATATCATTTATCGTCTGTCTGCGTCTCACTTCCACGAAATCTCCGTTTTCGTCGGAGAGTATTGGTGCTAAGAAGTTGATGAAAGTGGGGGTAAGACTTATCGTATAGGCCCCGACACCATCAAACTGGATGAAATCGCCTCTTTCTGGTTTCGGCAAGGTTACGTCACTGAGCATGATGTCTTTTTCCATACACGTTGAACCTACGACGTCGCATACAAATGTTTCGCCACTATGGGTTGCGCGATACATCTTATGGGGCAGATTACTGTTATGTAGCGTTGGTTTCATATCGAACACTGTTCCGTCGACCATCACGAAATTTGTCCTTCCGATATTCTTAGTCTGATAAACTTTTGTATAGTAAGAGAATACATTGGAAACGACAGAAGAGCCAGGTTCGATTATGATGTAGGGCTTTCTTTGCATAAACCATTTGCTATGCTCCACTTCATGCAATATGCAGTTGGCATAATCCTCGTATTTGGGTCTACCCGTCAAGTCCATACCTTCAGAGGCTGCTCCATAATACCCTCCGCCGATATCGAAATACTTTATGTCGTCAAGGCCATACTTTTGGCATACATCAAGCATACGCTGCGTGATTATCTTGTAGTTCAGCACAGCACGGTCTGATGAAGATGTATGTCCATGTATGGCAACAATCTTGATTTCCGCATTTTTCAGCCTTGCGATATTCCGTTCTATTATGTCTTGTGGAAAACCGAAACGTCCGAATCTCAATCCACACTGAATGGTGCTTTTACCGCTTTCGTCACAGAGACTGATATTGATACGCAGGCCCACACCTACGTCAGCATTGGGATGCTCTCGCTTGTATTGACATACCAAGTCTACCTCATACTCGCTATCAAGATTGATAATTGCGCCATCCTCCAAAGCCTGCATAAAGATTTGCGGCCGCTTGATGGGACCATTGAAGACAATCTTGTCGAAACCTAATTTCCTTGCGAGTTCATATTCCATCTCGCTCACAACCTCAGCCCACACACTCTCATTTTTTGCTATTTGGCATAGTGCAGGGACATAGTTCGTCTTGAACGAATAGGCCGCGATTACCTTTTCGTAACGTTGTCTGAATGCAAGCAAGAAACTATTGATGTTGACCCGGTATTTTCCCGCGTCCATAATATAAAATGGTGTACCAAACCTTTTGTCCAATTGTACCAATGTCTTATAGTCCATCTTGTTCATTTGCGTTTAGGCGGATCTTAGTTTCCAAGGGTGCTATAAAAGGCTATGTCTCTACCGCAAAAGTAATAATAAATACTAATTTACCCCCCCCGAAGTGTTAATACTTATTAATATGTGTTTATCAAAGACAGAGAAAGCAAAACATTCGTTCTTGATTTGCGAAAGCAGAACGCAAAAACTCGCCGCTCAGTCAAACGAATTGACCAAGCGGCGAGTCTTTTTTTTATCTCCGACTGCCGGAAATATGAGGTTTTATATCGGAGCGGTTTTTATTAGTTCTCCATAAACTTCTTGGCAGCACGGAGTTGGTGGCGCATGTTGCTGAGCAACTGCTGACTCTCCTGAAGGATATTGAGATAGACGAGCGACACCTGCAACATCTGGTTGTCCTTGCTCTGCTGTATGCTGTCGATGAGGCGCTTGCGCACCGCCGAGAGTTCGTCCTTGCAGACATCTGCCTTGGCCAGTACATCGCGGTAGTTGGTGAAACGCGAGGTAGAAATGGCGTTCTCGGTCTGCAGCATCAAGTCGTTGATGGTCTCACGAATGGGACGGAACTCGTCAACGTAGGCTTGGGGCAACGGATTGAAACTGTTGTCTACATGTTCTTTTACCGGTTCGAGCATACGGCGCATGCCATAGATATACTGTTCTGAAGCATTGATGCCAAGATGGAACCAAGTATTGCGTTCGATGGCAATGTCGGTAGGCACTCTGCGCAAGGCAAGAAGTTCTTGACGACGATATTTCTTGAGTTCGTCTTTTTCTTCCTGCAGATGGCGGTTGGCTTGTCGCAGGGTCTTGGAGCGTTCCTCTTCGAGACCATCGATGATATTATTGAACTGCTCATAGGCGAAGCGCGTCATGAACGATTGGGTACGGGCCACATGCTTGAGCAACAAGTCCCATACAATCTCGGGGTCGCGGGTGCGCATCATCAGACGGAACACATCGGCCTTGTCGCCCTCTTTCTCTTTCTTGGCATACTGGCGACTGCTACGTATGAGCAACACAACAACGAGTACTATGAAAGCTACCTGAAGCAAGATACCTCCGTAAAACATCAGCAGACACACTACCGAGCAAGCGAGGAAGGCGACTGCAGCGGTAATAAACCATCCACCGATGACACTCAGCACACCCGTCACGCGGAACACGGCACTCTCGCGGCTCCAAGCACGGTCGGCAAGGCTCGAACCCATAGCCACCATAAAGGTAACATAAGTGGTAGACAACGGCAACTTGTAGTTGGTTCCGATGGTGATAAGCATGGAGGCCAGCACAAGATTGACTGCGGCACGCACCACGTCAAAGGCAGCACCATCGTTGAGTTCCACCTCAGCCTTATTGAAACGGCTGTCTATCCATTGGCGCACGCCCTGCGGTATGGCCCGCATGACCACGGAGTCAGCCTCTTGTGTAGCACGCACAATACTACGGGCTGCGCGACTGGTACCAAACATCTCATCGCCCTCGTCCTGACGGGAAAGGTCGACACTGGTCTTGATCACGTTGCGAGCCTTCTTCGATGTAGCCATGGCCACAATCATGACGATACCGGCCAAAAGCAGATAGAAAGGAGGTGTCTTGGCACTTTCCGACAGAGAGTGCATGAGGAAATTGTCAGCGCCTACACCATTGGCGTTGGCCATAAAGTCATTGTAGGAGTCGAGTCCAGCGAGAGGCACACCGATGAAGTTGACAAGGTCGTTGCCTGCGAATGCCATAGCGAGACCAAAGGTACCCATGAGCACAACAAACTTAAACACATTGACACCCAACAGATGGATGATTTCCATAGCAACCGTAGACACCAGGAAGGTGGCCAAAAGAAGCATGCGGGTGTTGGCATCAATCCACAGACGTGCATTCTCAGGAATGTAAGCAGATTTGCCGATACCTTTGATGAAGATGAAGTAAGCCAAAGCCGTAAAAGCGATACCGCCAAAGATAGCGATGGAATAGCGACTATGGCGTTTGTAGTTGAAAGTAAAAACCACACGCGACAACCACTGTACGATAATACCAAAGACAAAGGCGATAGCCACACTCACAAAGATGGCAATAATCACCTGCAAGGCCTTGTCCGTATTGAGCAGTTCGCTATAACTCAATGTACCGTCGCTGATGGTCTTGATGGTGGCAATGATAAACGTACCACCCAGCAATTCGAACACAAGCGACACGGTGGTCGATGTAGGCATGCCCAGCGAGTTGAACATGTCGAGAATAATTACATCCGTCACCATCACCGCAAGGAAGATGACCATCACCTCCTTGAACGAGAAATAGTCTGGGCTCATGATGCCATGGCGGGCCACATCCATCATGCCAGTTGACATGACAGCACCGATACCGACACCGACACTGGCGACAATCATCACGGTACGAAACTTGGCCACCTTCGCTCCGATGGCACTGTTCAAAAAGTTCACGGCATCATTGCTGACACCGACGAATAAGTCGAATATTGCCAGACACAGCAAAAAGACGACGATACAAAGATAAATTGTTTCCATGCAAATATGTATGTTTCTTTTGGCGGCAAAAGTACATAGGCCATATTACATAGACCTTAAACACATATTACATTTGTGTTACAAACATGGTGGTATTTTTAAACCGCTGACAAATCTCAGCCGACAAAAAAATGGCTAACTTTGCATCAAACAATCACGGCAAACACTATGGATACAATCTCGCCCTTCTCACGTCCGCTCTATGTCATGCTCAAACCTGTAGGCGCGTCGTGCAACCTGAGGTGCAAATACTGCTATTATCTGGAGAAGTCGAAACTCTACCAGGATACGCCGACACGCATATTGTCTGAAGAAATGCTCGAACGCTTCACCAAGGAGTATATCGAAGCGCAGACCATGAACGATGTAGTCTTCACCTGGCACGGCGGCGAGACGATGATGCGTCCGCTCTCATTCTTCCGCAAGGCGATGGAGTTGCAACGGAAGTACGCCCGGGGACGACGCATATCCAATACCATACAGACCAACGGCACACTCATCACCGACAAATGGTGCGAATTTTTCAAGGAGAACAACTGGCTTGTTGGGGTGTCGGTCGACGGTCCACAGGAGTTTCACGACGAATACCGCCGCACGGCATCCGGCGCTCCATCGTGGGCCAAGGTGATGCAGGGCATCCGTCTGCTCAAAAAGCACGGTGTGGAGTGGAATGCCATGGCCGTGGTCAACGATTTCAACGCAGACTATCCACTCGACTTCTACCATTTCTTCAAGGAAAACGGATGCCAGTATTTGCAGTTCACACCCATCGTAGAACGTATGGTGAACCACGATGATGGCCGACTGCTCGCTACCCTCACTGACCCCGCCGACTCGCCACTCGCCGACTTCTCAGTGACACCCGAACAATGGGGCGACTTTCTCTGCACCATTTTCGACGAATGGGTACGCCACGACGTAGCACAAACCTATGTAGAGATATTCGACTGCACGCTCGCCAACTGGGCTGGCGCGGCTCCTGGCATCTGTGTCTACGCCAAAGAGTGCGGACACGCCGGAGTGATGGAGTTCAACGGCGATGTCTACTCGTGCGACCATTTCGTCTTTCCCGAATACCGGCTCGGCAACATCCGCGACAAGTCCATCACCGAGATGCTCTACGGCGAGCAACAACAACAGTTCAGCAGGCTCAAACACAAGTCATTGCCACTGGAGTGTCTGCAATGTCCCTGGGAGTTTGCCTGTCATGGCGAGTGCCCCAAAAATCGGTTTGTCACCGACAAGTATGGCAATCCCGGCATGAACTACCTCTGTCAAGGCTACAAAAAATACTTCAAGCACGTGGCTCCCTATATGGACTTCATGAAGCATGAACTCGACAACCGACGCCCGCCGGCCAACGTCATGCAGCATGTCGACGAGATAGAGCGCGACCGACACCCAAGGGAACAAGCACAATGAGATTTCAATCACGACAACAAAACACACATAACACGAGACATGAAAAAATTCTTTTTGATCATCGCGGCGGTACTTACGACTGTCATCGCCGCAGCACAAACAGCCCCGAGAGCCGCTACCCGATATGGAATACTCGAAGGCGTGAGCGAGTCAGGACTCGCTGTATTCAAGGGTGTTCCCTTTGCCGCACCTCCAGTAGGTGACAACCGTTGGCGTGCGCCACAACCCGTAATGCCGTGGCAAGGGGTACGCGATGCCAAGGAGTTTGGTGACGATCCCATGCAGGGCAATCCCTATGGGGACATGAATTTTATGGCCAAGAAGAAAAGCGAAGACTGTCTTTATCTCAACATTTGGACACCTGCCAAAACCATGCGCGAGGCTTTGCCCGTAGTCATCTATTTCAACGGCGGCGGACTGATCGCCGGATCGGGTAGCGAGCCACGCTACGCCGGAGCATCAATGGCACGTCACGGTATCGTGGCGGTGACGGCCAACTACCGCGAAGGCATCTTCGGTTTTCTGTCACATCCCGAACTGTCGAAGGAGACCACCTACAAAGGATCAGGCAACTACGGCTATATGGATCAGGCGGCTGCCATAAAATGGGTGTATGAGAATATCGCAGCCTTCGGCGGCGACCCCAAGCAGATCACCATCGTTGGCGAATCGGCCGGATCAATGTCTGTGAGCGTGCAACTCACCTCACCACTTACTCAGGGCATGATTGCACGGACCATGGCATCATCAGGCGCGCAGTGCGGGCGTACCTGTCTGACACTCAAGGAGGCTGAGGCGGCTGGAGTAAGCAGACTGAAGCAGCTCGGTATCAAAAACATCAAACAGGCACGGGCCATGAGTGCCGACGAACTGTTGGCAAAGACCGCCACCGACGGGGTACCGCCACTTTGCATCGACGGACTTTTTTGTAAAGAAAGTCCCGATGATGCTTACGCCAACGGCCACCAGCATAAGGTACCATTGCTCATCGGCCGCAACTCCATGGAGATGACTCCCCAGTTTGTCTTGCAGGGCCATCCTGCCACCGTCGACGGCATACGCCCTGTATTCGAACAACTCTACGGCGACAAAGCGCAAGAAGTGATGCAGATGTACGGCATCTACAAAGACAGTGACGTGATGGGAAAACCGGGAGTAGACTTCGCTTCCGACCAGTTTATTGCCTATGGCACATGGCTCTTCGGGTATCTGCACGCCAAAACTTCCGACCAACCCGTCTACCGCTACTACTATGCTCACCCACGTCCCGCTATGCGCCAGCAGGGAATGGTGGCAGGGCTGGCTGGTGGAGTACAAAAAGATGACGGCAAGGTGACTGCCGCTCCATCGTCTGAGGTATTCAACGGCGCTGCTCACTCTGCCGACATCGAGTATGCTATGGGCAATCTGCCCACCAACCGCGTCTACGACTGGCAGCCCGATGACTATGCCGTATCGCAGCAGTTTATCAACTACTACGCCAACTTCATCAAAACCGGCAATCCCAATGGCCTTGGACTGGCCACATGGACTCCCATCAACGACACCGACCGCCCCACCCAACTCATTCTCGACGTAAACTCACACGAGGAATATGACGCCGCAACAGAAAACCGCAATCTGTATCTGCTGCAATTCGTCGGCGGCAAAAAATAAGTCAGTATCCACAACATGAAAATCCCCGTCAATGCATCGACACAAGCACAATTTTCGACACGTTGACGGGGATTTTTGTAGTTACTTCAAAACCTTCTTGCCATTCATGATGTAGATGCCTTTAGGCAAGGTATCGAAATCCTGCCCGAGATAAACACCATCAATACTGTAAATACCTCGCTTGCGTGGTGAAACGATGGGAGTCAGTACATTTTGGATGTCTGAAGGTATCCACGTATCATGGAGATAATCGTTGGCGGCGCAGTTTAATTTAGCGAGCGCATGGCAGATTTCGTGTGCTTCTTTTGGTGATACGTTACTACAAATGATGCAGGGTGCGCTATCCACAAGAGCCTTGCTTTCTACCTCTCCAAGTCCTGTAATGCTCTGCACCAAAGCGACGACTGCATCTTTGTTGTCCAAACATTCCTCGAGCACCACGTCGTAACGTTTGGTTGTGTCTGGCATAATCACTATGCTGCTGGTCACGGCCTTTCCGTTGAGCGCGATGGCATGTAGCGCACCGCTAAATGCGGCACCTTTGGGCGTGGAGATTACGCTATTGACGAGCGAGAGCGAATTGAGGTCGGCGTGCGAGCTCTCTGTGCCATTCATCGTTACGGTGGCATTGTTTACGGTGAGTTTTTCGCAACTTCCATCGTACCCCGCGAGACCCCAGTTTCCGTTGAAGTTTGCCGTGCAATCATCAATCTCGAGTGAGTTGTTGAAATAGACACCTATACCTTTTCCTGCTTCTGCCTTGAGCGTGCCATAGCCTTTGATAACAGTCGGATTATTGTTCAGCACGATGGCCGAGTAGTTGGCCTTGATAGTATTCTCGCCGGTCACGTTGATTTTGAGACTGTCTACCGATTCGTTGTCAATACCGTTGACATCTCCTGTCGTCTCGATGGTCGCGTCTTTAAGGTAGAGCGTTTTCTTTTCTGGATCGTATTTCACGGTTCCGCTCACGCCGTCGATTACACTCAGGTCGTTGCAATTGAGACTGGTAACATTTACGCCAGCCACCTTAAAACCGTATTTTTCGCCCGTTCTCTTTATTACAATTTTGCTCATCACGCGTTCGCCGTTGAGTGCGACGGCATGGAGCGAGTCTTCGAATACAGCGCCTGCAGGTTGAACGATCTCACAACCGTCAAGATTGAAATGGAGTACATTAGAAATTGTACCGAACCAATCGTACGACTCGGTTTTGTCCACTAATTCCGCCGTAAAATCTGCATTTCGAATGGTGAGAACGGATCTGTCCACCGTATATATATCGCACCCACTTATAGCTGAGTAGTCGTAAGATTTTATATTTATTGTGCAGTCATCGAATGTAAGGGAGTCACCCGATATGCTTTGGGCGGTCAGAATATCGAGCGATCCACCTCCGGTAATGGTTGTTGGTGCTTGTAGGATACCAAAGGGAGAACCATTGGTAATGATATGATTTTCGCCCAACAACTTTATTGTGAAATGGGGGCTTGGATCATCCCATCTGATAGCGAAGCATTTCCTTTCGGTATTGATGACTGCATTTTGGAGCGTGAGTGTAAATGTGTTGGGGTCGAATATCATGGCTCCACTCACATCTGGAAGAACGCTCAGGTCGTTGCAGTTGGCGTTTGTCACATATTCGCCATTGATAAATACGCCATAGACGATAAGTTCCCCGATGAGCACTTTATCGGTCGTCACTGTTCCGTTTACGGCAACAGCCTTCAGTGTTTTGTCGAACGCCGCGCGATTGGGGGTGATGATAGCAACGCCTCTCTCAACACCGATATCAACGTAGGTGTCGAGGTTGATGTCTGATTCGAGTCCAAGCGAGTCGAGCCCCACTACCGATCCGTCGCTGCCTTCAGCCGTTACTGTAGAGCCGATCTTCGCGGAGAGCGTCGCGTCTGCACCGTTGCCAGAAATGCCATATATGCCTTTCGCATTCACGGTACAGGGATTGACGGTGAGTCTAGTGCTGTCAATGGCTATGCCCGCACCATTGACACTGGTAGCATTGAGTGTGCCGCCGCCCTGTATGGTTGTGGGCTGAGCCAGCGACAGAGCCGACCGATTGGACGTAACCTTGTTTTCGCCCAATATGTTTATCACAAGGCCGCTATCAGCGTAGTTCGTTATCGCCTCGGTATTGCCTTGCAGCGCTATCGTGGCATTGTCGAGGGTGAGAACATTGGTATTGGGGTCGTATATCACCGTACCTCCCACGCCCGCATATTGGGTCAGAGAACCGCAGTTGTTGTTCGTGACATCTATTCCGGCTATCTTCAAACCATAAACCAAAGACTTGGCGATGATCACCTTGGTTCCTACCAATTCGCCGTTGAACGTAACCCCCTTCAGGCTTTGGTCGTAAACCGCGCCCAAAGGATGGAGCACCTTTTCGCCGCCTTCGAGCGTGAAAGATGAGAAGAAAGCGATAGAACCGTTGTTACCCTCAGCTGTTACCACAGCATCGTTCTTGACAATGAGCGACTCCGTCCCCGTGTTTCCTCTGATGCCGTATGAGCCTTTGGCGTTCACGTTGCAGTTGTCTATGGTGAGTGAACCGACATCAGTCGTGATGGCCGATCTGTTTTCACTCTCCGCGTTGAGCGTTCCGCCGCCCTGTATGGTGACGGCCTTGAACGAGGCGATTGCGGGGTAATCATCCGCTACAACATGGTTCTCGCCTACCACATTGATTATAAGGCGTTTTACAGAAGCGTTCTGTATGCCTTCGACATCACCTGTTACCGTGATGGTAGCGTCCTGGAGTGTGAGCGTTTTTGTGGTGGCATCGTACTTCACCGTTCCGCTTACACCGTCGATTACGCTGAGGTCATCGCAGTTGTCGCTTGTTACGTCGACTCCGGCAATCTTCAAACCATAGGTTTCCTGTGCCTTGGCCTGGATAACATTCACGAGCATGAGCACGAGCAACAACATGGTTCCTCCCCCAGCCCTCACGAGATTGATAAATTTATTCTTCATAACAGATTGTTTTTCATATTCCTTGGTAAGTTTGTACCGCCTAATAAAATTACCATCCGAACGCTTCTGCGCCCGTCAACCATTTGCCTTGGGCACGCAACACTTGTTCGAGTACATCGCGGCCACAGCCATATCCGCCCCGACGACCGCTCACATATACACTGACGGCCTTCACCTCGGCACAAGCATCGGCAGGACAACAGGCACAGCCCACACGCTGCATCACCTCATAATCGGGAACATCGTCACCCATATATATGATTTCTTCATCGGCAAGATCATACTGCCGTTTCAATTGCTCATAGGCTTCTACCTTGACCGAGCAACCCATGAAAAGGTCTTTCACACCCAGTCCCTCGTACCGTTTTCTCACCGCCACCGTATTGCCGCCGGTCAAGATGACGATGCGCAAGCCCGACTTCACGGCCAGTTGTATGGCATATCCGTCCTTGATATTCACCGTGCGGAGCGGTTCACCTTCCGACGAAAGCGTGATGGTCTCGGCTGACAAGACTCCGTCAACATCAAAGATGACGGTCGTGATTTTTCGCAAATCGTAGTTGATCATTTTTTTTCTTGATTGTTCATGTTTTGAATATCCCTCGATAGCATCGCATAGAGTTCCTGCCACTCAGGGTGAGCGGTCAAAAGTTGCATCTGAGCATCCATCACCTGCGTATCGCCACGCACGGCCGGACCTGTCTGGGCCGCTATGGGGGAGATGTGGTGTACCTTTTGGGCGGCCTCATCGACAAGGGGCAACATCACGTCGAAGGGGATGCCTTGCTCCTGCAGCAATGCAGCGGACACAGCGTAGCAGTGGTTGGCAAAATTGCAGGCAAAAACGGCGGCCAGATGCAAGTACTTCCGCTTCTCTGTCGAGAGTTCCATGACATGAGACGACAACGTAGTCGCTAATTGTTTCAACCGGGCGAGCGAGACATCGTCGCTGGCTTCTATGAAGCAAGGTACCTGACTGAAGTCCACCTTCTTTTCTTTGGAAAAGGTCTGCATCGGATAGAATACGCCATAGTGCGACATTCTGTTTTCGAAGATATCCATCGGTACACTGCCGGCCGTATGCACATACAGAGCGTGGGTACGACAATGCCCCATTCCTGCTATCACATCTACAAGGGCATTGTCCTTGACGGAGATGACATACATATCGGCATCGGTACACAAGGCCGACAGGCTGTCAGTCGACGGGCAGGCAAGCAGAGCGCCCAACGCAGAGGCAGAACTCGCCGTCCGGCTATAGACTTGAGCAATACCGATGCCCTTCGCTTTCAGCGACAGTCCGATATGGGTTGCCACATTTCCAGCACCGACAAGGACAATCCTTATCTTTTTCAGTTCATTCATAACATTTTTATTCATACGTCCTAATGGTAATACAGGTTGGCCGGTGAAAGGCGGGTGCCTTGAGCATCGTAGACGTGCAGATCAAGATTGCCGCCATTGTGGTCGAAGTACTGCACCTCTATACGGTGATATCCGGCACGGAGCGCCCGCGAGGCCGACTTGATGACGGTGGAGTGTTCACCGTCATTATCGACGGCTACCTGTCCGTCGATATAGAGCATACTCCCATCGTCAGACGAAAGGACGAAACCGTAGATACCATCCTCGGGTACACGGATATATCCGTTGACAATCAGACCGATATTGCCCTTCACAGAGTCGGGTATCAGCACATCGCTGATGGTATATGTACCACGTAGCGACGCCTGCGTGATACCACTACAACCAGCATCGGCATAGTCGTACCACTGCGCCAATAGGCCGGGACGGATAGTCGCAGGACGCACCGCCTCAACATATTCGGCAGGCACATAGCGAGCCCGCAATATCTCCCCCTGTTTACCGTCGGCAGTCAGTGCGCGAAAGGTAAAGTCGGTGGGGCGGTCGACATACAATGTACTGTCGACCACAGGCGACTGTGCACCCGGCACGCTTCCGTCTGTTGTATAGTGTATCGTGACCGATGGATCTTCGCACTGCACTTCTACACGTTGCCGGCCGAAGAAAGCATTTTCGTCATACGGCCCTGTGATATCGGGAAGACGATAGTCGAGCCCCATGCGCGACAAGCGCACGTACTGCGAAGCCATCCGGTGGCAAAATGAAGTCCAGTCTTTCTGCTGCGGATAGGTCCAAGCAGTCTCCGCTTCCGCCAACAAACGCGGCAACACCATATAGGTGAGACGGCGAAACGAGGGTACCATCTCACTCCAAATATTTCCCTGTATGCCCAGCAACCCTTTGGTGGCACTGTCGGGTACAGATTTCGGCAGAGCAAAACGGTATATTTTCTCCATATCGCTATTGTTCTGTCGATAGTCATAATAGAAATGTGTCGTGGGACAGGCAATCAGTCCGTTGCCGTCGCGCAAGGCCTGAGCGGCACCATCGCTATTGCCACCCCGCCACCACATGACAGTGGCAGACGGCGACACATCGCCTGCGAGTATCTCATCCCAACCGATCATCCGCTTGCCCGAAGCCTTGAAGAAGTCCTCCATGCTACGGGTAAACCACGCCTGCAATCCATGACCATCGCCAAGGCCCAGTTTTGCAATGCGGTCCTGACACAACGGACATTGTTTCCAAAACGACATGTCGACCTCATCGCCACCGATATGCACATATTCAGATGGGAAGAGGGAGAATATTTCACGCCACACGTTTTGGCAGAAGGTCAGCGTCTCATCCTTGCCCAGACATAGCGGCGTAGAGAAATAGCGCCACTCCACCGTACCGCACGACAACTGTGGATAGCAGTCAATGGCACACATGGAGTGTCCGGGCATATCCACCTCGGGTATCACATCGATGCCACGCGCGGTGGCGTAGGCTACGATGTCGCGTATCTCATCTTGACGGTAGAAACCGCCGTAGAGCGTGTCGCCATTCTGCGCGATGCGCAGGTGAGAGGGGTCGGGCATCATCGCGGCATTGTCCTCAGACTGGGCAAGGGCGATACAGGCGCGGTCGTTCTTATTGAACTTCCGCCAACAACCTTTTTCGGTAAGCAGCGGGTAGGCCTTGATCTCGATACGCCAACCTTGATCGTCGGTGAGATGCCAGTGCAGACGATTGAGTTTGTACAGCGCCATCAGGTCGATGACACGCTTCACCTCTGCTACGGAGAAGAAGTGGCGCGAACAGTCTATCATCAGTCCACGCCACCCGAACCGTGGCGCATCACTGATACTCACACAAGGTACTGTCCACTGCACACCTTGCACTGCGCTTTCCGCCTCTATGTCGACCGGAAGCAATTGTCGCAAGGTAGCGATACCCGACACTACACCTTGATAGTCAGCACCGGATATACTGATATGCTTTCGGTCTACATCCAGCCGGTATCCGCCCGCCGTTTCATTTTGTTCCAACGCGAGGGTGATGTCACCATCCGCAGACACGATATTGGCCTCATATCCAGTGGCTTGGGTAAGCATTATCTTCAGATACTCAGCGGCGGGAAGCAGTCGACTATCGGTAACGGAAAGGGCAATACGCGATTTCAGACGATACTCGCCCTTGTTCCACGTCACACTTTGCGGCCAAGGAACAAGCGACGGACGGTCATTTTCTGCATAAGCCACACAAGGTAAGCACAAGAACAGACAAACCAAGGTATACTGCATCAGAAGGATACGAGATATTTTCGTTTTCATCATCAATGAGTGTGATTTACGGTAACATCAAATGCAAAAATAGTAATAAAATCAGAGACAACAAAAACCATCTGAAAATTTGTACCTTTGAAAGAGGATACGTAATTTTGCAGCGACACCAACAAATATATCCTTAATAGAAAAATGAAAAGATTACTATTATTTGCAGTCGCCGTGGTTGCTATTGCAGTTTGCGTCACTGGATGCAAGATGTCCACATCCGACAAAGACACCTGCCTTCACGTCGACAGCATAGGTTATGACTCTTTGGCAGGCACCAATATAAAGTGCGCCATCGCCATCGACTACCCACAAGGTGACGACAGTCTCGCCAATGGCATCAAGCAGTTTATTGCCCGCGAACTGGCCACAATGTACCTGCCCTACATCAACGATGAAGACTTGACGGACTCCGTCAAATACCCCACTTATGAAGGGGATGCCTATGAAGGCCAACTATTGGTCAACTATTACGGCAACGGCACCATGCGCTATCTGCTTGATCTACGAAAAGACGCGGAAGAAGCCTATACCAACACCCCAGAGCGCGAGATGCCACCTTTGTCGTATCAATTGAAGATCAGCAAGACAGACACCACATCGACCTACATCACCTACTGCGCCGAAGATGACTATTATTTGGGAGGAGCCCACCACTCCACCTCACGATACAGCAGAAACATCAGCACAAAGACCTACAAGCCCGTCGACAACATGATTGACCCGACCCAACTGCAAGCCCTACAACCCATACTGCGAAAGTATCTCCTGCAATGCCTCAAAGCAAGCGGAGTAGAGGCAGTGACCGAGGCTACACTTGGAGACTACTTGATTCTGCCCGATGACGGACTCATTCCCCAGCCCGCTCACAGTCCATGGTTGGAGAAAGACAGCCTGTGCTTCATCTACCAACCCTACGAGATTGCCTCGTATGCCGTGGGAATCATCAGTTTCAAGATGGCTGTAAAAGACCTCTTGCCCTACCTTTCTCAAGAAGCAAAGGAACTGGTCGGACAGTAATCCGTGATATCTGTATACGCCATACGTAGAATTGGTCATTTTCTCCGTAATCCAGTTACACCCGTTTTGTACAGATTGGCCTAACTTTGCCGACGTACAACAACGATGAAGACTATGAGAAAACTGACCATCGCATTATTTTGTATATTCACATTCAACGTCATGGCACAACAAAAAATCACACAAACGGCAGGTCGCGACCGTCTGGGCGACTTTGCCCCCAAGTTTGCCCAACTCAACGACGATGTACTCTTCGGCGAAGTGTGGAGTCGTAACGACCTGCTCAGCCTGCGTGACCGTAGCATGGTGACCGTCACTGCCCTCATCAGCCAGGGCATCACTGACAGTTCGCTCACCCACCATCTGCAGACAGCCCGCAAGAACGGCATCACTCGAACAGAAATTGCTGAAATCATCACCCATGTCGCCTTCTACGCCGGGTGGCCGAAAGCGTGGGCCGCGTTCAATCAAGCCAAAGAGATATGGGCAGAAGACATCAAAGGCGACGATGCAAAGGCACAATTCGAGCGCAGCATGATTTTCCCCATCGGCCAGCCGAATACCGCCTACGCCCAATACTTCACGGGCAAGAGTTACCTCGCCACGGTATCCGACAGTCAGATTGCCTTTCACAACGTCACCTTCGAACCGGGGTGTCGCAACCACTGGCATATCCACCACGCCACCACAGGCGGCGGGCAGATGCTTGTCGGCGTGGCCGGCAGAGGATGGTATCAAGAAGAAGGGAAGCCTGCACAGGAAATTCTTCCCGGTACCGTCATTCATATTCCAGCCAATGTGAAGCACTGGCACGGAGCAGCCAAGGACAGTTGGTTTGCCCATCTGGCCTTCGAGATACCCGGCGAGAATTGTTCCAATGAATGGTGTGAAGCCGTAAGCGAAGAGGACTACAACAAATTATAGTTGCAGGGACACACCACAAAATCACACTTATTTCCCATATTTTTATAGGTTTTGCCAGTCTTCGGGCTTGGCTACTCGAGTATTCGGGCCGAATACCGCAGTAGTCAAGCCCGAATACTATTGTATTTGAGCCCGAATACTCGAGTCCGCAAGGCCGAAGACTGCAGTATTTCGGCCCGAAGACGGATGCCATACGGCTACATGGTGGTATAAAGCGGATAAGAAGAACGATGAGAAGGGGGCATCGACCACCCGGAGGAGATACACGATGAGCAATAGAGTCAGTCCCTGTGACGGACCTCCATACTATCGCGCCGCTGTTGTTGTGGTGTCTTTCCTGTATGTTTTTTGTAATAGCGACAGAAGAAGGACACGTCGGTGAAGTGATACTCCCACGCTATCTCCTTGACGGTCTGACTACCCAACTGCAACTGCGCCTTGATCTGCAACACGGCATACTGGTCGATAATGGTCTTGGGGGTGTGCGGGGTGACCTGACGCACAATATTGGTCAGGTACTTCGACGACACATTCATCAGATCGGCATAGTAGCACACATCGCGTGAGATCTTGTAGTCACGTTCTACCAACATCATAAACTGATTGAACAGTTCGCGCACGCGACGCGAACGTACCTCGTCAGGACGGTACTGCGGATTGCGTTGCAGGTATTCATGAAAACCGATAAAGAATGCCTTCAACTGCAACAAGACCAACTGTTCCACGCAAGCACAGTCGGGTTGTGAAAAATACAAGCGGAGCAGGGCAAACATATTGTCAATGATGGCAGTGACCACTGGCGTATCCTGCCGACAACGGTCTTCACGCAAGGCGGAATATACCGTCTGCTCCAACTGCAGACTGGCTTCGCGCAACAAGGCCGGACTGAACGTCATCATCTCCACACGAAACTGTGGCGACCACGACTTCAACAACACGACATCGCCTGGAAAAAGGGTAATGACCGCCCCTTGGTAAAGATTCCAATCCTTGAAATTGACCCGCAACGATGCCGCACCATCACGGCAAATCAATATCGCCCCATAGTGCAAGGCACACATCTCTGTTCGCCAGTCCTCCAAGGTGGAAAAACTGAGATGAGCATCACGGTGACCATTCAGTTCGTCACCATAACCATACTTGCGCAACGCGGATGCGCGGCGCATATTTTCGTTGTCGGTCTGCATCTTCTATCGAACCTATTTTCTTCCTAAATCAGCCACAAATATACGAACATTATGTAGAAATACGGAACGTATATTCCCAAATAGTCCATACACGGCGTGATATTTGAAACTTACAGCGAAAAAAAACCACCTACCTTTGCATCCGAAAAAATAGACAAGACGAATTTCAAAAAGACAGATGACAAAGACAATCCTTTGCGTGGGCCTTCTGCTATTGGGAGGCACACCCTTTGCGTCCGCACAAAGCGGGGCGATACCGCCCGACAGTCGACAGGGACAGTCGATGAACATCGACCAACTGTTTGAGCGTGTGGAGAACAACAGCAAGCAAATCCGCACACAGATGGTAGGCGTAGAAAGCGCCACACACGGCATAGAAGCCGCCAAGAGCCAGCGTCTGCCCGACATCGATGCCTCGCTATCGGTAAGTTATATCGGCAACGCCTTGCTGACCGACCGTGATTTCAGCAACGTACACGGACTGAAATCGCCTCACTTTGGCAATAGTTTTTCACTGCAAGCCCAACAGGTAGTCTACGCTGGAGGTGCCATCGATGCTGGCATCCGGTTGGCTGAGATGGGCAAGCGACAGGCTGAGAACGGGGTCACACTGACCCGTCAGCAGATGCGCTTTGTCGCCCTCGGACAATACCTCGACCTCTACAAGACCGACAACCGCATGAAGGTCTATGAGCAGAATATCGCCCTAACCCGCCAACTCATCGACGACATCAAGGCTCGCCAAACACAAGGCATGGCCCTGAAGAACGACATCACGCGGTACGAACTGCAGATGGAGTCGCTCCAACTGGGACTGACCGCACTACGCAACAACCGCAGCATACTCAACCACCAACTCTGCAACACGCTCGGACTGGCCGAGGGTACGACCATCATTCCCGACACGACCGTGGCCGACAAGCAGTACGCAAAGGAGGGTGAGCAGTATTGGCAAAACGCAGCACTGACCCACTCGCCGCTATTGGAGCAAAGTTCGATCAATATCAGCATGGCACAGGAAAAAGAGAAACTGGCCAAAAGTGAACTACTGCCCAAGGTGGCTGTCGTAGCCGCCAATGACTTCAACGGACCAATCACCTTCGAACTGCCTCCCATAGACAAGAATTTGAATATATGGTATGTAGGTATAGGCGTGAAGTACAGTTTTGGGGCCCTCTACAAGAGCAACAAGCGCATACGTCAAGCCTCGGCCGACACCCGACAGGCACGGGAAGCCTACGCCTTGCAGAGCGAACAACTCAACAATAGCATACAGGCGGCCTACACCCAGTACCAGCAGACCTACGTGGAACTGGCCACTCAGCAAAAGAGTGTGGAACTGGCCCGACAGAACTATGAGATCATCAACAACCGCTACCTCAACCAAATGGCACTCGTCACCGATATGGTAGATGCCTCCAACCTGCGTCTCAATGCCGAACTGCAGGAAGTAGATGCCCGCATCAATATCGTCTATGCCTACTACCGCGTGAAATATGCGGCTGGCAATATCTAAACACCTCCAACCCATCTTCTTCATCAACAACGGGAATTTCCCCACAAAAAACATACAACGACAATGAACAAGAAAACCGTCAAGAGAATATACAACGTCGTCATCATCCTCGTGCTACTCGGCGCCATCGTTTGGGCACTGAGCCATCTCACCCACGGCGCAGGCGTAGAATACACCGACGATGCACAGGTAAACCGACTCATCACTCCCATCAACACAAGGGTACAAGGATTTATCAAGGAAATACGTTTCGAAGACTACCAGCATGTGAAGAAAGGTGATACGCTCGTCATCATCGAGGATGCCGAATACCGTTTGCATGTAGCACAAGCCGAAGCTGGGCTCAAAGGATCACGCGCCGGATCATCGGCCGTAAGCGCCAGCATGACCACTACAACAAGCGACGTAAAGACCGCCGCCGCTGGTATAGAGGAGGCCCGCGTCGAGATGAACAATGCCAAGCAGGACTTCGACCGCTTCGCTTCTCTGCTGAAGAAGGATGCTGTCACCCGTCAACAATACGACAACGCCTATGCCCGCTACCTCAGCGCAAAGGCGCGCTACGAGCAGGCCAACAGCCGCAGACAGAGCGCAGCCTCCGTACAGGGCGTACAGACCCACCAGTTGGGCGGTTCGCGAGCCAGCGAGAGCGTAGCCGAGGCACAACTGCACTTGGCCAACCTCAACCTCTCGTACACCGTCATTGTCGCTACCTGCGACGGTGTGATGAGCCGCAAAGACATCCATGTGGGACAACTCGTACAACCGGGACAAATGCTGGCTCGCATCGTTTCTGACGATGATGTGTGGGTAGTGGCCAACTACCGCGAGACACAGATGGACCAGATCACCGTAGGCAAAGACGTGGAGTTCACTGCCGATGCCATTCCCGGCATCACATTCAAGGGCAAGGTACAAGCCATCTCCGCCGCTGCAGGATCAGCCTACTCCATGATACCGGTAGACAATGCCACTGGCAACTTTGTCAAGGTAGAGCAACGCGTACCCGTGCGCATCGCCCTCACCGCAGACAACGATGCCAAGGCCGTCGCTCTGCTGCGTGCCGGTCTCAATGTGGAAACTAAGGTGAAGATTGCCCAATAAAATACGAGAAGCAATAGGCAGGCCCCCAAATGGGTCTGCCTATTCCAAAGTCAATCCAAGAAAGAAATGCCAGGACCTCCTACTTTACAGGGACCATTTCGTGTCCCGTCGTTCAATAGTTACGTGCCACGTCGACTACATCCGTGGATCTACCTTCTGTTCGCCTTCACCTTTCTGTTGTCGGGCGGCATCTACGGCGGAGCGATGAGTCACGTGATGGGCGAATACAGTCTGATGAGGGAAGACGTGCTGATGATCATCATGTTCAACGTCGTGGGCGTGGCTATGCCGTTCCCCTTCCTCTTCAAGATGAAGTTTCACTTCACCAACCGACAGTTGCTCATCAATGCAGCCCTAGTTGTGGCCACGTGCAACATACTCATCATCTACACCGAGTCGATACCACTGATGTGCCTGTTGGCATACATCTCCGGTTTCTTCAAACTCTGCGGATGTTTCGAGTGCATGAGTACCATACAATTGTGGATGACGCCGAAACGCGACTTCACCATCTTCTTCCCCCTACTCTACTGCATGGTACTGGGCAACATGTTTCTCGCACCGTGGCTCACCGAGCATCTCGTCTACATCTGCCAAGAGTGGCGCACTGTAAACTGGGTGATGGCTGCCGCACTGCTGACGATGGCACTCGTGCTATATATTACGACACACGACTTCCGGTTTATGAAACCACTGCCTTTCATCAGCAACGACTGGCTCGGTTGCATACTATGGTCGGCACTGATGCTGGAGTTTATCTTTTTCTTCAACTACGGAGAATACTACAACTGGTTGGACAGTAGTGTCATGCGAGCAGACCTCGTACTGTTTGTCGTAACGTTCTACTTCTGCATACAACGTATGCGCCACATACGCCACCCGTACATCGCACCGGAAGCATGGAAGTACAAGCGACTCGTACCGCTACTTATACTCTTCGCCTTTGTTGAGTTTATGGGCAGTACGCCCAAAGTGCTGCAGACGGCCTTCACAGGCAGTATACTGCACTTCGGTACAGTGACAACCAACGCACTGAACTTTGTAGAATGGGTGGGATCCATCATCGGATGTCTTTTCTGTCTATTCTGGTGCAAGGTACTCCGGGCCAAATACACCCGACTGCTCACGCTCGGCGTAGCCGCAATGGTATGCTACCCGGTGATGATGTATTTCCTCATCGATCCGGGACTGCCGATAGAAGCACTCTACCTACCGACAATACTGCGCTCTTTCGGCAACGCCATCTTCTTCTGTATGCTGACCATCTACTTGGAAGAACTGATGCCGTTCCAACACTTCTTCATGGGCCTGACGATGGCTGGACTGGTACGCAATGGTCCGATATCGGCCCTCTGTTCGGGCCTGTATAGTTTCGGACTACGTCACCAAGTGGCCGACAATATGGCCCGCGGTCTGCCCTACGACATGGGCAATCTGCTCATGATCTCCATACGTCAACTCTACGGTGTGACCTGCGTCATCGGCCTCGCCGTGCTACTCATCTTCTTGTTGTGGGACGTACAACCTGTAAGAAGTACACTGAAGAAGATGCCGACATGGAACTTTGTCGGCAAGAAGATGAAAAAGGCTTATCGAAATACTAAAAAGATCGCTACGGCTTAAATAGCCTGTGCACATTCACCTCACCCACAAAGGCTCTGTACCTCAAAAGCATACAGAGCCTTTGTAGGTTTTATGATACATGACATGGCCATGACCGACAAATTGTGTATATTTGCAACAATTTATCAACCTTCACAATAATGGAAAAGAAATTCGACCTGTCCGTATCCAACTACGGCACTGCCCGACAATACGACTACAAGGTAGCCATTCTGCCTTGGGGAGCAACCGAACCCCACAACCAACATCTACCCTATCTCACCGACTGCATACTCTCTCACGACATTGCCGTCGACGCAGCCGTGAAGACGCACGCACGCTACGGCATCTACTGCATGGTACTGCCACCTGTCAACACCGGCGCACAAAATCCCGGGCAACGCGACCTCAAGTTCTGCATACACTACCGCTACGAGACCCAACGGGCCATACTGACCGACATCGTCGCTTCTCTACACCATCAAGGCATACGTCGGCTGCTCATTGTCAACGGACACGGCGGCAACAGTTTCAAGAACATGATACGCGACCTGACCATCGACTATCCGGACTTCATCATCGCTAGCAGCGAATGGTTTAAGATGCGTCCGGCCAAAGACTATTTCGACATCGCAGGCGACCATGCCGATGAGTCAGAGACCTCGGTGATGATGCACTACCACCCCGAACTGGTACGCCTCGAAGAAGCCGGAGAAGGACAGGCACGCGGATTTCGTATCAACGCATTGAGAAGTGGCAAGATATGGACACCTCGTCACTGGACACTCGTGACCGACGACACAGGCATCGGAAATCCTGCTCTCTCAACCGCAGAAAAGGGCCAACGGTTTGCTGAAGCCGTAACGGAGGAGTATGCAGAATTTCTACACGAATTTGCAGAGGTCAACACTTTGGCCGACCTCTACGAGAAAGGTGAGTAATAGATTTTCCACACTATGTTTCAGTCAACAAGAAACACCTTGCTCGCAGCAGTTGCCAGTCTGTCACTCACTGCCTGCATGACCACTAGCCGGACTACCGATAATATCACAACATACAAGACAGAAAACATCATCGGATTTCCGACCGATGAGGACGGATACCATCTCGGTGTTTCGGCATGCTATGCCGGACGTATCGGTGACTGTCTCATCATGGCCGGCGGCTGCAATTTCCCCGAACCGGGCAAGAAGCGTTACTACAAAGGTATATACGCCGCACGGCCCGAGGGCGACAAACTCAACTGGCGTCTTGTAGGCTACTTGCCCGAAGCGGCGGCCTACGGAGTAACGATAGAAAGCGGTGACAGTCTTGTCTTGACAGGTGGCTGCAACACAATCCATAGTCTGCCGTCTTCGCTAAGCCTACATCTCGACACCACGCAATGGAAAGCCACCGTGAGATGCCTTCTGCCCCTACCTTGCACGGCAGACAACATAGGCGGAACACGGTGCGGCAACAATATCTACATCGTAGGAGGCATACAAGACGGGAAACCTTCTACCGACACATGGACGGCCCAACTCAACGGCACCTTGAAATGGACAAAGATACCGCCACTACCCGGTACACCAAGGGTACAACCAGCCTGCGCAAGTGACGGGACGGGAATCTATGTATGGGGAGGATTTTCACAAGATGAAGAAAATAGCAAGGTACACTGCGACGGATTGCGATACGACATACCATCGGGCCTTTGGCAATCCTTGCCTGCTCCACGATCGGCCGACGGACAAGAATTGACACTATCAGGCGGGACTGCCACAACAATAAAGAGTCCGAAAGAAAAACGCCTGTTCATCGTCTGCACAGGTGGTGTCAACAAAGACATCTTCCTCGATGCCATCAGTAGAAGATACCAGTTGACAGAAAAAGATGAATACTTGAACCATACCATAGAGTGGTATCGGTTCAATGGTCAATTGCTCACCTTCGACACATCCGCAAAAAAATGGCTGACACCCGCTCCCCATGACAAACGACTGGCAAGAGCGGGAGCGCAAGCGGTAGTGACTGATGGCCAAATATTCTATATCGGCGGCGAACTGAAACCGGCAGTCCGCACGCCCGACATCGTCCGCACTACAAGACAATGATACTACTCTTCGCAATGACACATTACAAAGGGTGTTTCCTACGCGAATCCCACAAATGCCGCAAGGCCTCCAAAGGAGCATAGAATACATGCAAGGGCCTACCCACCGCATCACCTCACGTATACGTTGCCGCATATCCGGTCGGTATTGCCAACCTGATTAAGTATCTCAATGATTACCAAAACCTAATGGAAGAATAGCATGTATTTTATGTTTTTCAGAAAACAACAAAACACACATATTTATACTAAATACTCTCCCGAATCAAGCAAAATTCGTGCAACTAAAAAAGCAAATCGATGGTAAAAATTTCAATCAAACTTGACAAACGAAGGATATTGAACAGTGGTAAATACCCATTGAAATTCAAAATCGCAAGAAAAGACTGTGCAATGTACATTCCTACAGGATACGAGCTAAAAGAAGTAGAATGGGATAGCAATAATGAAAAAGTAAAAAACAGAGCAGATAAAAATATTATCAACCTTAAATTAGCCAAACGTCTCGTTTTGCTGAATGATAGATTACAAGAGCTTCAATTCAGCGGTAAATTACGTTCTTGTTCGAATAGAAAATTAATTGAAATTCTTACTGGACAAGATGATGTGGATCCGGGGAGGCAATATGTAAAGGCTCAATTTGAAGACTTTATAGGTAGTAAAAAGAAGGAGACAACAATAAGGATATATCGTGCAACAATTTGTTCAATTGAAAATTTCTGTGATTTTGGCAATTTGCTTTTAGAGGACATTGACGTTGATTGGTTGTCGGCATACACAAAATACCAGCGTGATATTGGCAACAATGAAAACACGATTGCAACACGATTGCGGAATATAAGAGCAATTATAAACTTTGCCCGTAAACGCGGTGATATTAAAGATTACGTATTTAATAACTATTCTATACGGACAAAAGAAACACCCAAACGATCTCTAACTATAGAACAATTACGGCAACTATATAATTGTCCGACAACGCCAACTACAGAGAAATATAAAGATATTTTCTTTTTGACATTTTTTCTAATGGGAATAAACCTTGTCGATCTTTCAAAATTGCCGCCATTACAAGAAGACAGAATAAGATACGGGTCACCTGAAAAAGTGTGTGGATTAGGCAAAAATCCTTGTTAGTCTAAAGAGGAAAAATTTCTTGTCAATAATGCCTCGTA
>CAVJZJ010000013.1:0-64662 GCA_963653995.1 Flexilinea sp.
ACTCCCTTACTCGCTGACGATATGCATTCGAAAATAGTCTCAAAATCCAGCAAAGATAATTTATAGAACCCACCATAAATAATGGAGTTGGTATATGTGTCATACTACATCTCAACTGATGGCGGCCCAGTCTACATGAGTATCCCTCAGTGAGCGGAGGCGTGTCCACAGAGAGGCGTATTCCGGCCGTGAGCAGGTAGGGTCGGCATCTATGATTTTTTGGGCTTCCTGGCGGGCGAGTTGTACGAGTTGTCCGTCGCGTGCGATGTCGGCTATTTTCAGATCGAAGGCGATGCCGCTTTGTTGTGTGCCTTCGAGATCGCCGGGTCCGCGGAGTTTGAGGTCGGCTTCGGCGATGCGGAAACCATCGTTGGTTTCGCACATGATGTCGATGCGCTTGCGTGTCTCGGCCGTAAGTTTGTAGTTGGTGACAAGAATGCAAAAACTTTGGTCGGCACCGCGTCCGACACGTCCGCGCAACTGGTGGAGTTGTGACAGGCCGAAGCGTTGGGCATCGAGGATGACCATGACCGAGGCGTTGGGTACATTGACCCCTACCTCGATGACGGTCGTGGCAACGAGTATTTGGGTTTCGCCGGCGACAAACTTGCGCATCTCCTCGTCTTTCTCCTTGGGTTTCATCTTGCCGTGCACCTTGCTCAGATGGAATTCTGGAAAGACATCGCAGAGAGCGGCAAAACCGTCCTCAAGATTTTTCAAATCACTTTTTTCGCTTTCGCTGATGAGTGGAAATACGATGTATACCTGCCGTCCTTGTCGTATCTGCTTGCGTATGCCGTCGTAGAGGCTGGTGGTCTGGGTGTCGTACTTGTGGAGGGTGACGACAGGTTTGCGTCCGGGTGGCAGTTCGTCGATGACGCTCACGTCGAGGTCGCCGTAGATGGTCATGGCGAGCGTGCGCGGTATGGGCGTGGCGGTCATGACGAGGATGTGGGGCGGATTGTCGCTCTTGCCCCACAGTTTGGCACGCTGGGCTACGCCGAAACGGTGTTGCTCGTCGATGACGGCGAGTCCGAGTCGGGCGAAACGTACCGGGTCTTCGAGTACAGCGTGTGTGCCGACGAGGATTTGAGTGCGTCCGGCGATGAGATCGTCGAGCACCTGTTGGCGGCGTTTGCTCTTGACGATGCCTGTGAGCAGGTCTACCTGTATGTCCATGCCGCGCAGGAACGACTGTATGGTGTCCATGTGTTGCTCGGCGAGAATCTCCGTCGGTGCCATGATACATGCCTGATAGCCGTTGCCCACGGCGATGAGCATAGCCATGAGCGCCACGAGCGTCTTGCCTGAACCCACATCACCTTGTAGGAGGCGGTTCATCTGTCGGCCCGATCGTATGTCTTCGCGTATCTCGCGTACCACACGTTTTTGTGCGCCGGTGAGCGGGAAGGGCAGGTTGTTGTCGTAGAAGGAGTGGAACGGTTCGCCTACGCGATTGAGAACGTATCCGCGATATTTTCGGCGTTGGTCGCTGGCGTAGCGCAGAATGTTGAGTTGTACGTAGAAGAGTTCCTCGAACTTGAGCCGCTGGCGGGCCTTTTGCATTTCGAGGGTGTTGTGCGGATAGTGTACGCCGCGTACCGCTGCATCGCGCGACACGAGGTGCAGCGGACCGGTGATATAGGGTGGCAGGGTCTCGTCGAGCGGGGTGGTGATGCGTGCGAGCATCGTCTTGACCATCTTTTCCACAGCGTGTGAGGTCATGCCGTTTTTCTTCATGACCTCAGTGGTGGAGTAGTAGGGCTGCATGCCCATCTCGGTGAGTTGCAGATCGGTGGCGCGGTCGATGTCGGGGTGGGCGAAACTGAACCGTCCGCCGTACATAGCGGGCCGTCCGAAGACGATGTAGTCCTCGCCCGTGTGGTAGGTCTTGTATACGTATTGCGCTCCGCTGAACCATACAAGGTCTACTGTGCCTGTGCCGTCGGAGAAGTGGGCGACAACGCGCTTCTTCCTTCCTCCCATCTCAAATTCCTCGAAACTCAGTATGTGTCCGCGTATCTGTACGAAGGGCATGTCGGGTGTCATCTCGCGTATGGTGTAGATGCGGCTGCGGTCGACATACTTGTAGGGGTAGTACTCGAGCAGGTCGCCCCATGTGCGTATGCCTACTTCCCGTGCGAGGATGTCCTTGCGGTGTGGCCCTACGCCGGGGAGGTACATGATGTCTTGCTGGAGGATGTCGCTCATTGGGTCTTGAGGATATGCTTTTTGGGGGTATACTACGTTTAGAATGATGTTCGTAGTAGTGCTTCGGCTATGGTGAGGTCGAAGGGAGTTGTGATCTTGATATTTTCGCGGTTGCCTTCCACCATAGTGACGGTGCCTCCAGTGGCTTCCACGACTGATGCGTCGTCGGTGAAGGCAGGATTATCGTCGCAGTCGAAGGCTTTCTTGGCGATGGCGATGCTGAAGGTCTGCGGAGTTTGTACGATGCGGTAGTCGCTGCGCAGCACGTTGTGTCCGCTACCGCCGGTACCGACGAGACGCAGTGTGTCGGTCACGGGCAGTACGGGTATGGCGGCTCCTGTTTGGCGGGCGGCGCTGAAGCATCGGCCGATGGTCTCTATGGCAACGAAGGGGCGTACGCCGTCGTGTATGGCCACGATACCGTTGTCGCCGTCGGTGATGGCGGCCAGTCCATGTTTGGATGACTCGAAGCGGGTGCGTCCGCCGTCGACGACGGTGTGGGGAATGTCGAAGGCGTGCTTCCGGCACAAGGCGTGCCAGTAGTCCTGTTGCTCACGGGGCAGGACGACGATGATGCGAAGGGAAGCATCGTAGTCATGAAACCGTGCGATGGTGTGCATGAGTACGGGCCTGCCGCCGACGGGCAGAAACTGCTTGGGTGTCTCCGAACCCATGCGCAGGCCCTTCCCGCCGGCTACGATGATGGCGTAGTCCATGCGCGTCAGCCTTTGATGGTGTGTTCGAGATGATCGTACATCATGCCTCGACGGATGTCAGCCGTGGCTTCCTCGCCCCGGAAGAGGGAGAGCAGTGTGTAGGAGTAAGGCATAGATGCGGCTGGTCCTTCACCGGTGATGATATTGCCGTCGACGGTCACCAGGTCTGCGGTGTACTCGGCCCCTTCGAGAAATTTCTCGAAACCGGGGTAGCAGGTGGCGCGGCGGCCCTTGAGCAGACCGAGCGATCCGGGTACCATCGGTCCGGCGCAGATGGCGCCGATGTAGCGTCCGGCCTCGTTTTGTGCGATGAGTGCGGCGCGTACGCCTTCGTGGTCGCGGAGATTGGTGGCGCCGGGCAGTCCGCCCGGTATGAGCAGCAGATCGGCGTCGGAGAGGTCGGCGTCCTCTATGCGGAGGTCGGCCGTCATGGTCACGCCGTGTGATGAGGTAGCGGTTGTTGTTCCCGTCACGCTGACGGTCTTGATGTCTACTCCGCCGCGTCGTAGAATGTCGACGGGAGCCATAGCCTCGACTTCCTCGAAGCCGTCGGCCAAGAATTCATATACTTTTGCCATAATTTCTGTTTTTCCTATTTTTTCTGTTTTCCCGTTTTGCCACGGGAGGTGGATAGACACAAAATTACATAAAAAAGCGTGAATACGGATAGCCTATCCTCTCATTTTTCTCTCTGTCACTAAGGTTGGATCGAATCTGATTGGAGAAAATATGTTTTGAGTTTGTCCATGTCATTGAGCAGCCGCCAGTTTTCTTTCAGCCATTTCTCCGGCATGTTCCACCACTTTATGCGCAACATGAACTTTACGGTCTCTTCATCATATCTGTAGCGGATGATTTTTGCGGGTACTCCTCCGACGATGGCATACGGTGGAACATCCTTGGTCACAACAGCCCCTGTAAGCACTACGGCACCGTCGCCGATTGTCACGCCACCGACAATGAGTACCCTGCTACCTATCCACACGTCATTGCCGATGACGCAGTCGTATGGTCCCGTAGCATCGGCATACTTGAACTCGTCAAATGTCTGTTCTGTGGCAAACGTGTAGCCGGTCTGCTTCCTTAGACTGAAGAACATCGGGCAGGTCGTGCCGTATTTTGGGTCAAGAGGGTGTCTTCCGATGGCCGTTTGTGTCTCTGGGGCGATAGATGTGAAGCGCCCTACTTTGGCTTTGATGCTAGAATCGTGTCCGATATACGATCCGTATCCCAAATGTCCGGTGAACTCTACCCCCGCGCATAGACGGCAACAACGCTCAAAGGTGGAGTGGCGGCCTACCTTTCTCTTGTCGTGTATTTTCACGGTCTTGTCAGTCTTGATCGAGAAATAGGCAATCTTGGCCAGGCCGATCAGTGCTTGTCTCAGTTCTTTTATCATCCTAAAATCTGCAATACATTCATTCAAGGCGGGTTATAGAACCCGCCTTAATATTTTTCTACATTGGACAGATGCCACGTTGTCAAGTATGAGGCGCGGGTGATGTCGGCCAGTTTGTCGTAGTTGACGCGGTCGGCCTCATCGGTCGGATGATTGTAGTTGGGTTCAGCATCGGTGTGATACCATACAATAGGTATGTTTTTCTTGGCAAACGAACCTTGGTCGCTGCCGCCTACGGGATTGTCCCATGAGCGGTAACTCGGGTCAAGGCGGAAACCGTACTTGGCGATGTCAGCCTTCAGCCAGTCGCCGAAGGCAGGATGTGCGGCGGTATAGAAGTAGACCATATAGGCCGGATTTTCGGGTTTGTTGTCGCCGCCCACCATATCGAAGTTGAGGTAGCCTTTCACCTTGTCGATGTGGGGGAAGGCTTGTACGAAATAGCGTGAACCAAGAAGTCCCATTTCCTCGCCGTCCCAGAAGGCGAAGATGACGGTTCGCTCGGGTTGTGCGCCGCTCTCCACAAAGGCTTTCATGATTTGAAGTACGGCACTCACGCCAGAAGCATTGTCGTCGGCACCGTTGTAGATCTTGTCTCCTACAAGGTCGTTGTCTATGCCTTCATGGTCGAGGTGCGCTCCGACCACAACATACTCATCACTCTTTCGGCCGGGAATGACGCCCAATACATTGGCCATATCTACCCGTCGGTGTTCGCCTGTGGTGATCTTGGCGACAGAGTCGGTCTCGACATACCACCCTCTCTTCTTGAATCGGCTCCAGTTGTAGGCCGAAAATGGTTGCAGGTAACTGTCACCCAGCGGTTTGACACCACATTGGCGCATTTGCGAAATGATATACTGGGCGGCTATCTTACTGCCGTTCGCACCTGCGCGGCGACCTTCAAGAGCATCATCGGCCAGAAAGTACACATGTGCTTTGGCTGCGTCGACGGTGATGGATTGGAGTCCGCGCTCTACCATTGCCGTCACTTTTTTCGATGCTTTAGTTTGTGCAGAAAGTCCGGTCGGCACCAATACTGCCAGTGCCGCGATGCCCATTGTTTTAAGGAATTTGTTCATCAGATTGTTGAAGTGAAAAATGTAGGTTTGTTGATAAAATACAGGTTGTTTTTCCCGGAAGACCTCCGTGATATCCGCTGAGGCGGAAACGAGCCTCCGCCACAAAAGTACGAAAAAAAGCGGACACACGGCGACCCCATGACAAATAATTAGGGCAAGCAACGAGTAAGTCAAAAAAAATGATTAAGTTTGCGGATAAAAACCACTGTATGAGAATTTGGAAAATACTGGGCCAGATCCTCGGATATATCGCCAGACCCGTACGCTTGAACGCAAGGTTTTTCGTGTTCATGTATCTTCTCGGTTGTCTTTGTGCATGGGTCACACTGCCCCACACGCGACATCCCAAATTGTACGATAACCTCTACCCCGAGTTGCTGCTCGATGTCTATGTCGTATGTGTTGTGCTTGCGCTCTTGCCCCGCAGAATACGTCGGTGGATGCGTGCCGCCCTATATGTGGTGCTCTATACCACCGCTGTGGTCGATGTGTACTGCTTCACCAAGTTTGACTCCACGCTCACGCCCACCATGCTACTGTTGGTCAATGAGACCGACTCGCGCGAGGCTGGAGAGTTTCTGCGTACCTGCATCTCGACCGACGTTCTGTTCAGTGGGGTAGGGTGGATACTGTTGCTTGCCGCCGTGCATGTATTCGCCACCATCCGCTTGCCCTTCCCCCATATCCTTTCGACTGATGTATGTGTGCGGTGGCGCGACATAAAAAATCGTGTACGTTCTGCCGTGGTCAAGGCCGAACCCGTGCTCGGTCTTCTGTTGGGCGTGCTTGTCGTTTGGGCTGCCTTTGCGAGTGCACAAAACAAGGCTGCCACGTGGCGACTGATGTCTGGACGTACCATCGGAGAGGTGGAGCACACGCTCACCGAGAAAAACCGTGCCAACCTCTATCAGCCCATCTACCGTCTTGTGTTCAGCGTCTATGCCAACTCACTCACCTCCGCCCAAGTACAAAAACTGGTTGCTGCGGCCGACCATGTGAGTGTGGACAGTTGTTCGTACACCAGTCCCCATATTGTGCTTATCATCGGTGAGAGTTACAACCGTCACCACGCCCAAATCTACGGTTATCCTATGCCGACCACGCCGCGACAGGCACGGCTGGAGAAGACCGGTCGTCTTGTGAAGTACACCGATGTGGTGTCACCTTGGAACCTGACCAGTTACGTCTTCAAGAATCTTTTCTCCATGCACGTTGTAGGACAGAAAGGCGAGTGGTGCGACTATCCGCTCTTTCCCGAACTGTTCCGCAAGGCAGGCTACCACGTCACCTTCCTCACCAATCAGTTTTTGCCCAAGGCCAAGGAAGCCGTGTATGACTTCAGCGGCGGTTTCTTTCTCAACAATCCGAAACTCAGCGCGGCCCAGTTTGATACCCGCAACGACCAACTCCACCGCTACGATGAGGATCTGCTGGCCGACTACGACCGTCTGCGCGGCCAGAATACCGACCACAACCTCACCATCTTCCACCTTATCGGTCAGCATGTAGGCTACTCCGAACGTTATCCGGCCGACCGCCGCAAGTTTCAGGGGGATGACTACCGTGAACTCAAACCCAACCTCAACGGCCGCGAGCGCCGCATACTCTCTGACTATGACAATGCCATACTCTACAACGACTCCATCGTGACGGAGATTGTGCAGCGGTTTGAGAATGAGGATGCCATTGTCATCTATGTACCCGACCACGGTGAGGAATGTTACGAGGGCGACATGCACTTTTTCTGTCGTATGCACTCCACGGCTGTCGATGCCCGACTGGCCCACGCTGAGTTTGACATACCGTTTTGGATATGGTGTTCGCCGAAGTACACGGCCCTCCATCCCGAAATCTTCAAGCAGGTCGTCGATGCACGCCACCGTCGCTACATGACCGATGCCCTTCCCCACCTGCTGCTCTACCTGGCCGGTATCCACGCCCGTGACTATCACCCCGAGTACAATATACTCTCGCCCGAGTACGATGAGATGCGTCCCAGACTGCTCAAGGGCGAGGCCGACTATGACAAACTGCAATAGTCTCCATACCCATTATCACGAATGAATAATACATCCACACCCATACTCACGCGCACCGAGTGTGCTGCTCTGCGCGGGCTGGCCATCATCGGCATCTTTCTGCACAACTACTGCCACTGGCTCGGCGCGGCTGTGAAGGAGAATGAGTACACGTTCACCCTCGCCAAAAGCCAACAGTTGCTCCACGCTGTGTTGTTGCCCGACGGCAGTCTGCCCATACACCTGTTGTCGTTCTTCGGACACTACGGCGTGCCCGTATTCCTCTTTCTCAGTGCCTATGGTCTGACGCTGAAATACGAGCAACCCGTTACCGCCAGTCAGCCATCGTCTGCCGCTGCCGCACCGGGTGTATGGGCCTTCATCCACAAACATTTCGCCAAACTCTTCAGCATGATGATTGCCGGCTTTGTAGTCTTCACCCTTGTCGATGCGATGCTGCCCGGCCGCCACGTCTACCACACCGTCGATGTGGTCGGCCAACTGCTCATGCTCAACAATCTGTTGCCCGACCCCGACCGTGTCATCTGGCCCGGTCCGTACTGGTTTTTCGGTCTTATGCTGCAACTCTACGCCGTCTACCGCATTGCGCTCTACCGTCGCAGTTGGAAGGTAGTCGTGGCCCTCATCGTTCTTTGCTGGGCATCGCAGGCCTTCTGCGCCCCCGAGGGTGACACGCTCAACCGCGTGCGCTACAATTTCATGGGGGGTATGCTGCCCTTCGGCGCAGGTATACTGTTTGCCCGCTACGGGTGTCCGCTCAGTCAGCAACAATGGGCACTGATGGCCTTTGTGTCGGCCGTGGCAGTGTTCGGTTTCAGTTACCACTTCCAGTTGTGGCTTTGGGCACCGCTGTTCGTCTGCACCGGTGCAGTCGGGCTGGTCAAGGCCCTTCCCCGTACATTGAACGGGTGGCTCGCATGGGTTGGCGGTATCTCCGCCGCACTCTTCGTCATCCACCCCGTGACACGCCGCGTGTTCTTCACCTACTATCATGGTTGGGACAACGCCTACACCGGATTGGCCCTCTACGTCACCACCTCGATAGCCCTTGCCTGGTTTTACCATGAGATGCGGGCACGTTGGCATAGATACGACACAAGTGAGAAACAAAAGCAATGACCCTACTACCTGCCATAGACCTCAAGGACCTCAGCCGCTATCGCGGTGAGATGATGGGAGTGGCGACCCTGTTTGTCGTTCTCTTCCATGTGTGGCTCAGCCCCTCCGACCCGTTCTTCGGACTGCGTCGGTGTGGCAATATCGGTGTCGACATCTTCCTGTTGATCAGCGGTATCGGCCTGTGGCACGCTTGGCAGAAGAATCCGTCGGTATGGTATTTCCTCCGACGGCGGTACCGTCGCATCTACCCTACATGGCTTCTTGTGGCCACGGCCTACTATCTGCCCGACTATATTGCCCATGGTGGAGGATGGCGCGAACTACCAGCACTGGTCGGGCAGATCACCATAGGGTGGGGCTTTTGGGCGCACGACGAACTCACCTTCTGGTATATGCCTGCCATCATCCTGCTCTATGCCCTCGCTCCGTTCTACCTCCGGCTGATAGAGCGTCACGCGGAGTGGCAGTGGTTGCCCGTGCTACTGATATGCTGGTGTGCCGCCGTGCAGTGGGTCAGTCCCATCCATGCAGCCGTAGGCCATATCGAGATCTTTTGGAGCCGCGCCCCCATCTTCTTCATCGGTATCAATATGGGTGCGGCCGTGCGCGACGGTAAACCCTGCGGGGCTTCTGCCACCCTCTTGGCCTTGGTGACCGTACTGACGGTGGGCGGCATGTGTATTTGGCTTGAACAATTCCGGCACGGACACTTTCCGCTCTTTGTGGAGCGTATGATGTATATTCCGCTGACCATGGCCTTTCTGTTGCTCTTGGGGACAGTGTTGCGCCATACATTGCCGTGGATGAGAAGGGCACTCGCCTTTGTCGGCGCACTGAGTCTGGAGGTATATCTCATACACCTCAACTTTGTGCTTCTGCCGCTTGCAGCATTCCACTGGGTATATTGGGAGAACGTATTGGGTACGTTGGCCATTACCCTACCAGCAGCATGGGTACTCCGCTACATCATCACCATTGCCGGATCACTACGAAAAAAATAAAGGTGGAGTCTAAGAAAGTTCCACTACAAACATTTTGAATACACCAAAAGCCAAATGAAGAATATCATCCGACTACTCCGTCCGCAACAATGGATCAAGAACCTGTTTGTTCTTGTTCCCCTGTTCTTCGGCGGTGCCCTCTTCGACCTCCACGCCCTGGTGCAGGGATTGATTGCCGTGCTGGCCTTCAGCCTCGCCGCCTCTTCGGTGTACTGCTACAACGATATTGTAGATGCCGATGCCGACCGTCAGCATCCTGTCAAATGCCATCGCCCCGTCGCTTCGGGTGCAATCAGCACTCACCAAGCCTACGGACTGATGGCACTCATGCTCATGCTCGCCGCTGCAGTGACATTGCTCATCGATGCCCGCAACATGCTTTATGTGCAGACCGTCATCGCTTTCTACTACGTGCTCAATATGGTCTACTGCTCGCGGCTGAAACAGTATGCCATCATTGATGTCTGCATTGTAGCCTTCGGATTCGTACTGCGCTTGCTGGCTGGCGGACTGGCCACCGATATAGAACTGAGCAAGTGGATTGTGCTGATGACCTTCCTCATCACCCTCTTTATGTCGTTTGCCAAACGCAGGGACGACGTGTTGCGTATGAACGAGACCGGACAGGCACCGAGAAAGAATACCTCACGCTACAATCTCACGTTCATCAATCAGGCCATCACCATCACCGCTTCGGTCACGCTCGTGTGCTATATCATGTATACCGTGTCGCCCGAGGTAACCGAACATTTCTCCTCACCCTACCTCTACCTCACTTCCATCTTTGTGTTGCTGGGATTGTTGCGCTACATACAGATTGCCGTGGTAGACCAAAAGAGCGGCGATCCCACCAAGATCATTCTCCACGACCACTTCACGCAACTCATCGTTGTATTGTGGGGACTGTCGTTCCTCTTCCTTATCTATTTGTAGAACCTACCCGTAAAAACTGCTGATGGAAAAAGAAAAGATGACCACCTCACAACGCATACCCGTCTACGCGTTTGACCTTGACGGCACGCTGACCACGTACGATACCCTGCTGCAGTTCATCCGCTTCTGCCATCCCCGGTGGAGGTTTCTATTCGGCATGCTGATATGTCTGCCCCACATACTGCTGATGAAGTGTCGGCTCTACTCTCCCGACAAGGCAAAGGAACAGATGTGCCGCACCTTCTTCCGTGGATGGGACCGTGAAAGGCTCGCCCAATATTCGCACGCTTTTGCAGAGAAAAGGGGAACGGCTTTGCTGCGCCCCGAAGGTGTCCGTACCATACGCCAACTTGTAGCCGAAGGTCAACAGGTATACATCGTGAGTGCCAGCCTTGATATCTGGCTTCGCGATCTTTGCCATTGCATCCTCCCCACACCGTCTCCCCACTTCACACTCATTTGTACCGAGGCCGCGTTCCGGCGCGATGAAGTCACGGGCCGTGATATATGCACCGGGACTTTTGCTACGCCCAACTGCAACCGTGGCGAGAAAGTGCATCGGCTTGCCCCTTGTCTTACGCCCCGTGAAAACTATTTCCTGACCGCTTACGGTGATAGCCGTGGCGACTATGAACTCTACCGATACGCAGACCAATATGTACACCGACCATTTAGACAATAAGCAGCGCCAGCGCCTGGGCGAGATGATCCGCTTCGGCATCGTCGGCGGCGCCGCCACCCTATTGCAGTACGCCATCTATTGGGTGCTGTGGCACTTCATCGACCGTAACGTGGCCATGACCATAGGCTATGCCATCAGTTTCGCCTTCAACTTCATTGCTTCGACACGCTTCACCTTCCGCACCAAGGTCAATGCCAAGCACGGTGCCGGTTTTGCGTTGTCGCACGCAGTCAACTATCTCCTGCAGATGGCTACGTTCAATCTCTTTGTAGGATTGGGTGTAAGCGAACAGTTGGCCCCCATACCGATGTTCTGCATCTGCGTACCCGTCAACTTCATCCTTGTAAGATATTTTCTCAAAAAATGATACCCACGACATCACAAAACACTTCATCCCAAGGTTCATCAACCGACGGCCGCCGTACCCGTCGCAGATACAACCTGTTTCATCCCTTCGCCGACGTGCTCCGCATACACCGCGGGGAATGCGGGCTCGCTTTGGTCATGCTGCTCGTGTTCGCCACGCTCAATGCCTTGGTCGTCGCCCACTATTATGACCTCTTCACGCCGATTTCGAAAGACCATTGGGGACTGTTCGTCAAGAATTTCCACATGTCGGGCTTTGACCCCGTCACCTACTCAGTGCTCACCGATTGGCAGGAAGTGTACAATGTGTACCGTCATCCGCTACTGGGCTACTTCATGTACTTACCCTATCTGCTCAACCAAGGACTGATGGCACTCACGGGCATCAACTGCGCCGTGTTTATCGTAGCCGTCATGCAGACCGTGCTGGCCACCTACTCTTCGCTCTTTCTCTATCGCACGCTATCTGAGGTGGTCGGACTCGGACGGCGCGATGCTACCCTGGTGACCCTCTTCTTCTTCTCCTTCGCCTACATTTTGGTGACGGCGATGGTACCCGACCACTTCAATATCTCGCTCACCATTCTGCTGCTCTCCATCTATGTGGCCGGACGGCGCATGAAGAGCGGACGTCCCTTCAAAATATGGCAGACCGTGGTCTACTTCTTCCTCACGGCCGGCACGACGCTCAACAATGGTCTGAAGGTATTTCTTGCCGCTCTGTTTGTCAACCGCCGCCGCTTCTTCCGGCCTAAGTTTTTCCTACTCGCAGTCATTCTGCCCTCCGCACTGATCTGGGGATCGGCACGTCTGACGTACCACCAACTTGTGTTGCCCAAGGAGATACTCTCTCATAAACGTGCCGCCGCACGCAAGGCTAAGCAAGCCCGCAAGGACAAGGAACAGCGCGAAGCCCAACGTCAGCGTGACTCCGCGCTTCTCGCCCAGGGTGATACCGCTGCCGTGCTTGCCGCGCACAAGGCGATGGCCAAGCCCAAGAAGAAAGCCCCGAGACAGAAGGGCGCACCCATCACAAAGAACAGTGAGTTTCTCATCTGGACCGACATCTCCACCTCGCGCACGGCATCTATCGTGGAAAATCTCTTCGGAGAGTCCATACAGTTGCACCGCGACCATCTGTTGGGCGATGTCAACGTAGATCGCCCCGTCATCGTACCCTACTCCTGGACATGGAACTATATCGTGGAGGCTGCCCTCGTGCTCCTCTTCGCCGTTGGCGTGTGGTGCGGACGACGGTCAGCACTCATGTGGCTTGCCATGTCGTACTTCGGACTTGACTTGCTCTTGCACGTCGGACTGGGATTTGCTATCGACGAGATTTACATCATGACTGCCCACTGGGCCTTCGCCATTCCCATAGCTGTAGCCTACGCACTGCGTTCGCCCCACAGTCGTCTGCGTAGGGCCGCACGCACTGTGCTTGTCGTGCTCACCGCATGGCTATGGATCTACAACATGACACTTCTTGCAGGATACCTGTGCTGATGCCATATTGATGAACTTCTCCAAACGAAATACACTATGATCCACTATATCGCCACATGGTTTTATCGGGAGGACGCGGCCGAGGCCAGTTATTATCCCCAGGCGGGAGGCAAGGGTGACTCAGCCCTGTTGCACTCTGTATACATGCAGATACAGGTACCGTTCTTCACAACGTTTGCCCGCTACAATGCCGATGCCCGCCTGCTGTTCTTCACCAATATCGACCCCGCGCAACTGCCGCCCTACCTCATCCGTCTCTTTGACCGTCTTGGCGTGCAGGCCGTGCGACTCGACTACCGTCACCGTCCGCCCGAAGGGTGGTACAAGGCATGGCGCAACCAGTTCTTCCTCTACGATATTCTCGACTACATGGCCGAAAAGATGAAGGCCGATGACACCCTTCTCATCAGTGATGCCGACTGCATCTGCCGCCGTACACTCCACCCCCTGTGGGACGATATGCGTACCGAGGGACGTGGAGCGGCCTTCTACGAACTTACCACCGATACGTCGGAGAACATCAACGGTATCACGCTCACTGATATGACCCGTCTTTACACCGATTGCTACGGCACCGCCCCCCGCCGCCCCTTGGCCTATTGCGGTGGTGAGTTTGTGGCATTCACGGGTGAGGTAGTCGGACGTATCTGCAGCGAATACGGGCAGTTGTGGAAATACAATCTAAGCCGTTTTGCCGAAGGGCAACCCAAACTCAATGAGGAGGCCCACTTCCTCAGTCTGTTGGCCGAGCGGCTCGGAGTGCGCAACAATGTAGCGGGAAAATATGTGAAACGTCTGTGGACAACTCCGCAATATAATAATGTGCTGCCGGGTGACGAACAACTCACCGTCTGGCACATGCCCTACGAAAAGAAACGTGGCCTGTACCGGCTCTACCGTTGGATGCAGTGCCATCCCTACTTCGGAGAGGACCGCCGTTTTTGGAAAATGGCCGGTCGCTACTGCGGCATACCGCATGCCGGTTGGAGCAAACGGTTGTACGACCGTATACATACCCTTTGGATGAAACTGGATAAAAAAGCATGACAAAGGAAACACTGAAAGAAAAAACCGTCAAAGGACTTTTTTGGGGCGGACTGAGCAATGGTGTGCAGCAGGCCATCGGCGTGGCCTTTGGCATACTACTCGGTCGTCTGCTTACCCCCGATGACTATGGTATGATAGCGATGATCACCATCTTTACCGCCATCGCCAATACGCTGCAAAACAGCGGATTCTCCACCGCTATCGCCAATCTGAAGATACCTCGGCACGAGGACTACAACTCCGTGTTTTGGTTCAATGTCATTGTGGGTAGCCTCTGCTACGTCGTCCTCTTCTTCTCTGCGCCGCTCATCGCCCGCTACTACCATGAACCTCGGCTTGTACCGCTCTGCCGTTTTGCCTTTCTTTCGTTCTGGGTATCAAGTCTAGGTATCGCCCAGTCGGCCTACCTCTTCAAAAATCTCAAGGCAAAGCAACTCGCCAAGGCCGGCATGACCGCCGTGCTCATCTCCAGCACCGTCGGGGCCATAATGGCTTGGCAGGGTATGTCGTACTGGTCGCTTGCCACGCAGAGCCTCGTCTATGTCGCAGTCTGCGCCTTGCTCGTGTGGCACTATTCCGACTGGCGGCCGACGTGCGACATTGATTTCGGACCAGTACGCCGTATGTTCGGTTTCAGTAGCAAGGTGTTGGCCACGAACATCATGAGTCAGGTCAACCTCAATATCCTCAACATCCTCCTTGGCCGCTATTTCTCGGCCCATAGCACAGGGTGCTACAACCAAGCCAACCAGTGGAACTCGAAGTGCGCCTACCTTGTGCAGAGCATGATTGCCCAAGTGGCCCAACCTGTGCTCGTCGACCTCAAAGACCAGCACGAACGTCAACTGCTCGTGTTGCGCAAGATGATGCGCTTCACGGCCTTCATCACCTTCCCGCTGCTTTTCGGTCTTGGTCTTGTGTCCCACGAATTTATTGTCACTGCACTTACTGTCAAGTGGGCCGCGTCGGCCGATCTGCTGCGCATTCTCTCCATCAGCGGGGCAACCATCCCCCCGTGCATCCTGCTTTCCAATCTGGTGTTGAGCAAGGGACGGTCGGGCATCTATTTTTGGATCACCTTTACCCTCGGTTTGGCAGAGATTGCCACTATGCTGCTCATCTGGCCCTTGGGTATCCGCACGATGGTCATCGCTTACACCGCTATCAATGTGGTATGGATGTTCGTATGGCACGAGACGGTACGGCGCATGACGGGGTATAGTCATATGATGTTTCTCCGTGACATTGTGCCCTTCGCTCTTGCTGCCTTTGCTGTGATGGCCGCAACCTACTGGATCACGCTTCCCGTCATTGGCACGGCTACCCTTCTTGTAGTGCGTGTCGCCGTGGCTCCGGTACTCTACTATGTGGTGATGAAGGTGGCGCGAGTGCGCATACTCGCTGAGTGCGAACAGTTTGTCCGCATGAAACTAGGGAAAAAGCAAAAATGATTTGGTCGTGACTTTGGGCACGAAAAGTATTCTCTACTCCCTTACAATGTATCGCCCATGATCGCGGATGAATGCAAGGGGTAGGAAGAAAGCGCGCAGTACGGCCAACAGACCGTGCGCCCGGTATTCAGCCCTGTGTGGATGGAAGGCACAATAGAGACAAACGCAAAAAATGTCGAATGTGCGTCCGGTGGCCATCAGTTGTGCCATGCGCCGTGCCACAAGGTCACGGAACGGTACAACGGAGGTCAGTAGAAAAAAATAGCGGGCCGATACCTTGCGGTTGGATTTGCGGCGCAGCGCACGCAAGGCTGCCACATAACCGCTCCATCGTGATGTCGAAGCACTGTCGGGACTGTAGGTAGTGGCCCCGGTATAGCGTCGCCAGTAGGTGAGCGGTTGGTCGACGTAGGCAATGCGCCCCATGGCTGCCGCCACATTGTAGGTAAGGTAGTCAAACGAGATGCGGTACTGCGCAAAGCGTCCCAGCATGATGGCTACATCGCGGCAGAATAGCATCTGGTGCCCGTAGGCCACGGGGTAGAGCGTCGACGATACGGCATCGGGATAGACTGGCATGCGCTTACGGTAGAAAAGGTGTGACTCGTGGCCGTGCTCATCGATTATGGATGAGTTGCAGAAAGCCATCGTACATCCGTCCATGTGTTGCATGAGCACCTCCACCTTGTCTTTGCGCCACACGTCGTCTTGGTCGCAATAGGCGATAAAGTCGCCCGATGTGCGTCCGACTGCCGTGAGAAAATTGCGTTCAAATCCGAGGTTCTGCGCATTGCGAAACAGATGGATATCGCGGTCGGGGTGTTTGCAGCGGTATTCCTCCACGATGGCGCAAGTGCCGTCGGTAGAGCAGTCGTCCTGTATGATCAGTTCGGCGAAAGGCCATGTTTGGGCAAGCAGACTGTCGAGTTGCTCACGCAAAAACTTCTCACCGTTGTAGGTACACATCACAATCGAAACCCGCGGCTTTTCTGTTTTTTCCATCATCCTGTTTTTTCTTTCTTGCTGCATAAATTTTCTTAGGGGATATTCTCGTGAGAACCTACTTATGCTCCAAAATCACCGTGGAGCGTGCGCTTGATACGTCGCTTCGCCTTGGCCCAAAACGAATTGGTGCGCCCATAGTAGCGCTCATAAGCCCGGCGGGCTTCGGTGTTTTCTTTGATGGGAGAAATCTTTTCCACGGGCAACACGTCAGCGTAGAGCAGAGAGTCGTAGAGTCCGCCTCCGCCGCAGTTGGTACCGCTCCCGTCGAAACCGGCGTTGCGCACCAGCGAATGGCCTACGTTGAGCGAAAGTACGTCGGCCAAAAACAAGGTTGCATTCCAGCGGATCGCCCAAGAGTCGTTGAGCCCCGCTATCTGTCGGCGCAGCATACGCGTGTAGCCGTACTTTCCGTCGAAGTCGAACTCGCGGCACAGATGGCGCTCTTCGAGTTGGCGCAGAAGGTCGCGCCCGTCGGGATTGAACATTTTCCAGGCCCGTTGCCAAGTGGCCCATCCCCAACTGCCTGTCCAGCGGATGAGGAAGGTATTCGGGAGTGATGTATCCTGTGTGAAGTCGCAGGCCTGAATATGTCCCACGCGCGGCTCGTCCTTGTAAGTCTCGAGGGCATCGTTCATAAACCGCAGGAAGTGCGGCGCTAACACAAGATCATCCTCCACTACGATGACCCGGCCGAAGCGCTCGGTCAGCGTCGTCACGCCATCGATGACATTGCGGGCGAGCCCCATATTCTCGTTGCGCTCTACAACGGTCACGTGAAGAAACCCCGTCACTTCGGCCAGTTGGCGGCGTACAGTGTCGACGGCGGCTGCATCGGCTGCCGTGCGCGGCGCATCGGAGTAGACAAACAACTGGCTTTCGGCCGCCAGTTCGTTGGCGGCCAGCGATCGAAGCGTTTCAGCCATATGCTGGGGGCGGTTGTAGGCCAAAAGCAGGATGGGAGCGTATTCCATATTATTAATGTGGGTACTGAATGATCAATGTTCCGCAAAATTACGTCAATTTATCTGCTACTTGCTTTTGAAGGAAAGATTTTTGCAATCGTTATTTCTTAATAATTATTAATATAGTTAATTATTCACAACGAAGGTTATCCGTCAACTATCCCCATTCGTAAAACCATATAAAAATATGTAACTTTGCAGTCCGATTATTTGGGGATACACTTAGAGTCCCCCGCCCAGGAGTGTTAATAGTGTGTGTCTTTGGCCGGACAGCACGGTTAGTGAATCGCCTGTGCAAAATAAAAAGGTTTTTTAGTAGTAAAATTTTCAAGTCAAACAATGAACACTTTAAGTTACAAGACTATTTCCGCCAACAAGGAGACAGTGAACAAAGAGTGGGTAGTCATCGACGCCACCGACCAGATTGTAGGTCGCCTCTGCTCCAAAGTAGCAAAACTTATCCGCGGAAAGTACAAGCCCAACTTCACTCCTCACGTAGACTGCGGAGACAATGTCATCATCATCAACGCCTCCAAGGTGGTGTTCTCCGGCAAGAAGGAGACTGACAAAGTCTACACTCGCTACACTGGTTATCCCGGCGGTCAGCGTTTCAATACTCCCGAGGAACTGCGCAAGCGCCCTGGTGGTATCGACAAAATCATCCGTCACGCTGTGAAGGGCATGCTGCCCAAGGGTCGTCTCGGCCGTCAGTTGATCGACAACCTCTATGTATTCGAAGGCACTGAGCACGACAAGGCAGCCCAGCAGCCCAAGGCAATCGACATTAACCAGTACAAATAAGACACACAAAGATGGAAATGATAAACGCAATTGGTCGCCGCAAGTGCTCCGTAGCCCGTGTATACCTGACCGAGGGCACCGGTAAGATCACTATCAACAAGAAAGAACTCAACGAGTATTTCCCCTCTGCCATCCTGCAGTACGTGGTAAAGCAGCCTCTGATGCACCTCGAGGCAGAAGGCAAGTACGATATCAAGGCCAACCTTGACGGCGGTGGTTACACTGGCCAGAGCCAGGCTCTCCGTCTCGCCATCGCACGTGCACTGGTTAAGGTTAACGCAGAAGACAAGAAGACCCTCAAGGATCTCGGCTTCCTCACCCGCGACTCTCGCGCCGTTGAGCGTAAGAAGCCCGGACAGCCCAAGGCACGTCGTCGCTTCCAGTTCAGCAAGCGTTAATACCCCGCTACTTTCAGACTACGGCGTAGTCGCAGCCTGAAGAGCAACTGTTTAGCATCCAAACCCGTGAGACCCGGGGCAAGGTGCCCGAAAGCATACTGCGGCACACGACATTCCGCGTACGCCGACGGCCAGGCACCTCCGGTTACCCACAGGCTGGTTGAAAAACTCAAAGGAAAGTAAACAACAAAAGAAACAACAAGAAAAAATGTCAAGAACTACATTTGATCAACTTTTGGAGGCTGGATGTCACTTTGGCCACCTCCGTCGTAAATGGAATCCCGCAATGGCTCCCTACATCTTCATGGAGCGCAACGGTATCCACATCATTGACCTGCACAAGACCGTAGCCAAGGTAGACGAGGCTGCAGAGGCACTCAAGCAGATTGCCAAGTCTGGCAGAAAAATCCTGTTCGTCGCTACTAAAAAACAAGCTAAGGAAATCGTTGCCGAGAAGGCTGCGAGCGTAAACATGCCTTACGTGATCGAGCGTTGGCCGGGCGGTATGCTCACCAACTTCCCCACCATCCGCAAGGCTGTCAAGAAAATGGCGAACATCGACCGACTGATGAACGACGGTACATTCTCCAAACTCTCCAAGCGTGAGTTGCTTCAGATCACACGTCAGCGTGCCAAACTCGAGAAGAACCTCGGTTCTATCGTAGACCTTACCCGTCTGCCGAGCGCACTGTTCGTAGTCGACGTAGTCAAGGAAGCCATCGCCATCAAGGAGGCAAAGCGTCTGGGTATTCCTGTATTCGCTATCGTCGACACCAACTCCAACCCCCGCGACATCGACTATATCATCCCCGCCAACGACGACGCCAAGGACTCTGTTGACGTAATCCTCACCGCTTGCTGCGGCGCTATCGCCGAAGGCATCGAGGAGCGCAAGGTAGAGAAGGCCGACGAGAAGGCCGCTGCCGAGCAGCAGGAAGAGGTAGCCGACGCTAAGGGCCGTCGCACTCGCAAGGCTCGCAAGGAAGAGACTCCCGCAGAAGAGGCTCCTGTACAGGAAGCACCCGCTGCAGAGGAAGAGGCTCCCGCCGCTGAGTAAGACAAAATGAATATACAAACCATTACATTAATAAAAGAAAACAATGGCTGTTTCAATTGAAGACATCAAGAAACTCCGCGCCATGACAGGTGCCGGCTTGGCAGACGTCAAGAAGGCTCTGACTGAGGCCGAAGGTGATTTCGATAAGGCAAAAGACTTGCTCCGCGAGCGTGGACTCGCCATCGCTGCAAAGCGTTCTGACCGCGAGACCTCCAACGGTTGCGTACTCGTCAAGAACGTTGACGGCTTCGCTGCCATGATCGCTCTCAAGTGCGAGACTGACTTCGTAGCCAACGGTGCCGACTTCATCAAACTCACCAGCGACATCCTCGATGCTGCCATCGCTGCCAAGGCTCACACTCTCGACGAGGTGAAGACCCTCACACTGGCCGACGGCCAGGAAGTACAGGCTGCTGTGACCCAGCGTTCAGGTATCACCGGCGAGAAGATGGAACTCGATGGCTACAACACCCTCGAAGGTGAAAACATCGAGGTGTACGACCACATGGGCAAGCACACCCTCGCCACTATGGTACAACTCAACAAAAACTTCCCCGAGGCTGGTCACAAGATCGCCATGCAGGTAGCCGCTATGAAGCCCATCGCTCTCGATGAGGAGTCTGTACCTGAGGAAGTAAAGCAGAACGAGTACAACGTAGCCGTAGAGAAGACCAAGGAAGAGCAGATCGAAAAGGCCGTTGAGGTAGCCGTCAAGAAGGCTGGTCTCAACCCCAACCACTTCGATAGCGAAGACCACATCGAGTCGAACATCGGCAAGGGATGGATCACCAAGGAAGATGCTGACAAGTTCCACGAAATCAAGGCAACTGTTTCTGCTGAAAAGGCTGCCAACCTCAACGAGAACATGATTCAGAATATCGCCAAGGGCCGCGTAGGTAAGTTCCTCAAGGAGAACTGCCTCGTATGCCAGGAGTTCCAGTTCGGTGACGGTGACAAGCAGAGCGTTGCCGACTACCTGAAGAAAGAAGACAAGGAACTGAAGATCACCGCTTACAAGCGCTTCACTCTCGTTGCCGAGTAATCAGGCTGTTCACCTCTGAACAAGACTATGACAGATATGGAGTTGTAGGGAGTATAAACTCCTTGCAACTCCTTTTTTTATCGTCACTTATTCTCTATCTCAAGGAGAAGAAAAACCTTACACCACCCCGACCTATACCTACACCCCACACTCCACAATACACCACTCCCTTACGCGCAATGCCAATAGCCGTTGTAGGGAAAGATAACAGGTCAGCCGCAAAAAAAAACGACACGATGAAGATATTCGCAGTAGGAATGAACTACCTCCAGCACAATAAAGAGTTGGACGGCACGTTATATCAACCAAAGACCCCTGTGGTCTTCACCAAGGCAGACTCGGCCCTGCTCAAGGACCGCAAGCCCTTCTTCATACCCGACCATCTCGGACAGATAGACTACGAGACAGAAATCGTCGTGCGCATCTGTCGATTGGGCAAGAGCATCCCCGAACGGTTCGCACACCGCTACTACGATGCGCTCACTGTCGGCATCGATTTCACCGCCCGCGACCTGCAACGCCGCCTACGTGCCGAAGGACAACCGTGGGATTTCTGCAAGGGATTCGACGGAGCCGCCGCCATCGGACAATGGGTAGACAAGGAGAAATTCCTCGACGTGCAACGCCTGCGCTTCCACCTTGACATCAACGGCAAGACCGTACAGGAAGGTTGCACGGCCGACATGATTTTCCACATCGACAGTCTCGTGTCCTACATCAGTCAGTATTTTACGCTCAAGACAGGCGATTTGCTCTATACCGGTACCCCCGTCGGAGTAGGACCCGTACATGAGAACGACCATCTCGAAGGATGGATAGAAGACCGCAAACTCTTGGAATTTAACTGCAAATAAGGCGTGAAAAAATACCAGCGATACCTCTTGGCCATTATCTTTCTGGCCATCTGCGCGGGCGTCAAAGCCGCTCCGCAATTCTACAATCTCACCGCTCGCGAGGTGAGCGTGACCGATGCGCCCCCCTCTTTCACAAGGTATTTTCCGCTGACCGGAAACTACCAGGACTCCGTCTACACCGCAACAATAGCCTACCCCGAGTATATCGACATGTCCGCCACAGAGCGCGAGAAGTACGAGAAACTCAGTGAAGTGCTTCCACCCGAAGATCCGGAGGTCCATCAGTCTATTGTCTTCGACCGCAAGCAACCCTCGCTTGCCGTCGACTTTTGTCCCGTAGTGTACCGCGAAGGCCGCTATCGGTTGCTCGTGAGTTTCATGCTCCGCATAGAGTCGGCCCCCAAGACACTTTCTGCCAAGAGCGTCCAGCCGCGTGAGACTGTGACTCCCGCCGACCGGTACGCCGCCCATTCCGTTCTGGCCAGCGGCCGTTGGGTCAAGATACGCGTCTCCACTACAGGCGTTCACCAACTTACCTCGTCGCTCATCCGTCAGGCCGGATTCTCCAATCCCGACAAAGTACGCATCTATGGATACGGAGGCAATCTGCGTAAGGAAGTGCTTTCTGCCGCTGATATCACCGAACACGACGACTTGAAAGAGGTGCCCACTTGCACCATAGGCGGACGTCGGCTCTTCTACGCTCGCGGATCCGTATCGTGGGACAATGGAATAAGGGCCGAGCGTGTGCGCAACAACTATTCCGACCATGGCTACTACTTCCTCACCGAAGGCGATGATGCGCCGCTTACGGTAGACAGTGCCGCCTTCCTGCAATCATTCTATCCCGCCAACGACGACTATGTGTCGCTCTATGAGGTTGATGGATACGCGTGGTTTGAGGGAGGACGCAAACTCTTTGATACCGAGGCCGTCAAGGTAGGCGCATCAAAAAGTATCGTCTTCAATAACCCTACCGGAGCAAGCGCAGCCCAACTGCGTGTCAATGTCACTGCCGGTGTCACCAGTCAGGTGCGTGTCAGTGCCAACGGCAAGGATCTCGGCACGCTCCGTATCAGTGTCGCTACGGGCGGCAACGCCTTCGATGAGGGTGGAGAACGCAGCGGTACATACACGTTGCGCGACCTTCCCGAGAACGATACCATCACCTTTACCGTCCTTTCCGGCGGTCCTATGCGTCTCGACTATGCGCAGATGAGTTATGATGTACCGCGGCCCGCACCCAATCTCGAGACTGCCGAATTTCCCGTACCCGAATACGTGTACGCCATCACCAACCAAGACCACCATGCCGATTCGCAAGCAGACATGGTCATCATCATCCCTACTTCGCAAAAGACGCTCAAGCAGGCCCAGCGGCTCAAGGCATTCCATGAGTCGCACGACGGGTTGCGTGTGAATATCGTGCCTGCCGATGAACTCTACAACGAGTTCTCCAGCGGTACGCCCGATGCCAGTGCCTACCGTCTCTATATGAAGATGCTCTACGACAGAGCCACCACCGCAGCCGATGCCCCCAAGTACCTTCTGCTCTTCGGCAACTGCGTGTGGGACAACCGTATGCTTACCACCACCTGTAGCAACCTCAGCGCCGACGACTATCTACTTTGCTACGAGAGTACCAATTCCTTCAACAAGGTGAAGTGCTACATCGACGACGGATTCTTCTGTTATCTCGATGATGGCGAGGGATCCAGTCCGCTGATCAAGGACAAACTAGATGTGGGCGTAGGACGCTTCCCCGTCTGTACCGAAGACGATGCCAAAACGATGGTCGACAAGACCATCAGTTATGCCGAGAACTCAAACGCCGGTCCGTGGCAGAACACTCTTATGTTCATGGGTGACGATGGCAACGAGAACATGCACATGCAGGATGCCAACGAGGTAGCCACGATGGTCACCGACACCTATCCCAACTACCTTGTCAAGAAGGTGATGTGGGACTCCTATACCCGCGAGACCTCCTCTACGGGCAATACCTATCCCGAGGCTACACGTGTCATCAAGCAGCAGCAGGCCGCCGGAGCGCTTATCATGGACTACGCCGGACACGGTAAGGAAAACCAGATGTCTCATGAGCGTGTGCTGCGTCTCAATGATTTTGCCAACTTCACCAATACCAATCTTCCCCTTTGGATTTCCGCCTCTTGCGACATCATGCCCTTCGACAGTCCTACCGAAAACATCGGTGTGACCGCTGTACTCAACAGCAAGGGCGGAGCCGTAGCCTTCTATGGTACAACACGTACCGTATACGCCAACTACAACACGCTGATGAACAAGCGTTTTGTGCGTGCCATACTCAGTCGGTCTGACAACAAACCGCTCACCCTCGGCGAAGCGCAGCGCATAGCCAAGAACGCGCTCGAGCGCAATAGCGACGAGGAGGCCGTCAACAACCTGCAGTACTCTCTCCTTGGTGATCCAGCCCTGGCCCTTTGTCTGCCTACGCCTGCCATTGTTGTCGACTCCATCAACGGCACTCCCGCCACCGACACCAAGATGGCCACCATGCGTGCCGGTGAGACCGTGCGGCTACAAGGTCATGTGGAAAACGGCGCTGCCTTCTCGGGCATCGTCACCGCCACCGTCCGCGATACCGAGGAGACCATCACCTGTCGTATGAACGATACGTCGGAGACCTCCACCGCGTTTGTCTACAAAGACCGCACCAAGACCCTCTATCAAGGCAGTGACAGCGTGCGGGCCGGCAAGTTCGACATCATCTTCGCCATTCCCCGCGACATCAACTACAATGACGGTTCTGGTCTCGTCAACCTTTTTGCCTACGCCAATGTCAGAGACACGATGACCACCGTCAATGGTCACAACGACCGTTTCTACGTCACTGGAGGCGACCTAGCCCCCAACGATTCCATCGGACCGTCCATCTATTGCTATCTCAACTCTCCGTCGTTTGTCAATGGCGGTGAGGTGAACGCCACACCCTATTTCGTGGCAGAGGTCACCGACAAGGATGGTATCAACGCTGCAGGAAGCGGTATCGGTCACGACCTGCAACTCATCATCGACGGCAAGATGGCGCTGACCTACAACCTCAACGACAATTTCGCCTACGACTTCGGAACCTACACCCGAGGCACCACCTACTACAATATCCCCGAACTTGCGGCCGGCGAGCATAGCCTTGTCTTCCGTGCGTGGGACATACTCAACAATATGTCGCAGGCAGAACTCTCCTTCCGTGTCGTGCGCGGCATACAGCCATCCTTCACCATCAGTTGTACCGACAATCCAGCCAAGACTGCCACCACGTTTGTTGTCGCCCATGACCGAGTGGGAAGTGAAATCGGTGTAGAAATAGAAGTACTCGACACTCGCGGACGTGTTCTTTGGCGTCATGAGGACAGCAATACCTCCAGCGACAGCAACTATACCTATACTTGGGATCTCACCGCATCGGGCGGACAACATCTCGAGACGGGCGTCTACCTCTATCGTGTCAAACTCACTGCAGACGGTGCCACGAAGCGGTCGAAGGCGAAGAAACTCATCGTCATCAACAATAAATAGCCGTCCGTAACGTTATTCATACAGTGCCGTAGTCGCCACAGGCAGCCACGGCTTGACAAAACATCCATCAAGACAACTCTCACACAACAAAAGAAAGCGAATGAAACAGTTCACCAGAATATTGTCCCTCTGCCTCATGCTCGTACTATCTATGGCAGTCTCGGCACAAGACAAGAAGAACATGTTCAACCCCGAGCGCAATAGCGTCACCTCTCAGACCATTGCGCCCGATGCCCGCGGTGCCGGTTTCGGTGATGCCGGTGTTGCCACCGACCCCGATGTCAACTCCCAGTACTGGAACCCGGCCAAGTATCCTTTCGCCATATCCCGTGCGGGCGTGGCCCTCAACTACACTCCGTGGCTCCGCCAACTGGTCAACGACATGGACTTGGCCTATCTCGCCGGTTACTACCGCATCGGTGAACACTCGGCGGTATCGGCCTCACTGCGTTATTTCTCCCTTGGCGAGGTGTTTCTCGGCGACACAGAGAATGCGATGACCATCAATCCCTATGAGATGTCGTTCGACGTGGCCTACTCGCTGATGCTCAGCGAGAAGTTCAGTATCGCCGCTGCAGTGCGCTGGATCTATTCCGACCTCACCTACGACTACACGTCGGACACGTCTCCCGGAAGTGCCTTTGCCGCCGATATTGCCTGCTACTACCAGAACTACTTCAATATTGGTCAGCGCGAGTGCCAACTCGGATTGGGTCTCAACATCTCCAACATCGGAAGCAAGATATCCTTCGGCGGTAGCAACTACAGCGAGTTCATCCCCACCAACCTGCGTCTCGGTGCTGCACTCAAAGTGCCTCTCGACGAGTACAACGTCTTCACCGTCACCGCTGATGCCAACAAACTCCTCATCCCCACCGTACCGCAGCGCGAAGACAACGAGGACGATGCTACCTACGAGAAGCGTCTTGAGGACGACTACTACAATGTGAGCAGCATCTCGGGTATCTTCAAGAGTTTCGGTGATGCCCCTGGCGGTTTCAAGGAGGAGTTGCAGGAGATACAGTATAGTGTCGGTGCAGAGTACTGCTACAACGACCAGTTCTCCGTGCGTGCCGGTTACCACCACCAGTCGGCCAACAAGGGCAATCTGAAATATTTCACGGTCGGTGCCGGTTTCCGTATGAACGTGTTCTCGCTCGATGCCGCCTACGTCATCGCCACAGCCAAGAGCAATCCGCTCGACCAGACCCTGCGTTTCACGCTGGCCTTCGACATGGACGGTATCAAGGATCTTTTCCGCCGCAAGTAATCATCACTCCCCATACGCCCCTCCCCTCCGCCAGGCGGGGAGGGTTTTTCTTTTCAGCACCGGTCGGCACGTCCACCGGACATCTGTCACTCAAAACCTCTCCACTATGAACATCCGTGTAGGAATGGGATTCGACGTACACCAACTCGTTCCCGACCGCGACCTTTGGCTCTGCGGCATCAAGATAGACCATACCCTCGGACTTCTCGGTCATAGCGATGCCGATGTTGCCATCCACGCGCTCTGCGACGCTCTGCTCGGTGCCGCCAATATGCGAGACATCGGCTACCATTTTCCCGACACCTCAGCCGACACGCTCAATGTCGACAGCAAGATATTGCTCCGCAAGACCGTAGACCTCATTGCCACCAAAGGATATCATGTCGGCAATGTCGACATCACCATCTGTGCCCAGCGTCCCAAACTGAGTCCCCATATCACCGATATGCAGCGTTGCTTGGCCGAAGTCATGCAGACCGACCCTGACAACGTGTCCGTCAAGGCCACCACCACCGAGCGCCTCGGATTCACTGGCCGTGAGGAAGGCATCTCGGCCTACGCCGTTGCCCTCATCAGCAAATGACCTAACGGCTACCTCGTTTCACCCTTTCAAACCGCACACCATGGCAGACCCCAAGCAGCAAAATATCATCCCCATCTTCTTCACCTTCGACCGCTACTATGTGCTCGCGGCCGGCGTAGCCATCTACTCCTTGCTCGAACACGCCTCCACACGCTATCACTATGAACTCTATGTGGTGCATGCTGGTCTGAAGGAGCGTCACATGCGTTGTCTGCGTCGTATCGTGAACCGTTTTCCCCATGCCAACATCTCTTTCGTCACAGCCCCCGACTACGATACGGCATGGCAAAAATTGGAAAAGAAATCGCACTTCTCCAAGGAGATTTTCTACAAGATGACGGCTGCCAACCTCTTCCCCGGGTACGACCGCATACTCTTCTCCGATGTCGATGTCATCTTTACGACCGACATCTCGTCATCCTACTTTCTCTTCCCCGACGAGAAATTCTACTTTGCAGGCACCCGTCCCATCCTCGAAAATCCCAATCTGCCAGGCTACCGTTCTACGTTCAGCCAAGAGGAGATGCGTCTCATCAACGACTATGAGGTGAGTGCCGGATATATGCTCATCAATCTGGCCCAGATGCGTGCAGACAATATGGAGCATACGCTGGTAGACTTCTTCCAGCGCAATGCCTGGCGTCTGCGTCTGCCTGAGCAGGATTGTATCGCCCTTTGTTGCCAACCGCACATCAAGTTTATGGACTACAAGTACGGTGTGGGCAACAACCTCTACTGCGTCAATCCCGATACGGCCACTTACAACACCAACAATCCCGTGTTGGCCGACCGCACCAAGGCCGCTGACATTTACCGCACCATGCTCCGCGATGCCGTACAACTGCATTACCTTGGTATCAACAAACCGTGGAATGACTGTCGTGTGCCGCGCTTTGCCGACTGGTTGGCCGTGTGTCGCCGTGCCAGACTCTGCGGTTACTGGCTATCCCGACAACCGCTCTTCCTGTGGCAGCGCGTACAGCGGAAAAGTCTACGCCGTTTCCTTCGCAAACTCAAGGCACGTCTTGTGCCCGCCGCCAAGAAAGGATAGTTCTCTCTCCCAATCCGATCGCCCATGCCTATCATTGACAAGATACCTCTCCTTCGTACTTTGGCCCGCAGTCTCCGTCTGCGCCGGCTACAAAAACAGTGGCGCCGTCGCAATAGCCACAATGCTACCGTGCTCTGCGAACCCTTTCCGCTTGATGTTGTGACCGTCGGTCGGGGTACTTACGGAGAACTTCACATATTGAGCCATTACCCAGAGTCGGAGCGACTCACCATCGGCGACTATGTGTCTATCGCTCCCGACGTACACATATTGCTTGGTGGCAACCATCAGACACACACCCTCTTCACCTATCCCATACGGTCGCGCATCATCGGTGGACACTGTGCTGAGGATTCCCAGTCACGCGGTCCTGTTACCATCGGTGATGAAGTATGGATCGGCTATGGTGTCACCATACTCTCGGGTGTCACCATCGGGCGTGGGGCTATCGTCGCAGCAGGGGCCGTCGTTACACGCGATGTGCCGCCCTTTGCAATTGTCGGGGGCAATCCCGCCCGTCTCATCCGCTACCGTCTGCCTCGTGAAACCATAACGTTGCTCGATGGCCTGCGACTGGCCGATATCCCCGAATCATTGTGGGCTGAACTGGAAGAAACGTTTTATGCGCCCGCTGACGACCCAGAGAAGGCTGCTGCACTCATTGCCCGTCTACGAGAAAAGATGGACAACAACTCCCCTGAAAATTTAACAATGCGTGGAATTTATAGAACACGCCTAAAATAGACAATGGAAATACAAAACGACAAGAAAATACGCGTTATCGCCTTCTACCTGCCCCAGTTCCATCCCACACCCGAGAACGACCTGTGGTGGGGAAAGGGATTTACCGAGTGGACCAATGTAGGCAAGGCCCGCCCGCTCTTCCGCGGACACTATCAGCCACGTGTTCCCGCCGATCTCGGTTATTACGACCTGCGTCTGCCCGAGTCGCGCATCGCTCAGGCCGATATGGCCCGCGAGTATGGTGTCGAGGGCTTTTGCTATTGGCACTACTGGTTTGGCAATGGCCGACAGTTGCTCCAGCGTCCCTTTGAGGAAGTGCTTTCTTCGGGCCGGCCCGACTTTCCCTTCTGTTTGGCATGGGCCAACCACAGTTGGGAGGACAAGCAGTTCAGTCGCGACGGTACCCACCGCATGCTCATGGAGCAACTCTATCCCGGCGACGACGACTATGTGGCTCACTTCCGCCATCTGTTGCCCGCCTTCAAGGATTCCCGCTATATCCGTGTAGATGGCAAACCGCTGTTTGTTGTCTACAATCCGGGTGAACTGCCCGATGCCCACCACTTTATAGAGGTATGGCAGCGTGAGGCCGCCCGCAATGGATTCCAAATGCACTTTGTCGGTCATACCTACCGCAGTGCCGATGCAGAGGCGTACCGTGCGGCAGGTTTTGATGCCACCATACTTGTGCATCTCTTTGATGTGTTCAAGAAAGACTTTTCGCTTGTCTCGCGGGCCAGCGCCAAGTTGCAACGTATCCTTCTCCACCATGGACAACATATCGACTATGCCCGTGCTTCCCAGTATTTTATCACTGATGATGACCGTCGCGAAGACTGTTATCCCACCATCATCCCCAACTGGGACCACTCCCCGCGGTCAGGCCGTCGTGGGCATATCCTTGTCAAGTCTACACCGGAGCGGTTTGAGCATCATGCCGTCGATGCCTTCCGTCATGTGCAGGACAAGGAGGAACAACACCGCATCGTCTTCCTCAAGTCGTGGAACGAGTGGGGCGAGGGCAACTATATCGAGCCCGACCTCCGTTTCGGACGCGGATACCTCGAAGCCCTTGCGCGTGCCTTTGACGAGGTATAGACTCACCGAACATGGTAAAAGATGGGTGGCCGATAAATGTTTTTGTATATTGGTGCTCAGTAATATGTTTTATATTTATTGGTGTCCGCTAAAAACAACGCAACTGGCGAGTCCCGTAGGAACGACAGATTATAGCGTAGGGGCTATGCCCCTACGTTTTTTACGCATTATCACAAACGCTGCCCCTGTAGGGGGCGCATAAGTCATTGTAAGAGATTGAAATATGCGCCCCTTATGGGGCAACGAATAGCGAATAATGCAATGGTCCAAAGTAAGCCCCCTGTATCAAAAAACATTGCAATGATGGAACTTTCAATAGATTACAACATTATATGAAATTTTTACCGGACACCAATATTTTTTAATCCGATATTGAACACCCTACCCTACATCGGCCATATTTACTTCACAATAACTTTTTTCACCCCTCCATCACTCATTTTCAGTACATTGACACCACGCTCCGGCGTACTGCGGCGTTCTCCGGACAGACCATAGACGGCGGCGACGGTAGCGGCATCATCTGCCGTGACATTGCTGACGGCCGACGGGTCGTAGGTCTGATAGACACGCACATAGTCGAAGAGGGTCTCGTAGTCGAACGAGGTGTCGCAGTTGGCTGCCCACGAACCGTTGCCCACGCTTTGGTTGAGGATGATATAGAAGGGTTTGTCGAAGGGCCACTGTCCCTTGTCAAGAAGAGTGGCATCCGAAGACTTGGCGTAGGAGAAGGCTTGTATGCCGTCGACATACCAAGTGAGGAGTGTCGGTGTCCATTCCAGAGCGATGACGTGCCATTCGGCGGCATTCGACCATGTACTGCCCGAATTGGGCTTAGCCAGTCCAAGATCGTAGGTGCAGTGGGTGTGTACGGTATGATAAGTCTTGTTCTCGGTGTCGATCTGCTCCCAAATGTCTATCTCACCGGCGTTGGGCCATCCGGCCGAATTGTCTTCGGGCATGAGCCAGAAAGCGGGGAAGTTGCCCCGGTGTGGCGTAGTGCGCAGACGGGCTTCCACACGTCCGTAGGCGAAATACATCTTCGAGGCGCTCTCCACGGCACCGCTGATCATGTCGACATCGCCCTCATCGTCAATATCGTTGGCCACACATCGCATCACCAGTTTGCCGTCGCGTACAAACCCCGTGAGCGCCTGTCCCTCTGCGGTCTGCGAGGTAAAACGTTTCCATGTCGGATTTTCGCGCGAGCAACGTGTCCAGTAGGTGGCATCGGGCAGCGTACCGTCGGCCGTATTGAATTCATCGGCGAACAGAAGTCGGTAGGTCTCCGTGCCGTCGGCCTCAAACTGGGCGGTGACCCGCACATCACCGTCGACACTGTCGGCCGGTATGGTAAACTCCTCATCGGCCGCAGCACCGTCTACCGTATATTCGCTCCATAGCCGGGCGGTACCGTCATACTGCGGTCCGTCGAGTTGCTGACCATGACGCACGGTGAGCGACTTGAGCACATATCCATTGGCGGGAGCAATGGGAAGCAAGGTGACGGCCTTGCCATAATCCACCGTCTCGGGTACGCCACTGTAGTCGGCACCCACGATATGACCGCCGATGGCCACAATGTCGAGCGCCACCTTGTCGCCCGTTGTTGCACGAGGGGCAATTGTCGGCGTACCGACATGAGATTGTGCCATGACCGGTACTGACGCAGAGAGGATGAGAGCGGAGAAAAGGAAGGGTATGGATTTTTTCATCATAGGTTGTATTTTTTTGTTAGGGGAAAAGTAATAATCTGAGAAGAAGGAATGATATGTTGCGAGAAAGAAACAGAAAAAACATCCCGATACGCACTTCTTGACGGGAGGCGTGTCGGGATGTTTTTTCTATATTAGTGACGATAAAAATCATTCACCGTCACTTAGGCATCGTCTACGGTTACGGTACGAGCACCTTGGTATCGTTGACTACATACACGCCCGGCACGAGGGTCAGTGTGCGGTGTCCCTGCACTTGGTCGCTGAATATCGTGCGGCCTTGCAGGTCGGATACAATCACCTGTTGAGTTGTGGCAGTCTGCAGTGTCAGTGTAGCGTGGGCAGTGCTGACGGTCAGATTTTTTGCGGTCTCGGTTTCCGTGATGTCGGTCGGTGTGTTGCTGCTGAAGTAAGGCACGAAGCGCACGTCACCGTCAATGATGGAAGCCGGTATGGTGTACGCATTGTCGGTGAAGGCCGATGCGTCGACACGTACTTCCTTCCATTGCAGGTTCTCGTTGAGCAGGCTATCTTTCTCCAGATTGTATCCGTGACGGATAAGCACGTGGGAGAAGCGGAAGCCGGGAGCCGGTTCTACCTTCACCTTCAGTGCCTCGCCGAAGGGAGCGGTCTGGTCGGTCACGGGTGTGCCGTCGGCCAAGAGGATGTCGCCATTGAGTCCGCCGCCGAGGTCATCGACCGCACGCGAGAGGTTGACGGTCTTGCCGTGCACATTGATACGGGTATCGATGATGACACCGCCGTTTTCGGTGATCTTGTTGCTCGGTCCGGGATTGCCACCGGGGTCTACATTGTCCCAGTCTACCTTGTAGCGCATACGGTAGATACCGGGTGCGAGGTCAGTCGGTATGACAAATGCGGGCGGGTTGTGGTCGGGCGAACCGCTGACGTAAGTACCCGTGCTGGTGTAGTTCTTGTATTGGGCATACGACATCAGATCGCCCTGATCGGTGATACCAGAGTCGGTGTAGGTCACGTCGAAGTTGCCGTCATTGCCCTTGTCGATGTAAGCGTAGCCGGCCATCCACGATCCGTTGAAACCGATCTTCGGAGTGACTGTTTCGCCGGGCTGGGCGAGGAAGCAGTTGTCGAGTCGCTTGATGTAGAGTTTCTTCGAGGTCTGCTGGTCTACTGAGGCAGTCTGTGCGCCGTCTCCGCTGGTGAGCGAAATGTAGGTAGTGTAACGGTCGGAACGTGAGAGCGTGGTGGCTTCATCATAGTTGATGGGGTAGGGCGAAACCGAGAAGAAGGGATCCTTCTGGTCGCTCAGCACGATATTGTCGATATAGGCGGCATAGTCTTCGGTCATGTTGTGAGTGGAGTTGCGGTCGACCACAACAAGCAGATGGCGAATGGTGATGCCGTTGGCACCCGAGATGGGGAAGACAGCGTCGCTCCAACGTCCGGCAGCCACCTTGCTCGAGGAGGAACTCCAGAACTGCTCGGTGAGGGGTGACTGCTGTGGACGGTCGTCGCGGTTGCCCAGTCCGATGAGCATGACCGATGTCTCCTTGGGCGTGTAGATCATGACGTGTACGTACTGCTGCGTCTTGGTCAAGGCGAAGGGTGCTTTGAGGCTCACAAGTGCGCCGAAGGTATTGCTGCCGAAGCGTGAGCGCTGCACGCCGAGGATATACGATGAGGTGTTGGGGGCATAACCGAGCAGGGCATCCTCATCAGTGAGATGATTGGCCACCACGGCGGCGTTGCCTTTCAATACGTTGGTACGGAAGGGCGAATCGGCCCATGTGTCGTAGACGCCTACCGACTGGTAACTATCTTCTGTCTCAAAGTCGCAGAGCGTCTTGTTGGTCTGTGCCGTTGCGCCGAGCGAGAGAAGCAGGGCGGCAAGACCGATATATCTTTTGTTGTTCATGATTGTACGGATGTATGGAAGTTAGAATACGGAGAGGGTATGGAGTGTGGGGCACGACTTGCTGTCGTTGATGGTGATGCGGACGGCCTTCACCGTATAGCCCGTAGAGTAACTTGACGATGTGCTGCCGTTGAGCGGTATGATACGCTTGTAGCCGACAGTGGTCGTGGCGATATTGGATGCGCGCTGGGTGAAGTTGGTGCCGTCGGCGCTGGTTTCCACGGTGAAACTCTTGATGCGCTGTCCGAGACGGATGTACTCCATGAGCATGACGTAGTGTACGGTCTGTGCCTCGTCCCAGGTGAGGGTGATGGTGGCGGTGTTGTTGCCGTCGTTGGTGGCCCAGTAGGTATCCTTGTTGCCGTCGGTCATATTGGTGGCGGCGTAGTTGCGGTTGGCACCGGCCTGACGGGTCTCAGAGACGGTGATTTTGGCCTTGGGTGCAAGGTCGTTGCCGAGACGGGTAGAGATCATCGTACCGAGTTCCTGCATACGGTTGACGGTGGCAGCGGGCAGTTCACCGCTCTTGTCGGGGGGCAGGTTGAGGATGAAGGTGGCGTTGCGTCCTACGGTCTCGAGGTACATCTTGAAGAGGGTTTCGGCCGGTTGTACCGTTTCGGTCGACTTCCAGAACCAACCGCCGGTGGTCGCCTTGGCATCGCTTTCGCCGGGATGCCACTCCCAGCCGTTCTCGTCGCCCGACTCGGCATCGCCCATCGACCAGCAGGTCTCGCCTGCGTAGCCGCTCTCGTTGCCTATCCAGCGTGCTTCGCCGCCCACGCCCCACATGATACAGTCGGGCAGCAGGTTGTGTATGGAGTCGCGCAGGTTGGGAATATCGTAGTAGGTCTGTGCATCGTCGATGGTACGCGTCTCTGTACCGCTGGTACGTCCGTAGGCTCCGGCGTGGTCGCCTCCGGTGGCACCGTCAAACCACATCTCAAACTGGTTTTTGCCGTACTGTGCCAGTTCGACACACTGGGGCAGGAACACTTTCTTGGCGTAGTTGTCGGTATAGTTGCCATCGTCGTCGGTCTCACCCCAGTACTTGTTGCTGAGGTCCCAGGGCGACACGTAGAATCCGTACTTCATGCCGAGCGAGTCGGCGGCGTGGGCGAAGTCGCGGGGAATATTGGTGGCCTTGGCGTTGGCCGAGGTGGAGTTTCTCACACAGTGCTCAGTGGTCTGCGTGGGCCACAGGCAAAATCCGTCGTGATGTTTCACCACAGCGATACCACCTTTCATTCCGGCCGACTTGGCAGCCGCGAGCCATTGGGCGGGGTTGGGTACTTTGGTAGGTGCGAAGGTCGACTCCGACTCGGTGCCGTCACCCCACTCTTTACCGGTATAGGTATCCATGCCATAGTGGAAGAAGCCGTAGAATTCGGTTTCGTTCCATTTGAGTTGTCGCTCGCTGGGCACGGGGAATACCGGGCGGGGCTGATTGTCAGGATCGGTAACGGTTTCCGGCTTCAGTTGGAACTCGCTCTGGGCCTGCATGACTGCGGGAACGGCTGTCAGGCACAGTGCGGAGAGAAAGATGGAAATCTTTTTCATAAATATAGTTTGAGTTATAAGATAATGTGTCGCACAGAGGGGGAGAATCGTTCAAAAGGTAGGTTTCCCATTGCGTTTCAGGTATTCTTCTTTCGCAAAGTTAGGGGTTTTTCCCGTGTCGTCCAACATTTTTTCTTGCTTTTCTTGGCAAAGACGGCATTATTCGCGACGAAAAAGGTCGACAATACAAAAAAAATCCGCTCCATCCGTGTTTATTGCATATAGACTGCGGATGGAGCGGATGCTCATTTATTTAGACGTGTATCAGTCTTTGTCTTCCACCATCTTCGGACCACGCACACGCTCGTCCTTGCGGAGTCCGCTCTTGATTTCGATATTGATACCGTCGCTCAGTCCGGTTTTCACCTTGCGGCGCGTATAGGTTTTCTTCTCACCGTTGCCGCCTATCACATAGACATAGGTGTCGTCGCCCTCAAACTCTATTGCGCTCTCGGGTATGGTGAGCACGCCGCGCGACTCGGCAAGCACAATCTCGGCGTTGGCACTGTAGCCGCTGCGTATCTGCTGGCCGTGGGCGGGACTGACGGCGGCCTTGATCTCAAACTGGTTGGCACCATTCTGGTCGACGGCCTTGGGAGAGATGTATTCCAACCGGGCAGAGAACTTGAGGTTTTGCAGGGCGCCGATGGTGATCTTCATGTTCATGCCAGCCGTGAGCCGTCCCACCTCTGTCTCGTCGATATTGCCACGGAAGATGAGGTCCTGCATATTGGCGACGGTGGCGATGGTCGTACCGTCGTTGAAAGTATTGGCGAGGATGACCGAGTTGCCCACCTTGACGGGGATGTCGAGGATGAGTCCGGTGATGGTCGAGCGGATAAGCGTCGACGAGGCCGAGGCGTTGGACTTCGATACACCGTCGCGCACCACCTCAAGGGCATCGGTAGCGGCGGCCACCTCTTCACGGGCCTGACGGTAGGTCTGCACGATCTTGTCGTACTCGTCGGCCGAGACCAGTCCCTTGTCGTAGAGGGTCTTCTCGCGCTCGTAGTCGGTGCGGGCCTGACGCACGTTGATGTCGGCCAGACGCACACGCGACTGTGCCGAACTGAGTTGGCTCATGTCGGGTATGACCTTCACCTTGGCGATGACCTCCCCGGCGGTGACCTGCTGGCCGGCCTCCTTGAGTATCTCGGTGATGATGCCCGATATCTGCGGCTTGACGGCCACCTCGTTGCGTGGCTCTATCTTTCCGGTGACCACGGTTGTCTTGCGGATGTCCATCGTCTTTGGGGTGAACTCGTCGTAGACGACCGGTTGCGGACGCGACTTGATGTAGAGGAAGACGAACGTTCCGATAAACACCAGGGCGACTATCGCCGCGATAACGAATTTGAAGTACTTTTTCATATCATCGTTGTTTTTTTTCGTTTTTTCTTTGTTCTTCTATTCTCTGATGAGGTACTTTTTTCACCGCCGCCTGAGTGACGGTCACTCGTCTCTCATCGCATCGACGGGTTTTACCTTCATGGCCCGGATGGAAGGGGCGAGTCCGGCAAGCACGCCAAGCACCGAGAGCAGGACTACGGCGGCTACGGCTGTACCAAAACCAATCTGGAAGTGGGCAGTGACCGTACCGTTTTTGGTCAGACCCATCTCAAGTCCCTGAAGGATGATGACCCCGAAGAGAATACCTGTCATGCCGGCCACGGCCGTGAGCAGGATGCTCTCCTGTATGATCTGTGTGAGTATCATGCGCGGTGTGGCGCCGATGGCACGGCGGATGCCGATCTCGACGGTACGCTCGCGCACGGTGACCATCATGATGTTTGACACGCCGATGGCTCCGGCCAGCAACGTTCCGATGCCCACGAGCCAGATGAGGATGTTGACACCCTGGAAGAGACTGTCGACCATGCTGTACATCTTCTCGGTGTTGAACACCATGATGCCCTGTTCGTCGGTCGGGTCGATATCGTGTGCCTCGGCGATGACACGGCGCATGCTGCCAGTGATGGAACTCATCGTCACGCCCGGCCGGGCAGTCACGGCCACGATGTCGACGGCATTGCCTTTGTTGTATACCTGCTGCATGACGGTGATGGGCACGGCCACCGACTTGTCATTGCTGCCGCCGATATTGATTTCTCCCACCGAATAGTCTACACCCACCACACTATAGTAGATGGAGTCGATGCGGATGAGTTGTCCGCAGGGATCGCCCACGCCGGGAAAGAGGGTCTTGTAGATTTTCTTACCGATGACGCACACCTTGCGCCGTTGCTGCATGTCCATTTCGTTGATGTAGCGTCCGTAGCGCAGTTCGGGAGTGAAGATGCGCTGATAGTCGGGCAGCACACCCTTCACCGAGCAACTGATGGTCTTCTCGCCACTGACGGCGTTGGCCCCCCACTGGGCGATGCTGGGCGACACCGCATCGAGCCCGGGCACTTTGGCCTTGAGACGCTGTACGTCGGTATAGGTCATATACCATTGCCGTCCCTTGCGAAATCCGTGGTAGGGTTTGGTGGTGTTCTGCGCCCACAACAGGGCTGAGTTGGTGGCGAAACCGTCGTAATTGGCGTTGAGCAGTTCCTTGAGTCCCACGCCACCGCCGGAGAGCAGTATGAGCATGAAGACACCCCAAAACACACCGAAGCCCGTAAGAAACGTGCGCGACTTGTTGCGCGAGAGGGTATCGAGGATTTCCCGCAGACGGTCTATGTCGAATTTCATCATGATTTTTCCGATTCTCCTTTTCTACATTATTTATAGAACCCACCTATAGAACTATTCTGCTCTCAGCGCCTCAATAGGTCGTATGTGTGCGGCCTTGCGGGCGGGCATGAGTCCGGCCAAGGTGCCGGCAATGACCATGAGCAGGGTGGCCTGTACGCAGATGTCGATACCGACGGTAGGATTGGCAAATATCTTGACGGAGAAAAGTCCCGTATCCATCTTCGTCTGGCCGATGGTCGCATCCATATAGAGATTGGCGGCGATGCCAAGCACCATGCCGATATAGCCGAAGAAGGTGGTGATGAGCACGCTCTCTACGATGATGAGCCGCAGTATCGACCACGGTTTTGCTCCGATGGCCTTGCGTATGCCAAACTCGCGGGTACGCTCCTTGACGGTGATGAGCATGATGTTTGACACGCCCACGATGCCTGATATCAGCGTGAGGATGCCGATCACCCACAGGGCGGTGCGGATGATATCGACACCCGTATCCATCGCCATCACAGAGGTGAAGCGGTTCCATATCCATACGGCATTCTCGTCGTCGGGAGCGGCGCGGTGCTGGCGGTTGATGCGGGCACGGTAGACTTTCTCGAAAGCCTCATTCTCGTCCATCGTCTCGAGGTTGCGAAAGGAGAATACGATGTCGCCGGTCTTGTCGCCGCTGTTGTATATGGTACGGAAGGTGGTGAAGGGGATGTAGATATTGTCTGCACCGTTTTCCTCACTCTGATAGATACCTACCACACGGAAGGAGAGGTCGCCTATCTTGATCTGCCGGCCATAGAGCCTCATGGGTTGCTCGGGCAGCAACTGCTTGGCCTGCGAGGTACTGACGATGGCCGACTTGCGGAGATCGTCGATGTCGAGACCATCGATGAAGCGTCCGCGCACCATCTTGTGCTTGTTGATATTGATATCGTTGGGATAGACGCCAGACACGCTGACACCCGCCATATAGTTGACTCCGTAGACAACGTTCTGTCCGCTCTGCTCTATCTCGGCTCCCACCTCCTCGATGTTTTCTGGAAATCCAGTTTCGGTGATGGTGCGGTCTTTGTCGTTGAGCGTGATGGCACGGTTCTCGCCGAGGCCGTCGTAGGCTTTGGTAGTATAACCTTCGGAGACAACCATTGATCGGGCGAGGAAGTCACCCATGTTGCTCATCATGCCGTTGATGAGTCCGTTGCCGGCCCCGAGCAACACGATAAGGATGAAGATGCCCCACGCCACGGAAAAGCCCGTGAGCGCGGTACGCAACTTGTTGTGTCGCATGGTGGCCCATATTTCGGTGATGATGTCACGCATGATGTAGATTTTTTACTTCATGAGACCGCCACTGCCAAAGGGCGATGCGTTGTGGTCGAGGTTCTCTTCTATGCTACCGATGAGTCCGTCCTTGATATGCACGATCTTGTTGGTCTCGTTGGCCACGCCACTCTCGTGGGTGACGACAACGGTGGTGACGTGTTCCTCGGCATTGAGTTGCTTGAGCAGGGCCATCACCTCGACACTGGTGCGGGAGTCGAGGGCACCGGTCGGTTCATCGGCCAGAATGATGCGGGGCTTGGTGATGAGGGCGCGGGCGATGGCCACACGCTGTTTCTGTCCGCCCGACATCTCGTTGGGATAGTGTCCGGCCCACTGGGCCAGACCGAGGCGGTCGAGATAGTCCATGGCCATGCGATGGCGCTGGCGGCGGCCCACCCCTTGGTAGAAGAGGGGCAGTTCGACGTTTTCGACGGCGGTCTTGAAAGAGATGAGGTTGAACGACTGGAAGATGAAACCAATCATGCGGTTGCGAAACTCGGCGGCGCGGCTTTCGGAGAGATCCTTGATGAGTTCTCCGCCCAGCCGGTACTCGCCCGAATCATAGTTGTCGAGTATACCGAGAATATTGAGCAGGGTAGACTTGCCCGAACCCGACGCGCCCATGATGGAGACAAACTCGCCCTCGCCGATGTCGAGGTCTATGCCCTTGAGTACGTGCAGCGGTTGTGCGCCCTGGTAGGTCTTGTTGATGTCCTTGAGATGTATCATTTCATACGTTTGATGGCAAAGGTAAGGCAAAAGTTGCAGACCGCCGCCCCTTTTTGGTATGAAATACTACAAAGACCTTGTACAGTCCGTACAAAGGCCTTGTAGCGACCGTACAAAGGCCTTGTAGCGACCGTACAAAGGCTTTGTACGAAAAGTACAAGGCCCTTTGTACGAATTCATGCGGTAGAACACAAAAAAAGAGGAGGATGTGTGGCTGATTGGCATACACGTCCTCCTCAAGACTTGAACAAATTACCCATTTTTTTGAACAATCTTCTTACCACCCGCCCGCCTGTCTGTCGCGACAAGCCATCGGCGGAACCGTTTTATTGACCTATTAGAATGAAATGAAGCGGAAGTCTTTTCTTTTTCTTCCTTTTCGGTTGCAAAATTATTGATTTTTCAGAAAAACGACTAATATTATTTTTGCAAGATTATATCCTCTTTCATACTTTTTCAGGCAGTACAGAATAGTCTGCCAGACATATTCGCCAACAATCTGCCGTCATACCATAGTATGGCCAAAAGGTACGCGCACGTTTTCTTCCGGCCAAAAACATGGATTTCTTGGATTTTATGCATACCTTTGCCTTAGACCTGACATCCGCCGCCAAGACTGCGACAGGTAAGACCAAGACATTACAAGTCATGACCATAGAAGAATTCATATACAAAGCCAAAAGAAGAGTGCGCATGCTGTGGTTTGCCAGAATCGCGCAGTTGCCGTTTCCCGACTACTGCCGTCACTACGCTTCCTACCGCCATATGATGAAATGTCCTACGATACCGCTGGAGACGGCCGGTTGCAGCAACTACCTTGCTGCTCGCCCCAATCCGGTTGCTGGTATCGGACACCAGATGGCCAACTGGATGGCCGGCTACCATTTGGCAAAACTTTTGGGTCTGAAGTTCGCCCATATTCCCTTTGCCACGCCCGCACACCCACATACCGCCAGCAAGTGGGATGCCTTTCTCGGTTTCGGCAACGGTGAGACGTCCTTCCAGCAACTCAAGAGACAGGGGAGAAAGGTAGTCAGACTGCCGCGATTCAGACTCTACTGTCCGGAAGAGGTGGACGTGATCCGCCGCATCGTCGCATCCTACTCCGATCGGGAGGTGGTCTTTCTCTGCGAGCAGGATCAGTTCTACCGCAATTTGGACACGCTTATTCCCGACCTGCAGCGCAAGTTCTTCGCCGCGCCCTCACGGGGAGACGACCGACTCGTCTACGACACGGCCCACTACAACATAGCCATCCATGTGCGCCGCGGCGACATCATGGAAGACCCGGCCGACGAGAACCTTGCCATGCGATACCTCAGCAACGACTATTTTGAAAAGGTACTGACGCAGGTGGTGGAGCACGTGAAGGCGATGACCGACAAGCCCGTGCATATCTGGTTTTTCTCGCAGGGCAAGCCCGAGGATTATCCCGAGTTCGCCCATTTTGAGAACCTGCACTGGTGCATGGATATGAAGGCTATGCCCTCGTTTCTCCACATGATCTATGCCGACTTGCTGATAACGAGCAAGAGCAGTTTCTCCTACAAGCCTGCCCTGCTGAACCGCGGCATCAAGGTGTGCCCCGAGAAATTCTGGCACGGATATCCCGACAACAAAGACTGGGTGATGGTGGAGAATGACGGACACGTGAAGTGGAGAGTCCCCTCCAGAACCGGCGATAGCAAAGAAGAATCCATATAGGACTAAGAAATACAGCAGAGATATGAACAGAGCAGAAATACTGGCACTCAAAGTGCTGCGCAGACTCTATGCCAAGGTGTTCGCTGGCAAGGCAACACCGTACGACCGGGGTGTGACAGACCCCGATACGGCATCGGAGATGATATACCATCTCCTTGCCTCCGGGCGGCCGTGCATGGTGGCGAGGTATGGTAGCACGGAGATGTCTGCCGTCATCAACTATTTGAATGTGACGGCAGAGAAACACTCCGTATGGGAATATATCTGTGGCAAGCAGTTCGATTGGTGGTGGAACAAAAACATCATGGAACAGATGACTCGATGGAGCGGTTTCTTCCCCTCCACGGAACCGAACATGATGAAGTTTGGCGAGATGATGGTGAGGGACAGCCATGAGGTGGATATCCTCGGCTCGTGGCTGGCAACCGAACAGACAATGAAGAGTCTGTTCGCCCTGAACTTTGAAAAGGTGATGCTGCGGACATTGGAACCCTACTGGGCAAAAGACCCGTGGACAAGGGTACTGGAAGGCAAGCGGGTTGTCGTGGTACACCCCTTCGCTCCGCTCATAGAGCGGCAGTACCACGAGAACCGCGAGAGGCTTTTCAGCGACAAACGCGTGCTGCCGAAGTTCGACCTACGCACGGTGCAGGCTGTGCAGAGCCTCGGAGGCAATAGCACCTTCCATGACTGGTTTGAGGCACTCGACGCGATGAAAGCAGAGATGGATGCCGCCGACTACGATGTCGCCCTCATCGGTTGCGGAGCCTACGGCTTTCCCCTTGCAGCCCATGCAAAGCGCACAGGCCATCAGGCGGTGCACCTCGGTGGTGCCCTGCAGTTGCTCTTCGGCATCCGTGGGAAGAGATGGGACCAGCCGGGGTTCGGCTACACGCCAAACACGCCGTGGAAAGGATATGCGTCGCTGTTCAACGAGCACTGGGTCTACCCAGATCAAAATCTTCGTCCCCAAAACGCCGACAAAGTAGAAGGCGGATGCTATTGGTAATAGGCGTGTTCTATTTAGGTGGGTTCTATAAATTACCACCGTAACAAACAACAAAAAATATGGGCTACTTATAGAACCCACCTTTATCCTTCCTTGACGATCCACTCCCCGATGGTGCGCTGCTGGCTGTCGTAGTTTACACCTATTTTATATAGACGCTTGCCGTCGGCAGAGTAAGGTATCAAGTAGCCCTTGTCGTCTATCTGCTTTAGGGCTTCCTCGGCGGAGCCATCGTACTTCAGTTCGAAGACATAGACGGCATCGGGCATGTGGACCACGGCATCGGCACGGCCGATGGCACTGTCTTCCTCCACTCTCATATATGCACCCATCAGGTTGAAGATGAGATAGAAGACAGTCTGGAAGTCACGTTCGTTCTTGTTCGACAGGCGATTGGAGATACTTGCAAGGTAAAACTTCAGACGAACCAAGGCTCCCTCGATGTCATCTTCATAGAGTTTTTCCAGAAAATTGCCCACCAAACTGCTATTGTCTATGGAGATTGGCGAGAGATAGTTGGGTGCCAAGCTCTTCAGCATGCCAATCTTCACTTCCCTGTTGGGGTAGCCCAAGGAGTAGCGCTTCAATATAGGGTTGTATTTCTTGATGGTGAGGTAGCCGCTCTGGTAGAGCAGAGGCAAGGCGGAGGTCATCTGCTCGGGCGAGACGTCGAAATCGTCCACGTCGCAACTGTTGTTCTCGATGTCGAGCACGTTGACGTGATATTTCTGCAGACTCTTGATGAGATAGGTAGGCGTGCCCGAGCCGAACCAGTAAGAATCTATTTTCTGCCCGTTCATGGCTCTAATGAGGCTGAAGGGATTAAATACGTCTTCGGAATGCTCGCTGAAGTGGTAGCCGTCGTAATACTTGCGCAGTTCCTCCAGGCACTCTTCGTAGGACATTCCGAGCGCCTTGCCCAGGTACTCCACATCGGGCTTCATCACGGTGGTCAGTTCCGTCTTGCTGATGCCGCAGATGGCGGAATACTGGTCGAACATGCTGATGTTGTCGAGGTTGTTCAGCTCGCTGAAGATGCTGAGTTGCGAGAACTTGGTGATGCCGGTGATGAAAGTGAACTCTAGGTGGGGGTCAAGTTTCTTCAGCGGACTGTAGAAGTTCTGCATGATGAAACGAAGTGCCTGTAGGTTCTCCTTCTCATGCACCACGTCGAGCAGTGGGGCGTCATACTCGTCGATGATGACCACGACCTTTTGTCCCGTTTGCTCGTGGGCACGCTCCACGAGTCCCATCAGTCGCTTGTTAGGGGTATCCTCCCATTCTTCCTTGCCATATATTTTCTCATATGGGCGGAGAATAAAGTCGAGATAACCTTCCAACGCCTTTGCGTCCATGTGCTTGGCCCCGCTCATGTCGAAGTGGAGCACGGGATGTTTCACCCATTCCTTCTCATAGTCGGCGATGGCGAGACCTTCGAAGAGTTCCTTTCTGCCCTCGAAGTAGGCCTGCAGGGTAGAGGCAAAGAGCGACTTGCCGAACCGCCTCGGGCGGCTCAGGAAGATATATTTCATGCCTTTTGTTCGGAAATCAACGATGTACTTCGTTTTGTCTACATAGAGGTAATTGCCCTCTCTGATAGTCTCGAAGGTCTGTATTCCTACCGGATATTTGTTTGCGATTTCAGCCATAGTCTTGCCATTTGCTTTTCCGTTGCAAATCTACGGTTATTTTTTGTAACAACCAAACCATTTCTATTTTTCGTCTGCTTTGGCAAGAGCACGTCATTCCTCATGCCGAGCATACTAATAATAGGGGTTTCTTGCCTTTGCAAGAAACCCCTATCCTATATCTGCGCCCCAAAAGGGGCCTATCTTACCGACGCTTTAGTCCTCGTCATCTTCCCAAGCGGAATTATGGTCATTGGAGAGTGACTCCTCGCCCTTGATGGTCTCGTCGGGATCCTTGTCGTAGGAATTGATGCTGCCGCTCATGAGCGGTGCGCTCTCGGTCACAATGACATCAATCTGAGGGCAGACGTATGTTTTCTTGCTATACATGATTGCTGTATTTTTGAGGGAAACTACATTGATGTTATTACTTCACGATGATTTTCTTCACGCTGCCGTCGCTCATTTTCACCACGTTGACACCATGTCCCAGTGTGCTGCGACGCTCGCCGGACAGTCCGTAGATGGCGGTGACGGTGGCTGAGGCATCAGTATGGATGCCGTCGATGCCGGTCGGGTCGGTGAAGTCGAAGGAAGAGTATTCCACATCGGCCGAGATAGCCTTGCTACGTAGGATGTAGGCACGGAAGGCGGGGATATAGGAGTCACTGGCCAGGCGGTAGAAGCCTACGCCCTGCGTCTTGTTGCCGAGCAGCATGTAGTTGTGGGTGGTGAAGTCGAGATGACTGTTTTCGATTTTCTTGTAAGTGCCGCTGAGGATGTTTCCGGCAGGGGTCTCGGCTGCGCTCTTGGTACGCTTGAAGGTGTAGGTGCCGGCATTGTCGGAGTAGAGCAGGAAGCCTACGCCCTTGGGCAGTACAGTGGCGTCATACTTTTCGAGATGTACGGTGCTGGTGCTGGTGGTACTCTCGTTGTACTTGGTGGCGATATACACGGTGACACCCGCAGGCACTTCGCCGTTCCACGGCAGACAGGTGGTGGCATACTTGGCATCGGTGATGTTCACGTTGAGCGTCTGATACTTGGCGATGATATTCTCCAACGTCTCTGTGTCGCTGGCTACGGTGCTGTAGTTAGTCGACTTGGTGCTTTCGAGCACGCTGACGAGGTCATCGTTAAGGTCGTCGCGCTCGCCCAGCAGACTGTTGGCCTCGTTGTAGAGTTCCACATATTTCAGATAAGCCTGTTTCTGGGCTTCAGAGATGAGGAGCCAGTCGTTGTTGACGGACTCCTTGGTTTCAGCGGCAGTATAGATAGCCTTGCCATTTTCTATGGCAATACCGAAGAAGCGGGTACGATTTTGGAATACAGTCCAATTTTTCTTCTTGCCGAAGCGGTAACTGCCTTCGGTCACACCATCCTCACAAGTTGTGAAGGTCGATGCGCCTGAACCCGACACGACGCCCTGGTCATCCTTGCTGGTCGTCTCCATACGCACGCGATAGCCATCGCCATTGCTGATGGTATACGAACTGGAAGTGCCCCAAATGCCCCAAATGGGGGCCTGACTGATATTGTTGACCGTAGGGCCGAAATCATTGGAGATAAAATACTTCTGTCCTACATTATAAAGATATACCTGCTGGCCATTGCCTGTCCAAGTCTCGCCGCGCCAGAAGTCGGTCGAAGCGGCAGGGGCATAGGTTGTGCCTTCGGCCTTGAACTCCACGATGACGGGCACATGGTCGCCGAGCAGCGTGCCGTCGTCCTTGAGATAGTTGTCGGCATCGAAGGTGATGGAGTTGGGCGTGAGTTGCATACCGCCGTGTGTCGGGTTGAGGTAGAGCACCTTGTCTACAATTTCATTCTCCACATAGGCACTCGACTTGGTCTTGTCGGCATCGGGCACGACGAGCGCATCGGCGCCAAGCGTGGGATAAGTGCCGTTCTTGCACTTCTCCACCCATGCGTCGTTGACGGTGTAGTTGCCGTCGGCGATGATAGGATTGGTGAAGAGCGTGAGGATGTCGTCGCGGGTATAGCGGCTATTGGTGTCGCCCATCACGATCTTGGGCAGACCGCTGTTGTTGGCGAGGATGGCGTCGCGGAGTTGCTCCCACTGCGAGGCGCGGGCGGCGTTGTCCTCCGCTCCGGTCTCAGCATCCATGTGCATGATGTAGAACTCCACTACGATGCCTTGTCCGAGGTTCACCTTATAATATCTGTATCCCTTGGTGATGAGTTCGTCGGCACCATCGGTGAAGTGTCCGTGGTTCTGCGTCCATGCCGTCCAACTCTCGTCGCCGAAGGTGAGGCCCTTCTTCACGAGAAACTGTAGACCGTCGGTGGGGAAGCGCAAGTTGTCAATATCAAGGTTTCCTGTGCTGGAAATGGAGATGCTGCCGCGCCATGTACCCGACTGGTAGTTGTCGCCGGCGCCTTCGAGCAGACTGCCGTTGTAGTTGAAGTCCTCGCTCAAGCCGAGCACGTCGATGCCGCTCTTGGCGATATACTGTCCGATCTTCTTCGTACCGTCAGATCCCGGTCCATCGGCATTGAGGTCATAAGTAAGGATTTTCTGCGGCAGTCCGTCCACATTGAGGGCACACACCTTGAAAGTGGTCGACACGGTGGTCTGCGCTTCTGCGGTCTGCGCACAACCGATGCCCACAACCGCAAGTGCCACGGCAAGTGCCCGACGGGAGCGGTTGAGCGCATGTTTGAAATTGAATTTCATCGTTTTGTTTGTTGATTTTTATAAAAAGTGTATTCGTGCTATCGCTGAAAATGTATCCTAATGTTTTAGGCGGTGCAAAAGTACCACAATATATCTGAATAGCCACCGAAGAAAGGGACGAAAAAATGTTAATCCGACAAATTGTCACGCCATAGCAACATTTACTGCATACCCGATGGGGCTGCACGACCAATGTCGCGCGCACGTCATACCACCGCAAACAGATTGTAACATCGCCCGCCTAACTTTGCAGCCGCAATCTGAGCATATTCATACACGAAATATCAACAAACACTTTTTTATGATTGATTTCAGGACCAACATTGTCACGGCACTTCTCGCCACGGGCGGATGTTCCTACATGCTCGCCACCGTACCTACGCACGAGCATGTACAGACAGTCATGCAAGCAAACGACAATGCCGACCCCAAGCCCGACGCCATGCGCGGCACAGTGGTCGACGAGAACGGCGAACCCGTCATCGGTGCCACAGTGAGCGTGGTGGGCGGATCGGCCAAGACCGTCACCGACATCGACGGACGCTTCGCCATCAGCGGCGTGACACAGGGCGCCACCATCGAGGTGTCGTACATCGGCTACCGACAGATGCGCACCGCTCTCACCGACGGTGTCACCCTCACTCTGCACGAAGACAATCACCAACTCAATGAGGTGGTCGTCGTGGGCTACGGCAAGATGCGCCGAAAGGATATCACCAGCAGTATCACCACGCTGCAGGCCGACGAACTGGGGCGCGGTGTCTACACCACTCCCGCCGAGATGCTGCAAGGCAAGGTGCCCGGACTCTCCATCACCACCAGCAGCGACCCCAACTCGCCCAACATGTCGGTCATCCTCCGCGGTGCCTCCACCCTGCGCGAGGGCGATGCCATGCAACCTTACTATATCGTCGACGGCATACCCGGCGTCGACCTCTCACTCGTAGCCCCCGACGACATCGAGTCGATCGACGTGCTGCGCGACGCCACCGCCACGGCCATCTACGGTTCGAAGGCGGCCAACGGTGTGATCATCGTCACCACCAAGAAGGGCCGCGAGGGTGCCGCCCATGTGAGTTACAACGGCTACATCGCCATCGACAATGTAGCCCGCGACCTCCAACTGGCCACCGCATCGCAACTGCGCGACTACGCCGCCAAGAACAATTTCACCCTGCCCAGCGACGAGGGTGCCGACACCGACTGGCAAAGCCAAGTGGAACGTACCGGCATCTCCCACAGCCACAATATCGCCGTGAGCGGCGGATCGGGCAAGTCCAACTACAACGTCAGCCTCAACTACATCGACCGCCAGGGTGTCATCCGCAATACCAGCAACAAGACCTTCGGCGCACGCGCCGTCGGACAGTCTACCGTACTGAAAGACCACCTCACCCTCTCGCTCGGTGTCAACGCCAACCAGACTACCTCCGAAGGGGTCACCACGGGAGCCAAGGGCATGAGCGTCACCGACGCCATGGTGTACTACTCGCCGCTGCAGCCCGTGCGCAATGAGGACGGGTCGTGGTACGGATCGACCTCGGTCACCAACTACTACAACCCCGTGTCGATGCTCAACGAGGATACAGAGAAGACCGTCTACAAGCGTCTGCAGATCACGGGTAAGGCCGACCTCAAGATTCTTCCCGAACTGATGCTCAGCGCCAACTACTCGTACATGACCGACCAGAACACGTACAGCCAGTACCACTCTACCAAGTCGCAGATTGTCAACACCAACGGACAGGCCCGCCGCAACACCTATCTCAACAACAAGAGCGTCTTCGAACTCTACGGCAACTACGACAAGACCTTCGGCGCCCATCACGTCGGGGCCATGCTCGGCTACTCTTGGGAAGAGACCAACAGTAACGACGGGTTCGGACTCACCGTCAAGAACTTCTACACCGACGCACAGAAGTGGTACAACCTCACCAACGCCAACTCCATCGACGGCATCGACGGCGTGGAGAGCGGCACAGAGTCGACCCTGCGCATGATCTCGTTCTTCGGCCGCATCAACTACTCCTACAATAGCCGCTACAACCTGCAGACTACCCTGCGCCGCGACGGTTCGTCGGCCTTCGGCAAGAACAACCGCTGGGGTACATTCCCCTCTGTGTCGGCCGCATGGCGCATCAGCGAAGAGGAGTTTGTCAAGCGACTCGGCATCTTCGACGACCTCAAACTGCGCGTGGGCTACGGTGTGAGCGGCAACTCACTCGGATTTGACGCCTACACCGCCATCCGTACCTACGGTGCCTCAGGATGGTTCTCCTACACCGATGCCAGCGGAGTGACCTCACAGATGCACACCATCGCCGCTCTGAGCAACGCCAACCCCGACCTCAAATGGGAGCGCACGGGCATGTTCAACGTGGGACTCGACTTCGGCTTCTTCCACAACCGTCTGACCGGTACCATCGAATACTACGACAAGCGCACCTCCGACCTCATCTACGACTATCCCGTATCGACCAACCGCTACCCCTACGGCATGATGACGGCCAACGTGGGCGACATCAGCAACAAGGGTATCGAACTGACCATCAACGCCGTACCCGTACAGACCAAGGACTGGCGATGGACGACAACGCTCAATATCTCGCACAATAAGAACACAGTCGAGAAACTCTCCAACGCCACCTACTCCGTCAACTATATCGATGAGGCCGAACCGGAGATCACGGCCAACACCGGGGTCTACGTACAACGCCTCATGGAGGGCTGCCCCATCGGACAGTTCTATACCTACGAGTGGGCGGGCTACAACGAGGACGGTGTGTCGCAATACTACGTACACGACGAGAAGACGGGCGAACGCACCGGCGAGACCACCATCAAGCCCCAAGACAAGGACCGTACCAAGACGGGATGCGCACAGCCTAAGTTCACCTTCGGATGGAGCAACACGCTCTCCTGGCGCAAGTGGTCGCTCGGCATGTTCTTCCAGGGCGTAGTGGGCAACAAGATCTTCAACGGTCTCCGCGCACAGTACAATACCGTGTCGCTCATCTCGCAAGGCAAGAACGTGCTCGCCGAAGCCCTCACCGACCAGCGCTACGGCGATGTCAACTCGCAGAAGCCTTCCGACCGCTATCTGGAGAACGGTTCCTATCTGCGACTCTCCACCCTCTCGCTGTCGTACGACTTCGGCAAGATAGGCGACTGGGTGAACTCGCTCTCCGTCTACGCCACCTGCAACAATGTCTTCACGCTGACCGGATTCAAAGGCGTTGACCCCGAAGTCAACCTCGGCGGACTCACCCCCGGCATCGTGTGGCGCAACAACTACTATCCCCGCACACGCACATTCATGGTGGGCGTGAAGGTCAACCTGTAAGTCTCTTTCCCCATCAAGATAGAAACAACAAAAGAACGACACTATGAAGAATATCATAAAGGCCGCCGTCATGGCCACCATCGCCGCCGCTGCAACCAGTTGTACCGACCTCGATGTCGATGTCAAGTCGAAAATGACGGAATACCCCGACTCCAAAGTGGCCATCGAAGCCAAGATGTCTGACGTGTACTACGCCTTCCGCAGCGCACTGGGCAACAACTACAACCGCATACAGACCTTCTCCTCCGACGAGGCCACAGGCGTATCCTTCGACGGCGACTACTGGGACAACGGCGAAAACGTACACCCCACCCTCCACGCCTTCCTCGCCGAAGACACACCCGCCAGTTACTGGACCGATCTGGCCAGCGGCATCACCAAGTGCAACAAGGTCATCGTCGACCTCGGCGACAACGCCTCCGCCATCGCTCCGGCCCGCGTGATGCGCGCCTTCTACCACTTCATCCTCATGGACAGTTACGGCGATGTGCCTATCCTCGACCATCTGCCCGAAGAAAGCGAAGCCGTCGTGCGTAGCCCAAGAAAAGACGTGGCCCTCTTCATCGAGAAAGAACTCAAGGAGTCGCTACCCTACCTCTCCACCGCCAGCGACGCTTCCACCTACGGCAAGCCCAACAAGTGGATGGCCGAGGCTCTGCTCGTGAAACTCTACATCAACTGGGCCGTCTACACCTGCGGTGATGTCACAGCCTACGATGCCGCCACCACCAACAACGAGAAACTCAACGACTGTGTCGCCTACTGCGACGATATCATCAAGAGCGGACTCTTCGATCTGAGCGATGCCTACCGCAAGAAGTTCATGTACGACAACGGTTCGCAGATCAAAGACTTCATCTACGCCATGCCCTACGACAAGGTGAACGCCCCCGGCATGTACTACGGACGCTACCGCACCTTCCGCAAGATCGACAACGGCGACACCGTAGGCTACTACAACGGCAAGATGGGCAAGTCGTGCGCCGGCATCTGCGCCATGAACCCGTCGTTTGCCAATCTCTTCTCGCTCGAAGGCGACGACCGCAACGCTGCCGTACTCGGCGGCAAGGTCAACATACACGACGCCATCACCGGCGAGGATACCGGCAACCCCTACATCTACAAGGGTAGCCAACTGGAACTCACCAAGACCATCACGCTCAAGGACGGCGGACTGGCACAACTCAACTGCGGCGCCACTCCCGACGGATGGCGACAGGGATGGCGCTCCATCAAGTTCTATCCCAATCCCAATGAGTACAGTGCCTACAACCGTTCGCAGAGCAACGACGTGCCCATCTTCCGCTACGCCGACATCCTGCTGACCAAGGCCGAGGCCATCGTGCGCGGCGCAAAGGCCACCTACGGCGATACCCCGCAGTCGCTCTTCGACCAGATACGCGCCTATGTCCATGCTCCCCTGCTCGGTCATACGCCCACACTTCAGGAACTGCTCGACGAGCGCGGACGCGAATTCTTCGACGAGAACTGGCGACGCAACGACATGATACGCTTCGGCACGTTCGAGAGTGAGTATGGTTTCCACGTGCACAGCAATCCCGACGCACGCTTCGACAAGACCTGCCGCATACTGCCCGTACCGCAGAGCGTCCTGAAAGAAAATACCAACTGGACACAGAACGCCGGATACTGATCCGACACCGTTTCTGTCTATCTGTAAATCACATCATGGGAACGGTCCATTACAACACAATGGATCGTTCTTTTTTTTGCTTCATCCGTCTACATCACACAAAAAAACTTATGATACACCTGCAACGTACTCTCTTTCTTCTCGCCACACTGCTCTCCACGACCACCGTCTTGGCTCAATGGGAACACTACGGCGGCGTGTATGCCGCCTATCCCGAACCCGAAAATGTCGTTCACACACCTGCTCCACAAGGATACCGACCTTTCTACATCAGCATGTTTGCAAGACACGGGTCACGCTGGTTGCCCGACGACCGCCGCTACGACGCCATCGACAGCGTATTTGCCGACACGCTCAACCTCACTCCGCTCGGACGCGACGTGCGCCGCCGACTGACCCTCATACACGATGATGCCCGCGGACGCGGCGGCGGACTCACCGCTATCGGTGCCGCCCAGCACCGACGGCTTGCCGAGCGTATGGCGACGGCCTACCCCGAAGTGTTCGCCGACAGCGCACAGGTAGAGGCACGGTCGAGCACCGTGGGACGCTGCGCCATGAGCATGGCAGCCTTCACAATACGGTTGGGACAACTGCGGCCCTCGCTCGTCATCACCGCCGAGACCGGACAACGCTACATGGACTATATCGCCTACACCTCGCCCGAAGAGCACGTCCTCGAAGCCAGCGTCGGCAATGAGTGGACGATGCGCCCCGAACGGCTCATGCGCTCGCTCTTCATCCACCCCGAGCGCGTGGCCTCCTGGCGCGACGTGGCACAAGAACTGCACACCATCGCCAGCGACACCCAAAACACAGGAACGGGCATCTCCCTCTACGACCTTTTCACCGAGGAGGAGATGCGGCAAATCTACGACATGAACAACCGCCGCATGCAGCGCTGCAACGGTATCCATCCCGACAACCACGGCATACCGCAACGGTCGGCCGCATCGCTTTGGCGCAACATCGTCGAAAGTGCCGACTCAGCCATCGCCTGCGGCCATCCCGCCGCCCACCTGCGGTTCGGACACGATACTAGCCTCTACCGCCTGTACTCGCGGATGGGTCTCTTCGCCGACGAGTGGCGCATGGATGTCATCATCCCTATGGCGGCCAACCTACAGATGGTGTTCTACCGGAACAAGAAAAAGGAAATCATCGTGAAATTCATGCACAACGAGCGGGAAATCACTCTCCCCGCCCTTGAAAAACTACGGGGCAAGACCTTCACTCTGCCTTGCCCCTACTACAAATGGGATGACGTCAAACGCCTATACCCTAAGATAAGATGGCCACAAAAATGAGATGGCCCGAAAAACATTTTCTATTGTTTCCACCGCCACGTCTTATGCAACAACCGTTGGCCGGCATGGGCGATAGCCCCTACCACACGGCGGGGAGACATATCCTTGCCCACTACGATGAGCACCACGGCCGTAAGGATGAGCACGATACCTACCGCCAAGCGCGGGGTGAACTGCTCGCCAAACACCATCACACCGATGGCTACGGCCGTGAGCGGCTCCAAGGCTCCCATGATGGCCGTCGGCGTAGAACCGATATCATGCACGGCTACCACCATCAGTACCAACGACAATACCGTAGGCACAATGGCCAACTGCAGGGCGTAGGCCCACTGCCGCGGCGTGGTGAGCATCTGCACACTGCCGCCCGTGGCATAGGTGAAGGCCAACATGGACAATACGCCGAAGAACAGCACATAAAAAGTCAATTTCACCGACGACATCCGTAGCGACGACTGATTGACAATGACGATATACACCGCATACGTCAGCGACGACACCATCACCAGCAGCACGCCCATCCGACTGAGCGCACTGCCGTCGGCACTATGGTTGAGCAACGCTATGCCACCCAACGCAAGACAGATGCTCAGCGCCGTGGCCACGGTGACACGCTCGTGAAACATCGTTGCCATGATGACCGCCACCATGACGGGATACACAAAGAGCAGCGTCGAGGCGATGCCCACATCCATATAGTTGAAACTGAAATAGAGCGACGATGACGACGATCCCATCAGCACACCAAGAATGGCGAGCAGACCCAGTTCGCCGCGACTCAGCGCAAACGACTTGCGCTCTACGACCATCATCACTGCCAGTATCAGCGCGGCAAGGCCGAAACGGTAGACCAATACCGTATTGGGGGTCAGACCGTCGGCATAGAGATTCATCGCACCGAGAGGATTGGTGCCGTAACACACCGCTGCGGCAATGCCGCAAAGCGTACCCTTGAGTTTTGAGTCCATATCAAGTATATAAAGGCGTGTTCAATAAATTCCACGCATTGTTAAATTTGTATTTTATACAGGCTGCTCTTTGTGTCTTTTTGTTTTTATCCGACATCTTTTCCTTTCTTCTTTGGTCGCATAGCCCGCTATGCTCCTTCAGTAAGAAAAATCTGCTCGGATAAAATCCAAAAATCCATCAAAGGCAATTTCGAACCCGCCTAAAATGGTTCTTCTTGTCAGATTCAGCATGCAGCGTCGCGTGCGCTGAGTTCATCTACAAGTTGTAAATCCTCGGTCTCACCTTGATGGTCGCCCAACGCTTTCCGTTCCGATGCACGTTCGCGCAAGGCATCAATATGGAACGGATTGAGTGCGATGACCTGACTGTAATGCTCTTCAGCAGTGGTATGATCATCTTCCGCAGATGCGGTGCGGGCGGCCAAGAGATATACATCTTCGCTCTTGTCAGCATTCTCCAAGAGCCAAGCCACATCTTCTTTGGCATCTTGCAGTTGGCCAGCCTTGCGATAGATGTCGCCACGCAGAAGACGGGCATCAAGATAGTCCGGCTTCAGTGCGATACACTTTGTCAGCATTGCAATGGCGTTGGACGTGTCACCTTGGGCATTGCAAGACAAAGCATAGAAATAGCGGGCCAACGGATTGGCCTCATCGACGAGCAACGTCTTCTCGCATGCTTCAGACATTCCCACGTAGTCTTCCAACAGGTAGCACACATGGGCCAATTGCAACAGTATCTTGTCATTGTCCGGTTGGGCTTCAGCCAAGATGTGCAACTGCTGACAAGCCTCCATCAGATTGCCTTGATGCAAGTAGGCCTGCCACAAGTAGTCGTGACACTCCAGATCATCATGGAGTAGGAGGGCATGTTCTATACACTTTATCGCATACTCGGCCTGTCCTGCTTTCAAGGCGCGGATGCCGTCGTATTTTAAGATATCGAATTGCTTTTTCTCTTCTTCGCGTTTTTTCTCTTCTGAGACTTCTTTTTTCTCGTTGCCGAAGATCTTCTTAAATAGATTCATGATTTATTATGGTGTGTTCTATAAATTCCACGCATTATCGACCGATTTTGAACACTCTACCCTATGCGTGTGAGGTGTAGTTGTCGGTCGCAGTATTGCAGCACGGCTGGGCGGTGGGTGATGAAGATGATGGTCTTTGAGTGGTCGGTCATAATATTGCGTATCACTCGACATTCTGTCTCGCCGTCGAGCGCTGATGTGGCCTCGTCGAGCAGGAGGATGGGGCGGTCGCGGAGTAGGGCGCGGGCGATGGCGATACGCTGGGCCTGACCCTCGCTGAGGCCGCCGCCCTGTTCGGAACAGATGGTATCAAGGCCGTGGTCGAGGTCGAACACGAAGTCAGCGCAACTGCGGTGGAGGGCATCACGCATCTCCTCTTCGCTGGCGTCGGTCTTGCCCAGTCGCAGATTGTCGCGTATAGTGCCGCTCATGAGCGTATTGCCCTGTGGTACATAGACGAAATTGCAGCGGGTGAGGGGGGAAATGGTGTGTGAGCCGTGTGCATCGTAGATGTCGATGCGTCCCTCTTCGGGGCGTAGGAGGGCCAATAGCAGGCGGATGAGTGTGGTTTTTCCTGCGCCTGTCTCACCGAGTACAGCGGTGGAGGAGCCTGGGGTGAAGTCGAAGGACAGGCGGTCGATCACCCGTCGTGTCCCCCCCTCGTAGGTATAGCCGACGTGGTGCAGGCGCAGTCCGCAAGGAGAGTCCATGCGCAGGTTGTCACCTTGCTGTTCGAGCGGCATTTCTTCCAGTTCCATAAGACGTTCGGCCGCCGTGAGCACACTGACGAAGGCGGGTACCAGTTTGGTCAGACTGCGTGCCGGGGTCTGTATCTTGTTGACCAGTTGCAGGAAAGCCGTCATGCCGCCGAAGGTCAGTGTATGAGCCGACATACGGACGGCAGCCCACAGAAAGGCAACGAGATAGCCGAGGGCGAAGCCCGAGTTGAGTGCAAGGTTGGAGAATACGGAGAAGCGGGTGCGTTTCACCACATTGTTGCGGAGTGTGGCTTGGGTGTGGTCGAGACGGGCAGTCATCTCGTCTTCGCTCTCGAGCGTCTTGATGACCATACGGTGTTGTATGGTCTCCTGCAGTATGCTCTGCACCCGACTGTCGGAGTCGCGTACCGACCGGGTGAGTTTGCGCATACGACCCATATAGATTTTGCTGAATGCTACAAACACGGGGATAATGGCCACGGTGATGAAGGCCAGCGTGCGGTCCATGGAGAAGAGATAGAGAAACGCTCCGGCAAAGAGGGCCAGTACGGATAGGGTGTTGGGAAGCGTTTCGGTGAGAAAGCCGACTACGTTGGCCACATCGGTTTCGAGCCTGTTGAGCACGTCGCCAGAGTGGTGCCGCTCCTTGCCGTGCCACTCCGACCGCAACAGACGGTCGAGCATGTGTTGTTGCATACGGTTTTGAGCGCGTATGCCAAGAATGTTGCGTACCCAGATAGAGGCGATATTGAGCGCAAAACCGGCGGCAATGAGCAGACCCATAAGTCCGACGGCCGCATAGATAGACCCGGTCAAAGCACCCGAGGCTACATCGATGGCGTGCTTTACGGCCCATACCTGCGATAGGCTCAAGCAGACATCGACAAGTCCGATGGCCGCATTGAGCGTAGCCTGGATGCGGTTGCCGCGCCATGCCTGCCATAGCCATCGTGTGATGGTGATGGCTGAATATCGGGTAGAAGGAAGGTGTATGGCGGTTTTCAGATTCATTGTTCGCGTTTGTCGGCTCCCCACATCATCTTTTCACGCAGGGAGGAGAAGTAGGTTTGCCCTTTTCGCTTGATGATGTGTGTGGTGAAAGGTGCTTTGGCGATGGTCACGGTGATATCCTCGGAGAGCGTCACGCTGCGTCCGTCGATGGCGGCGAGATAGTTGTGCGACCGTGACGACACGCTGAGTCGTACCACGCTGTTGTCGCTGATGACGATGGGGCGGATATTGAGACTGTGTGGGGCTACGGGTGTGAGACAGAGGGTTCCGGTCTGCGGTACGATGACGGGGCCTCCGTTGGACAGTGAGTAGGCCGTCGAACCCGTTGGTGTGCTGATGACCAGGCCGTCGGCCTGGTAGGTGGTGAGGTATTCACCGTCGACGGTCGTGTGGATACTGATCATTGAGGCAACGGCGCGTTTGAGCACGGCGATGTCGTTGAGCGCAAAAGGGCAGTCATCGATGGCGGATCCGTCGGCCTTGATCTCGATGGCGGTATGGTCTTCGATGGAGTATTGTCCGGTGAAGATGTCGTCGAAGGCGGTCTTGATGTCGGTCGGCAATACACCGGCGAGAAAACCGAGCCTTCCGGTGTTGATGCCGATGATAGGGGTCTGCTGAGGTCCGACACGTGTGGCTGCCTTGAGAAAAGTGCCGTCTCCACCGATCGATACGGCATAGTCGGCCTGTGGGCAAGCATCGTCGAATGTGCCGTCAGTGTCAATGACAAGTCCGCACTCGCTAGTGAGGAATTGATGGTAGTCATGGTCGACGAGGATGGTCGCCCCGTGACTGCGCAACTGGGTGATCACCTCAATTGCGGGTGTTGATTTGCGGGCTTGATAGGCGTTGCCGAATAGGGCGAATGTCAGATTCTTCTTTTTCATGTTTTTTCTTTTCCAGTGCGGCTACCGTGAAGGGTGGAGTGGGGTGGAAAGTGTCATGCGTATGCAAAGGTAGGATTTTTTCGGATTTTTATGGTGGCATATATAATTATGTGTAGTTTTCATTCTTTTTTGTTTAACATTCTTTAGTAATGTTTCGGGCAAGTTATTACCTTTGTGTCGTTTTATAGACAGACGAACAAATAGAACCCACATACAATAGTGTTACTATTCCGACGGAACAGAGACGAGGAAGCAGAAGAAATACTTCTCGTCAAGCAAGGAAATGCTTCGGCTATGAAGAGCCTGTATGAGCGTCATATAGGCTATCTCACAGCCGTCTGTTACCGCTATGTCGCCAATGAAGATGATGTAAAGGATGTACTTCAAGACAGTTTTGTCAAAGTGTTTTCTTCAATCGGCAGTTTCGAGTATCGTGGTAAAGGATCGGTCAGAGGTTGGCTTACAAGGATTGTGGTCAACGAATCACTCTCCTTTCTTAGACATAACAACCGCCCCGAACAGGTGCGTCCTGATTACGAATTACCCGATACTGCCGATGAGGAATCGCCCGATTTCACCGAAATCACTCCTGAAACGATACAACAGATGGTGCAGCAATTGCCAAAGGGTTACCGCACTGTATTCTGTCTCTATGTGTTCGAGCAAAAAAGCCACCGTGAGATAGCAGACATGCTCGGTATCAAGGCCGACACTTCCGCCTCGCAACTGCACAGGGCGAAATGTATGCTCGCAAAAATGATAAAGGACTACAAAATGAGAAGCCATGGATAAGCAGACTTGGACTGATGACTTGCGCCGCAAGATGGCGGACTATAGCATGTCTCCCCCAGACCATCTTTGGGAGAGTATCGATAGCCGTATGAGAGAAGAGGCCACAAAGGGCATCCTGCGTGGATCTGCTTCAGGCGTATCCGAGCAACAAAGCGTCCGTATAATAGCCACATTGCACCGTTGCCGGATGTGGGCTGCGGCTGCGGCTGTAGCCGGGATGATGCTGGTCGGAGGCGGTGTCTGGATGCAGATGTACCATGATGGGAATGGCGGACAGCCGTCTGTACCGTCGATGACTTCCAGTCATACTGCGTTGTTGTCGCAGGACAGCGGTTTACGTCCTGCTGCTGAGGCTACGGTTGTTTCCGGCGAACGGCAACTTCAGGCTTCCGCATCTTCTCCGTCGTATCGTGTTCATCCCTCGACATTGTCTTCGGTGAACGGACTCATTGCAGAGGCCGTGCTTCCGGAGAAAGAGGATGGTGCTACTGGCAGCCAACCCTCAGCGTCGGTTCAAGACAAACCGTCGGATACAAGGCAGGAGGAAAAAACTGCACATTCTGGTATGCAAACGGTCACACGTCCGACAAACAATACCTCTCGACCATCGGCCTGGGAAGAAAGTCTTTCTTTTTCTTCAAGTAGGGAAACAGGGCAGGTATCATTGTCGCTTATGGTCAGCAATTTTCTTACCTCTTCTAGTCGTCACAACGGTTACGGTGAACTTGTGGCCGGTAGCCTATGGAAGGAGAGCACAGGGGAAGATGCACCTTTGGTCGGCGATGATGTTGCCAATGACTATGGCGTGATGGAGGGCGTGATAGTGGGCAATGACAATGGACCGGTATATACAGAGAAGAAACACCGCCAACCCGTCAAGGTGGGTCTTGTCGTGAACATCCCTCTCACGGACAGACTGTCTGTCGGCACAGGACTGACGTACAGTTATCTCAGTTCGGAACTGCAGTCGGGAACAGACAAAAACCATTACACCACAGATCAGAAACTGCACTATGTCGGTGTGCCGGTCAATCTCAGTTATACGTTCCTCAAGAAAAAACGCTGGAATACCTACGCGGTGGCTGGAGGAATGGTAGAGAAATGTGTCAATGGCAAGTCGACCACTTACTATACCATTGATGGAAATCTCGCAAGTACCCAGCATGACAAGGTAGAGGAAAAACGTCTGCAATACTCTGTCAATGCTGCCGTCGGTATACAGGCAACGGTTGTCGGCGGTATGGGTATCTATCTTGAACCAGGTATCAGTTATCATTTCGACAATCATAGTACGGTGACCAATATATACAAGGATACTCCCCTCAACTTCAGTCTCGGTATGGGTATCAGATACTCTTTCTGAGAATATGCGACAGAAATCAACACATAATAATATATATATTAAAAAATGACAATCAAGACCACAACCCTCGCATTGTTTGCAGGTATCACTCTCGGATTCTCATCTTGTGCTTCTACAGAGAAGACAGTCAACTACAGTGAAGCGCAACATTACTTTGTGCGCAACGACGTGACCGACTATTCGCCCCGTGTTCTTCGGAGCGAGGCCGAACTGCAACGCTACTTCGGTGCTGCTCCTGTGATGAGCACTGACGGTAGCGGACTGCCCACGGCCATAGATTTCAACAAAAAGGATGTGCTTGCCATCATTGAAAAGCAAACCAATGTAGATACGGAGATAAAGATTACCTCCATCAAGACCAGCAAGGACGGCAAGACGACAGTGCACTACAAGGCTTTGCGCTCCGGCAGTCCACGGTCGTACTCCATCGTTCCCTGTCTGCTCGTGCAGATCGACAAGAAGTATGGCGACAACGTAGAGTTTGTAAAGGAATAAAGGTGGGTTCTATAAAGAACAACCTGTCTAAAATAAAAAAATAAAAAAGCGTGGAATTTATAGAACATACCTAAGGAAAAGAAGGATAAAAAATCTGTAAGTGTAATGTCGTGGTGCGGTAATTGGCCGTCCATGGAGAGCAACGTCCCGCAAGAGGCGTTGCTTTTTATTTCACTGTTCTCAAATTGTATCAAGTTTTAGCGGACAGCAATAAAATGGAAATGCTATCTTTGCATTCATAACACGCCGTAATGTCAAAAGCGGCATAATCAACTTCCGTATGGCAATACATGACTCAATCACAGAACTTATCGGCAATACGCCGATAGTGAGACTCGGCAAATACACCCGGTCACGCAACATCAGTGCCAATATTCTGGCAAAGGTGGAATACTTCAATCCTGGTGGTTCGGCGAAGGATCGCATTGCCCTCGCTATGATTGAAGATGCTGAGCGTAAGGGAACCTTGAAGGCGGGTGGCACCATCATAGAGCCCACAAGTGGTAATACTGGTATTGGTCTCTCTCTGGTGGGAGCGGTGAAAGGCTACAGGGTGATTCTCACCATTCCTGATACAATGAGCAAGGAACGCTGCAAACTGGCAAGCGCCTATGGTACGGAGATTGTGCTCACGCCTGGGGCGGAAGGTATGAAAGGGGCTGTGAAGAAAGCCGAAGAACTGCGGGATAGTATACCGGGTGCAGTGATATTGCAGCAGTTTGAAAATCCCAGCAATCCTGCCGTACACGAACGCACCACAGGTGTGGAGATTGTCAATGCCGCCAAAGCCGATGGTATAAGGATTGACGCTTTCTTGGCAGGAGTAGGAACGGGTGGAACAGTGAGTGGCACAGGAAAAACCATCAAGGCTGCATACCCCGAGGCAAAGGTCTTCGCCGTAGAACCGGAGAGTTCGCCGATATTGTCGGGAGGCAAACCAGGCCCGCACAAGATACAGGGTATAGGGGCCAACTTCATACCTGGCAACTATGATGCCAGTGTGGTAGACGAGGTGATACCAGTAGACAATGATGATGCCTACGCCACGGCGAGAAGCCTTGCTAAGGAAGAAGGACTGCTTGTCGGCATCTCTTCCGGTGCGGCCGTCTTTGCTGCTGCAAGCCTGGCAAGGCGGCCGGAGTTTGAGGGAAAGACCATCGTAGTGGTATTGCCGGATACGGGCGAGCGTTACCTTTCTACTGACTTGTATTCCGAATAGAAAAGTTTTGTGTTTTCGGGTACGTCGTGTACAACCCATAGGTTGCCGCCGATGACACTACCCGTACCTATTGTCACGCGGCCGAGAATGGTGGCGTTGGCGTAGACAATGACATTGTCCCCCAAAATAGGATGTCTCTCGATACCTTTGACGAGAGAGCCGTCCTCGTTTTTGGGGAAATTTTTTGCCCCCAGCGTGACACCTTGATAGAGTGTGACGTTGCGTCCGATGATACAAGTCGCGCCGATGACAACACCTGTGCCGTGGTCGATGGCAAAGCCGCCACCGATACGTGCCTCGGGATTGATGTCGATGCCTGTTTCCGAATGGGCCATCTCTGTGATGATGCGCGGTATGAGAGGCACTTGCAATTCTACCAGTCTGTGGGCTACCCGAAAACTGGAGATAGCCTTCAGTCCGGGATAGCACATGATCACCTCGCCGAGGTGGTGTGCCGCAGGGTCATTCCTGTAGTGCGCCACAACATCCTGTACAAGTGTGCGTCTTATGTCGGGCAGGCTGTCAACGAAGTCTTTGGCGCGCTTCTCTGCATCATTCCACAGACTATCCTTTGATGCATATTGCGAGTAGTGGGAATAAGCCAGTCCGGCTGCTATCTGCTTTGTGAGTTTGCAGTAGAGTTCCTCCACGTCGACACCTATGCGAAACTTCAGCGAACCGGCATCCACAATTCCTCTGCCGTAGTAGCCGGGAAAAAGCAGGCTACGACACAACCCTACTATTTCCTCAAGTCTTTCCTTAAGAGGAAAAGGTATGTTGTCTACACTATAATGATACATCTCGCTGTCGGACAAGTCGCTCAGACTGGCCACCACTCTATCAAAATCCATTTTCGCCTTATTTGTTTGTGGTGGAAAAATCAGACCTCCACCTGTACTTATAATAATGCAAAGGTAGCGATAATGCCCCACAACCGCAAGGGTCTTTTATCGTCACTTAAGGCAATTTGTAGAACACGCCTTATAATTTAGCGAAGTATTGATGATGAAAAAGTATCATAGCAGGTGTGTGGTTGTATTATTATTTCTTTCAAATTGTGTGCGATAACAGTATAGTGGGTCTGTTGTTGCCGTGTATCTCCGTTTTCCTTTAAGAATCATCTGCGCACATTGTTTTTCACGAAAATAGAAAAGGTGGATACCAATGGCACTTTTTGTGACATGAAGATGACTAATGGGGCGTAAAGGTGGTGAAAAATACCGAAATTCACGCAAATGTCATAAAAGTGCCATACTTTGTCAATATAGTATTATCCGTTGACTGAAAATAGTACTACCTTTGCGGTTGATATAAATCAAGGCGTCTCTCAAACTTCCGCCTTGCACCTGTCTCACACCCCCACTGCCCTTAAACCGGGAACAACTAAAAACAAAATACTTTCACTGCATCATGACGATGTATACCAAATTGTCTTTTTGCACGCGTTGCGTGCGAGGACCTACGTCACGTGAGATCCCCACATCGCTCCCTGTCCGCATCTGCGGTATGGTGGAGAACCCTCTATAGATATTTTGCCTTCCCAAAATATAACACAATCTTAAACCATAATAATTAACTTTCAAAAAATTTCGCCTAATGAAGAAATTTGTGATGCTAATGATGGCGCTCCTCGTGAGTTGCCTGACCTATGCGCAGACGAAGGTTTCCGGTAACGTCAAGGACGAGACCGGAGAGTCTGTCATCGGCGCAAGCGTGACTGTCAAGGGCGCAACTGGTACAGGAACCGTCACCAATATCGACGGTGACTTCACTATCAGTGTGCCGGCAGGCAAGAATCAACTCGTGGTGTCGTACATCGGTTACACGCCACAGACTGTAAACATCAACGGGCAGAAGACCCTCAACATCGTGCTCAAGGAAGACAAGCAGACCCTCGATGAGGTTGTAGTCGTCGGATACGGTACGATGAAGAAGAGCGACCTCGCCGGTGCTTCCGCCTCCATGGACGAGAAGACACTGAAGTCGGCTCCCATCACCAATGTCGACCAAGCATTCCAGGGACGTATCTCAGGTGTGACCGCCACACAGACCTCAGGTCAGCCGGGTTCGGCCGTATCGGTGAACGTGCGTGGTATTGCCACCATCAATGCCAACACAGAGCCTCTCTATGTTGTCGACGGTGTCATCTACAACTCCCAGAGCAACAGCGGTTCGTCACTCGGACTCGGTGATGCTCTCGGCAACGGTTCTCATACGGCAGTGTCACCCCTCTCACTCATCAACCCCAGCGACATCGTGAGCATGGAAGTGCTCAAGGACGCATCGGCTACAGCCATCTACGGTTCGCAGGGTGCCAACGGTGTCGTACTTATCACCACAAAGAAGGGTAAGGCCGGCGAAGCCAAGTTCTCTTATAGCGGTTCTGTAACTGCAAGCCGTCAGAACAAGCGCCTCGATATGCTCAACCTGCGCGAGTTTGCACAATTCTACAACACACTGGCTTCGCAAGGCGAGATCTCTCAGCCCGACAAGACCTTCAGCGATCCCTCAATACTTGGCGTTGGTACCAACTGGCAGGATGCAGTGTTCCGCACAGCATGGCAGCACTCACACCAGATTTCGGCAGAAGGCGGTACAGACAAGGTGAACTACTACGTATCGGGAAGTTATGCCGACCAAGACGGTACTATCCTCGGTAGCGACTTCAGCCGTTACTCAGTGCGCGTCAACCTCACTGCACAACTCAAGAAGTGGTTCAAATTGGGTGTGAACACCACATTTGCAAAGACAAACGAAAGTCTGAAACTGGCTGACGGTGACGAGGGTCTTATCAGTTACTCGCTCACCACAACTCCTGATATACCTATTTATAATATAGACGGAAGTTACTCCAGCGTGTCAAAGGAAGGTTATACCAATCCTAACCCCATCGCTATGGCCCTCATGGACGACATCCTGCTCGGACGCCAGACATTGAACGGTAGCATCT